>JBGSZR010000001.1:0-5597 GCA_041750275.1 Gemmataceae bacterium
GGCTGACCGCCCGGCAGCGTCGGCCCCGGCTGGCCCCGCTGATCCTCGAAACCCGCCGCCTGATCCCATTCCAGCGGACTCGGCAACCAGCCATCCGGGAAGACCGACTTCGCATACTGTGCTGCTTCCGGGGCCGTCACGTTCACCATTGGTGATTCTTCGTCCACGGAATTCGGTTGTTCCCGCAGAGGCAAGCCGGAGGCACGCAGCCGATAGAGCCGGGCCCACACCTTCGATTCCATGATGTAAAACGGGGCGATGCGTTCGTCCGCACCGACGGGCGCCACCAGACGGAACCGCACTTCTTCACCGGGCGAGGTGAAGCGAATCCAGTCGTAGACTTGCCGGCCATCGGCGAGCGTCAGCAGCTTGGCACCCTCGGCAGCCGCGGCCCCCTTCGGCAGGACCACACCCTTCGGAGGAATGTTTGTGCCGCCCTTGCCGGTGTTGGTCGTGCCGCCCGTGCCTTGTTTCTCCGTCGAGTTGTGCTCCGTTGCGTCAACGATTTCGCCATTGCCGCCGGTGAAGAAGAGCACGTACAGGATCGCGGCGAACGCGGCGACCAGCGAAAAGATGCCGAGCCCGGCCAGCAGTTTCTTGGACAGCGGCACCGGGGCGGGCTTGCGAAGCGGCAGCGGCACCGGCATCGTGGCCGAGCCGGAACCACCTTTCAGTGGCGTCACGACCGAGGGCTTCGGTTCACTGGCGGTATCGCGGCGGGGAAACTCCGTTCGCACGGTGCCGACGATCTTCGAATCGGTGTCCCTCGAGCCTTTCCCAAGCGAAAGTGGTTCCTCGTCTTCTGGTGCCAGGCGAGCGGGCGGCACCGGCACCTTGCCAGACTTGCGAATGAAGGAGCGACCAAACGCCGCGGCGAGCGCATCGACAAATTCGGAGCAGGAGCCGTAGCGTTCTTCGGGCATGCGGGCCATCCCCTTGCGGAGCACGGCTCGTTCGGCTTCCCCAATCTCGTTGTCGAACTCGAAGAGGCCATCGAGGTGAGCGATCATCATCTCCTGCATCGTTTGCCGCGGTGGAATCGGAATCTTCCCCTGGCGAAGTTCGACATAGCAGAAGGCGAGGCTGTACTGATCGCTGGCCGGGCCGCCTTCGCCGCCCCAGACTTCGGGTGCCATGTACGCGGGGGTGCCGGCGAAGCTCATGGACGCCATGATCGCGTCCTGATGGCGGGCCAGGCCGAAGTCTGCGACCTTCGCGTGCCCGTGCAAGAGCAGGATGTTGTCCGGCTTCACATCGCGGTGCGTGATCTTGCAGAGGTGCAAATAGTCCAGCCCTTCGGCCGCTTCCTGGATGTAGCCGAGCAGTTCTTCCGAAGGGATGCCGGGGAGCATGAGCTTGCGGCATTCCTTGAAGCGCGTGCGCAGCGTGCCATCGGCGAGTTCCATCACGATGTGCAGGCGATCGTTGGAGACCCAGAAGTCCTCGGTGGCGAGCAAATAGGGGTGCCGCAGATTCTTGATCAGTTCCAGGGAACGGAACTCGCGCTTGGCCGCATCGCGATCCGACGGCTGCAGGAGAATCTTGACAGCCTTCTCGATGCCGCTGGGCTTCTTCTGGGCAAGCCAGACCTCACCAAACATGCCGCGGCCCAGTTCGCGCACGAACTCGTATTGCTGCGACACGGAGAGGAACGCCCCGGTGCGATTGCCGCCGGGTCCGCCACCGGGTCCGGAGTTCATACCTGATGGTATCGGCTGGCTGGAAGAGGGAATAAGCGTTTCGTATGCGCTCTTTTCGAGCTCGGGCTGAATGGATTTGAACTGGGTCGGGAAGCGTTCACGGTAGCCATCGATATCGGCGGGCTCGCCCGACTTCATCCGGCAGCGGTGCTCCTCGATGATCAACTTCGGGGCAATGGCCTCGACCGGGCCGAGTTCCGGAAAGCGCTTGAGGTAGTGCTCAATGGTCGGACGTTCGCCCTTGCTCCAGCGATGGCCCATGTCGATGAGGACCAGTTCCGTGAGCACCACGGGCCGGGCTTTCTCGGAGAGCCCCGCCAGAAACGGCCCCCAGTCCTCGGTGCCGCCTTCAGCCAGCGCCGCGAAGAACTGATCCGCCCGCGCGGAGAGCTGGGAACGCTCTTCGTCCGAGAGTGCCGCAGGATTGGGTGACGACATCGGCCAAACACCGGAAAGGTTGCAAGAAGGAGACAGGGCAATTCTACCACCCCGGCAGCAAAAGCGTCGAACTGTCCGCCGACGCACTGGCTTTCGCATATCCGGGCGGAGCCGCTTGTTTGTGGCTCGTTCCTCTGGAACAATCGCGGTTCAGATTCATCACCGCGCACGGAACATGCCTGCCATGGCCGAATACACGCAAGAAACCCGACCGCTCCGGGTGCAACTCGGCGAAGTCAACGCCGACGAGGTGCTGCTCACCGGTTTCGCGGGAAGCGAGTCAATTTCTCGACTCTTCTCGTTCGAACTGACGGTGGCCGCTCCGGTGGCTGCGCCGCTGAAGTTCGAGGATGCGCTCGGCAAGCCCGCGAATGTCTCCATCGATCAGGGTGCGGTCGGCCATGAATCGCGGCACGTGAGCGGCATTATCAACCGCATCGCCCAGGGTGCGCGCGACGAACGCTTCATTTACTATCGCATGGAGATGGTGCCGCACCTCTGGCTGCTGACGAAGACCGTGCGCAGCCGGCTCTTCCAGCAACTCACCACGAAGGAAATTCTCGAAGCCGTCCTTGGCCCCATCTACTCGCCAGACTTCCGCCTCGAAGGCAAGTACCACCCGCGCAACCTCTGTGCGCAATATCGCGAGAGCGACTTCGACTTTGCCGCCCGTCTCATGGAAGAAGAAGGCATGTACTTCTACTTCGTGCACGGCGACGAGCCCGGCATGGTCATCTCGGACAACCCGCGCGGCCACGACCCTATTGCTGATCCCGTCGAACTCAGCTTCCAGGATGATAGCAACGACACGCCCACGGAAGGCCGCGTCACCAGCTGGGAGAAGGCCCAGGAATTGCAGACCGGTGCCGTCGATCTCACCGACCACTGGTTCGAAATGCCCACCAATAATCTCCAGGCCGTGGGCTTCGAGGTGGACAAGGTGAAGACCGGCACAGTCGAGCACCCCCTCGCGCTCGGCGGCATGGACAAGACCGCCATCGTGGAACACCCGGGCGGGTTCGCCCACTGGCGCGATGGCATCGATCCGGGTGGTGCCGAGCGCCCGGCTGATCTCGATCCGCTTTTCGAAGACAATGCCCGCATCGCTGGCGTCCGCGCCGATCAGGAGGCGACCCGCACCGTCCGCATTCAGGCCGCCGGGACGTATTGCCGCTTGACGCCGGGGCACAAGTTCAAACTCTCCGAGCACTTTGACGCCGATGGTGAGTATGTGTTGACGGAGGTTACTCACGCAGCGAATTGCGGCATCGCCGATACTGGCGGCCCCGGCGACTACGATTACGAGAATTCCTTCGAGTGCCTGCCGTTCGTTCTCCCATTCCGCCCGGCTCGCGAAACGCCCCGGCCCGTGGTGAAAGGGACGCAGACGGCCGTGGTCGTGGGCCCGCCCGATGAGGAGATTTTCCCGGATAAATATGGCCGGGTGAAGGTCTGGTTCCGCTGGGATCCGGAAGGGCCGCGCGGGCTCGATAGTTCCTGCTGGGTGCGTGTGGCCCAGTCGTGGGCCGGCACGCAGTGGGGATTCCAGCAGTTGCCGCGAATTGGCCAGGAAGTGATCGTCGATTTCCTGGAGGGCGACCCCGATCAACCGATCATCATCGGCAGCGTGTACAACAACGACCTGATGCCCACATACGACCTGCCGGCAAACAAGACCGTCAGCGGCATCAAGACGCGGAGCAGCCCCGGCGGCACGGCCAACAACTACAACGAACTCAAGTTCGAGGACAAGAAGGGGCAAGAACTCGTCAGCATCCACGCTGAAAAGGACATGTCCATCACCGTCGAGGATAACTACACGGTCAGCATCGGGGGCGAGCAGAAGGACCCCAGGAAGGCCGGCAAATCGAGCAGCACCACCTTCGGCGACACCTCGTACACCGTCTCGAAGGGCGACTACAAATTCAGCGTCGATGCCGGCAAAGGCGACTGGTTCGTGAAAGGACCCGTCGTCGAGATCTTCGATAACACGCAGACCACGACCGTCACGAATTCCATTGATATCAGTTCGAAGACCTCCTTCGTGCATGTCACCTCGCCCACGGAAATCCTGCTCACCGTTGGCAGTAGCACGCTCCGCATGACGCCCGACAGCATCGTGCTCACGGCGTCCAAGATTCACTTCGAAGGCAAGGCCAAGATCAGCGGCAATGCACCCGATATCGTGTTCACCGGCGGTTCGAACGTCAGCATCTCGGCACCAGAAGTGATCGTTGAGGGCAAGTCCACCGTGGACATCATGGCCCCCACGCTCACCACTTCTGGCAAGAGCGAGGCCACGCACCACGGCGGCACCGTCACTGTCGTCGGAGACTCCACCGCCACGCAAACCGTTGGCCCGTCCTCCGTCGTCTGCGAAGCAGGCGGCGTGAAGGTTGCCGCACCAACCGCGAAGGTCACCGGCGACACCGGCGTCACCGTCACTGGGGCCACGATCAAGCTGAACTGATGCAATGGAGATCGCGGTGGCTGATGCCGAGAAAAATGCCGTCGAGTGGCGTCTCAACGAACTCGACGAGTTGTGGGAAGCGTTCACCGCGAAGCCGGCCGCCCGGCTGTTGCGTTGGGTCGCGGATGAGGACACGCGGCAGATCATCGACGTGTTTCTCGAATTGCACCGTACGCACCCTGCTGGCATTCGCGATGTGTTCGTGCCGTTCGAAGTACCCTTCCGCGATGAAACCACATATGCCGTCGACCTCATTCGGGCCTGGAAAACCTGGTTCGAAGGCATCAAGGACGACCTGATCGAGATTCCCCTCGATCCCACCTGGCGCGTGCCCGCTCCGAAGAGCGGCGAGCCAGGCTATGCGAATGTGGCCCGCGTCATGGCCTCGTTTCAGAAGCACCACAAGGGTGCCCAGCGCAACCTGGCCGTTGCCCTTGTGCCGAGCGAGATCGGCGATCCCGCCGGCTGGTGCCGCTGGCTGCAGGGGCTGGTGAAGTCCGAGTTGCCCGCCGATGTTCGAGTGCTTGTTGTGGACTTCGCCGAAGCCCAGTCCCTCGCCCCGCTCGCGGCTGCAGAACCGGCGCGTGTGTTGACGCAGACGCCGAAGTTCGATGTGGGCGAAGTCTATCGCGAACTCGCGGCCGAGGGTGGCGGCAGCGGGCCCGGCGTGATCTTTCGCAAGCATTATGTCGGCATGCTGACCGCTTCGAAGAGCCAGGATTTTGCGAGCGCCGAGAAGAGCGGCAAATCCGCTCTGGCCGTGGCGAGTGCCGAGAAGTGGCCGGATTTGCAGGTCGCCGCGCAGATGGGGCTGGCCGTGATCTTTGCTTCGGCGAATCGACCCGCGGAGGCGATGGCGGGTTATCGCGCGGCCGTCACGTTTGCGGATGCGGTGCCACCGGAGAACCCTGCGGGGAAGCTGCTCGCCGTGCAGACGCGCATGGCCGTGGCCGGGGCACTCTTCGCGGAGAAGAAGTACGCCGAGGCCG
>JBGSZR010000002.1:0-9974 GCA_041750275.1 Gemmataceae bacterium
CGGCACCGCGGCCATCAGGGCCCGCGCGGCATGCAATCACGCGGCATGGGCCCCAGCGGACCGCGCCTCACCGGCGTCGAACTCATCGAAGGCAAGGATCCGAAGGAGTTCCACCGCCGGGTCTGGGACGAACTCACGCCGATCGATCCCGGCCGCTGGATCAAGCTCGAAACCGGTGCCGAGCCGCTGACCACGCGTGTGATGGACCTCTTCACGCCGATCGGGGCTGGCCAGCGCGGCCTCATTGTCGCCCCACCGCGAACGGGCAAGACGGTGCTGCTCTCGCACATCGCCCATGCGGTGACCGTGAACCACCCGGATATTCACCTCATGGTGTTGCTGGTGGACGAGCGGCCCGAGGAAGTGACCGAGATCAAGCGCTCGGTGAAGGGCGAGGTGATTGCGTCGAGTTCGGATAACGACACGGCCAACCACATCCGCATTGCCGAACTCGTGCTCGAACGCGCTCGCCGGCTTACAGAACAGGGCCGCGATGTCTTCGTGTTGCTCGATAGCCTGACGCGACTGGCCCGCGCTTATAACAAGGTCGCGGGTAGCGGCCGCACCATGTCTGGCGGCATCGATGCCAAGGCCCTGGATGTGCCCAAACGGCTCTTCGGCAGTGCTCGTGCCTTCGAGGAAGGCGGCACGCTCACCATCCTCGGCACCGCCCTCATCGAGACCGGCAGCCGCATGGACGACGTGATCTTCCAGGAGTTCAAGGGCACCGGCAACATGGAACTGGTGCTGGACCGGCAACTCTCCGATCGCCGCGTTTACCCTGCCATCAACTTGCCCCAATCCGGCACGCGAAAAGAAGAACGCCTCATCCCCGCGGAGACGCTCGAACAGATCGTGCTCCTGCGGCGAACGATGCTGCAGATGAAGCCCGTCGAGGCGATGGAACGCCTGATCAAGCACCTCGCCAAGACCGCCTCGAACGAAGAGTTCCTGCTGATGGTGCCGAAGCTGGCGCGTTAAAAAACCCAGGAAGAACCTTCCTGGGTGAGTATTTCTGGACGGTGATGTCCATCAACGACTCAGTTCAAGTTTATAATCCTTTTGATCCTTGCTAATCGTCATTTTCAGGTCCGATTTGGCCGCAGAGCTGTACTTCGCTGGAATCGGACGATTCTTCTGGGTGGCGCGATAATTCGAAGCTTTGTCCTGAAGGTTTTCATCGCGGAGTTCTTCGGGCATGGGGCCCTCCGCGACGATCACCAGGTAGTCCCCGGGTGCGGCCCCGGGTTTACCGTTGGTTGTGATTTGAAATTTGCCGTGATCGTCCGTGACTGCGATCAACGAAGCTTTGTCCGGCTCGGCACCGGCAACGGGGATCAGGGTGATTTCAGCATTGGGTAGCGGGTTACCACCCAGAAGCACGACTCCATTCACTTCCGTCAATTCGGGCTTGCTCGATCCGCACCCCGCAAGCATGACGAGCGACACAACCTGGACGCTTGAGAACAAGCAAAGCCGCATAACAAATCCCCGCAACATGTGAATTAGCGCTTCAATTCCAGGGTGTAGTCTGTGCGTTCGGCGCTGACGGTGATGATCAGGGGTGTGTTCGCCACACTGCTATAGACGATGGGGATTGGCCGATTGCTGAGGGTATTCAGGAAGCGTCCCTCCGCCGTTTGATTCCCGCGAACATTCTCCGGGAATGGCCCTTCGATCACCGTAACACGATTCTCACAGGCGCAGGCACCCGGAACCCCCCCGTTGCAGGTCAATTTGAATCGGCCCTTCTCATCGGTCGTGGCCGTGGCAATGTATTCGGCACCGAATCCCTGAATCATGGGCACGAAATCTACCTGGGCATGCGGCAATGGTTGCCCGTTGAGGAGCACGGTTCCCTCGGCGGGAATGATGGCCGGCGGCTGGGAGGAGCAACCCGCCTGCAGGAGGGCCGCAATCGCAATTGCGGCCGCCTGGAGATGAACACGGTGCATGACACCTCGCGGGTTAGGGAATGCTGACGACCTGTCCATCGTTCGGGACAGCGAGGCGTTGCAGAGTCACGATGTCGCCGGCACTGGTGAGCGTGAGAAAGCGAACGGAGCCATCACACATCACCATGTTGCATCCACCGCTGTGTCCGCTCCCATACGCATCAACACGTGGGTCCTGCTGGGCGAAGGAGGGGGCCGAAGAGCAAGGTGCAAGTTTGTAGTTGATGGGGGCCGTGGTGCCGGCAATATAGTCCTGATGAGCGCTATAGTTCGCCCAGGCCCAACCACCCAGGCTCTCCATGCCTTTGCCTGCTCCCATATTCGCATCATTCATGCAAGGATCTTGATGGTAGCGTTCGCCGGCAAACAAGGTATTGGAGGTGCCATCCGTAATACCATTGATCGTAACCTTTGAATTGATGTAGAGAACACCATCGAAGGTTGCGCTAGAGACATACCAGGCCCGGGTGCCGCCATTGCCCATGTAGCTATTCATGCCGAAATGATAGGTTGTGCCGCCACTTGTGTAGGTGGTCACGTTTTTTGGCATGGGATCCGATGGGCAGATGAAGATCTTCACCACCTGAGCGCCAGTTGAGTTGGGGCCATTGGTGTTGCCGTATTCGCGTGTGCTGAAGTTCACCAACTTTTGGAGGTTGTCCTGCTCGACGAAGGGGAAAATATACTCGAACCATGAGCCGAACTGATTGGGGAAGGGTGGTGCTTGAATCTTACCCGAGGTGTACAGGGAGTTTGTGGGGAACACAGCGCCGGAGGCGGTGCTAATGGGGAGATTGATCCCCGGAGGAAATTTCCCGTTCACACCTTCGTAGTTGTGGGCGGCCAGACCCAGTTGCTTGAGGTGGTTGGCACAGGTGGCACGGGCGGCGGCTTCACGCACCTTCTGCACGGCGGGCAAAAGCAACCCAATCAGGATGGCGATGATGGCGATGACCACCAACAATTCGATGAGCGTAAATCCGGACTTCAAACGTGAGCGCATGATAAAACCCTCTGAAGGAAAGCGACGTTCGATAATAACGAACCCGGTGTTGAACCGGTAAACGTTTCCCCGTCGGGGGCCAGGCGGTTCCAGAGGAGACGCCCAGCGGCTCGGCACAATCCCTTATTTGATCTCCGCAAACCGGCTCAAGCCGGTATCAATCTCGCGGACAAACTTCCAGTCTGCGTCATAGTTCACAGGGGAAAATTTCGCCTTCCCCTGCTTCTCATTCGCTTTTGCTGATGAACCAGCAAATTGGTACTCAATGAATGTCTTCTCGATGGGTGCACGGACTTCCGGCGGAAGCTTGTGAGTGATACCAAAGCATAGCGGCGGAAACGGATCGGAGACAAAAATCTCGCGAAACTGATCCAGCCGCAGAGGCTTGCGGGCTTCCTCACCCGGCACTCTCACACCATTTGCGATCGCGCGATCCTTGAGATCGCTGGCCACGCACACAGCGTCATACTCATTACGGAAGGCCAGATCCGCAAGAGAGGCCTCGTGGCTGCCGCTGAACTTGTACTGATAATCACGCCCTGGCAGCATGCCGAACTTCTCCTTCAAAACGGAGATCGGGGCTTTTGCGCCGGAGTTGCTTGAGAGCGCCACAAAGCCAATCGTTTTGCCCTTCAAGTCTTCAGGTTTCTGAATCGGACTATCGGCCCGCACCAAAATTTGCATCCGGTACGCATAGTTGCCGCCTGAGTCGGCGGGGCAATACAGTGGCACAAAACCGGCCGTATTTACGGCCATCGGCACCGCACCCGTATTGAACGCCGTCACGTGCAAGCGACCTGATTTCAAGGCTTCCATCTGCGCTTCGGGGCTCGTGGCTTCAGCCACATACACCACTGGTTTCCCGGTCGCCTGCGAGAGTGCATCCATGAGGCTTTTCCACTCCGCTTCCTCGGCCTGTTGTCGGTCGGGGTCGTCCGTTCCCACCACGCAGAAACCGATCGAATCGACTTTCAACAACATCGCGGGATCGGTCGGGGCATCGGCGATGAGATCCTTGTTCTGGTCGACATAGCCATCGGCCAGGCTTTGATTCTCGCCAAGCTTCAGAAAAAATGGCCTCAAGCTCAGGAACTCATCAACAGGTTCTGGCTTGTTTTTTCGCTGTTCGTACCAGTAATAGCCTCCGGCAGCGCCCAAAATCACTAGCAACAGAAGCAATGTCAGCCCGGACACGCGTTTTCGAGGCTTTGGTGCAGGTGCAGGTGCGGGCGTGCTCATGGATGATTTCCCACAAAGGTTGCACGGGAGGTATTCGTGAATGGCTCTCGAACCTGCGGCGACCAACGCATCTAGCATTAGGTACGTGAAGCCGGGTCTGAGTCAAAAGAAGAATTGAAGAAGGAGAGGCCGGGTGAGCTTTGCCGCAGTCCCTATATCAGCTGCATCATGAGCGAACAGTTCACCAATGTGGCCTGCACGGTGTGTGGCTGTGTCTGTGACGACCTCGCCATCACAGTGGAGGCCGGTCGCATCACTCGGGCGGAGAGAGCGTGCCACCTGGCGGAACCGTGGTTCCGGACGCAGAACGCCACAGATTCGGAGCCAGCGGAAGTCGACGGCGTGCCGGCCCTGATTGACCAGGCCTACTCGCGAGCGGCCGAGTTGCTGCGGGAAGCACGCTCTCCACTCATCTATGGGCTGTCGCGCAGCACCACGGAGGGACAGCGCGCCGCGACAGCTCTCGCCGATCGGCTCGGTGGCACCATCGACACCACGGCCAGCACCGAGCATGCCCCGTCGCTCCTGGCGCTGCAAGAAGTCGGCGAAGCCACCTGCACACTGGGTGAAGTCCGCAACCGCGCGGACCTTGTGATCTTCTGGGGCAGTGACCCGCTCACCACACACCCGCGCCACCTCGAACGCTATAGTGGCGACGCCGTGGGCCGTTGGATTCCCGAAGGGCGAAAGGACCGCTTCCTTGTGGTGGTCGATGAGGTCGAGACCGAGAGTGCGAAGGCCGCCGACCTGTTCGTGAAGGTCGAGCTAGACCACCACTGGGAGGCGTTCAACACGCTCCGCATGCTTGTGCGAGGTGTGCGAAGTGCGGAAGTTCCGAACCCCATTCTCACATCGCTCGCCGAGCGAATGAAAGCCTGTCGCTGTGGCGTCCTCTTCTTCGGATCCGCCATCACGCGGGGAACTCTCGCCCATCACACGGTCGAGGCGCTGTTGCAACTCGTTACCGACTTGAATGCGTTCACGCGTTTCTACGCTCGGCGGATGCGATTGTACGGTGATGTGGCCGGGGCCGATTCCGTCCTCACCTGGCAGACGGGCTATCCCTTTGGAGTCAACTTCGCCCGCGGCTATCCCCGCTACAACCCGAGTGAATTCACCGGTCCGGACATGCTGGCCCGTGGCGAAGTCGATGTGTGCCTGATCGTCGGGGTCGAACCGCACGACCTTCCGGCCACGCTCGTCGCGAATCTTCGCCAGATTCCCGTGATCCTGCTGAGTGCACCAGGAGTTGCCGCGGCGGTGCCGCCGGCCGTGCGCTTCACCACCGCAGTTTACGGTGTGCATCGCCCCGGCACTGCTTATCGCATGGACGAGGTACCCGTGCCATTAAAAGTGCTGTTGCCCACCGATTACCCCAGTGACGGCGAAGTGCTGGCGGAATTGCTGAAACGTGTGATGTGAAGAGTATCAATCGAGTCGTGCCCACCGCAAGCAGTGGGCACGGTGGAGCGTTTACTTCAAGAGCTTTGTTACGTCTTCCTTGATCGCGTCGGCCCAGATCTGATAGCCGGCCTCGCTCAGGTGCAAGTAGTCCGGCATGATCTTCTTGTCCAGCGAGCCGTCCTTTTCCAGGAACTTCTCGCCGATGTCCTTGTAAAAGACCATCTTGCCATCATCCAGCTTGCTGATGATGCCGTTGGCGGTCTTGATCTTGTCGCGAACCTTGTCGTCGGCCTTGGCGGAACGCGGGAAGATGCCGAGGAGGAGAATCTTCATCTCGGGCTTCTGTTTGCGGAGTTCCTCCACGATCGCCGTGACGCCGCCCGCGATGTCCTCTGCGGAATGCCCGCCCATGTTGTTAGTGCCGATCATGATGACGGCAACCTTGGGGTTGATCGGCTTGAGTTCCTGGCCTTCGGTGATGCGCCACAGAACGTGGCCAGTCTGATCCCCGCCGATGCCGAGGTTCACGGCCTTCAACGGGGCGAAGGTGGCCGCCCAGGCCTTTTTGCCATTTCCTTCCCAACCTTGCGTGATTGAATCGCCGATAAAGATCACATCGCCTTCGCCCTTGGCGACGACTTCCAGGAAGTGCTTGTGTCGCGGCACATCGCGATTGAGCAACTTCGTGGCCGGGTTCTGTTTCGAGTCTTTCTTGTCCTGAGCAATGGCCGGCAAGACAACGGTGACGGCCAGCAAGGCTGTGCCAGCCAGGAAACGGCGCAAATTCATGGAAAGTCCCTGTTGCAAGTGATGGGCCCGTGGGAGCTGGGCCGGTTCGAGAAGCGAGGGGCCGCATGTGGCCCAACCTCTCGGTGTAGTCTCGGACGCATCTTGCGTCGGGTCAATGAGGAAAGTGCAACGAATCCCAGTCGCGACGAAGGTGCGTGCTTTCCAGGTCAGACTTAAAGCGCCTGGATTAGCTGGTTCCAGCCAACGGTCGTGCCGAGTGCGAGCAACGCCACGATGAGTGATCCAAGCAACCCCCAGCGCAACAAGCGGACGCGGTGCTGGAAGCGTTGTTCACGTTCCGGGTCATCGAGAAGCGAGAGTAAGAAGTTCACCCGGCGGGCAATGGTCGAGTGGAGCCAGGCGCGAAGCAGCGCTGCGAGTGCCCGGACACGCCCGCCAACGGAGCGAGAATGTTCAGCTTCGTCGATGCCGCTGAGCAACTTCACGCGTTCGAGGCCGCGCACAAAGGTGTGAATGCCTGTGCGACACAACCCCTTCGCGTGGAGCGGGTAGATGGTAGCGTTATCATGCCCATCACAGTGCCGATCCGCGCACGATACGGCTCGACAACCGTACACATCCGCTTGCCGTTCGCAGCGGCGTGACAGGAAACCAAACACCAGAAAAATATATCCTGCCGCGAGTGCCAGCGGCGGCAGCGCCATCCAGCTGTCATCGAGCAGGTACTCGGCATACCACACGTCCGGGTGTTCCAGTGCCGCGGTACGCAAGTTCACTTCCAATATCCATCCGCCCACGGCGAGCACGGTCATGCTGAGGAGCAAGAAAGCGGCATAGAACCAGATGTGCCCATGCTTCGCGTGGCCCACCTCGTGCCCGAGCACCGCTTCGAGCTCATCTTCGGGCATCTCTTCGAGAATGCGATCCGTGAAGATCACATAGCGGGCCTGTGGCACAAGTCCCACGATCATGGCGTTCACAGCCGAGCCCTTGGTGGGCCATAACAGCAGATCCGTGTAGCGGAACCCGAGCCGGCGGGCGAGTGCCTCAAACCTATCACGCAGTGGCCCCTCCGGGAGCGACTGCAATCCCAGCAGCGGTTTGATGAGCAACGGCATCAGCACGAGTAGGACCGGCACAGTCGCGAACGAAGCGATGCGATACCAGTCCGCCCGTGTGATCTCGGGTTCGGTGCGGGCCAGCGTCTGCTGGGCGACGAAGAGCCCCACCGGCAGCCCCACCATCAGGGCCAACTGGCGGAGATGGTTGACGACATACCCACTACGTGACCAGAACGAGCGCGATGGCGAGGCAAGGGCATGCAAGGCGCGTTCGGCATCGAAATAGATCGACCAACAACCCAGCATCACAAGGAAATAAGGCAGTGGTACGAGCAATTCGGCAAAAGGAGCGAGCACCACACGACCCTCGCGCACCACGGTGCAGGTGTCGTGGACCGTGCGAGCCCAGCCGAACAGCAGCACGGCGAGGGCGACCGCTCCCAGGTTCACGAAGAAGAGTCGCCGACGCGAGGCGGAATAGGCGGAGGCAATGGCGTGCTTGAGTGAGCGTTCCTGCTGCAACTGGCCCCGCACACGTGTGCGAACTCGAAACGCAGCGGTGAGTAGCAGCAGCACGGTGCTGCCGGTAAACACGGCGGACAACGCCGGCGAAAGCTGCAACGGATTGGGCCACGGAGCACGGTCCAGGCACGCGGCCGTCACCAGGAAAATGAGCAGGATCGGCATACCGAAAGTATACGCGCCCACAATTCTTTGAAATCGCCTGGCAGTCTCTCCGCCTCTATCGGCATTACCCCGTCATCACCGGACGAGTGGTCCGGAGAAACGAACGAAACGGGCCGCGGGATTCACTCCGGCCCCCAACCTGAGGGTGCTCAAATGTTCAAGAAGTTGCTGCTCGCCATGGTCCTGGGTTGCTTCGGTGTCGCCTGCCTGACGGGCGAGGCGAATGCCCAGACCAAGAAGACGACCAGTTCCACGAAGCAGATCGAGGCAAAATACAAGCAAGCGATCGAGTTGATCAACGAGAAGGACACCGAAGGTGCGATGGATGTTCTGGATCAAATCCTCGAACTCGATCCGAACCAGTCCGGTGCCTGGGCACTCAAGTCGTACCTGTACAACAAGGAAAAGAACTTCAAGCAGGCCGAACGGGCCGCCAAGAAGTCCCTGGTCCTCGATGAGAGTTTCGCGTTCGTCTGGTTCGAACTGGGATTCGCCCAGGCCAGCCAGGGAAAGTTCGAGCTTGCCGTGGAATCGTTCGAGCAGGCGATCGAGCTCAACCCGAAACACTGGGTGGCTTACGAATGCCTGGCGTTCGTGCTGAACAAGCTGGATCGCGAGGACGAGGCCGACAAGTGGACGAGGCTGAAGGCCAGCCGCATGGCAAAGGATAAGAAGGCGACGAATGTGACGATGAAGGACGATGAATGACGATGACAACTAAGGGAAATTTAGACCAAACGCCAGCCGCACGGGAAGCCGTGCGGCTTTTTGCGTTCACGCACCTTCTCCGCAGCACCGAAACCGCACAAACCTCACCATGCCAGGAGTTTCGAGCGAGGCACCCGCGACCGGGCTTGCATCCGGACAGTCGGAATCGAACAATACACATTATCCGATAGCCCGTCGATCCTCCACACCTCTCCGATCGGCCGGGACGGTGATCGTCTATCCGCGACTGTGAGGTACCGCTTCATGAACTCCTACGCTTCCCTCTGCGACGATTTCGGCGTCTCCTCATACGTTCATGGCAAACTCGAACTCCCCACGGGCCGCGAGACCGTGCTGCACTTCTTCGAAGCCGTCCAGAAAGTCGCGCCCACGATGACCGAATTCGACAAGCGCCCGGATGGCGAGTTCATGCTCGAAGAGGATCGCGACTCGGGCAACTACCGCTGGTGTTCCATTGATGGCCGGCGGCTTTGCATGGGCTACGTGAACCCGCCCACGCTCGAGGAAGCCGATGCCCACAACGAGCGCATCCTCAGCATGGCTCCCTTCCACCTCGATATGCACGGCATGCAGACCGAGTCGATGGATGTGCTCTACTACTTCGATTACCTCTACCAGGGCAACCACGATGAGGTTGTCGCCGAGGCGCTCGCGAGCGGCACGCCGTTCGAAGGGTTCGCCCAGGTGCCCGGCGGCCGGGTGCTGCACTACCAGCCCACCATGATGGTGGCACTCGATGAAGGCTGCCAGCTTCAGGCCCGCCTGAGCATCGAGACACGCACGAATGCGTACCAGGTGCGCACCGGCTCGTTCCCCGAAAGCCCCGTGAGCGTCTACTTCACCGTGCGGCAATTCTGGAGCAAGTCGCCGTTCAAGTCGTTCGTCGATTCGTACCAAAACCAGCGTCGACTGCTGGATGAACTCGTGGAGAGCTACGTGATCCCGAACGTGATCAACCCCCTGGCCAAGACGATCAGCGCGAAGCAGTGATCCGTTTGCTGTGCCCACGTTGACACGAACGAGCCGGAATCGTCAGTGACGGCCCGGCTCCACCGGCTTCACTTGCCCGCTGGAGCCCGGGCGATCCGAAAGCCGAGGCCGTTGAGCCGGTACGACGGCGCGTACCCGTCGCGGAACGCCGCCTTG
>JBGSZR010000003.1:0-2042 GCA_041750275.1 Gemmataceae bacterium
GCTACGCATACACGAAGGCGCTGCGGACGGTGAAAACCTGCGTGGGAAGCGAGTTCTGCCGCTACGGAACGAACGACAGCACGGCCCTCGGCATCGCGCTGGAAAAACGCTACCAGGGGTTCGAGTTCCCGGCGAAAGTCAAGCTCGGCGTGAGTGGCTGCCCGCGGAACTGTGCCGAGAGCACCGTGAAGGATGTTGGTGTCGTCGCAACTGAGGGCGGCGAATGGGAGGTCTCGGTTGGAGGAGCTGCCGGAGCACACGTTCGCAAGTCGGATGTGCTCTGCCGCGTGAAAACACAAGCCGAGGCGATACGCGTCATCGGCCGCTTCCTGATCTACTACCGCGATAACGCCAAGTGGTTGGAACGGACCTACGATTTCGTTCCTCGAATCGGCCTGGAGAAAGTCCGCGAGATCATCGTGAACGACTCGCTGGGCATCGGCGACGCACTCGATGCCGACGTGGAGCAGACCGCGGCCGCGTATGTCGATCCGTGGCTCGAACGCGATCAGCCGGTTTACGCTGGCCAGTTTGAAGCCGAACGCAGAATCCCGCTGACGGTCCTTAGCTGAGGATCGAGCGATCAATAAGTTCCCGGATTTGGGTTTTCGGTTCTGCCCTCTCCCCTTGCGGGAGAGGGTGGCCGCGCTTCGCGGCCGGGTGAGTAACTGTGGCGGAAGTCAAGCCATTTTTAGCTCCCAAGGGCGTTGATCGCGGAGGACTGCATTGGCAATGATGAGCAGCTTGCGAGCTAACGCAATCCGGATCACCTTGGGTGCTTTTCCGGCCTTCTCCATGCGTTCTGCAAACGCCTTCATCAGCACGTTGCCCTGCTTCGCCGCATGCGAGCCCAGGTACAACATACTTCTCACCCCCACACGGCCGCCGCGGATTGTCCGGCGACCTCTCCACTCCCCGCTGTCTTGGTTCATCGGAGCCACGCCCGCCAACGCTGCGGCCTCCTCACGCGAGAGCGTGCCAAGCTCTGGCATCTCCGCCAACAATGTCCGACTCACTACCGGCCCGATCCCCGGGATCGATTGCAACAACTCGTCCTTCGCCTTCCACACCGGAGACGACTGGATCGCCTTATCCAAGTCGTCATCCGCCCGGCTAAGCTCTTTCTCCAACGCTCTCAGGATCGCCTCGATACTTCGGCGGATCGTCCGATCCGTGACTCCCGCCAAGCGGTTCGACTCCATCGTCCGCATCCCGATCAACTGGCCACGACGAGCCAGCAACGCCTGGAATTTCTGGGCGTCCTCATTGGGCAATGATCGCACTGGCGGACGAACCTTGTCCGCGAATTCAGCGAGAACGCAGGCATCAATGGTGTCCGTCTTGGCCAACCGACCCAGCGCTTTGGCGAAGTCCCGAGCGCGTTTGGGATTGACCAGGCTCAGAGGAAGACCTGCGAGGGAAAGAGCCGCCGTGAGTGCGTTCTCATAGCCTCCGGTAGCCTCCAGAACAACGAGTGTGGGTGCCAGCGGAGTGGCCCATTTGACGAGTGCGGCAATGCCCTCCGGTGTGTTGTCGAACCGACACGCGGTACCATCGGGTCGAAGGTGCGCATCGAGTGCCGCTTTGGAGACGTCGATGCCGAGGAATCGTTCGGGTGGCGTGTTCAAGGTGAAGCTCCGTGTTGCGAGTCCGATCCGACGAACGCCCCGTCCTGGCCGATGCGACCTCGAGGGTCTGGTAACTGTTCGGGGTAAGTCGCGGACGGCCCGGCGGGGGTTCCTACTCACCCACGGCCACGAGAGCCTGAGGGGTATCGAACTCACCCGCCGGTGGACTCCTCGTATATGGTAGAAATACCGTTAAGGAACCATACCAGGGGTGAAGCCACAACATTTGCTCAGGCTTTACCCCTCACCCGGCCGCGAAGCGCGGCCACCCTCTCCCGCAAGGGGAGAGGGCAAAAACCAAGACCCCAGCCGCACCAGTTCGATGCGGTAAACTATCAACTGCCGCACGCCTAATCCCGAGATCGCACATGTTCACCGTCTTCCTTGCTTCCATGCTCGCCGCGCCGCCGGAAG
>JBGSZR010000004.1:0-6659 GCA_041750275.1 Gemmataceae bacterium
GCGATCCCCCCGTGCCCCAAGGCCCGGGCCTCGACGGCCGCCCAACGCCGTCGGCCCCGCTCGTCCAAGTCGTCGAGCAGTTCGAGGTATTTGGCCCGGGTCGCTGCCGTCGTTTCTGCGTCCTGCATGCGGACATCGTGACGTTTCCCACCGATGAGATCAACAGTAAATCCGGCAACATATTTTGGCGCGATTCCTTACTCGCATCTCTGGGTGAATCCGTCAGAAACGATTTGCTCATTTTAGTATGGTCGCCAGCGGTCTCCTGTGCCCTGTGCCAACCGCTTGCGCATTGAGAATTGAAGAGTTTCACTCAGCCCGGAAGCGACTTTCCGTCCATGGGTCGCCTCGCATGTGATAGCCGCCGTGCTCGCCACTTTCCCAGAAGCCGGGGCGGTCCGCTTCCATGAACTCGATGCCGCGGACCCACTTTGCGCTCTTCCACGCATAAAGTCGGGGAACCACGAGGCGCAACGGATAGCCGTGATCCGGCGTGAGCAGTTCGCCGTTGTGCTTCAGGGCGAAGAGGCAATCCTCGGCGAAGAAGTCGTCGATGGGCAGGTTCGTGCTGAAGCCGTATTCGCAGTGAATCATCACGAATTTGGCTTGTGGTGCGACTTGCACGTGCCGGAGCAATTCGCGGGTTGCGACCCCTTCCCACAGATTATCGAGCTTGCTCCAGCGTGTGACACAGTGCATGTCGGCAAAGACGCGGGTGGTTGGAAGCGCTGTGAATTCCTGCCAGGAGAAGTGCTTCACCGCATTCACGAGCGGTATCGGGAAGACCGTGAAGTCCCAGGCCGTGGAATCGAAGGGCGGCACTTCGCCAGTGTGCAGCACGGGCCACTTGCGCGTGAGCACTTGCCGCGGCGGTAGCCGATTTTCACGCCGCGTATCCGGACTGATGATAGGTTCGTCATCCATCGCGTTCCCCTCCGGGTCGCGGCCAGATCATCAGTAGTGGGTGCCACTGCGGCGAACGTGGGTCGCGGGTTTGCCCTCGTGTAGCACTTCACCGGCGGTCACGCGGCCGATCACGAGCATGTGATCGCCCGCATCGAATCGCGTCACGACCTCGCACATCAGAGCCGCGTGTGCCTCCAGCAGCACCGGAGCCTGGCCGCGTGCATGTCGCACTTCGAGGCCTTCGAAAGCGGGTTCGTGCGGTTCGAAGCCCTTGCCGAAATGGGCGAGCAAATTCTTTTGCCCTTCCGCGAGCACATTCACGATGAATGCTGTGCCCTCGGCGAGCCAGTCCAATAAATAACGCCCTTTTCGCACGGCGACGGAGACCTGCGGCGGCTCGAACGAGCATTGCTGCACCCAGCTGGCAAGCATACCAGTGTCGTGCTTGCCATTCCGAACGGTGAGCACGAAGAGCCCACTCGGAATTCGGCCAAGCGCGGCCGCCAGGGATTTCGCACTGTCAGCATCTGTGCTCACGTCCCGGAACTCCAGAGGAAAATGGGCAGGCCACACAGGCATGGTAGCGAAACACGGGTGCGATGCGGAGGTGCAAGCTGCCCAGAGCTCGCAGTCAATGCTGAGAAGTTCGGATCGGCCAGACTCGATTCAACTTGGGCAAAGTTCGCAGCCGATAACGTCTATACCGGTCACTCCGGATTTGCCGCGTTCATGGGTTGTGCCATGCCTGGGATTTGTCGCCGTCGCCTCTTTCTCCTCGCCGCTGCCGTCCTGGCGTCGGCACCGGGATGCACGCGCAAGTTCTTCCGCGAACGTGCGGACAAGGACGTTGCCGGCGTGCTCACGCAGAAGAACATCTTTCCGGACTGGGTGATCAAGAGCTGGCACGTGTATCCCAATCCGATGGCGCGCTTCGCGGACCCGTCGCGCCCGGACCTCCCGCCGTATCCGCCGGACGATTTCGCGGCACGCATGATCTCGCCAAACCCGCAGCATCCCACGAAGAAATCGGGCACCGGCCGCTATGAAGGCGACGGCTACCTCGAATTGCTGGCCATGTGGGATGCCCAGAACCGCGGGCACGGCGAAGGCTCCTTGCCCGATGTGGAGAAACTGCCGCAGCCGAAGGAAGCACCCGGCCCGAAAATCGTCACCGAAATGAGCTTCGGCAAGTTCCCGCGTGATGGGAAACCTTCGCTGAGCGAAACGCGATCGGCTCCGGCGTACGGTTCACCCGCACGCATGGCGAGTGGCACACGCCTCACCGCGCCCACCATCACCGAGTCACGCGACTCCGGCGTCATCGTTGCCGTTGGTGAAATTCCGGACCAGAACAACAAGCTCATCCCCGCCGTCATGCTCATACCGGCCAAGGAACCGCCCGAAATCAGCCCGGAAGGTGACAGCAAGAAAGTCGGCGAACCCGGCCCGTTCCTTGGTGCGAAGGAAAAGTCTGGCGACGAAGGCCCTGTGGCGGTTGTGCTCACCGGCGACACGGCTTCCGACTACCTCAAGGCACTCGCTACCAATGAGGAAGGCTTCCGCATCAAGCTCGATCAGGCTGTCGAACTCGGACTCGTGAATAGCCGCGAGTTTCAGTCCAGCCGGGAAGACCTCTACCTCAGTGCGCTGCCCGTGACGTTGCAGCGCTATCAGTTTGCCAGCCAGGCCTTCCTCGCCGAGACGATCGTTCGCCAGAACCTTGGTGGCGAGTTCCCCGGTGGGCCGCGCAACTTCTGGCAGTTCGGCACGGACACCGGCATTGGCAAGCTCTTCCCCACCGGGGCCACGATGCTCGTGCGTCTCGCCAATCAGTTCGTCGTCGATCTCTCCGGCAATCGCCCGGACGTCGCCGTCTCGAATCTTTCACTCAGTGTGGCCCAGCCCTTCCTTCGCGGCGGTGGCTTTGCTGTGACGCTTGAACCGCTCACCCAGGTCGAACGCAATTTGCTCTATGCCATCCGGTCGTATGCCCGCTTCCGCAAGCTGTTTTACGTCGCCATCTCCGCGGGCGGCGGCTACACGAACAACCCGTATGGCCTGGCCGGGCTGTCCGTGAACCTCGGCCGCGGCATCGGCAATAACCTCACGGCTCCCTCTGTCGGCTACATGCAACTGCTGCTGCAAGCGGCCATTATTGCCAATCAGAAGAAGAACGTCGCTGCACTCGAACAGCTGCTGCAGCTCTATCAAGCCTTCCGCGAAGGCGGCCAGCAATCGGATCTTCAGGTGGGCCAGGTCGAACAGTCCTTGCTCGGCAGCCGCACGCAATTGCTCGGCGGCACAGGAGCAAACATTGGAAGCGGCGGCGGTGGTGGCTCCGGCATCCGCGGTTTCCTTGATAACCTCGATAACTTCAAGCTCCAGCTTGGCGTCCCGCTCACCACGGGCATCGATCTCGAAGACTCGCCCTTGCAGCCCATTCGCCAACAGCTCGGCCGTTTCGAGGAAGTGTATGATCAGGTTCGTGAAGTCGAGGAAGCGGCTCGCAAGTTCGATCCGAACGAGGACAATGCCGCCTTCCGCAAACGCTGGCTCGATCTGCTCACGCAATCGCAACTCACCAAGGGCACCAACTTTGCCAAGAACGTGGCCCGTCGGCTCGCCCGCTGGGAGCAGATGACAGACGACCAGTCCGCGAAGGAGCTCTTGTTGCTCGCCGAGCGCCGCCGGAAGTTGCTGGACGAGCGTGCGGCCCGGCAACTGAAGGGTATCCCCGAAACGGATGCCGACATTCTCGCCTTCGCGGAGTTGAATGCGGATATCGACATCGGCCAGTTCGAACAGGCCGTGCGGCAATATGTCGCCCGCCCCTGGCTCCGTGAACCGCGCCAGAGCGCACGCGAATCGATCCAGGCCGGAGCCTTCCGCGATGTCTTTAACGCCTTCTATCTCGTCGTGATCGAAGGAAGAAATGAGAGACTGGCGAAGACGCGGCAGCAGTGGCCGAAACTGCCGCCCATCGTGGTCGACGATATCGATTTGCTCGAACTCTCGCTGGATGATGCCTTTACGACTGGCATCCAGGTGGCGTTGACGAACCGATTGGACCTGATGAACGCACGAGGACAGGTGGTCGACTCATGGCGGCAGATTAAAGTCCAGGCAAATACTTTGCAAGGTGTCCTGGATGTCCGGTATGATCTTAATGGTGTGACACCCCCCGGAGGGGTGAATCCCGGAGCCTTCTCCGGGGCTCGAACCTCCAACACGCTGACGGTCGATCTTGAGCTTCCGCTCATCCGCCGGGCCGAACGGAATAATTACCGGGCGGCATTGATCGCTTACCAGCGTCAGCGGCGCACCCTGATGTCCTTCGAGGACAACATCGCCAACGATGTTCGATCCGACATCCGGGAACTGCGCACGATCGCCGAACTTTATCGGGTGCAGAAGCGCCTCGTGGAACTGGGTTATTCCCAGGTCGATAACGCTCAAGCCATTCTGCTC
Source organism: Gemmataceae bacterium (assembly GCA_041750275.1). Taxonomy (GTDB): domain Bacteria; phylum Planctomycetota; class Planctomycetia; order Gemmatales; family Gemmataceae; genus JBGSZR01. The sequence continues at coordinate 4,375 of JBGSZR010000004.1, forward strand.
GCCCCGCCGGCTGCCGGTGTTGCTACAGATGCGGGTTCTGCGGCCGCCCTCACCAACCAGGTGCTCCAGGCCCAGAGTTCGCTGCTGACAGCCCAAAACACGCTTTATAACATCTGGGTAAACTTTCTCGTCTCCCGGATGCAACTTTATCTCGACCTGGAGTTGATGCAGGTCGACGACCGCGGAGTGTGGTGTGATGAATACTTCTCCGAACTCGGCAACTCCGGATCTCGCCAGCCCTCCGATTCCGAACGAGCACCTGCTCTCCCCGGCAGCGAGCGGCTCCCTCCACCCCGCGTCATCGCGGCCCCCGGCCGGGAATAATGCGGGCCCTCGAGCTCTGCCCGGTCGCGCAGGCAAACGCGGCTGGGTCGGTTACCTCGCCGCAGGGCTCGGCTTGCTCGTCCTCGCCGGTGGCATCATCGCGTTTGTGGCCTCTCGCCCAGCAAATGCTCACCCCGATGTCCTCACTCACAAGGTGAAACGCGAACGCCTCGATGTCACCGTGGTCGAGAAAGGCACGCTCGAATCCGCCGATAACCTCGATATCGTCTGCAGGGTGAAAGCCGGGCAGAAGGGCTTCGCCAGCACCATCAACTGGGTGATCCCCGACGGCTCACGCGTCGTCACCGGTGATCGCCTGATGATCCTCGATGACTCGGCACTTCAAGAACAACTTCAGGCCCAGCAGATCGTGGTGGACACCAGTGAAGCGGCCAAGATCAAGGCCGATGAGGATCTCACGATTGTTCGCAAGCAAAACGAGAGCGACATTGCCGCTGCCCAGACCGCTGTGGTGCTCGCCGAGATTGAACTTGAAAAGTACCTCGGCGTCGAATTCGACGAGGAACGCACACCCCTCGCTTCGCTCATCGGCGTGCCCGCCGCCCTCTCGGAATCCGGCGTCTACCGTCAGACCTTCGACGACCTCACTGGCCAGGTTCGCCTCGCCGAGAGTGAAGTGGAACAGAACCGCGAGCGTGCCGCATGGGCTAATCGCATGGTGAAGCAGAAGTACATGAGTTCCGCCCAGGCCCAGTCCGAGCAATCGCGCCTCGCGAGTTCCGTCGAGAAACTCCGCAGCCTGGAATCGCAGAAGAACCTGCTCGTGGGCTACGAGCGCAAGATGATGCTCACCGATCTAAAGAGCAAACTCGATCTCGCCAAGCGCACCCTGGATCAGAAGAACAAGGAAGCCCACTCGAAGGAAGTGCAGGCCGAGAGTGAACAACGGCACAAACTCTCACTGTATATGCAGAGTGTGGACAAGTTCCGCGAACTCAAGGACCAGATTGAACAGTGCAAAATCAAGGCCCCTCGTGATGGCATGGTCGTCTACTTCAAACAGGAATCGAGCCGCTTCAGCAGCAACTCCACAGGGATGATCGAGCAGGGCCAACCGGTGAAGGAAGGGCAAAAGATGCTTCGCATCCCGAACCTGTCGGAGATGCAGGTCAACACCAAGGTCCACGAGGCCATGGTCAAGCAAATCCGCAGCGATAAACGGATCTCGACCGGCATCATCGAATCGTTCCGCGGCGGCAATGCGTGGCAACCCAATCCCTTCGGCCGACTCGTGACTCAGCGCGACGACTTCCTCGAAACGATCCGCGAAGGTCTCAAGGAACAGGAGTATCGCATCGCCCTCAAGGGCTCACCCGCCACGGTGAAAGTCGATGCCGTCGGCGACCGACAGTTTAAAGCTCGCGTCAAAACGATGGCGGCCGTCGCCAGCCAGGCGGAATCGTGGATCTCGGACGTGAAACTCTTCCCCACCATCGTGCTCATCGAGGAGAAGGTCGAAGGTCTCAAGCCCGACGCCTCCGCCGAGGTCACCATTCAGGTCGATGGTGCCGACAACGTCCTCTGTATTCCCGTCCAGGCCGTCTATAGTTCCGAGAACTCACCGGCACGGAAGGTGTTTGTCAAGAACGCCGAGGGCAACTTCGACGAACGTGAAGTTGTGCTTGGTCTCTTCAACCAGAAGATGATCGAGGTGAAAGAAGGCCTTCAGGAAGGCGACGAGGTTGTTACCAATCCGAAGGTTCTGCTCGGTGAGACGAAGGCGAAACCCCGTGAAGGCGATGGCCCGGCTGGCGACTCCAAGGGCCAGTACCCACCCGCCGATAAGGGCTCCGAAGGTGGCGGCAATGGCGAATCCGGCAGTGGCGGAGCATCCAAGAAGAGCGGCAAAAAGCCAGCGGATCCCTCCCCCGCGGATGGTAAATAGCGATCAGCCGTCCGCTATCCGTGATCAGCCAACTTTGGTTGGCTGATCACGGATA
>JBGSZR010000005.1:0-17532 GCA_041750275.1 Gemmataceae bacterium
CGCCGGTCGCATCGATCTCGTCGGCATCACACTCGATATCTTCGGCCCAGGGGGGCCGCAACAAGGTTTGAAGACACTGCTACAAGTTGGCCAGGCCGTGGGTCGCGGCAATGCGAATGATGGAGTGAATCTACCCGTGACTACGGGAGGGACGACGCTGCTCGCGGGGCAGCCAGTGCCGGATGGCTGGCTGGTGACACCACACGATGGTGATGGCATTACGAAGGCGGATGTGGAGCGAATCGTCACGCAGTCGATCATCCAGTCCAATCTCACGCGTGCCGCTATTCGCTTGCCGCTGGGCACGCGGGCGAAGTTCGTGTTCGCCATCGCCGATCGCCAGGGCAACCTACTCGGGCTGTATCGTGAACCGGGCGCGACCGTCTTCTCGATTGATGTGGCGGTGGCGAAGGCTCGGAACGTGGCCTACTACGCGGATGCCAACGAACTTCAGCCAGTTGACCAGATTGCAGGTGTGCCGGGCGGCACCGCGTTCAGCAGCCGCACCTTTCGCTATGTGGCAGAACCACGTTTCCCGGAAGGCATCGACGGCCTGCCACCGGGCCCGTTCTCGCAACTCAACGATGGCGGCGCCAACGTCTTCACCGGCCAGCAGGTCGGCCCACCGCTCCCCGCTTCTGCCTACCAGAGCGTGTTCGGATACGACGCCTTCAATCCCGGCACGAATTTCCGCGATCCATTCAACACACTGAACCAAAACGGCATCATCTTTTTCCCGGGCAGTGCCCCGGTGTACAAGGTTCAGAAGCCAGGTGAATTCGCCGTGCTCTCGGGCGGCTTCGGTGTGAGTGGCGATGGAGTCGATCAGGATGACGTCACCACTGTTGCCGGGCAGGTGGGCTTCAATGTGCCGGTGTATGTGCTTCGCGCGGATCAGGTATTTGTGCAGGGCGTGCGGTTGCCGTACCAGAAGTTTAACCGCAACCCCGAGGGCTGATTCAGCCAATATTGTCCGCGGAAACGGGAGAGCGCATATGCGAGGTCGATACTGCTTGCCGGTGCTTTTCATCACCTTCGGCTCGAGTGTTCATGGACAGGATCGCTTTGCCGAGCGCTCGCCGCTGCCGCATATCCCGCCTGAGCACACGATGCAGCGCGCGGGAAATGCGAACCGCGTGGCCTGGTGGGCGGTGCCCGGTGTGGGTTCGCACGAATCCGGGGGCTATGTTGGCGGTGCGAAACTCTTCGGCAACAACCTACGAGGCAGCAGTCCATTCGCTGTGACAGGGCCGACCACTACTGGCACTTATGGCTGGGATTTCACCGGCATCCGGATGCGGCCGGGGCGTGTCTTCCTGCGATCAACAGCCGATCCCGCTTCGGCCCCACCGATCGTCAATGGCTACAGCGCGGAAGGGCCGCACGTTCCAGATCCGATCGCCCAGCGACCGCTTCGCCGGGCCATTCTGGAACTCAAAGAATCGCGCGAAGGCCACAAGTGATTGCCTGACACTCAGGTGATGCCAGCGACTTGCACAAGGTTATCGAAGAAGGTGGCCCCGCCACCGAGGTCCGTCAGGGCGGAACTCGTGGTGGTGTTGCAGTTCACGCCATCGACGGTGTACTTGTTCCACCATACTCCAGGTGAAACCACGACGCCGAGCTTTACGCTTTCACTCACGATAGCCCGGGCCTGAAAGCGACCACGATCATTGAAGACTTCCACCTGCTGTCCATCGCGAATACCCCGGGCAATCGCGTCTGTCGGATGCATCAGCACCGTCACATCACCCGCGGCCCGGCGGAGCACCTCGACGTTCACAAAGGAGGAGTTCAGGAATGACGACTCGGGCGGGCAAAGCATCTGCAATGGGTACTTCGCTGCCAAATCTGGTCGCGTCTGCGGGTCCTCATGTGGCGGCTGATAGTGCGGCAGTGGATCGCGCCCGGCGTCTGCTTCACGCCCGGAATAGAGTTCGCACTTGCCCGATGGTGTCGGAAAGTTTCCTGAAGCAAACGGTGCCCAGTCCTGTGGCACGTTGAAGCGTACGGGGCCGGCCTTGGTGCGTTCGAGTGTGATTCCAGCCAGTGCCGGGTCGGTGCCGAATGCGCGTGCGGCAAGTTGCTCGTCCGACTCGTCGAAGAGTTCGGACTCGAATCCCATCGCCTGGCCGAGCAAGCGGAACACATCCGTGTTGGGCTTGGCCTCTCCCAGTGGCGCAATCGCGGGGTTATTGGCCTGTGCGTACAGGTGCCCGTAGGTAGTGTGCAGGTCGAAGTGTTCCAGTTGAGTCGTGGCGGGCAGGACGATGTCGGCGTAGTCGGCCGTGTCGGTCTGAAACTGTTCATGCACGACGGTGAACAAATCCTCGCGCTTCAACCCCGCCAGCACGCGAGTCTGATCAGGGCAAACCGCGGCCGGGTTGCAGTTATACACGAAGAGCGCCTTCACAGGCGGGCCGGGCAGTTCGCCATGAAGCGCCTCGGCGAGTTGCGTCATGTTAACGGTGCGTGTGCCGGGCGGGATCAGGTCCGGGCGCTCGAGATAGTTCGTATCGAATGAATGGGTTTTGCTGGTGCTCAGGAAGGCACCGCTTCCGGGATAACGCCAGTCACCGGTGAGTGCAGGCAAGCACACGATGGCTCGCACGGCGTTGCCGCCACCACCGTGACGTTGCAAGCCGTAGTTGAGACGAATGAGTGCCGGACCGCCAAAGAGTTGCTGACTTCGGCCATACTCACGGGCGAAGCGTTCGATGTCCGCAAAGGGAATGCCCGTAATCTCGGCGACGCGTTCCGGCTGATACTCAGTCCGCACGCGTTCTCGCAATGCATCAACACCCACACAGAAGCGCTCAAGGTAATCCTGATCCTGCCATCCTTCGCGGAAGAGGATGTGCATGACGCCCAGCGCGAGCGCTGCATCGGTGCCCGGGCGAATCGGCAGCCACCAGTCTGATTTCGCTGCGGTGGGTGAGCGGTAAGGATCAATGGTAATGATCTTCGCTCCGCGCTTGCGGGCCTCGAACTGCACCTTCCAGAAGTGAATATTGGTGACAGCAGTGTTCGAGCCCCAGTTCACAATGTAACGAGCATTCACTGCAGCTTCGGGATCGATCACGGCCCGTGTTCCCAGCACGACATCACAGCCGGCGGCACCCGCGGTCGCACAGATGGTGCGGTCCAGCAACGCCGCCCCAAGGCGATGGAAGAATCGGCGATCCAGGCTGGCGTTCATCAAACGCCCCATGGTGCCCGCATAGCTGTAGGGCAAAATCGCCTGAGGACCGTGCTCCGATGATGCGATTGCTCGAAGCCGATCAGCGATTGCAGTAATCGCGTCATCCCAGGAGATGCGCTCGAAGCGACCCTCTCCTTTTGGACCAATTCTTCGCAGCGGATGCAATAAACGACCATCTGAATACGTTCGATCCAGATAGTTCGAGACTTTCTGACAGAGGAAGCCGCGGGTGAAAGGGTGCTCCTTGTCGCCTTGCAGCTTCACGGCCCGACCGGTAGTTCGGTCAACTGTGACGACGATGCCGCAGGTGTCAGGGCAATCGTGCGGACAGACGGCCTTTACGGTCACCAGAGCTTGCCGCATCACTGTTTCCTCCACCAGTCGACCTAGGATCGATATGATATCACGATGTGGTGACGAGACTGCGGTGAAAGGGGTTCGGGTCGAAACGACCAGCACGGCTGCACGCCCGGTGCGAGGGGATTTCTCGGAAAAATGCACATCCCTCGCTTGCAGTGGCCGCTTCACCCAGCCAGAGTAACCTGAACGATCGGAATGTTCGACTGACTCGAAGTTGGAAGCGTTCACAATCCGCTTCGAGTCAAAGGCCGTTACCGCTTTCATAACCCTGGGTGAAATCCGGGGTTGAGGATAGGCGACCATGCCGGCTCCCGCCAACGTGGCCGAATTTCTGGATCTCGTGCGGAGGAGCGGACTGCTCCCGGACGCGAAGCTTGATCAATTGATCGATCGTCATCGCGCGGCCAACACTCTTCCTCAGACCACGGATCAGTTTGCCGCCCTGCTCGTTCGCGATGCACATCTCACATTCTTCCAGGCCAAGCAGCTCAAACTCGGTCGCTACAAGCGATTCACGATCGGCGCAAAGTATCGCTTATTGGAGTTGATCGGTGCTGGCGGCATGGGGGCGGTCTACCTCTGCGAACACACCCTGATGAAGCGACTCGTCGCTCTCAAGGTGCTGCCGATCGAAAAGCTTGAAGAGCAATCGAATCTCGAACGTTTCCACCGCGAAGCCCGGGCCGTGGCGGCACTGGACCATCCCAACATTGTCCGTGCCTACGACATCGATCAACACGAGAAGTTGCACTTCCTCGTCATGGAATACGTGGACGGCAACAGTCTGCAGGAAGTCATCGCCCGTCATGGCCCGATGGATCCAATTCGCACGGCACACTACATTGCCCAGGCCGCGATTGGCATCCAGCACGCCCACGAACTTGGCATGGTGCACCGCGATATCAAACCGGGCAACTTGCTCCTGGATCGCACCGGTGTCATCAAGGTGCTCGACATGGGCTTGGCTCGATTCTTCAACAAGCCCGCTGATAGCGTCACGGAGAAATACGACCAAAACTGTGTCCTCGGCACCGCAGATTACCTTGCACCCGAGCAAGCGGTCAGCAACCAGGTAGATATCCGGGCAGATATCTATAGCCTCGGTGGCACCATGTACTTCATGCTTACCGGCCAGACGCCCTTCCCTGATGGCACCATTGCCGCCAAGCTCGTCGCCCATCAGACCAAGGAACCCAAGCCTGTTGAGGCGTTCCGCTCTGATGTGCCACCCGAGATGCTTGAAGTCCTCCGCAACATGATGACGAAACATGCGGACGATCGCTATCAAGAGCCGATCGAAGTGGCCGAGGCACTATCGGAGTGGGCGGATCTCGAGATTGAGCAACCACCTCCGAAAGAGATGCCGGGGCTCTGTCCGCTCGTGCTTTCCTTGACGGGGCATAGTGTCGACAAAGGAAACTCCCAGGTACCACTGGCCCGAACCCTTTTTGGACCGGGGCGAAGCGTCTTTCGATCGGGTGGAAGTTCCTCATCTATCACGGCCCGTGCAGGCGGCAAATCCGGTGCAGTCGGAACGCGTACATCTGGTTCTTCAGCTTCTGGTGAACGACCGATCCGCGTGAGCCCGCCTGTATCTACCGCGAGAACGCACGCACAAGCCACTGCCCCCATCGGCGCATCGTCACAACCGCCGCGATCCGGCTCCCATTCAGAACCGGGCACAGCAGACTACGAAGTTGCTCCGAGAAAGCGAACCGGGCTATTTATTCTTCTGGGGATCGTTGCCTTGGCACTTGTTGCGGCAGCAGGCGTGGCAGTCGTTGCGGCCTATCAGCTCGGGAAAGCCAATAACAAGTCCGATGCAGGAGCAACGCATAATCCAAGTGCTTGCATTCAGGACAATCACGCGCCACACTGAGTGTGACAACCCGTTGTGATCGCGTCTTGCGACGTTTAGCTCATTGACGATACAAGCGGTTCGCTTGCGCGTCGGAAGCCATCCGCGAGTTATGGCGATGCGCCGAAGAGATTCACACGATGCCCGCACCCGCCAGTGTTCCAGAACTGCTCGACCTCATTCAAAAGAGCGGGGTCGCCGACGAGGGCAAGGTGAAAGCCTACACCTCGAAACTCGCCGACCAGGGGGAACTCCCCACCGACCCCACCACGTTTGCCAAGCAACTTGTCCGCGATGGACTGCTGACCTTCTTCCAGGCCGAGCAACTGCTTCAGGGCAAATGGAAACGCTTCAGCATTGGTAAATACAAGGTGCTGGAGAGGCTCGGTGCCGGCGGCATGGGGCAAGTCTTCCTCTGCGAACACAAGCTCATGCGTCGTCGTGTGGCGGTCAAGGTTCTTCCAACCGCCAAGGCCGAAGATAAGGCCAGCCTCGAACGGTTTTATCGTGAAGCCCGCGCCGTGGCTGCTGTCGACCACCCGAACATCGTCCGTGCGTACGACATCGACCAGGAGGATAACCTCCACTTCCTCGTGATGGAGTTTGTCGATGGCACCAACCTCCACGATCTCATCAAGAAGTTTGGCCCACTCGATGTAACGCGCTCCTGCCACTACATGTACGGTTCCGCGGTCGGCCTCGAGCATGCCAGCGAGATGGGGCTCGTCCACCGTGATATCAAGCCTGGCAACATCCTCATCGATCGCAGCGGAGTCGTGAAGATCCTGGACATGGGTCTCGCACGGTTTTTTCACGACGAGACCGACGCGATCACCCGCCAGTACGACGAAAACGTGCTTGGCACGGCCGATTACCTCTCACCCGAGCAGGCGCTCGATAGCCACACCGTCGATATTCGGGCCGATATTTACTCTCTCGGAGCGACGTTTTATTACCTGCTCACCGGCAGCGCCCCTTTTCCGGAAGGCTCGGTTGCCCAGAAGTTGATCTGGCATCAGAACCGTGAGCCGAAGCCAATTCAGTCAATTCGCCCGGATGTCCCGGAAGAGGTCGTGGCAATCGTCACGAAGATGATGGCGAAGAAGCCGGACGATCGCTTCCAGACGCCGGGCGAATTGATGGCAGCGCTCTCGCCGTGGATCGCCACACCGATCGCACCTCCGGAAGAGCGCGAGATGCCACAGTTCTCGATCGCGGCCACCGGTGTGCCAGGTAGCGGCATGCCAAGCCGCGTCGGGACGGGCTCCGGTCCCGCACTGGCCCAGCGACCCATAGCCGGAATTCATACGCCGGGGAGTCACCAGAATCCTGCAACGCCAGGTAACTGGGCGGGCGCTCGCACAACCACAAATGCCTCAACCATCACGCCCAATCCTTCACTCGCCAGTGGTGATGCTGTTTGGGAATCACTGGACAACGAAACACAATCCGTCGCACAGGTCGAAACAGCCAAGGCACCACCGAGCACACCCAAATCGGATCGGTATACACCGGGAGTACGAACAGACGCTGGCAAGCGTTCCCGAAAACCACTTTTGCTTGTCGTCGGCCTACTGTTTGTGGTCGGCGGCGCGGTTGGGGCGTACTTTGCATTTTTTAACAAGCCGACAGAACCTGTTCCTGAACCCCAGAGTGGCGGCCGACGTCTGCTGGTCACGAAGGCCGGTGGTGAAGGAACTTACACGACGATCGCTCTCGCACTTCGTCAGGCCGTGCCTGGAGACACCATCGTCATTGCCGACGAACGCCACTCCGAGTCGATGATCAGGCTCTTCAAGGGGCGCGAGCCGATCAAGGACGTGACCATCGAATCGGGGCTGGCAGGCGGCAAACCGGCTGTGATCGAACTCGCCTCTGCCGCAGATACAATTCTTTATCTTTCCAATGCGGATAACGTGCGCATTCGCAACCTTGAACTTGATGGCAAGGGACTTGTCGAATCCGCAGTGTGGGTCAGCGGACTGGCTCCCGGAGTCACCTTCGAGAATGTCACGATTCGCGGCATGAAACGCTCGGGCTTCCGCTTCCAGAGCGTGGCGGGTGAACCGGATCGACCTTTGCTTCTGGACCGTTGCCGACTCGTGCTCGCGCCCAACACAGACGGTATCTCAATCGGTGGAGAAGTGGAGACTCGACGGGTTCACATCCGCGCGTGCCGCATCGAGGGCCCCGGCAAGGCTGGTGTCCGTCTCGATGGCCCGATGATGGACGTGGAAGTCTCAGGTAATCGATTCTTCAAGCTCGAAGCGGGGGTCTCGATTGCGAAACTCAACACCGGTAAACCGTTGAAGGCTCAGATCACTGGCAACACGTTCTGCGAGGTTAGCGAAGGACTGGCATTTGAATTCGAACCGAAAGATCAGAAAGCCAAACTCGAGTTGCTGGTCGCACGGAATTTTTTTGCAAAATCACCCAACGCGTTACACGTCGAAGGGCAAGGAGCCAAATTGCCCGGCGTCACCTTCCAGGATAACGGCCTCGGTAAGGATGCCGGCAAGGGGAACCTCCCCGATACCATCGAACGAGTGCAAGGCAGCGACCTCCCGCCAATCGATCCTGCAGACGACGGGTCCTTCTTGCTCTTCCCGGCCGGCAGCAGTCCCACGGTTGGCGGCAACAAAGTACGCGTCGGTGCCGGCAATTGAGGAACTCTTGGCTGCGGACCAATACCCGCCAATCGAACTCCGCCCCACACTTATGGTTTCCACATCCCCGCGATGGTGATGCCGAAGCCGAGCGTCGCTTTCGCTTCCTCCGCCACGACAGGCCTCCGAAGGTTTACCACCCACACGCCCTCGCCCTTCCCCACGATTTTCACACCCATATCCTTCGTGCCGTTCGGGAAGAGCAAGAGCACCGCGGGGTGCTTGCCGTCGTTCACTTCACTGCTCAACTCGATGAGTGTCTTCTTCTCGATGCGATCCGCCTTCTGATCCCTCTTGGCATGGCACAACAGGCAAAAATCCGGTGAGGGTGTGGTGCCAGTGTGGTCGCCGATATCGGGCTGAACGGCGAACCTCAGTGTGTACACACCAGCCTCGATCGGTTGTCTGCGGAAGTCGGTGAATTGAGACGGGAAATGGATCGCACCCACGAGTTCTCCCTCGGGAATCTCGCGATAGGTCAAGCCATTCTTGATCTGGTCCGCATTGGCCTTGACCGGAATCTCCGTGCGGAACCACACTTTCATGAGCACCGTGCCGTTCTCTTCGGAGACGACGAGTGCCTCGGCTGCAAGCAACTTGCGAATGGGCTCGGCCAGAGCCGCGGGAGGTTCGTGGTTCTCCAACTTCGCCGAAAACTTCGGCTCCGCTGCGCGAAGGGGCAGTGCCATCGCCAACAGGGCTAAGAATGCACATCGACGCACGGTTCACCTCGGGTTAACGCATGTTTCATAGCAGTGCGGTTCGTTCGTCGAAGCCGAACATTCGATTGAAGTTCTGAACCGCCACGCCGCTGGCCCCACGAATCAGGTTGTCTTCAGCCGCGATGATCAGGATCCGGCCTCTCACCAACTTCACGCAAAGATCCAGGAAATTCGTGCCCACCGTGTCCTTCGTGGCAGGTGGATTCGCCCGCACGCGGATGAAAGGATGACCGGCGTAATAGGACTTGTACAACTCCACCACTTCTCGTTCCGTGATGGCCCGAGTCGGAGTTGCATAAATCGTGCTCAGGATTCCGCGATCCATCGGCACCAGATGCGGTGTGAAGATCACCGACACTGGCTGCCCTGCAATGTCCGCCAGCACTTGCTCGATCTCGGGTGTGTGACGGTGAATACCAATCGAGTACGCCGTGATGCTCTCGTTGCACTCCGGATAATGTGTCGTGAGCTTCGGCGTTCGCCCCGCACCCGATACGCCACTCTTGCTGTCGATGATGATTCCGCTCAACTCAATCGAGCCATCCGCCACGAGTGGTGCCAGCCCCAAAATGGCCGTCTGAGGATAACAACCGGGGTTCGCAATCAGCTTCGCCTGGTCGATTCGCTGAGCATAAATCTCGGGCAACCCGTAGACCGCCTGAGCCAGGTTCACCGTATCGTGATGCACTTCCTTGTACCATTCCTCGTACTGGTGTGGATCGCGCAGTCGATAGTCCGCACTGAGGTCAACAACGCGAATCCCCTGCTCCAAAAGTGGTGGAATCGCTTCCATGCTCGTGCCATGGGGCAAGCAACCGAACGCCACTTGAACGCCCTTCGCCTTCAGTTTCTCCGCATCGAATGGCTCGCACCGCACATCCAGCCGACCCAAAAGTGAGGGGTGCAACTCCGCGATGTGCTCCGCCTGCCGTGATGTGATCGCGGGGATTTCGACGCCGGGATGCCGCAGGAGGAGCTTCAACAGTTCCACCGCGGTGTAGCCCGAGCCGCCAAGCACTGCCACTTTCACCCGTTCCATAGTCGCGGTCCTATCGTGACTCGTGAATCCGTCCTGTTACTATACTGGCCATTCCCCTGCGAGCCGAGCCATGCCCGAACCACGGACCATCACCGACGCCGCCAGGTTCATTCGCCTGGGTGAACTCTCACCAATCGAACTACTCGACCAGTGCCTCAAGCGCATCGACCGATATGAACCACAGGTGCAGGCCTGGGTTCTGGTCGATCGCGCGGGAGCCCGTCAACAGGCTGAACGCCTCACGCTCGAACTCAAGCACGGTCAGCACCGCGGCCCGCTCCACGGCATCCCCATCGGCATCAAGGACATTATCGATGTCTTCGATCTGCCCACGGGCTGCGGTTCGAAGCTCTGGGCAAACAGCATTGCTCGCCGCGATGCGTCTTGCGTTCAGCGACTCCGTCAAGCGGGAGCCATTATCCTCGGCAAGACGATCACCACGGCCTACGCCAGCTTCGATCCGCCAGTGACGCGGAACCCCTGGAACCTCGAGCGAACGCCCGGCGGCAGTTCCAGCGGTTCTGCCGCGGCCGTGGCGTGCGGCATGTGCCTGGGTGCACTCGCCACGCAAACCGGCGGCTCCATCACTCGCCCGGCGAGCTATTGCGGAGTCTATAGCCTCAAGCCCAGCTACAATCGCGTGAGCGTGGAGGGCGTGCTGCCACTCGCTCCTAGCCTGGACCACGTTGGTGTCATGGCGAACGGTGTGCGTGACCTGGCGATCCTGCTTCAGCCCATCGCACGCACCGACGCCGATGGCGTACCCCAGCCGTACCACTACCTCCGTGAGATCGATGGCGATCTCTACGACCGCCAGAGGCGTCTCGCATCTTTGCCCGACTTCCCCGCCACCGCTGACTCAGAGATGACTGCTGCGTTTGACGCACTTCGCGACCGCACAGCACGCGCGGATTGGGAGTGGACCACCCTCCCACTCCCGCCATCGTTCGCCGACGCACCCGGATTCCAACACACTGTTATGGCTGTACAAGCTGCGGCCTATCATGCTGATCGGATGCGCCGCCACCCCGACGACTATCCGACGAAGGTGAAAGGCCTCATCGAAAAAGGTGTCCACACCCCCGCCCACGAATACGCGAACATCCTCACCCACCTCGAAGCGTTCCGGAATGAGATGGAGATGAAGCCATTCGTGGACAATTGGCGGACGTTTATCACGCCCGCCGCGACAGACCCCGCCCCAAGCGCAGAAACGACGGGCGATCCTGCGTTCAACGCACCCTGGAGTTACAGCGGCCTACCCACACTTTCGCTCCCATTCGCCTGGAGCGAATGCGGCCTGCCGCTCTCCGTTCAACTCATCGGCGACCGCTGGTGTGAGGACGATCTCATAGCAGTCGCAACGAAGCTCGAAGCGACCATTGCTTTCGAGCGACGGGAACTCCCGTTATGATGTCTCCCATGTCATTCGCCGATTCACTGGACATCCTGTTCGAAGACAATCACCTGCTGGCCATCAACAAGCCAGCCGGCTGGCCCACGACCCACTACATCGGCAAGGAAGAGACCGTCGATCGACTTGTGAAGACCTATCTCAAAGAGAAGTTCGGCAAACCTGGCAACGTGTATCTCGGCATCGTGCACCGGCTCGACAAAACCGTTAGTGGGGTCTTGCTGTTCGCTCGCACCAGCAAGGCCGCGGCACGGCTCAGTGAGCAGTTCCGCGAGGGCATGGTTGAAAAGACGTATTGGGCAGTCGTGGAATCTGACCCGGCGAGCCCGCCAACGGATTCGCCACAGTTCTTACGAGACGACACCGGTTCGCTCATGGACTGGCTTAAGAAAGATGAGCCGAACGCTCGCGTCGTGGTTGTTCCCGCCAACACACCGGGAGCGAAGGTCGCACGGCTTGTCTATGTCGTCCGAGCGAGACACGAACGGCTCACCTGGCTCGAACTTCGCCCGCACACAGGCCGCAAGCACCAGCTTCGCGTGCAACTCGCCAGCCGCGCCAGCCCCATCTATGGCGACGCCAAGTATGGCAGCGATCGCCCCTTCGGCCCCGCCATCGGCCTACACGCCCGCAGCCTGACCTTCCTCCACCCCACCACCAAGGAACCGCTCACCCTGACAGCCGACCTTCCCAACTACTGGAACGGCCGCTTCGCCCACTTGCTCAAAAGCAATCGATGAGGCAAACGTCAATCGACGCGCCCACTCAAGGCGAGCGGCCCACGTAAGTCGGCTGTTCAACTGCCGACTTTCAACCTCCACGCTCAATCCCTCACCATGACCACCGACGAAAAACTCGCCGCTATCCTGGCCGCCATTCAGATCGACCCCGGCAATCGCGGGCTGGCGGAGTTGTTCGCGTTTTGCCCCGGCGACTTTGTGGAGGCATGCCGGAGTATAACAAGTCATCCATGTCCCATTGTGGCGCTCTCTACAGGGTTCTATATCCCGTCGGCAACACCAGCCGCGTTTGAGACCGACGGACCGTTGGGTGTTATGTTTCTACAACGGGCTTTTCTTGGCTGCAAGATTCTCACTCTCCCCTATTCAGAGGGTGCAGTGGACCGGACGATGCGCGCTGCACGCGAACTATGCGACCTGCCCGTGGTCGATGTCGGCCCCGAAGGATGGTCCCACACCGTCGTGATTGAGCGAAGCGGTCCGGGGGCATACGGCCGGCACTACACCATGCGGGGTAGCGATATTACTGACTTCTTCGACACTAATCTCACACGACGATTCAAACCTAAAAAAAAGCGAAAAGTCGCCCAAACCGATGCGGGCGTAGGCCAAACCATCGGCATCGGCGACGGCGGCAACGAGATTGGCATGGGCAAGATTCCGCACGAGATCATAGCGAAGAACATCCCCAACGGCGATCTCATCCACTGCCGTGTGCCTACGGATCACCTCATCGTTGCCGGTGTGAGCAACTGGGGCGCATATGCCCTCGCGGCGGGAATCTATGTGTTGCGAGGTGTGAAACCGCCGGTCGATCTTTTCGACCCAGATCGCGAGCGCGAGATACTGGAAGTCATGGTCCGCGAAGGTCCGCTCGTCGATGGCGTGACCGGGAAGCAGACCGCGACCGTCGATGGCTTGACATGGGACGAATACGTGAAGCCGCTCATTCGCATTCGCGAAATCCTGGAGTCCTGAACATGGACGCAACACTACGCACAGGTGCCGACGTGCGAACCGCCTGCCGTAACGGGAAGCTCACCGGTCCGACACCAGGCCTCGCACCCGGATACGTCCAGGCAAACCTGGTGATATTGCCTCGCGACTGGGCCTTCGATTTCCTGCTGTTCTGCCAGCGAAACCCGAAACCTTGCCCGCTACTCGAAGTAACGGAACCGGGCGATCCCACGCCGCGACTCGTTGCCCCGAACGCAGACCTTCGCACAGATTTGTCCGCTTATCGCATATGGCGTGATGGAATACTGATCGAAGAAACGGATGAAATCACAGGACACTGGCGCGACGATCTCGTCAGTTTCGTCATCGGTTGCTCCTTCACGTTTGAAAATGCACTACTTGCAGCCGGGGTCCCGGTCCGACACATCGAAGAGAACGTAAATGTGCCGATGTATCGCACCAACATTAGTTGCCAACAAGCGGGGCGTTTTGCGGGTCCAATGGTCGTCTCGATGCGGCCAATGAATCCTGATCAGGCCATACGGGCAACGCAAATCTGTGCGCGCTTCCACCGTGCACACGGAGTCCCCATCCATCTCGGCGACCCCACCGTGATCGGCATTACCGATGTGAATACTCCTGACTTTGGTGATGCTGTGGAGATCCGCGAGAATGAAATGCCCGTGTTCTGGGCCTGTGGCGTGACGCCTCAGGCAGTGCTCAAGGAGGTGCAACCTCCTTTTGTGATCACTCACAAACCCGGTCATATGTTTTTGACGGACTGGAAGGATATAGATCTTGAGTGGTAGAAAGCAGATTATAAAAGGTAACACCCTCACGCTACATGAGTAGCGTGAGGGTGTGAAATAAGCCGGCGATGACCTACTCTCGCGCTGGACGCACTACCATTGGCCCCAGGTGCTTATCGGCCGTGTTCGGGATGGGAACGGGAGTTTCCACCTGGGTCTTGTCACCGGCAGTCTCGGTTGTCACAGAATCGGCGGGCGAGCCCGTGGACGCTGTGACGATATATACCTTAACAAGTGAGGTTGGGTATGTTGTTGCATCGCGTCGCACTCTCAGATTCCCACGAGCCTTGAAGACCACACATCGGATGATGGTGGGGCGGTGGGCGGTGCGGCCAAACGTTCGGCTGTTAGTACCGGTCCGCTGAGTGCATTACTGCACTTGCACACCCGGCCTATCGACCAGGTCGTCTGCCTGGAGCCTTCATCTTACGAAGGGAACCCTGATCTTGGGGGAAGTTTCACGCTTATATGCCTTCAGCGTTTATCCGATCCACACGTGGCTACCCGGCGCTACCGCTAGCGCGATAACCGGCACACCAGAGGTGTGTCCCTCCCAGTCCTCTCGTACTAGGGAGGAAGCCCCTCGAGGTTCCTGCGCCCGCAGCAGATAGGGACCGACCTGTCTCACGACGGTCTAAACCCAGCTCACGTACCACTTTCATCGGCGAACAGCCGAACCCTTGGGAGCTTCTCCACCCCCAGGATGTGATGAGCCGACATCGAGGTGCCAAACCTCCTCGCCGCTATGAACGCTCAGAGGAGATAAGCCTGTTATCCCCGGAGTACCTTTTATCTGTTGAGCGATGGCCCTTCCATCCGGGACCACCGGATCACTAAGGCCGACTTTCGTCCCTGCTCGTGGCATCCCACTCGCAGTCAAGCACCCTTATACCTTTACGCTCGCTGCCCGATTGCCGACCGGGCTGAGGGTACCTTTGCACTCCTCCGTTCTGAACTTGTTACATGTCAGGAATTCCCAATCACTCACACCAGGGTGTGAGCCAGTGGAAGACCATCAACGGACCGGGCATTTCTGCCGGTCTCTCCACGTCGCCGTGGAGCACGGACTCTATCATCATCTCACAGGGGTCTATCTTCTTGCGAAGAGTGAGATGTCTGGCGTATAGTCTCTGAGGATTCTCACCACACAATTGATTAGATTGGTATGGAGAGTCTTTCCTGCTGATTGTCCGCACCCAGCACATTGTCACTCGCACACCGTGTGGTGTGCGAGTAGTGTGGGATGCTCGGATGTTCCAGCAAATAGCCAGATTGCTTCGTTCGTCGTTACCGACGAGAAGGGCAACAGTGTTGTTACCTTTTGGGAGGAGATCGCCCCAATCAAACTGCCCACTTAGCACGGTCCCCGGCTCGGATTCACGAGTCCGGGTTAGAATTCAAGCACGGCAAGGGTGGTGTTTCATCGGCCTCTCCCCCTCAGCCAAGACTGAGGGTTCACGGAGTCCCACCTACGCTACGCATGCCGGGCCTAAACCCAATACCAAGCTGCAGTTAAGGTTCACGGGGTCTTTCCGTCTAGCTGCGGGTATGTCGCATCTTCACGACAACTACAGTTTCACCGAGTCGCTCGTGGAGACAGTGGTCCAGTCGTTACGCCATTCATGCAGGTCGGAACTTACCCGACAAGGAACTTCGCTACCTTAGGACCGTCATAGTTACGGCCGCCGTTTACTGGAGCTTCGGTTGCCAGCTTCCCCCTTGCGGAGTAACCGTCTCCCTTAACTTACCAGCACCGGGCAGGCGTCAGTCTGTATACCGCGGCTTACGCCTTCGCACAGACCTGTGTTTTTAGTAAACAGTCGCTAGACCCTTTTCGCTGCGGCCTGCCGAAGCAGGCGCCCCTTTTCCCGAAGTTACGGGGCTAATTTGCAGAGTTCCTTCACGAGCGTTCTCTCGAGCGCCTTAGAATACTCATCTCGCCTACCTGTGTCGGTTTTAGTACGGTTTCCCTCACGGTTTTCTTGGCCGGCTCTTGGTCAATATCGGGATCTTAAACGCCCTGAGGCAATCTAGTTAGCCTACATGACCTTGAACCGGCGTCCCATGTTGTGAGGGGAGCGCAGGAATATTAACCTGCTCCCCATCCGCTACGCCTTTCGGCCTCGCGTTAGGCACCGGCTAACCCTGGGCGGATTTACCTTCCCCAGGAAACCTTAGGCTTACGGCGAACGGGATTCTCACCCGTTTTATCGTCTACTCGTTCCGGCATAGTCACTTGCAGTCGCTCCAGGGCTCGTTACCCGTACCCCTTCACCGCAACCGCAACGCTCTCCTACCGTAGTATTGCTACTACCCACCGCTTCGGTGTCGTGCTTGAGTCCCGTTCATTATCGGCGCAGAACCCCTCGACCGGTAAGCTATTACGCACTTTTTAAATGGTGGCTGCTTCTAAGCCAACATCCCGGCTGTCTCTGGAGTTCAACTTCCTTTCGCACTAAGCACGACTTCGGGACCTTAGCGGGTGATCTGGGTTGTTCCCCTCTCGACGATGAAGCTTATCCCCCACCGTCTAGCTGCCCGATCTTGGTACACTGGTATTCGGAGTTTGGTTTCGACGGGTAGCCGGGTAGGCCCCCGTTCGAATTCAGTCGCTCTACCCCCAGTGCCAACTAATCGAACGCTAACCCTAAAGTTATTTCGGAGAGAACGAGCTATCTCCACGTTTGGTTAGACTTTCACTCCCCCGCACAGCTCATCCCATCGGTTTTCAACCCAAATGAGTTCGGTCTTCCATGAGGTGTTACCCCCACTTCATCCTGGCCATGCGTCGGTCACGTGGTTTCGCGTCTACCGCCCCCAACTTGTCGCCCGTTTGAGACTCGCTTTCGCTTCGGCTACGCGCCATAAGCGCTTAACCTTGCTGGTGACGGTAAGTCGCCGGATCATTATGCAAAAGGCACGCCATCACCCCGTCTTACGACATGGGGCTCTGACCGCTTGTACGCATGTGGTTTCAGGTTCAGTGTCCTCCCCTTTCGGGGTTCTTCCCATCTTTCGCTCGCGCTACTCGTTCGCTATCGGTCACCAAGGAGTACTTAGCCTTGCGGGATGGTCCCCGCAGATTCGGACTCACTTTCACGTGTTGAGTCGTACTCAGGATTCCGCTACGCCTCCATACCATTCACGTACGGGACTTTCACCCTCTGTGGTCGGCGATTCCACGCCGTTCGGTTCGGTACTCGGGTCGATATTGCGGTCCTACAACCCCGGCAGGTTACCCCACCGGTTTAGGCTCTTCCGCTTTCGCTCGCCGCTACTTACGGAGTCGAGGTTTCTTTCTCTTCCTACGGGTAATGAGATGTTTCAGTTCCCCGCGTTCGCTCGGGTATTTCCGGATCAAAGCCCGTTTGACGGCTCCCCGGAACTTATCGCAGTCTTCCACGCCCTTTCGCCTCTTGGTGCCCAGACATCCCCCACATGCGCTTAATAGCTTGGCCGCACCGCCCATCGCCCCAGCCTTTTCTTGCCCAGCCAACAACACTCTCACGAGTGCCGCTCGCCAAAACAATCCGCCAGAGTCGCCGATGGACTATTAAACCAAGCCGACGATTCATATTCGCTCATCCGCCTATCAATTCTTCTAAGGCTCGTGTCTGAGAGTCGCATATTCTTCCACATTGCACAGCACCCCGAACGCCACAGCAAAGCCCCCTCGCGGGAACCCCACCATCACATCCGACGCACCCCGCAACACGGAGTCGTTTCGATGCAACTTCATACCCAACCTACTTGTCAAAGATCGCA
>JBGSZR010000006.1:0-20495 GCA_041750275.1 Gemmataceae bacterium
CCCGTCGCAATCGCATTGACACCCGCTCCGGGATGGGCCTGAAAGGATTCCGTTGGATCGGGAGTGAGGCCGCGTTCGCGTGCGGCGGCGAGGATGAGCCGGGCGAGCGGGTGTTCGCTGCCTTGCTCCGCGGTCGCCGCGGCCAGGAGCACGCTGTCTTCGGAAGCACCTGAAAGCGCAACGACGTCTCCGAGTTCGAGCTTGCCCTCCGTTAGTGTGCCGGTCTTGTCAAAGGCGAATGCGGTGACACCTGCGAGGCGCTCCAGGGCCGAGCCGCCTTTAATGAGCACACCCGTTCCTGCAAGCCGGCCGAGTGCGGCGATCACGGCGGCGGGTGTCGCCAGGATCAACGCACACGGGCACGCCACCACGAGCACAGCGAGCGTCGGATACGCGGCCACTCGCGCCGCGGCATTCCACGATGGCTTCGGCACACCCGGCGGCGGAGTCGCATTCAGCTGAAAGAAGACATTGCCGAGGAACGTGAGTGCGGCCAGGCCGAGCACGACCGGAAGGAAATAACGGGCGAGCCGATCCGCGTAGCGTTCGAGTGGAGCCTTATCTTTCAGGGCGGACGTGGTCAGTTCGATCACCTGCCCCGCGACCGTCTGCCCGGCCACTTTCTTCGACTCGACGGTCAACGAACCTGCCTGCACGATGCTGCCGGCCAGCACCTCATCGCCTGGCCCCTTATCAAGAGGCAAGCTCTCGCCGGTGAGGGCACTGGCGTCGACGGCCGAACGACCATCGACCACCACACCATCGACGGGCACGCGGCCACCGGGCTTCACCACGATCTTGTCGCCGGGCAACACATCCGATGTGAAGGTGCGCACCTCCTGCCCGTCGCGCAGCACCCAGCAGCGGCGTGGGAAGAGTTCGGCCAGCTTGCTCAGTGCGGAATGCGTGCGGGCAAAGGTGAACGCTTCCAGGCATTCCCCGGCAAGGCCAATGAACACGACCTCGGCGGCGATGAGCGGCTTGCCAAGCAGGATCGCGGCCAGGCAGGCAATTGCCAGAGCGAGGTCCGCACCGATGCGTCCTTCGAAGAGGCTTTCGAGCGAGTTGAAGAGCACGCGTGCCCCACCGATGACAGCAGCGATGAGGGCCAGGCGATAGCCATACAGCGAAGGCAACCAGGTGTACGATTCGAGCCCTTGCGATGTGAACCACGCGGCAATCGAGGGCCACAGGTCCGCGGCTAGCAAGCCACCCACAAGCGCGGTGAGCAGATAGAGTCCGAGCGGAGCCTCGGAACGAAAGGGCTCGTTTGCGGTATCGATTTCGCGGTGCATGGAACTGATCTAGCCCGGCCGGGTGCAGGCGTCCCGGCCGGATTTGATTTTCGCAAAGGCCCATGGCCCAGGATGGCGCAATGCCTTGCCCGGGGCTATGGGCTGGTGCCCCTTCCGGGCATAGACCACACCAGGCGAGTGGTGCCCGTGAGGGCACTGTTCATGAGCCAATCTGACGCGTCACTCAGCCGAATCCCGGACCGGGCGTCATTTTGAAGGGGTTGCTTTCAGGGCCTTGTCGGCGATGTCGGTGCGGTAGTGCATGCCGGGGAAGGTGATCTTCTGGATGGCTTCGTAGGCGCGGGTCTTGGCCTGGGCGAGGTCGTCGCCGAGGGCGGTGACGGCGAGGACGCGGCCGCCGTCGGTGGCGAGTCGGCCCTTCTCATCGAACTTCGTGCCCGCGTGGAACACTTTCACATCGGGCATGGCGTCCGCGTCGGCAACGCCCGTGATGACCTTGCCGGTGTCGTACTTGCCGGGGTAGCCGCCAGAACAGAGCACCACGCTGACGGCGGGGCGAGGGTCCCACTCCACCTTGTTCTCGAACTCGTGGAGCCGTTCATCGGCCACGGCTTCGAGCAGTTCTAACAGGTCCGATTTCAGCCTCATCAGGATGGGTTGCGTCTCGGGGTCGCCGAAGCGGGCGTTGAATTCGAGCACACGCGGGCCCTGGTTCGTGAGCATCATGCCTGCGTAGAGCACGCCCTGGAAGGGATAGCGGCCACGCTTCATCGCGTGAATGATGGGGAAGAAGACTTCGCGTTCGAACTCGGCGAGCAGTTCGGGTGTGCCGATCGGTGCGGGGCAGTACGCACCCATGCCGCCGGTGTTGGGGCCGGTGTCGCCGTCGCCGACGGGCTTGTGATCCTGGCAGGCGGGAAGCATCAGGAAAGTGCGGCCGCTGACGAGCGCGAGCACGGAGAGTTCTTCGCCATCGAGTTTCTTTTCGACGACGACCCTGCGGCCGGCCTTCGCGCCGAATTCCTCACGCACCATGATGCGTTCAATGGCCTTGAGAGCCTCGGACTTTTCCTTGCAGACCACGACGCCCTTGCCCGCGGCAAGGCCATCGGCCTTCACCACCACGGGATAGTCGCGTGTCTCGATGTACGTCTTTGCGGGCGTGGAGTGGTCGAAAATGCGGAACTCGGCGGTGGGCACATCGGCGTGCCGCATCAATTCCTTGGCGAAGACCTTGCTTCCCTCGATACGAGCCGCGTCCTTCGAAGGGCCGAACACCTTGATGCCCTTGCCGCGGAGGTAGTCAGCGAGCCCGTCGGCGAGCGGGTCTTCCGGGCCAATGATGACGAGGCCAATTTTCTCCTTGATGCAAAAACGCTGGAGGCGGTCCGTCTCGGTGTGATCGATGGCCACGTTCGTGGCACCCTCGGCCGCGGTGCCTGCGTTGCCCGGAGCGCAGAAGAGTTTCTCCGCGCGGGGCGATTGTCGCAGCTTCCAGACGAGAGCGTGCTCGCGGCCGCCCTTTCCAATCACAAGCACATTCATCATCAATGCGGTTCTCAGCGAATCATCGAACAGGTTGCGAATCTGAGGATTAATCTACATCTTTGCGCACGGCAGGCGAGCGGTGCTGGTGAGGGCACGGTTATTGTCGAGTGAACAGCCCCCTGACGGGGGCCGCTCGCCTGGGCGTCGCTCGCCTCGAATTACTTGATCTCGCGAAGGAAGACGTTCATGATCTGCAAGCCCTCGCTGGGGACGAAGGAGATGAGCCCGTCGGCAGGTGCATCCGCCTTGAGCGTGGCGACGACTTCGCCGTTGATGGTGGCCGAGACGGTCTTGCCATCGCAGGTGAAAATCGTGCGATTCCAGGCACCGCTCTTGATGGCCTTCGTCTCGACATCCTTGGAAAGCAGGTCGAGAGCCTTGGTGCAGCCCGTGAGCCCCACCTTGCCGTTGGGCTGGATGAGCATGCCGTGCACGCCGGTGGAAAAGTGCATCTTGCCATCCGACTTGGCGGGGAGCTTCCAGTCGAAGACGAGTTCCATCTTGCCGAAGCTGTTATCGGTGACGAGTTCATCCTTGCCGGCGGCGTTGAGGTGCCCGCCCCCGACCTTCCAGGCGGTCTTGGCATTCTTGTCGTCGGGGTAGGCCCGCCAGCCCTTGAGTGTGAGACCGTCGAAGAGGCTCATGTAGCCGCGATCGATGTCCGCAACTTCATCCGGCTTCGGGTTGGTGCTGGGGAGTTCCTTGATGGTGATGTTTTTGAAGTGGCACTCGGCCCCTTCGCTTTCCAGGGCGAGATAGCCCTTGCGGGGATTGCACTTGCTCACGCCCGAGACTTCCTTGCCGTTCACGTGCAACTTCACGACGCCGTCGTTGGCGATGACCTTGTAGTGGTTCCATTCGCCACCACCCTTCACACGGTTCTCGCTGGGCAGACAGCGTTCGATCCCCTTGAAGTGCGGCCGGTCCGGCGTGCAGCGGGCTCCCCAGATGCTGAAGATGTCGCCGTGGCTCGTGGCCCAGCCGTCCTTCGGGGCGAAGTTGATGAGGACCTGAACTTCAATGCCGCGTGTGTAGGGTGTGCCAACAGCCGGGATTGGGTCGCCCCAAACGAACAGCCCGCTGTTCGCCATCCTTTCCTTCTCCACGTGCATCCAGTCGAAATCGAGTTCGAAGTTCTCGTACTGCCTGTCGGTGCGCAGGAAGCCGGTGGGGCTGCCGGTGGTGATGATCTCGCCATCCTTCACGAAGAAGGTGCCGGGAGCACAGTTCACGTTCACCCAGCCCTTGAGGTCCTTGCCGTTGAAGAGCGGCTTCGGGCCTTCACCCTGGGCCTGCGTGGATTGTGGCGCGAGGGCAATGGCCAGACACGTGAGTAGCAGGCCAGCGGAGGCGAGGCGGATCATGGGAACTCCAGGGAGAAAGCCACGGGGCCGATGAAGCAATTGAACCGGAGTGTACAAGCCCAGCGAGCGATTGTCGATTGCGAGAAGCGTGTTCCTCGTCCCGAGTCTGCCCACGCAGTCGCCGAGAAGTGAACCGGAGATGAGTGATGGGGTCTGCGCCTCGAGTCGTGCTTGCATTCACAAGCACGCCGATGAATAATCGAACCGTCATCATTCTTTCTGGAGCCCTGCCCATGTTCCGCCCTGCTCGTCGTTCCGGTTTCACGCTCATCGAGTTGCTCGTCGTGATCGCCATCATCGCCATCCTGATTGGATTGCTGCTTCCTGCGGTGCAAAAGGTGCGTGAAGCGGCGGCCCGTGCCAAGTGCACTAATAATCTCAAACAGATCGGCCTCGGTCTGCACGGGTATCACGATTCGTACGGTCGGCTTCCCGTGGGCTATTCACTCGGTGGCAACGACACCTTGCTGCCACCGAATGAGGTGAAGCGGGCCTGGCATGTGCTCGTGCTGCCGCACCTGGAACAGGCCAACAACCCGGCCTTGAATGGCGGTGCCGCGGCTCCGGTGCCGATTTATTTCTGCCCGAGCCGACGCGGGCCGGAAGTGGGTGCCCGTGTTGATTACCTCTCGGTGCACGCCGCGGCCTGGGATAACAACCACCGCGGCCCGAACCAGGGCGGAATCGCGGGCGTCGATGGCTGGTTCACGATCATGGGTGGCTGGGTTTCCAGCAAGGGGAAGTGGGCCCCGGCGTACACACTCAGCGCCATCTCGAATGCCAATGGCACGGCCAACACTGGCATGGCGGCCCACCGTGGCCTACGCCCCGCGAACTACGCCTCCGGTGGACGCAACGATCAGTTGCTCGATGCCCTCACCGGAGGCGATGGCGGCAACCAGCCGTGGTGGACCAACCGCGCCTGGGTCGGCATCCAGGCTGATTCGGACACCGCCACATTCAACAAGGTGGCCAGCGGGCTCACACTCACATCCGAGTTCACGCAGGGCGGCCCGCACACCGGAGTCGCACCCACGCTCGTGGCCGATGGCTCCGTGCGTGCCGTGCGCTTCAGCGTGGATATGAACCTCTTCTGCGGCTTCTGGAACGCCAACAGCGGCGTGGTCGGCAACCTGGACTGAGGCGTAAAAAAGGTGTGGATCGCGGTGCGATGCATTGCACCAGAGTGCGAAGTTTCAGGTGTGCACGTTGTGTGAGCGCTCCACGAACCATGCTGAGCCCGGTTCGTGGTCTTTGCTCTCTTGCGAGCGGCTGGCGAGAATTGGGACGGTAGCCGTTTCGCTTGGATCGCGACTGCGAACAGACAGTTCACGCAACTCCACGTCGTGACCCGCACTGGCCGACGCGGCAGGCGGTCTCAAGGTGTGGACTTGACGCGTGTTCGTGCGGAATGAACGTTTTGGCTTGGCCGTGGAGGTGGGGCTCGTCGGTGCCTTCAGGTCGTGCTCGGCCACAAGAAAAGCTGCGGACGAGCACAAACTTTAGCATGCCTTGAGCCTGACTCAACCTGTCGGTCCGCGGTGACCCAGAGGTTTTGAGGGATCCCCACCAGCCAGCGGTCCACCGGTGGTCTTCGGCTTGATGTTTTGCGACATCAGCTTGCCCGCAGCTGTCGCCTTCCGGGCGGGCCGTTCGCCGGTTTTGGGTTTGACCGGTGGCGGTAAAGTCTCATTCTTCTCCCGAACGAAACGGGGCTTCTTCACTTTTTTCGCCCGCACCTTTTTCGCAGCGAGTGCTCTGGCGTTCTCTTGTGCGAGCGCTTCCTCCGCTGCTTTCTTCTCCTGCTCGGCCTTCGCTCGTGCTTCCGCCTCGGCCCGCAGCCGGGTCTCCCGCGCCAGCACGCTCTCTGTCTTCGCCTTCTTCGCCATTGAACCCATCCGTAGAGTGATTTATGTGTCGGAACGCTCAGGAATGGACGCACTCGCTTCGGCCGAAATCCCGGCGAGAAGCCTGGTCATCGTCTGCAAGACTTGCGCCCGATACGGTTCCCAGATCAGGTTGGTCAGGGCCACCTCGGGGATGCCGTTCTCTTTCTCCGATTTCCGGTCCAGACGCGCCAACTCCGTTCGAGCGGCATCGCGCAACGGCTCGGGGAAACTCCGGTCGTTGAGGAGAGTCAACTTGGCCCCGTCCCCGGTTCGGGCGACGACAGACCAGAAAATCTTGCCCGCCGCCACGTACCGGATCAGCGACTGGGTCTCGGAGGGAGGGCGGTATTCGAGACCGTGCTCCTCGCTCCAGCGGATTAGCTCGTCGATGACGGGGGCGAACCGGACGCCCTGACCAGAGGCGTAACCCTCGACCGCAGCGAGGAATTTAGCCTTATCGGCAGCGATATCACTCAATGGTTGATGCCTCGGGACAAACAGGACAATCCTTTTAGTCTATTGATGCGTCTCCCAGTCGGTGAGACCGCATCACTGTCTCGCGGGTTCATTTCTCGGTGGGAAACTCTATTCGAATCTGCTGTCGCTGCGAAGAGCAGCACAACCAGCGACGCACCGCTCTCGGGTGTGGAAAGCCCATCCGTCGCAAACTGTGGGGCCCGACGTTAGTCCAGCTCGTCATCGGCCACCTTGTAAGTCGGGTCTTCGTGAATGTTGACTTCCACCATGTCCTGGGCGTTGTGCAGGAGTTTGCGGCAGTCTTCGCTCAGGTGGCGCAGGTGCAAGTTTCTCCCATGCTTCCGGTAAGCTTCGGCCACCCACTGGATGGCCTCGATGCCGGAATGGTCGAACACGCGGCTGTCCGCAAAGTCGATTACCACCTCCGCGAGGTCGTTGGCGGGCTCGAACAGTTTGCGGAAGCGGTTCGTGCTCGCGAAGAACAACGCTCCGTGCAGGTCGTACTCGCGGGACCCGTCCGGAAGGTCCTTCACTTCCACCTCGATCTTCTTCGCGGACTCCCAGGCAAACACCAGCGCCGAGACGACCACGCCCAGGATCACCGCGACGGCCAGGTCCGATACCAGGGTGACAATGGTCACGAAGAGGATGACAAAGGCGTCCGACTTGGGCACCCGCCGCAGCGTGCGGAACGTGGCCCACTCGAACGTGCCGATCACCACCATGAGCATCACCCCAACCAGTGCGGCCAGCGGGATCCGTTCGATCACGGCCGAACCAAACAGGATGAACCCCAACAGGAACAGGGCGGCGGCAATCCCGGATAGCCGGTGCCTCGCCCCCGAGTTGATGTTGATCATGCTCTGTCCAATCATGGCACATCCGCCCATCGTGCCGGCGAACCCCGCGGCGACGTTGGCAACTCCCTGAGCCACGCACTCGCGGTTGGGGCGGCTCCGCGTTTCCGTCATCTCATCAATCAGGTTCAGTGTCATCAGCGTCTCGATCAGCCCGATCGCCGCGAGAATGCCGCTATAGGGCAGCACAATCTGGAACGTCTCCAGGCTCCACGGCACCACTGGCAGCGCCAGCGTGGGAAGGTTGCCAGCAATCGAGGCGATGTCCCCCACGACGCGTGTTTCCAGGCCGAACGCCCAGACGCCCAGCGTGACGCTGGCAATCCCGACGAGCCCGGCGGGCACGGCCTTCGTGAATTTCGGCAGGAGGTACATGATGGCCATCACGCCCGCGGCGATACCGAGCATCGTCCACAAGGCAGGCCCCTGAATCCACTGCGACCCACCGTCCGGGGCTGCCATCTTGAACTGTTCGAGCTGGGCTTTTGCGATCACCAGCGCCAGCCCGTTCACAAATCCAAACGTCACCGGCAGTGGGACGAGATGGATGAACTTTCCCCACTTCGCCAGTCCAAACGCCAGCTGTAGCACGCCAGCCAGGATCACCGCCGCGAACAGGTGCTGGACACCGTGCTGGACGACGAGGCTGGTCATGACCACGGCCATGGCCCCGGTCGCCCCGGAGATCATCCCCGGGCGCCCGCCGAGCAGCGATGTGACGAGGCAGATGATGACCGCTGCGAACAGCCCGATGAGCGGGTCCACTTTGGCAACGAATGCGAACGCGATGGCTTCGGGGACCAGGGCCAGAGCCACGGTGAGGCCGGTCAGAACCTCCAGTTGAGCGTTGGGGAACCATTGCTTGATACGATCCTTCACAAACGACCTCCATGACCTAAAAAAACACGACCAACGGACAGCGAACGAGAGCCTTGCTGAGAGCGGTTCCGGGTGCCGCCCATCACGCCGTGGGAGCGAACAGGTTGTCCGTGAAGGGGCGCAGGTCGAGGCTCGGTTCTTTTTTCTGCAGGTAGCGAATGCTGAAGGCGTCCTCGGCGAGCACCACGGCCCGGCCGAGGTGATCGAACGCAACCTTGATGTTCCGTGCCAGGCCCTCGACGGCGACCAGATCGGCGGATGCCGCGACCCAGGCTCCGGCGCGGAAGGGGAGTGGCGTGATCTCGGCCCGCACGCCGTACTCGGATTCCAGCCGAAACTTCACCACATCGAACTGGAGTTCCCCCACGGCGGCAAGAATGGGCTCCCGCACGGCCTCGCGGGTAGAAAACACCTGCACGACTCCCTCGTTCGCCAATTGCTCGAGGCCGTCCGTGAACTGCTTCCGTCGCTTGGTGTCCGGGCAACGGGCGGTGGCAAAGCACTCCGGGCTGAACTGCGGAAGCGCCTCGAAGTGAAACGGCGGCCCCTCACAGATGGTGTCGCCCAGCCGCAGTCCACCGGTGTTGGCGAGGCCGATGATGTCGCCGGGGTACGCCTCTTCCATCGCCTCGCGTTCTCGGGCGAAGAGGCGATGCGACCCCTTGATGCGGACCTTGGTTCCGGTGCGGGCCAGGGTCAGGTCGGCCTCCGGGTCGAAGCGCCCGCAGCAGACTCGCACGAACGCGACCCGATCCCGGTGCCGGGGGTTCAAGTTCGCTTGAATCTTGAAGACCTGCCCCGCGAACCACTGCCGGTCCGGCGGGACCAACCCTTGATCGGATCGCCGCAGTCCGGGAGGTGGGGCCAACTCCAGGAATGAGTCGAGGAATAGCCCCACCCCAAAGTTGGTCATCGCACTGCCGAAGAACACGGGGGTCATGCGGCCGGCGAGGAACCGATCGCGGTCGAATGGCACGCCCGCCCCGTCGAGGAGTTCAAGTTCCTGCCGGACGCGTTGGGCGGTCACAGCCGATCCCCCGTCGAGCGCGGCCGTCAGGTCGAGTTCCTCCATCGGCACTTGCACCGAGCCGTGCTCCGTCGGCCGAAACAGCAGCGCCATTTGCCGGCCCCGGTCATAGACGCCGCGGAACTCCTCGCCCAGGCCGAGCGGCCAGTTCATCGGGATGGCGTCGATACCGAGAATCTGTTCGACCTCGCTTAGCAGGCTCATCGGATCACGGCCCAGCCGGTCCATCTTGTTGATAAACGTCAGGATGGGGATGCCCCGGATTGCACACACCCGGAACAACTTCTTCGTCTGTGTCTCGATCCCTTTGGCGGCGTCGATCACCATGACCGCGCTATCCGCGGCGGCGAGCGTGCGGTAAGTATCCTCGCTGAAGTCCTGGTGGCCGGGGGTATCGAGCAGGTTGACGACGTGGCCACGGTAGGAAAAGCTCAGGGCTGTCGAGGAGATCGAGATGCCGCGCTCCCGCTCCAGTTCCATCCAGTCGGAGGCAACCGCCCGCTGGGTCTTTCGGCCGCGAACGGTCCCGGCCACGTCGATCTGGCCGGCGTACAGGAGCAGCTTTTCGGTGAGTGTGGTCTTGCCCGCGTCCGGGTGGGAAATGATGGCGAACGTCCGCCGCCGCGACACCTCTTCCCGCACGGCGGCGTCCTGGGGGCCGGGTACAACCACGTCCGCCAGGCCTCGTGGAACATCCCCGCTGATATGATTCGTCCGTTCCATCAGCAACCTCCCCCGTGAACGTTATTTCGTGTGTCGAACTGCGGACCGGCCACGGCTGTGAACATTGAGTGGTTCCCGTCAGTTCTTGAGCCGGCTAGATTTCACCGTGAAAACGACGCGATCCGGGTGGGCCACGATGGCAACCCAAATCACAGGACGACATCCTGCAAACCCATTCGAGGTTTAGCGTGCATGGCAATGGAATGTGCCGACGACCACGTAGGGCTCAGCCACAAATTCGAGCGATGGTCGAGTCGATGTGGGGTCGAATTTCAAGGTGGAGAGAGAACCAGGAGGCTGCTTGAAACTGGGTATGACGAAGTGACCAGGCTCAGGTAGAGATTCAAGTGGAACCGTGTGAAGGTACGCCGTACAGGGGTAGTGAGGAAGTCGGGAGTCATGCGGTCAGGTTGTTCCGGTCACATATTGTCCAGGTGGGAAGTTTAGCGGCCCGTTGAGGCGAAGGCAAGCAGCGCGGCCCGACCCGATTGCCCTTGACCCGCGTTCGCGGTTTGGGTTCAACTCTGCGCGGCTGATTGCGCTTAATTCTCGGCAACCCTCAGGACGCCGCACCATGGCCACGGTTTCGGCCGCCAACTCGAATGCTCCTGCTCGCCTGTGGCAAGTGCCGACGTTTCTCGTCGGCCTGGCCGCGTTCCTCGCCGTATGGCAAGGATGGGTGCCCATCTCGGCACGCGATCCCGCGAGCGCCTTCCTGGGCGATCTCGCGGCACTCCGCACGGCGAGCGAGAAGCTCGCACCGGACCGCGAGGAGCTGAAAACGCTTCTCGATCGCACAGCGAAGCAGGCGGAGGCTTATCCCGAACATGCCCCGCTGGCGCACTTCATCATCGGCTCGGGCTACGTACGCGTGGCGGAGTCCACCAATAACCCGACTGAAGCTCTCACATTCTGGCATCTGGCCCGGCAACACTTCGAAGGCGTGAAGGCCTCACAGCTGGGCGATCCGCTTGATCCACCCCGGCTCGCCTTCCGCTCGGCAAAAGCCCGGGCCGCGACGCTGCCGGCCAACACAAGCGCTGCCGATGTGAACCTCACGCGCTTTTTCCTCGCCAACATTCCCCTGGGTGAACCCCCCGGAGACGCTCACCGTCTTAACGCGGAACTCGCCCTGCGGCTCAATCCGCCTGACGCGGTCGGGGCCCGCACGCATCTCACTGCGTACGTTGCAGAGGCGAGCCTCACCACGCCGCCGGACTCGATTGCCCGTGCCAAATTGCGGCTCAGCGAAGTGCACTTGCTCCTGGGCGAGCCGGAGAAAGCCCGCGACTGGCTCGAACAGATCAAGGACGCGCCGGCCGACGTGATGCTCAGCCGTTCCGCCCAGCTGGCCCGCTTGCTCATGTCCGATGGCAAGTGGGACAAAGCCGCACAGGAATGGAGCGCCGTTCGCAACGCGAAAGGTGTGTCGCCCGAGTTAAAATCGATGGCTGCCTACTATCTGGGACAGTGCTACACACGCATCGAGCCAGCCGATCGTGTGGCTGCATACACGATGTTCGAGGAAGCCGCACGTTCGGAAGGGCCCGAAGGCGGAGCGGCCGCCGTTCGCCGTGCGGAGCTGTTGCTGGCACTGGACGATGCTGCGAAGCACGCCGAGGCCGGGCAGATTCTCGTGGCCGCTGCTGCGCGACTCTGCGGGCCAGCCGGTTATGCGAACCCGCTCCTGCCGGTGAACGAGGCCCAGGCAACGTACGAACTGGCACTTCAGCTTCTTCAGAAGGATGGAACATTCGAGACCGCGGCCGCCGTGGCCGATGCCTACACAAGTATTGCCACGGGTGATCGAGCCCGCGAGAAGCGAGCGGAACTCCTGAGCGCCTGGGGCGAGTCGCTGAAAAAGGACGGCGGTGCGTTCCAGCAAAAACTGACCGCGGCGGCGGATGAATACCTCAAACTTGCCGAAGAACAGATGCGCACGGAGGGCAAGGCCGATCTGTTGCGTCGCGCGGCGAAGCTGTATCGCCAGGCGGAGAACCCGGCCGCCGCGGTCGTGGCGATGGAGCAGGTGCTCAAACTCCCGGACCTGAATGATGCCACGTTGGGGCCTGTCTGGCTTGACTATGCCGAGGCACTGGTCGCAGCCAAGCGACCTGAAGAGGTGATCCCCGCTTTCAACCGCGCCATGGCGGCCGGTGGGCCATCATCCATCACGGCCCGATACAAGCTCGCACGTTCGTTGCTCGATACCCAGAACACACAACTCGCCCCGCTGGGGCTGGCACTGCTGGAGCAAGCCGCAGGACAGACCAGCGTTGGCCCTGGCGACGCCATGACCCACGAACTGGCACTCGTGGAACTCTCGCTGGAGTATTTTCGCCGAGGCTCGTTTGCGGAAGCGGAATCGCGGCTGAGTGTCTCGCTGAGCCGTTACCCCACGGGAGCGGAAGCGGGTTTCGCCCGGTTGCTCAAGGGCACGTGCCTTCTGCAACTGGCAGCCACGAAGCGGAAGCCCGAGGACCCTGAGCCCGAAAATGCGCCACAACTGCGTGCGGATGCGCTGGCCCTCTTTGAACGCGTAGTGACAGACATCGAGCAACGCGAAAAGGCGGGCACCGCCAGTGACCGCGATCGCTGGCTCTGGACGCAGGCCTCACTTCGCATCTGCATGACGTACCTGCAGCTGAACAAGACCACCGAGGTGCTCAAGGCCGCGGCCCCCGTGATCCAGCGTTGTCGCGGCACCGTCGATGAGTTGATCGCCCTGAGCATCATCTACCACGCCCAGAAACTCGATGACCGCAAGGAACTGATGCTCCAGACGCGCGACCGCATGCGTGAACTCTTCGAGGAATTGAAGAACAAGCCAGGTGCCTTCCGCGACAAGTCGGGCGACTACAGCCGCGAACACTGGGAAACCACCTGGTTCAGCGACCCCGCCAAGAAGTGAATCGGGCTGCTGTTTTCGCCCGCAGCACCAGCAAAGGGTCCTCCGTGTTCCTCGTGATGCTCGATCTGCGTGAGCGGCGCGTCGTGGTCGTTGGCCACGGCCCCGTCGGCCAGCGCAAGGCCCGTGCCGTGCGTGAGGCCGGTGCGGACTTGCTCGTCGTTGATCCGCTTCTGAACGAACCCTATCGCGTCGAACATCTCGAAGGTGCCTCCCTCGTCTTCGCCTGTGCCACACCGGAAGTCAACGCCACCGTCGTGACGGATTCAAAGGCACGTGGCATCTGGGTCAACGCCGCCAGTGATCCACAAACCTGCGACTTCCTGCTTCCCGCCGTTGTGCGATCAGGCGATCTTGCGATTGCGATCAGCACGGGTGGTGCGGCCCCTGCCCTGGCTCGCCGCCTGCGCGAGAAACTCCAGAGTCAATTTGATGCGGCATTCGGAGTGTGGGTGAAGTTGCTGGAAGAGATGCGTGTCGAAGTGCTGGCCTGTGTTTCGGATGCCGGGCAGCGCCGCGAACTCCTCGACCACCTCGCCGACTGGCCCTGGCTGGAGCGATTGCGTAGGGAATCCCTCGACTCGGTGCGACACGCCATGCGAGCCCGCATCGCGCAGACGGTCCCCCGTCGTGAGAACGAAGTCTGAGACTTGATCACGCAACGAAATCTCGTTCGATCGTGATCGTCCGCCTGAACGGGTAGCAAGTACCCACAATGCGAAAGCCCTTCGACCTGCTGGCCGAAGGGCTCATTTCGAAAAACAGTCGGGCCGGCGGGATTTGAACCCACGACCTCTTGCACCCCAAGCAAGCGCGCTAGCCAAGCTGCGCTACGGCCCGATTTACTGACCTTGCCGCTCGTTTGAACTGGGGATTAGCGGCATCTTTTACCTTACAGACTGCTCCGCGGCTTTCCAGGTTCGATTTTTCCTTGCATGCTCTTTTCGTG
Source organism: Gemmataceae bacterium (assembly GCA_041750275.1). Classification (GTDB taxonomy): domain Bacteria; phylum Planctomycetota; class Planctomycetia; order Gemmatales; family Gemmataceae; genus JBGSZR01. The sequence continues at coordinate 13,878 of JBGSZR010000006.1, forward strand.
TGCAATGGCGTCCGCCAAACGCCGTCAGAGCAAGAAGCCGCGACGCTGAGCGAGTTGCGATGCAGTCTCCGTGGGGATCCGATTTGCCTCCAGGCGGCACTGTGCGAGGTGCGGCAGCACGTCCGGACTACTCAACGCATTGATGCCAGTGGCGATCTCATTTGCTTCCAGGTCAAGTTCGACGAGGTTTTGCAGGTGCAAGGCGGCGATCAGGGCGGCTGCACCCGGGTCGCCCAGCTGGCATTTCTTGAGCAACAGCAGCGAGAGGTTGGCAAATTTCGGGTGCGTGGCCAACACCGTTGCACCCGCCTGGCCGAGCGGAAAATCGCTCATTCCCAGTTTCCGCAGTTCGGGCATGTTCAACGTGGCAAGGAACTCGCGTCCATGCTCGGCTGTGAGTGCTCCACGGCCATTCTCCTGGATGTGAAAAAGCTCCAACTCGAAGAGTCGAGCCAGGTGAGGTGAGCCAGCGAGAGCGCGGAGACCGCCGATGCCGGGCGTATTGGCGGACAGGTTGAGTCGGCGAAGATTCGCCAACTTCGGCGACTCGGCCAGCGCCTTGACCCCGGCTGTCGAGATACGATTCTGCTGCAGTTCGAGGGACTGGAGGGAACCCGTCCAGGACGCCCTGGCGATCGCGGTCGCGCCCTCGTTGCCGATCGCACACCTGTCGAGGTTAAGGAATGCGAGTGAGAACCCTTTTGCGCTCGCGATCGCCGCCATGCGTCCGCGTGCGAGGTTACATTGTGCTAGATCGAGTCGGAGAAGGGCTGGGAAGGCTTTTGTGCGTGCGAAGGAGTCCCAGGTCGAGACACTGAACGTCTGTTCGCGGAGCGTGAGTGCTTGCAAACGCGAGAACGGTTCGAGTGCCAGCGCCGCCAGGAACGCGTGTTCCGAGAGGTGCTCGTTAATAGTGAGCTCCTGCAGATGCCGGAACCAGGGCGACTGGCCCAGTGTGCGCAGGCTCGCCGCGTTCACCCGGCTGGCATCGAATGAGAAGGCATGCAGCTGAGGAAACGATGCTTTCGCAAGTGCTTCGAGGCCGGATTCGCCGACGGCAAAGCCCAGGAAGAGGCCGCGAAGGTTCTTCAGGTTCGTTGAGTTGGCGAGCACGCGGCCCATCTCATCCGCCTGTTCATCAGAAGCCGTGACGGACCAGACACTGAGCTGGTCGAGTTGCTCGATGATGGGTTCGCGGAGCAGGTCGGCCAGTTGTCCAGGGCTCACAGCACCGATCTTCAGCCAGCGGGCAGGAATGCGAGCAAAGAGCTTCTTCAGGGCGACCGCTGCGGCCCGGGCAAAGGTGCCGCGGGCCCGACTGCTGCCCTTCAGTTCGATCTCGCGGGGGAAGCCGCGGTGCAACTGCTGCCACCAGTTCGATCCGGAGTCGATGGAGAGCCCGCCACGCAACTTCCAGTGCAGCGGAGGGATGTGTGCGGCGAGCCAGAGGCCCAGTTCGTGTTCACGGAGCCGCAAAAGATGCTGTTCGGGATCGTCCAGCGCGAGTGACGCGAGCCGACACTGGACGCGGATGAATTCGCCCTCTTCGGGCCGACCATTTTCGGTGAGCCAGTCGGCATAGGCGAGCCGCGGCACATCCTCGACGGGGTGGGCGGCAATGGCGGCGAGGAGGGCAGCTCCATCGGTCATGCCAAGAAGTATAGGATTCGAGCACTGCGGCTGACAGTTCGGCGTGTCGAGGGCAAAACGGGCAGGCAAGAAATCGAAGGAGAGGGCACCGCCCGCGACTCCAGCATCTCTGAAATTCAGTGCGAGGTGTGGTCCTTTTCGGTCGATTGCGGCCTGGATGGCGGAGTCAACCACGGCTGGCGAGCCTCAGCGACCAGCGCGAAGAGGATGTGCAGGTTCGGGATGCTGTTCGCGTCCTTGAGAGCCCAGGGTAGCCACTTGCCCGTCTGTTTCACGTTCAACTTGCTTTGGGCGACCGTGATTTCTTTCAAATCCTTCCAGGGGAGCAACTTTCGTTCGTGGCGAATCCCGGCGGGTGTGACGAGCAACTCCTCGAACTCGATGGCCTGCCCGGATTCGAAGCGGCTCCACACAGCAGGCCAGAGTGCGGCGAACGATCGCTTCTGCACGGTCTCGGCGAGTGCCGCATAATCCGAGAGGACGGGGCCGAAGTGTGCTTCGGTGCCATCATTGCGGACCACAACCAGCCCCGCGGCCCAGAGCTGGAAGTTCGGCACCTCCGCCGGGAGCCAGCAGGCCGTGAGTGTGCCAGTCACATTGCGTTCGAACGTGGCTTCCTCGGCCCGCTGCACCTTGACGCGGATATGCTCCACATCCGACCACGGAAAGGAATCGACCTCCCCGCGTCGCAGGCGAAGCAAACCTGTGGGGTAGATCAGCACAAGTAGGCCGCGATTGCGATACATGTGCCAGAGGAGGGCGAGCCCGGAGAGCGGCACGATGTACATGAGATGGAAGACGACATGATTGAGCGTCGCGGGGCCGTGGACCCACCAGAGGTAGTTGCCGAGGATGCCGCCGAAGAAGAGTGTGAGGCCGATGCCGAGCTTCGTGAGGAAGCGGGCACGATCGACCTGGAACAGGACGTCGGGTTCGCCAAGTTCGGTGCGAGCCAGCGTCAGGTCATCGTCGCCAAACTCGGTCATGCGGGCCTCTGCCTCGGGGATCGCGTCAATCGATATATAATAACCTGCCGCGGACAAAGTGCGGAATGCGGAGTTTGACTCGCGGCGCGAAGAACTGAGCGTGGTGGTCGTTATTTTCAAACGATGCGTTGATACCCAGGACTGCGATTCAGATGGGAGTTTCTGATGTTGGTTGTCATGCGTTCGGATGCCACGCCGGAGGAGATTGCCCGGGTGATCGCGGCGATTGAGCGGATGGAGTTAACGCCGCACCCGCTACCTGGTGCCACGCGCACGGCCATTGGAATCACGGGTAACACCGGGGCGGTGGACACGCAGGTGCTGGAGGTGCTCGCCGGTGTGAGTGAGTGCATCCGTGTGACCAAGCCGTACAAGCTCGCCAGTCGTGAGATGCATCCCGCGGATTCCACATTCACCTTGAAGCAGGTGGAAATCAGCCCGCGGACTTTTACGGTGATCGCCGGGCCCTGCTCGGTCGAGAACGAAGCGATGGTGATGAAGACGGCCGAGTTCCTGATGTCGCAAGGCGTGAAGATGTTGCGGGCCGGGGCGTTCAAGCCACGCACGAGCCCTTACAGCTTCCAGGGCATGGGGATCGAAGGACTGCAAATCCTCAAGCGGGTTCGCGAAAAGACCGGCATCGGCATTGTCACCGAACTCATGGACACGGAGTTCGCGGATGCCGTGGAAGAAGCGACCGACATCATCCAGATCGGCACCCGCAACATGCAGAATTTCTCTCTGCTAAAGCGGGTGGGAAAGTGTCGCAAGCCGGTCCTGTTGAAGCGAGGCATGAGCGCGACACTCGAGGAGTGGCTCATGGCGGCCGAGTACATCATGGCGGGCGGCAATTACCAGGTGATTCTCTGCGAACGCGGCGTGCGAACCTTTGCAGACCACAGCCGCAACACGCTGGATCTCTCCGTGATCCCACCCGCGAAGGCCCTTTCGCACTTGCCGATCTTCGTTGACCCCAGCCATGGTACCGGCAAGCGCGCCCACGTGCCTTCGATGTCGCTGGCCTCGCTGGCTGCCGGGGCCGATGGTTTGCTGATCGAGATTCACCCGGAACCCGATCGTGCGCTCTCCGATGGTGCCCAGTCGCTGGATTTCGCCGCCACGGAGAAGCTGTTAACACAGTTGCGAGCGCTGGCGGGAGTCGTCGGTCGGAAAATGTAGCCGAGGCGAGCGGCCCCCGTGAGGGGGCTGTTGATCTCTCAGGCGAGCGGCCCCCGTGAGGGGGCTGTTGATCTCTCAGGCGCGAACCGCCCCGTCACCGTGGCGGCTCGCCTCAACAATGCGTTACTTCGCGGCCCGATTCGTGGAACCCGAAGGCGACAGGTTCGGAGCCGAGCCGATGCCCTCTTCCCGCACATACTGATGGCACTTCACGCACGTCAGCGTCATATCCACGTAAGCCAGTGCGGCGGCATCCACATTCTTCTTCTTGGCTGCGGCCTTCATACTCTCCAGGCTCCGCAAGAAGTCATTGCTGTAGAGTTCGTACTTCGGTGTCTTCAGCACCTGCCACGAGGCTTCCTTGGCACAGAGCGTGAGTTCATCCGCACCGCTGGAAATCTTCTCGAAGTCGTTCAGTGCCAGCCCGGCAAGAACGTTCTGAGCGTGCGATAACTTCCGCTGCATCACCGTGGGCTTCTTGGGTGGCTCAACCGCTTTCTTCTTCTCTTGGCCTGTGCTGAAACCGGCCAGCACCAGCGTGAGCATGGCGACAGTCCAGCCCAGAGGACGAGTCAGTGCGAGCATGCAACTTTCTCCGCATCGGGGTTTCGAGCTTCCTGCGAGCACCCGCGAGACGACGGGAATTCTGGAGCCCGATATCCACATTGTAGCCCGTTTCGGATCCGTGCGAAGCGCTATTCCGGTCCCCGTACCACAAGAATGGCCTGCTTATACCCGGCTCACGATGCACTTCAGGTATCCCGATTCCCGGCAAGTGATGGCCACGGGGTGATCCGGCGCAGGGCCACGCCGTTCCAGAATCTGCAGATCGCGCTTTGCCTCCACTGAACACTGACCGATCAGGTCTTCGAGTTCGTGGGTCGCGATGAGCCCGGTGCAGCAACAGGAGACGAGCAGGCCATCGCGAGCAAGCAGTTTCAGGGCAAGTTGATGCAGTCGGCGATACCCTTTGAGCGCATCGGGCACGGCTGCGCGGTTGCGGGCGAACTTTGGCGGATCGAGCACGATCACATCGAAGGTGCGGCCCGCATTCACGAGTTCACCCAGATGCCCGAAGACATCGGCCTTGGTGAACGTGAGATTATTCAAACCATTCGCACTCGCATTGCGGCGCGCGAGTTCAAGGGCTGTCTCGGACGCATCGAGGCCAAGCACTTCACTCGCACCTGCACGAGCCGCGTGAATGGCGAAGCCGCCGGAATAGCAAAAGGCATCGAGCACACGCTGGCCTTCGCACAGCCGCGCCACAGCCGCGCGATTACCGCGCTGATCAAGGTAGTACCCAGTCTTTTGCCCTTCTGCGAGGTTCACCAGGAATCGGAGGCCATTCTCTTCGATCGTGAGGTCCGTGGGCGGGGCTTCGCCCCAGAGTGACCGATCGCGTTGCTCGATCCCTTCGAGCCGGCCAATGCCTTTCTCGGTTCGCAGGTAGATGCCGCGGGGTTGCAACAATTCGCGCAACACCTCGACGATGACTTCGCTCCGCTGTGCCAGACCCAGCGAAGTGAACTGCACGGCCAGCCAGTCACCGTACTTATCCACCACCATGCCGGAGAGGAAATCGGCCTCGCTGAAGGCGAGGCGGAAAGCGCGGTCCGGGCCATCGAGCTTCAGGATATCGCGGCGCAGCTGCAGGGCCCGTGCGAGCCGGGTGTGGAAGAAGGCGCGATCAAGCGGCACGCCTTCATCCCAGGAATAGAGTCGCACCTGGATCTTTGACTGACTGTTGAAGAAGCCGCGGGCGACGAAGTTGCCAACCGTGGTGACGAGTTCGACCTCGTCGCCATCCGCGGGCGAACCCTCGATGCGTTCGATGGCACCCGCGAACACCCACGGATGTCGACCAAAGAACGGCTGGGCTCGCTTCGCTTTGAGAATCACTCGGGGAATGGACATGAGATCCGATCAGTGGGTAGTGCGGAGTGCGGAAGCTAGTGCCCCTTTTGCACGCGGCCAATGTATTCCAGGGTGCGCTCGAGGTCGTTCGCCTGTTTGCGGCTCTCCAGCATCGCGCGAACTCGCAGCAGCAGTTCCGCCTTGTTAATCGGCTTCGTGATGAAGTCATCGGTTCCCACATCCACGGCCCGTTCCACATCGGTGGCCTGGTCCAGCGCCGTCACCATGAGCACGGCAATGTCCTTTGTCGCTTTTTCCGCACGCAGTTGCTGGCACACCTCGAACCCGCTCATCTTCGGCATCATCACATCAAGTAGAATCAGGTCGGGCTTCCACTCCGTGGCCACAGTCAGGGTGGTCGATCCATCGGTCGCAATTCGCGACTCGAAGTCGCCGCCATCGAGATGGGCTTCAAGCAACTCGGCGTTTTGCTGATTATCGTCTGCGATTAAGATGCGTGGCATGGGTACCTCTGGCGTTGCCGGTTCATTTGCATTATACGAATGCCATGCGCGTCATCTGCAACAGCCGACACGTGGAGCATGTTCCGCACCACGAGATTGATAACGGCGAACCGGTCGCGGCCTGGGAACTGCCCCGCCGCTACGAAGCCATCCATGCTGCGCTCGCGGCACGCCCGGGCTTCGAATTCGTGACGCCTCCGCCGATCGACGAAACGGCCGTGCTCGGCCTGCACGATGCGGACTATGTCACTTTCCTGCGTGAAACCAGCACGAAGCTCGGCAGCCGCGGCGGAGCCGTTTATCCTTCCGTGTTCCCTTACGGGCCGAACCCGCGTGTCACGGGGCCGAAGTCGCAGCGTGGCACGTACTGCTTCGACACCTTTACACCGATCAAGGCCGGCACGCTGAACGCGGCCCTCGCC
>JBGSZR010000007.1:0-1900 GCA_041750275.1 Gemmataceae bacterium
CGTGTGCTCTTCCGATCTGTCGGCGTTGCGGAAGCCGCGCAGGTGGTGTTCGCCGGCCAGCACGGCCTGGAACAGTTTGATGTCCTGGCGGCGGGCCGGGTTGAAGCCGGCGTAGCGGCGGCCGCGGTGGACTTTCGATTCGGCGAGCTGCGCGACCTGGCGATACGCGGCCGTGGGATCATGCACGACCGACAGCGCATTCAGGTAACGCTCGTTGGCGGCCCGCGCCACCCGCTGATAGCTCGGCAGGTTCGCGACGCCTTTGTTCATCGGGCACCAGAGCATTTGCTGCTGCCCCTTCCGCTCCCGCTTGCGGCGGACCCGCCCCTTTACGTGAGAAAACAGGGCGCGTGGCTGGTTGATCACCGTTTCCACGCGCAGCATCAGGCCGAATTTGTCGTACATCTTCAGCCAGTTCTCTTTGACCCGGTGTTTGACCCGCGCCCCGGGTTGGCGCTCCTTGCAGTCGGTGACCACTTCCCCCTGGAAGAGGCCGTGCAGCTTCCGGCCGAGGAACGTCAGAATGTCCTTCGCCGAGAAGTTGACCGCGGCGTGGTGCATCAGCCGCGGGAAGAGTTCGCGCAGCTTGTCGCGGCTGGCGAACAGAACGTCGGTGGCGAACTCCGCCTGGGCGGTGACCCAGTAGTAGTCCAAGTGTGCGAGCCAGCCCCCTTGGGCGACGTGCGGGTTGACCTGCCGCGCCCACTGCGTGAGCTGCTTGACCCAGTTCAGCCCGGCAAATCGGTCGGCGAGTTGCTGGGCCTGTTCGGGATCGTCCAACTGAATGAAGGCGTTGTCGTGCTGGACGAAGCCGAGTTTGCGTTTGAGCATCTGCCGGGCCAGCCAGTCGTGGCCGTTGACGTAGACCTGCACGGTGTAGGGGAACCACGTTTCCAGGCGGACGTGCATCAGGCCGAACTCGCGGTCGAGATGATAGTAGTACAACACCCGTTGCGGCCGCCGCTTGAACGCCAGCCGCGGACGGCCTTTCCCGTACTTCAACGCGACGCTGCGGCAGGTCTCCTGCACGCACAGCACGGCCACCAGCCCCTCGGTGAGTTGATCGGTGCGGACGAGCTCCTGAATGAACTGCTCCTTCTTGAACTTCCCCTGCCGGTATTCGTAGGGCCGCCCCGCCTGCTCCGCGAGCGTTTTGGCGTGATCGACGAGCGTCTGCGAGTGCCGTTCCAGCAAGGGGAGGAAGTCCTTCCGTTTGATCTTCAGCCCGTAGTCCACCCACGCATTCAGATGGTCGTCCCCGCCGAAGGGGAGGTATCCCTTGAAAATGACTCGATCAAAGCAGCCCAGCAGGGCTACAATGCTCCTGGCAAACGCAGCGACGAACTTCTTCGCGAACTTCATGGCGTCCTCCGGCTGATGGCGGTGTGATAACACCATCATGTCCTGAGGACGCCAATTTCGTTATCGACCTGTTTGGTTGCGGCTGTGCCGCGTGAAGGAGAACCGGGGGAATTGCTCCTGAGGCTGGAACAGCTCGTGCGGCACAGCCGCATCGAACTCAAGGACGAGGCCTCTCCCACGGGACGAAAGGCGTCTCTCGCAAGGGCGAAATCGCCATCGCCGAGGGATTGGCGACGTCCGTGTAAGGCGACAATTACTTTTCCCTCCCAGCGACAATTGGAATTCCCGGGTTGATTGAGTTTGTCGCTTGAGCTTCTGGCGTGGAGCGACAATTGGAATTCCCGTGAACGCCTGGTATCGGCCATCATTGCAACTCCTGAATTTCATGGAGGATGCGATGATCAAGGATGGTCCCGTCAATGGCGGAGTCACCGTGCTCAACTTGAGCGAAAGCAGCGGAAACTACGGGGTGCTCGCTCTCAACGGTCCCAACACCTTTGCCGGTGGCACCGACATCAAGGCGGCCTGCGGTTCGCTG
>JBGSZR010000008.1:0-16728 GCA_041750275.1 Gemmataceae bacterium
CGGTCGCCGGCGGCTTCGCGCCCGGCTGGGCCGGAGGCGTTGGCTTCTTCGCGGGATCCGGGTTGTTCGGTGTCGTGGCCATGACCGGTTCTGCCTGGGTGTTCGTGTGGGAAGATGACGGAGTTCCGACGCTCAAATCAAGATCCTCCGGGAGCGGCGGCGCTCACAGGCACCGCTTCTCCCGGGCGATTGGCGGAGCTACACTCAATCGTCGTCGTCTTCGTCCTCCTCCTCGTCGTCTTCATCCTCATCATCATCGTCCTCATCGTCGCCGTCTTCGTCCTCGTCGTACAGGCCCTTCTCGGCCTGGGCGATCTTGGCGGCGAGTTCGTTGGGCCGGCTCGATTTCAGCAGTACTTCTTCCTTCTCGCATTGCCCTTCCTTCCAGAGGCGGAAGAGCGAATCATCCAGCAGGAACATGCCGTGCTTGCGGCCCGTTTGAACGGAGGAATCGATTCGATATGTCTTGTTTTCACGGACAAGGTTGCGGATGGCAGGAGTCACCACCATCATCTCGTACGCAGCCACCAGCCCTTCCGGCTTCTTGGGCAAGAGCGCCTGCGAGAGCACGCCGATGAGCGAACCGGCCAGCTGGGTGCGGATCTGATCCTGCTCGTTCTCGGGAAAGACCGTCACAACGCGGTCAATGGTCGAAGCGGCCCCGGAGGTGTGCAGTGTGCCGAACACCAGGTGCCCCGTCTCGGCGGCTTCGAGTGCAGCGCGAATCGTTTCCAGGTCGCGCATTTCACCGACGAGGATCACGTCCGGGTCCATTCGCAGCGCTCGGCGGATGCCTTCCTTGAAGTCCGGGCAATCGATGCCGATCTCACGCTGATTCACCGTGCACTTCTTGTGCTTGTGGAAATACTCGATAGGGTCTTCGAGCGTGATGACATGGCGATCGTAGTTATCGTTGATGAAGTTAATCATCGAGGCCAGGCTCGTGGTCTTGCCGGAGCCGGTTGGTCCGGTGACGAGGAGCAAGCCGCGGGGCCGAACAATGAGCCCACGGATGGCTTCGGGGGTTCGCAATTGTTCGAATGTCAGGAAGGTGCTCGGAATCCGCCGCATCACCATGCCGACGGTGCCCTTCTGCTTGAAGACGGCCACGCGGAAACGAACGCCGTCCGTGTATTCGATGGCGAAGTCCGAGCCGCCGCGCTGTTGCAATTCTTGCTGGCACCGGTCGGGCGTGATCGACTTCATCAGTCCAGTCGTGTCGTCGTTGTCGAGCGCCTTGGCGTCGAGTTTCCGCATGCGGCCCTGGTGGCGCACCACGGGGGGTTGCCCAACACTGATGTGCAAGTCGCTGGCCTTGATCTGAATGACCGTTGCCAGCAACTTCTCCATCGAAATAGAAGCCACGTTTCTACCTCAGCCACTCGGGCGAATGCTGGCACGACGACGGGCAGCCGAAAGCGGTCCGGCCAGACCTCAACAGGACGACAACCAAGACATGTGCTCCCGGCATTTCATTCGCCGGGCTTCCTGCTGTCGAATTATTGCGGTGCTCGTGCATCGAACCAAAAGTTAATGCGATTCTCCATTCCCGCACGCGAAGGCCGAGCAACCGAACGGCTCGACCGCAATTCCAGCCCAACAACCCACCGCTACTGATCGATTGTGATCAGTTCCGCATGGCAGGTGCTCAGCACTTCTTCCAGCGTGGTAACACCCTTGGTGGCTTTCAGAAGTCCGTCCTCCAGCAGGTTTTTCATTCCCGAGGCCCGTGCTTTCCGGCGAATCTCCTGTGTGGGAGCCTGGGCGAAGGTCATCTCGCGAATGATGGAACTCATTCGCATCATCTCGAAAATGCCCTGTCGGCCACGGTAACCCGTCTGGCGACAATGGTTGCAGCCACGGCCCTTCATGAAAGTGGCCTTCGTCACCGTCTCGGGATTGAGCCCGGCCGCCCTAATCTCTGTCGTCTCCGGCTGATACGGCTCCTTGCACTTGATGCAATTGAGCCGAACCAGGCGCTGGGCCATGATCGCAATCACGGAGCTGGCGATGAGGAACGGCTGCACCCCAATGTCCGAAAGTCGTGTCACAGCGCTGGGCGCATCGTTCGTGTGCAGCGTACTAAAAACCAAGTGTCCAGTCAAAGAGGCTTGCACAGCGATTTCTGCCGTTTCCTTGTCGCGGATTTCGCCCACAAGGATAATATTGGGTGCCTGTCGCAACATCGCACGAATGATGCGGGCGAAGTCGAGTCCAATCCCGTGCTTCACCTCCACCTGGTTGATGCCCGGCAGGTAGTACTCAACTGGGTCCTCGGCCGTGATGATCTTGCGGTCGGGTCGGTTCAGTTCGTTTAGCGCGGAATAGAGCGTCGTGGTCTTGCCGGAGCCCGTGGGGCCGGTGACCAGGAAGATGCCGTTCGGGCGTTTGATGATCTGCTGAAACTTGATGTAATCTTCTTCCGAGAATCCGAGGTCGCGAATGTTGACCTGGATGTTCCCCCGGTCCAGGATGCGCATGACGATCGCTTGACCGTGCACCGACGGCAACATGCTCACCCGCAGGTCGAAGTGGTTGCCGTGGACCGACAGCTTGATGCGGCCGTCCTGCGGGCGGCGCTTCTCACTGATGTCGATCGATCCCATGATCTTCATACGAGAAAGCAATGGTGCGAGCAGTCGCCGGGGGGCCGAGTCGCGCTCCACGAGCACGCCATCGATTCGATAGCGGACGCGGACTCGGTCCGTGAACGGCTCGATGTGGATATCCGAAGCCCGAAGGTTAATCGCCTCTTGAATGATCAAGTTACAGAGCTTGACGACGGGAGCATCCGAATCGTCCGCGGAGGCCATCGAGGCGATTGATTCCGTTTGCGTGAACTCGATGGCGGTGTCCGTGAACTCCACGAGCATGGAGTCGACCGACTCGGTTTCGGTCTGGCCATAATTCCGGTTAATGGCTTCGGTGATCTGCTCCTGAAGCGCGAGCACCGGCACAACGTCCTTGTTTAAGATGAACTGGAGTTTCTGAATGGTGTCGTAGTTCGTGGGGTCTGCCGTGATGATCTTGAGAACGTTGCCTTCAAGGCTCAGAGGGAGCACGACATTTTCACGGGCCACGGACTCGGGCACGAGTTCGATGACCGCCTTGGGGATGTCGAGATCGGTCATGTCCACGAACTGCACACCGTGGTGGTCGGCCATGGCCGACATGCACTCGTGGGCGGAGACATAACCCAACTTGATGAGGGCATCCTGCAGTTTGACGCCGGTCGCACTGGCGGTGTTCTCGGCTTCCGCGAGCTGGTCCGGGCCGATCAGTTTGCGGCGGATGAGAACGTCAGTGAAGTCGCCGCGGGCTTTCGCCATGGTGAAGCTCCTGCTGGGAAATGGTGATCGATCACGGGGTACGTGTCAGTGAGTAAGGGGAGAATCGTGGCATCGCAGTCGTGCTATCGGCGAATGATGTGGGTGCCGATAGTGCATGACTTATGGCGGATGAACGCCGAAGGATAATGAAATCTCGTGAATTTAGCTTCTCACACAGCGAGCCACTCCACAAGTGAAAAGCTCAAACTCCCACATGGTTTCTCGCTTTGCGTCCACGAATCACAGCCCCAGAGCACCGCTCGCTTGTTCGCCGGCCGCTTGAAAATGGGCACGCCATCTCTTCCAATAACGCTGTCGCATCACTCGCACGGGGACTTCATCGATGCCGCAGCTTCGCACGGTGCTCACACTCCTCCTGGTTCTGCTCGCCCGGCCAGCCATTGCCCAGGATCCGGCCAAACCGTTAACGCGAATCGCCTTCGGCTCCTGTGCCGACCAGGACAAACCCGTGCCCATCTTCGATACGATCGCGGCAGCGAAGCCCGAGTTGCTCCTGCTCATCGGGGACAACATCTACGCGGACCTGGACAAGTCGCGAAAAGTCACGCCGGAAGTGATCAAGGAGAAGTACGACATTCTCGAGAAGCTGCCGGCCTTCCAGAAGCTCAAGGCCACCTGCCCCATCCTTGCCACCTGGGACGACCACGATCTGGGCAAGAACGACGGCGGCACCGACTTCGCTCTCAAGGCCGAATCGCAAAAGCTCTTCCTCGACTTCTTCGGTGCGGCCGCGGACGACCCGCGCCGCCAGCAGGAAGGTGTTTACACTGCCAGGATCATTGGGCCGCCCGGCAAGCGTGTGCAGGTGATCCTCCTCGATACGCGTTATCACCGCAGTGCTCTCAAAAAGGCCCCGTACGATACCGTAAACAGGATCGCGGGTTATTTGCCCAACACGGACGACGATGCCACCGTTCTCGGTGCGGAGCAGTGGAAGTGGCTTGAAGCCCAGCTGAAGCAACCCGCGGAAGTGCGAGTAATTGCCTCGAGCATCCAGGTGATCGCCGATGAGCATCCGTTCGAGAAGTGGGCCAACATGCCGAAGGAACGCGAGCGGCTCTATGCCCTGATTCGCGAGACGAAGGCCAACGGCGTCGTGTTCCTGAGCGGTGATCGCCACCTTGCGGAAGTGTCGCTCGATACGAAGTCCGTGGGCTACCCACTGTACGACATCACGAGCAGCGGCCTCAACCAGGGTGCCAAGAAGTGGCGAGCGCCCGAGAAGAGTTCGCACCGCGTCGCGTCCATGCCCTACGGCGACAACTTCGGCATGGTCCTCATCGACTGGAGCGGCGACGACCCCCGCCTCACCCTGCAGGTGCGCGATGAAGACGGCGACGTGACCTGTGGCGTGAAGGTGCACCTCAGCACTCTGAAATCGTCCGGTGTGTTCGTGGAGCAACCGAAACTCCCCGCTGGCATCCTCAGCCCTGCCGAGGCAGCCAAGAAGCCGGGCGAGAAGGTGACCGTGCAATTCACCGTGGCCAGCACGGGCGGCACCACCAATCTCTATCTGAATTCGGACAAGGATTTCCGCAGCAAGGCGAACTTCGCCGTGGTCCTCCCCGCCAAGGGCCGCCCCGAGACCTGGGCCAAGGCCACCGGCGATACGTTCAAGGACAAGAGCATCAAGGTGACCGGCACCGTGAAGCTTAACCGCGACAATCCCCAGATCGAAGTCACGGAGGAAGGCCAGCTGGAGATCGTGGAGAAGTAGCTTCGTATCGACCCTTTGCCTGGCGAACCGGCCACATCCGTGGCCGGATTTCCTTCGCCCTATCTCGCCTCACTTCACCACTCGCACACCCTTTCTACCGGTAATACCGTCAAAATCGGCAACCGCGCTGAACCCGGACGCGGTGCGTGGTCGATATGACCGACGGACCGTCCCGCTCTCGTTCGCCTGTGGCTTCCTGCCAGGCGAGCAACAGCGGAGCACCGTGGCATACGCAAGACGAGGGCATTATGCGGTGGAAGACCTTGGCCTGTGCCGGACTCCTGCCCGCGACACTCGGCGGCTGCTACACGGCCCACGACCTGCTGCACGAGCATCGCGCCGTCCACAGCGAGGACGCCATCACTCGTGAACTGCACCGCGATGCCCGCTGTGCCTGGCGCGAGGTGCGTGGCCAGTTCCCACGTCGCATGTTCAGCGAAGAATTCCGCGATGGCTTCCTGGATGGCTACACCGACTACCTCGACCGTGGCGGCAACGCCTCACCGCCGCTCGTTCCGCCCGTGAAGTACACACGCGACAAGAAGTATTACACGCCCGAGGGCCAGGCGCTCCTGAAAGATTATTTCCTCGGATTCAAGTATGGCACGGATGTCGCCGTTGCCACGGGCTGTCGCCAGTTCCTCACGGTGCCGGTGTTGTTGCCGAATTCCCCGGCCGAGCCGCCCGCATTTAATGTGCAGCCCGGTGGCGCGATGCCGGTGTATGTGCACCCCACTGCCACGGTGATCACGGCGACTCCCGCAGTCGTGGCGGCGGAACCACAAGCCGCAAAGCCCGTCAGCGCCCCGAAGCCGTTGCCGACACCGCAACCGCTGCCAGGTGGCGTGCCGGTCCCGTTGCCGGCCGACCTCAAGTTCGCACCTTCGAGCGAACCCGCCCGGGAGTTCACGTTGCCCGGCGATCTGGAGATTCCGAGCCGGCCGACGGATACCGAGAGTTCCATCCCGGTGCCGATTCCTCGCATTCCGGTGCCGCCCGTGCCCTTGAGTGAAGCACCGCGTTCAGCTGACGTGATCCCGGCGTCGTACTCCGAGTCGAAGTTCGTGCCGGCCGAGCCGCCGCCGAATTATCGTTTGCCGGAGCCACCCGCGGAGGTGCCCGAGTTGCCCGAGCACGTGCCGACGCCTTCGATCCTGGACGAACTACCCGTGCTGAAGACACCTGAAAAGTAGCCACGCGCGACCAACCTGACGAGCCGGCCGCGAACGAGGCCGGAGTCCTGGACACGCTGAAGGAATGCGACCCATGATCCGATTGCGACAACTCCTTGGTGCGGCCGCGATTCTTCCGGCCACATGCTCGCTTGGCTGTCTCGCCTCGCCGAGCCCGGTCGCCGATGGCATCCCCGTGCGCCGCTTGCCAGATGAAGTGCTGGGCCGGCCGAAGAGCGAACTGCAGCCGGTGCCGTTGAACCTGCTCCGCCGCAGTGAAGTCGCCGAATATCGCCTCGATCGCGGCGACACCCTCGGCGTCTTCATCGAAAACGTGCTCGGCAACCCCGATCAACCGATTCCGATCAACGCCGGTGCCACCGGCCATGCCTCGCTCGGCTATCCCGTGACCGTGCGTGAGGATGGCACCATCCTCCTGCCGGACTTGCCGCCGTTCTCCGTCCGCGGCAAAACGCTCGCCGAGGCCAAGGAGACCATCATCGGCATGGTCACCGGCAACGTCTTCCTCGTCGGCAGCAAGCGCTTGCTCGTCCCCGGCACCGAGAAGGTCGTGGTCGATCTTGTGCAGCCGCGCTCGTACCGCGTGCTGGTTGTTCGCGAAGATTCCAGTGCCACGACCGATGTGGCCGGGGCAAAGAAGGGCACCGGCGTCACGGTGGAACTCACCGCCTACAAGAACGATCTACTCGAAGCGCTCAACCGCAGCGGCGGCCCGCCGGGGCCCGACTCGAAGAACGAGGTGGTGATTCGCCGCGGCACGTACAATCCCGCTGAGCCGGCCCAGGGTTACGTGCGGATACCGCTCCGCGTGCGACCCGAGGAACCGCTGGTCATCGCCGAGCCGGACATCATTCTCAACGAGGGCGACACGGTCTTTATTGAGGCCCGCGACGCGGATGTCTTTTACACTTCCGGCCTCGCCGGGGCCCACCAGGTGGCGTTGCCGCGCGATCGCGATTTGCGTGTCACCGATGCGATTGCGAATATCCCATCTCCACTTCTGGACGTGCATTCACCGCTGATTGGTGGCGTCACGGTGGTTCGCCGCCCGCCAGGTGCGCAGGGGGAAATCCGCATCCGGGTCGATCTTGCCGAGGCGTTCCGCGATCCACGCGAGAACATCCTCATCCACCCCGGCGACATCATCGTGCTCCACGATCGCCCGGCCACGCCCCACAGATGGATGCGTGCGCTGCGCTTGCCGTGAGCCGTGCTGCGGCTGAATCGCCCACGTTCCGCAGTGTGAGCATTTCGTCGTTCGGGGCAGTACAATCCCTTCCACGATACTCTCCGTGGTCAGGGCCGTGGCGATGCTCGTTCTAATGCAGTGCGTGGGTGAGGCGATTGCGGCGAAGGGGTGCCGGGGGCTCGTGGAGTGGGTGCCAGGCGGCGGCTTCCTCTTCGATGTGGCCAATGAGGCCATTCGCCGAATGCGCGATCGAAGCCGGGCCGATCAACTTCGTGACGAAGTGCTCAAGGCGGCGACGGCCAGTTTCGAGGATGCGAAACAGGCCGCCGAGCGCGTGGCCCGGGAAGTGGCCGGGAATGCACCACTCGATGAACGCCTTGCACTCGAAATGTACCTCACGCAAATCCCGGGCAGCGTGCGGCAATCACTAAAGCGAGTCGATGATCCCTCTGGCAAATCGGTCCCCGCAAACTTCGCACTGAATGAAGCGACCGACTTGCTGAAGCGATTGCCGGCACGGCCCGCCCACTTTCGACCCGGTGCCGCACTGCCGGGCAAGCCGGGCTGGGAACTGGTCGAACTCCTCGGCACCGGCGGCTTCGGCGAAGTCTGGCTGGCCCGCAACCCCGCCCTCTCGGCACTCAAGGGAGCCGTGAAATTCGGCCTTGATCCGCAAGCCCGCGACCGCCTGCTTCGCCACGAAGGCAGCCTCGTGAACCGCGTGATGGAGCAAGGCAAGCACCCCCACGTGGTGAGCTTGCTTGATGCCCACCTCGAGGGCGATGCACCCTGGCTCATGTACGAATTCGTGCCCGGTGGCGATCTCACGGGTCTGATTCTCACGTGGCAATCGCTCCCGGCGGCCGAGCGCGAAACACTCGCCACCGCCGCACTCTCCACACTCGCATCCGCCGTCGGCCACTTCCATCGCCTCACACCGCCATTGGTTCACCGTGATCTGAAGCCGGCGAACATCCTCGTGCAAGCGGGGAAGAGTGAATCGCACAGCGGCCTCACGCGCTCCTCGTCGCCGATGACTTTACCGCTGATGGTCGCCGATTTCGGCATCGGTGGCGTTGCAGCCGCGGCGGCCCTCGAAGTGAGTCGGCGATCTTCCACCGGCGCGATGATGTCGCAATTGATCGGTTCGCACACGCCGCTTTATGCCAGCCCTCAGCAGCAAGCCGGCAGCCCACCGGATCCGCGCGACGATGTTCACGCGCTGGGTGTGATCGGCTTCCAGATGTTGACGGGCAAGCTCGATGCCACACTCGGTGCAGACTATGCCAAGACGCTGCGCCGCCTGGGCATCTCGGAGCCGCTCATCGAACTGCTCGGCGACTGTGGCGCTCACGATCCGGACAACCGCCCGCGCGATGCAACTGAACTCGCTGAGCGCCTGGCGGTGCAGGCGCTGACCGAAGCCGTGGAAGTGGTGGAGGTGCCAGTCGAATCACGCGTGCAACGCACGAAATCGAAGTGGGACGAGCGCGATCGCGAAGACCGCCCGCGTCGTCGGCCGCGCCTGGCCGAGCCACCGCCGAAGCCACGCTGGAACTCTGCCTGCCTCACCGCACTCGCCGTTGTGCTGTTCCTGGTCGGCGGTGCAGGCTACCTCATTTACTCGGCCATCAGCTGGATCAAGACACGGCCGTCGTTTCCCGATCCCCGCCAGGATGAAGCGAAGGTTGAGAAGCAGTTCAGCTTTAACGGTGTGCCCGGCCGGCCAGCTTATGTTGCGTACACCCCGGATGGCCGAAGGTTGCTCACGGTTTCCGAGGATGCAACGGTCCGGCTCTGGAACGCCGAGGATGGCAAGCCCATCGCCACGATGGCCATCGGCGAAACCGGCGTGCGACCCGCCTTCAATCGCAACGCCAGCCGCATGGCTTCCATCACGCCCGAGAACAAAATTCAGCTCTGGGACACCGTCGCCGGCCAGGAAATCAGAGCACAACTGGATGGCTTCAACGAGAAGCCCACGGTGCTCGCCTTCACAGCGGATGATCAATGGTTGCTCTCGGGTGGCGAGAACGGCAACGTGATGGCCTGGGAATACGGAAAGCCCAGTGAACCCGTCTCACTCGTGGACATGAAAGGTGCGCCCACACACGCCGGACCTGTGGGTGCCATCGCGGTCGATCCGAAGGGCCGCTTCGTGGCCACCGCGGCTCGGTCGGGGCAGGTGAAAGTCTGGAAGCCACAGGCGAAGGGAGAATGGCCGCTGCATGCGACAATCCTGGATGCGGTCGATCGGCCCGTGCTCGCGTTCTTCGGTGATGGGAGGTTGGTGGTGGCGAGCGCCGATGGCAAGTGCCGCTCGTGGTCGGCGGACCGAAACGCCGAGTTCACCTCCAGCGGCGACAAGGCTGGCACACTCACGAAGCTCGCCATCTGCCCGGATAATCGCCACGTCGCCGTGACGGACGTCAGCGCGGCACTCTTCATGTGGGACGCGACGGGCAATGGCTCGCTCTCGCCTATCAAGGACGCCGCGAAGGTGAATGCCGTGGCGTTCGCACCCAGCGGCAAGATATTCGTGACGGGCAGCGACGACGGCATCGTTCGCTTCTCGGACATGTTCTTCAAAAATGTCCGCGTGAAAGGTACCGCCCACAAGGCACCGGTGCAAACACTCGCCTTCAACCCCGTGGGTGACCGGCTGGTGAGCGTCGATGCCGATGGCACCGTGGTGGTGTGGGCTGTGCCACCCGAATTCAAGCATGGTCTGGGCGAACCGGCCGAAGCGCCCTGAGAAGAGCATTCACTATTCGATCGGCGTTTTCTCTTCGTCCGTATCGTCCGGCTTGCGAGGGCCCTTCATGCGCTCGTTGAGCTTTTGCTGGCGGTACACGGCCAGATCGCGCTGGAGCTTTGCTTCGTGATCGGCACGCATCTCGCGGTAGCGAGCCATCCAGTAGACGCGAGTGGCCCAGAAGTCCAGCGTGGCCAGGCACACGATCAGCCCCACCAGCACAAGAATGGCGATCCAGTAACTTCCCCAGAAGCGGGCGAAGCGGCGTTCCTCGGGATCCGGTTCGCGTTTCTCACCATCCTCGGGATCGTGGACCTTGGCCTCGGCCTGGTGCTCGCCGATGCGATCCGCACGTGCTTCCATGCCCGAGAGGAAGGCCCACCCGATCATCGCTCCCATGATCACCAGTACGGCGGAGACGGCAAGCCGGCGGCGGACCTGGCCACGGAAGTACACGCGGTCGTCGCTGGGGAGATAACGCTCTTCCCGTAGTCGGCGGAGCGTGCGCCGTTGCGTGGCTGCCGTGCCCAGCCCCAGCAGCAGCAAGAATATTGCGAGAAGCACGCCGACGAGCACGGAAGAATCCTCTCGAAGACTCCAGCCACGAATGTGGCCGGCTCGCCAGATGGCTGATCAGTCGCCCAGGGAAATGCAGATCAGTTCTTTTTCATCGCGGAGATACACCTTGTTGCCGACGAGTGCGGGGTGGGCCCAGGTGGGGCCGCAAACCTTCGCGCGGGCAATTTCTTTGTATTCCTTCTCGCTCGGTTCGAGCAACACCAGGAAGCCGTTGTCGTCGAGCATGAGGAGCTTCCCGTTGCCGGTGCGGATGAGGGCGGCGTGGTACTTGCCAACCTTGGGCTTCTCCCACATCACCTTGCCGCTCTTCGTTTCGACACAGCGCAGGGTAATCGAAGCATTGGTGAGCGAGGCGACTCCATTCATCATGTAAAGGTAGTCGCCCACAACGACGGGTGTGGAGAAGTAGCAGGTGAGTTTGTCGTTCTTCCACATCGTCTCGGGCTTGTAGCTGCCATCGGTGGGAAGCAGTTTCACGCCGATGCTGCCGGCAGTCACAGAGCTGCCCACCACGATGTCGCCGACCTTCACGGGGCTGGTGGAGGATTCGTTCAGCTTGTCCTTGAAAGGCACAGCCCAGAGTTCCTTGCCCTCGGGTGACAGGCCGCGCAGGTTCGAACCGGTGAGGAAGATCAGTTGCTTGGCCTTCTCGGTGCCCACGGCGATGGGTGAGGAATAGCTGGAGGGATCGTCCGTAGCTTTCCAGAGCACGTCGCCATTGCTCTTGTTGAAGGCGACGACGCCGGCTCCCTTGCCGCCAACCATGATCACGACGCTCTCCCCCACGACGATGGGAGACGTGGAGATGCCGAAGAAGAGGTTCTTCGCGTTGAATTGTTTGAGGGTATCGAGCTTCCAGACGATGTCGCCGGTCTTCGCATCCCAGCAGGCAAGCACACCGGTGCCGCCGAGCGTGAAGACCTTGCCACCTTCGACTGTCGGCGTGGAGCGTGGACCGCTGCCAAAAGGCGGCTTGAACTCGGGTCGCTCGTAGCTCTTCTCCCAGAGCACTTTCCCTGTGGCCGCATCATAAGCAGCGAGTGCGTCGGCGTTCATCCCCTTCGGCTGGAAGAAGGCATAGACCACGCCGTCGGAGACCACCGGCGAACTATGGGCATCGCCAACCGGCTGCTTCCAGGCGGATTTCAGTTCACCCTTCCAGGGCTCGACGGTGTCCGAACTGGTGTTATCGCGATTCGGCCCGAGGAACTGCGGCCAGTCGGCCGCCTGCAAGGACCAGGTGATGGCCAGTGTGAAGAAGCTGGCGGACAGGAAGCGTGCCATGATGGGGACTCCGTTCGGGGTCACACGACGGGCAGCGACAGACGCGAATGGACTGATTCTATCGTAGTCGCGGGGACGTCCTGCGGCCGGTCGGCTTCGTTGAGGAACGTGTGAAGCGGAGCATAACGCCAGCCCGTGTCGTGGGCATCCGCGATGCGTTTCAACAGCGTGATCGATTTCTCGGTGATCTCAATCATGCGTTCCGCATATCCGGGATCGCAGAAATAGATGCGGCAGCCGAGCGGGCGGGCTTCGCGAGCAGTGCAAAGTCCACCGATCTGGAAGGGGCAGCCGTCGCGGCTAACCGGTTTCACATAGGGCGGTGCAGAGGCCAACAATAACTCGGCTTCAAAGTGCGAGAGAAACAGGTCGTGACCATACTCTGTGAAGCGGCAACACGCACCCGAGGCCTCGCAGCGCGGCCCCGCCGAGCCGACCGCTTCATCGACCGCGGCATAAACCCGCAGCACCTTCGCGCGCACTTCATCGGTCATCGTGGCGTTCAGTCCGTTGTCAAGCCCAGGGAAGGTGAAGATCGGGGTTTAGAGTATCAGAATCTTCGCCTGGGATGCAGCCAAAAGTGTCGCATCCATGGTTATCGATCATGGCTTGGCAGCACGCCAGCAAGCTCGGCACTCCAGCGGGTAATCTGTCAGGATCGCATCGACGCCCACGGCGCGTCCCTTTCCCCAGTTCTCGGGTTCTTTGCCCATCACGAGCGGGCCCACCAGGAACACACGTTTCCCGGCCGCGTGGATGCTCTTGACTTGATCCGCCGTGGGAAGGAATCGCAGATAAATCCAGCTGGCTGTGGTGTCCGCGAGGCAGGCATCCAGATTCTCCACGGCCGGGCAAAGCACGGCACACTCTCCATCCGGACTCGCATCCCGCAAGTTCTCACGCACGGCCCGATGCTCGATGGTTCGACCGATGAAGACGATCTGTTTGAGCAGGCCATGCTTCTTGGCCAGTGCCACCACATCCGCTTCCACATCCGGGACCTTGAGATCGACCGCAATCAGGAGCGACGCTGCCTTGCGGGTGCGAAGCAAGTTGAAGACTTCTGCCAGTGTGGGAACGCGTTCACCGGCAAAGCGTGGGTCGAACTTCGTCCCGGCATCGAACGACTGCACTTCACGCAGGGAAAGTTCAGATACCTTCCCGGTGCCCGTGGTGGTGCGATCGACGCTCTCATCGTGCACGCACACCAGCTGCCCGTCGCGTGTGCGGCGCACATCAAGCTCGATATCGACGCGAAGGTTGATGCACGCTTCGAAATCGGCCAGGGTCTGTTCGGGTGCATGCCGCACGAGTCCGCGATGACCGACGATCCGGGTGCTGGTGTCTGCCGCCACCAACTGCCCAATGCCACAGGATGTCAGAATCACGAGTGGGAGCACGGCGAAACGAAACATGCGGCACCTCACATCTTGATGACATTGAGCCGACGGGTGATTTCTTCGAGCGGTATCAATTCGCCTTCGCCGGAACCGGGGCAGATCCGTTCCGTCTGTTCCCATGCTTCGCGCGATTCAAGGTTGCTATCCCAGAAGGGCCAGGTGCGGCACTGCGGTGGGCGAACGGGATAGATCGTGCAGCCCTTCCGGGTGTCGTAGAAGACGCAATCACCGTTGGCCCGTTCACGCAGCGTCACCCGGCCCCGGGCTCGGCGGGCGTGCACGGCTCGCACCTCCTCCAGCGGCTCGCCCAGAAAGCGGGCGATCGCGGCAAGCTCCTCCTCCGTGACCCACACAAAACCGGGGTCGCCCGTGCAGCACTTGCCACACTGCGTGCAGGTGAAGTGAAGCCCATCCTTGTACCACGGATCCGCCTCGCGATCAGCCATTCGCTTGTCCTCAGTGTCGACGCTCACGATGATTGCACCCGGGAACTCGTGCGAGCGCTCTACGGATGCGAATCGGGAAAGAGCACAACGGGTCGGCGATCGTGGGTGTCGAGATCGACACCCACGAAGACAGCTTCCGCTTCCGTGACGGGAATGGTTTCGGCTCCGCGTTCGACGTGGACATCCACATGCACCGTGATCGAGGTGCGACCCACCTTGATGATGCGGGTCTCGAACCGCACCACATCACCGACGAGCACGGGTTTCTTGAACTCCACGCGGTTGAGTGCCACCGTGACAAACGAGGCCCGCGGATTTCCGCCACGCAACTGCAGTTCGCGCGTCGCGGCGATTGCACCGGCCAGGTCAATATTCGCCAGGAGCACACCGCCGAAGATGGTGCCATGCCGGTTGGTGTCCTTCGGCATCATGATCGTCTGGATGGCGATGTACGGGTCAGTCATGCGTGTTTTCTCGTAGAGTGGCTTTGCTCTCCGCGTTGCTTCACAGATTCCATCGTATCACTGTGCCAAACCCCTGGGTCGCCATGCACAAGTTTCTCGAAGAGTTCAAGAAGTTCATTCTGCGGGGCAATGTCGTTGATCTGGCCGTCGGCATTGTGATCGGTGCGGCGTTCGGCAAGATCGTCGAATCGGTGGTCGCCGATATCTTCATGCCGATCATTGGTGTGCTCACCGGGGGGATGAACCTCGATGACATGACCATTCACCTGTACGGAGAAGCCTTTTTAAGGTGGGGCCGCTTCCTCCAGATGGTAATCAACTTCCTGATTATTGGCTTCTGCATGTTCCTGGTGGTGAAGGGAATGAACATGCTGCACAATCGGCTGATGCAGGAGGAAGAAGCCAAGCCAGTCGAGCCGAGTGCGACGGAGAAATTGCTGGTGGAGATTCGCGATCTGCTCAAGAGCAACACGCAATCGCAAAGTTCGCAATAGCACGCGGATGCCGGCGGGGTCGTTAAATGCCTCGGTTCCCGGCACGCTGGAGGATTGTCCGCCAGGATTGGTGGGCTGTGCGGAAGGTGCTGGTTATGCGAATCGGGCTGTTCGCACACGTGGGGAGTGCCGGACCGAATAGGACGAATGCGGATTCCGAGAATCCCCGTACTGACATCTGCACGTTCGGGATTGGTAAGGTAAGTTTGGCAAAGAAAAGGTCGGGGTGGTTGCGGCGGACCCAACTTGACGGTTCCGTGCGACCCTCTATAATTCGCAATGCGTCAACGGATTGATGCACCGAACCTCAGGCTCGGATAGAGCCGCGGCACCGCTCGAGGCCTCCCTCCCCACAGAACAGGCGAACACCCCGGCAGCCCCCCTCGCACGGGGCACGACACCGGACCGCCTTGCTCCACCAAAGCACGGGGACCATTGGAGCTCGAACCCTCGCCAAGGCCCGACCAGTCGGGATTCGCCGCAACTCGTGGCGGAACCCACTTTTGGGACCCAAAAACGACGCCGCACTGACCGATCGCACCAGCCCCCACGATCCATGATGGTGCAGGCCCTTTCGCCTGCCTCCTGACTCATTCGTGTCGCGCGATTCGTCGGCCGGCCTCCCGCAGGTGCCCTGTGCCGCTCGACCCGGTGGAGCTTACCAAACAGGTCAAGGCTGCCAGCGACATTGTCGATGTCGTCGGTTCCTATCTGGCATTGCGGCCAGCCGGTCCCGTATTCAAAGCCCTCTGCCCCTTCCACTCCGATAGCCATCCTTCACTCGATGTCGATCCGCGTCGCCAGCGTTATCGCTGCTGGGCGTGCGGCAAGCATGGAGACGCCATTACCTTCGTCCAGGAGGTGGAGAAGGTCGGCTTCAAGGAGGCTCGCCAGATACTCGCGACCCGGGCCGGAATCAAGCTGGAAGAGACACCGAACCCAGAGGACCAGGTCCGCAGCCGTATGCTCGAAGTGATGCACTGGGCCCAGCAAAAATACCAGGATTGCCTGCTCAACGATCCCATCGCCGAAGCGGCCCGCACCTATCTCGGCAGCCGCAAGCTCTCCGGCAAAACCGTCCGCGACTTCGGCCTCGGCTTCGCTCCACTCGCTGGCGACTGGCTCGTTCGCCGGGCGGATACGGACCGCATCTCGTCCGAGGTGTTAATCGAAGTCGGCCTCACCGCCCTGCGTCAGGAACAGCGTGGCTCATACGATCGCTTCCGCGACCGGGTGATTTTCCCGATTCGCGACGTGCAAAAGCGGCCCATCGGCTTCGGCGGCCGCATCATGCCAGAATCTCCCTATGCCAGCCGGGCCCCGAAATACTACAACTCCGCCGAGACACCGCTATTCAGCAAAAGCGATGTGCTCTATGGGCTGGATGCGGCTCGCCACGAAGGGGCGAGCGTGGGCTACCTCGCCGTGGTCGAAGGCTATACCGATGTGATGATGGCCCATCAGTGCGGCATCCCCCAGGTGGTGGCCACGATGGGCACTGCACTGAATGCCCGCCACGTGGCCCAGCTACGACGCTATGTTTCCCGAGTGGTCCTGGTATACGATGCCGATGCGGGCGGCATGACCGGTGTCGACCGGGCCCTGGAAATCTTCGTGTCACACGATGTCGAACTCGCCGTGGCCACCCTCCCGGACGGCCTCGATCCGTGCGACCTGCTTGTCCGCCCCGGCGGAGTGGAAACGTTTCAAAAGATACTGGCCTCCGCGGTGGATGCGCTCGATTTCAAAATGAACCGCCTGCTCGAGCGTGGCCAGCCGGGCGTCGATGCCACGCGCCGCACCGTGGACGATGTGCTCGGCGTGATGGCCGCGGCCCCCGAGCGAGCCAGCCAGACC
>JBGSZR010000009.1:0-5296 GCA_041750275.1 Gemmataceae bacterium
AGGAAGGAGACGAAAGTGAAGATGAGAGAGTCGGAATGCCTGACGGAGCCAAGATGGCTCCGAACGGAGACGGTACGGCTTGATCGAACCGCGATCAGATCCGCGAAAGACGGCCCAGTTCTCGCTTGTTTAAGGACTAGGCAAGCTCGGGGGAGGTCATTTGGATCGCCTAAAACCCGTGCAGCCGGCGGTGTTCGGCGAGGTAGGCTCGGGTTCGGGAGGGCACGTTCCGAAGCCGCATGTCGGGGCGGACGCCCAGGAGCGTCAGGTCGGGTCCGGCGATCCGTGACGAAAGCAGTATCCCGCCAATGTCCGAAAAGCTCACCAGCCCGGCGTCGAACAGGGCGTCAAGGTTAGCGGTCAGCATCAGACCGTTGAACGGGTCGAGCCTTTCCCGGTTATCGGACAGCCGCCACGGCTTGATGTGGGAGGCCCGCAGTACGGCGTGTTCGGCACACCCTGTCACGGCGCAGCCGCCCCACACGGCAAGCACGTCGGTGCGAAACCGGCCCTGCCCAAGCCGGGCTTTGATGATCGCCTCCCGGTCGGTTTCGCCCTCGTACTCCTGGCGGAACCGCTCCAGGTCGTCGAGGGCGTCGGGTGCAAGAGGACGCTGCTGAGGTACGATCTCACCGACCTGTACGACCTCGAACCCGAGGCGGACGAACAGCCCGTTGATCTGCTCGCCGCCCCCCTCACCGAGAGGCCGGTGGCGTGTCGGAGGAGTTCTTTCGGCGGGTATACCAACCCGTCGTGGCG
Source organism: Gemmataceae bacterium (assembly GCA_041750275.1). Taxonomy (GTDB): domain Bacteria; phylum Planctomycetota; class Planctomycetia; order Gemmatales; family Gemmataceae; genus JBGSZR01. Next base: position 760 of record JBGSZR010000009.1, read on the forward strand.
AATGCCCCACGACTTCCACCGCCAGTCGGGAAACTCGTCCCGGACAGCATCAAACTCCTTCATCGCCCGCTGAACCTCGGCAGCGGTTAGCCGCCGGCCCTTGTAAGTAACGTGCCGCATTTACCACGGCCTCCGAGGTTGACTGAGTAGGTCTTCAGGATTTCGCAACCAGCCGGACGCAGTGTTACGCAGACTCAATGCGCCTGCTGCTCGGTTCTCTTCGCCACCACGAACCATGCCCTCGGCCCGCCATCGGCGAAGCTGGTGTCGTTCGGGTCGGGGCGGACCTCGTACCGGGACGGCTCGACACTCTCCACGACCCACCCCTCGGCGAAGGCGTCCTCGATCTCCTTCTTCGACACACGCCTCGGCCCCTGCGTCCCCGGCTCCTGATCGCTGAAGCACAGCAGGAACAGCCGACCGCCCGGCCTCAGCACCGCCGCCAGCCCCTCGACGTAGCGCCTCCGGTCCTCGTCGCCGAAGACGTGGAACAGGCCGCTGTCGATCACGCTATCGAAGACCTCGGGCAGTTCTTTCAAGGCCAGGGCGTCCATGACCAGGAACGTCGCCGTCAACCCCCGCTCGTCGGCCTTCTGTTTCGCCAACGTGATCGGCTCGGCCAGGAAGTCTATGCCCGTGACCTGCTGGCCCCGGCTGGCGAAGAAGAGGGCGTTCTCCCCCGTCCCGCACCCGGAATCCAGGACCAACCCGGTGATCCGGTCGGCCACGGTGAGGAGCGCCTTCTGCGGCCTGCCGATCTCCCAGCGTGGTTGCCCGGCGTAAAGGTTCTCAAAGCTGGTTCGGTCGTGGACGGGCATGGAAGGCTCCTCTATCGTTTCTTGACCGCACGGGCATATTGGATCGGCAGAATATCCTGGGCCTTCTCGTCGCCGAGTTCCAATGCCGCATGGTAAGGCCAGTACGGGTCACGCAGCATCTCCCTCGCCAGTAGCACAAGATCAGCGTGTTGATCCCGAATGATCTCTTCTGCTTGCTGCGGCTCGGTAATTTGCCAGCCCACGGCAGTTGGGATTGCCGCTTCTCGACGGATGCGGCTCGCCGCCGGAACCATGAAACCCGGTCCCCACGGAACCTGCGAGATGTCCGGCGTGACGGACCCGTGGCTCACGTCAAGAAGGTCCAGCCCGGCAGCCTTCAGCCGGCGTGTCAGTTCGACGGATTCGTCCACGGTCACGCCGCCCTCGATCCAGTCCGTCACGGACAGGCGAACGGTCAGCGGCAAGCGTTCCGGCCACACCTTGCGGACGGCGGCGAACGTCTCCAGCAAGAACCGGATGCGATTCTCGAAACTGCCGCCGTACTCGTCGGTGCGACGGTTGGCGAGCGGGGAATAGAACTCGTGGGCGAGGTAGCCGTGTGCGTAGTGCAACTCCAGCCACTCGAACCCCGCCGCCAGCGCCCGCTTCGCTGCTGCGACGAACGCCTCCTGAATCCCTGCGATGTCTTGGAACGACATCTCGTGTGGCACCTTCGGAAGATTCCCGCCGAAGGGAACCGCCGACGGTGCGATGGTGCCCCAGCCGCCCTGATCCGTTTCAAGGTGCTTGTTGCCTTCCCACGGCGTACTGGCGCTGGCCTTGCGACCGGCGTGGGCCAGTTGGATGCCGGCGACTGCGCCGTGCTGCTTGAGGAAGCGGCTGATCCGAGCGAACGGCTCGACATGGGCGTCGAGATAGATGCCGCTGTCGGCGGGGCTGATCCGGCCTTCGGGCGTGACTGCCGTGGCCTCGACCATCACCAGCCCTGCACCGCCCACGGCACGGGAGCCGAGATGGACGATGTGCCAGTCGTTAGGGAACCCGTCGTCCGAGGAATACTGGCACATCGGCGAGACGGCGATGCGGTTCCGCAGCGTGACATCCTTCAGCCGGAACTCGTCGAACAGTTTCGCCATCGCCGCCTCCTACCAGGTGCGTCATAAAGGAGGGTCTACCGATGCGGTCGATTCTTCTTACGCTCCGTTCCGTCCAGCCGCCCGGCGGGTCGATGGGCGGAACCGACAATTCGCCACCACTTTCAAGCCTTCGCAGCGCCGAACGCCGCAAAACAGACGTGCTGGTGCAGAACCTCGACCTGGGCGAAACCGCCCCGTCGTGGCCGATTGCCGATGACGCTTCCGGCGCAGTTCCGATCCGACCCGGACGGAATCATACAATGACCCTGCGAGAATAGCCGGACACCGACCTCGCCCCGACTGGCAGCCCGTTCGGGAACATTTCCCACCCGATCTTCTTGGCCCGGCCTGTGCCGGGGCGTCCCTCGGCCCGCCCACCCCGGTTCCCGCCGCCCACGGTTTCCCGGACACGGTGCTACGACCGTCGATCACCGGGATGAACTCATGGGTGAGGTTCACATGACAACCACGAGCGAGTACACCGGGCCGGGCCTCTCCGAATCCGAAGCCGCCCGCCGCTTGCAGCAGCACGGGTACAACGAACTCCCCTCGTCCAAGGGCCGCAGCATCTTTGCGACCGCCTGGGGTGTGGTCCGGGAGCCGATGTTCCTCCTGCTGCTCGCCTGCGGCACGATCTACTTGATCCTGGGCGACGTGCAAGAAGCCGTGATGCTCCTCGGCTTCGTCTTCGTGGTGCTGGGCATCACGCTCTACCAGGAGCGGACGACGGAGCGGGCGCTCGAAGCCCTGCGTGACCTCTCCAGCCCCCGTGCGCTCGTGATCCGGGGCGGAGAGCGGAAGCGCATTGCGGGCCGAGATGTCGTCCCCGACGACCTCGTGGTGTTGGCCGAAGGCGACCGGGTTCCGGCAGACGCCGTGGTCCTCTCGTGCAACGGCCTGTCCACCGACGAGTCGCTGCTCACCGGCGAGTCCGTTCCGGTCAGAAAAGTCGCCTGGGACGGCGTGCGGGAGATGACCCGTCCGGGAGGGGAAGACCTCCCCTTCGTGTTCTCCGGGACACTGATCGTCCAGGGCCAGGGGATCGCCAAGGTGCGGTCCACGGGCACCCACACCGAAATGGGCAACATCGGTAAGGCTCTGCAAACGGTTCAAATCGAAGGAACCCGACTTCAAAAGGAAGTCGGGATTCTCGTCCGGCGGGTGGCGGTCTTCGGGTTGGCCCTGTGCCTGATCGTGATCGTCGTCTACGGCCTCACCCGTGGCGACTGGCTCCAGGGGTTCCTGGCCGGGATCACCCTGGCGATGGCGATGCTGCCGGAAGAATTCCCCGTCGTCCTCACCATCTTCCTCGCCCTCGGTGCGTGGCGGTTGTCGAAGGTGAACGTCCTCGCCCGCCGGGTGCCGGTGATCGAAACCCTCGGCTCGGCCACCGTCCTGTGCGTGGACAAGACCGGAACCCTCACCGCCAATCGCATGTCGATCCGCAAGTTGGCCGTGGGCGGAACGGTACTTGATGTCGAACAACCGGCTGCCCAGGCGTTGCCAGAGGAGTTCCACGAGGTCGTGGAGTTCGGCATCCTGGCGAGCCAGCGTGACCCGTTCGACCCGATGGAGAAGGCGTTCCACGACCTCGGCAACGACCGCCTTGCCAAAACCGAACACCTGCACGCCGACTGGACGCTGGAGCGGGGGTACGCCTTGTCGCCGAGTCTGCTGGCGATGTCGCACGTCTGGAAGTCGCCGACCGGCCAGGATTACGTCCTGGCGACGAAAGGTGCGCCGGAAGCCATCGCCGACCTGTGCCATTTGAACGCCGACCGCACGAAGGCCGTTGGCGAGCAGGTGGCGGCGATGGCCCAGGACGGACTCCGGGTGCTGGGGGTCGCCAAGGGCGTGTTCGGGCAGCAGGCGTTGCCCGGCGAGCAGCACGACTTCACCTTCGAGTTCCTGGGCCTCGTGGGCTTGGCCGACCCGGTAAGACCGACCGTCCCCGCCGCCGTGGAAGAGTGCTACACGGCGGGCATCCGGGTGGTGATGATTACCGGCGATCACCCGACCACGGCCAAGAGCATCGCCCGGCAGGCGGGGATCAGGCCCGTGGACGAGATCATCACCGGCCCCGAATTGGAAAAGCTGGACGAAGCGGAACTGCAAGTGCGGGTGCGGACCATCAACGTCTTTGCCCGCATGGTCCCGGAACAAAAGCTGCGGCTGGTGAATGCGCTCAAGGCCAACGGCGAGGTCGTCGCCATGACGGGCGACGGGGTGAACGACGCCCCGGCCCTCAAAGCGGCTCACATCGGCATTGCGATGGGCGGGCGGGGGACCGACGTGGCCCGTGAAGCCGCTTCACTCGTCCTGTTGACCGACGATTTCGCCTCCATCGTGCAGTCGGTTCGCATGGGGCGGCGGATATTCGACCACCTGCAAAAAGCGATGACCTACATCGTGGCGGTCCATGTGCCGATTGCCGGGATGTCACTCGTGCCGGTCCTGCTCGGCGGGCCGATTGCCCTCATGCCGGTCCACATCTTGTTTCTCGAACTGGTGATCGACCCGGCCTGTTCCGTCGTGTTCGAGGCCGAGCCGGAAGACGCCGACGTGATGACCCGCCCGCCACGAAACCCCGCCACGCCGTTGTTCGGCAGGCGACTTCTCGGC
>JBGSZR010000010.1:0-12600 GCA_041750275.1 Gemmataceae bacterium
TGTCTGGTTGCCGCTGCCTGGGCGGTGCTTGGCGTACCCGTGCAGGCGGGGGACGATTCCGCAGCCGTGACGGTTACGCTTCGCGCCACTCCCGAGACCAAGTACGCGGACGTCGTCAAGATCCTCCAAGTCCTGGGGAAACCCCAGGTCAGCAGGATCAGGTTGGAAACCGCCGCCAAGGATGAGCCAGGTGTGTCGGCCGTGATCCGGGCACGGAGCGACGCCCCCTATAAAGATGTGCTCAAGTCGCTGGAGGCGTTGCAAGGCACAGGTGTTTGCCAAGCGACTCTCAACCAAGAGCCGTGAGTCGATGCCCACCCGCGACATACATGAATGCTTTCGGCGGCGGAGGCGCGGCGCGGATGAGCTTCTTTCCGGACATGGGCTGTAAATCGCTCGTCGCCGCTGGGGACCATGTCCGTGCGGTTGGCTGGCTGCACCCAGACCGCGCTTACACCCAGGGCTCGGTTCCTGCCGAGTTCTTGGCCCGCCTCAAGGAGTTCGTCGCGCGGAGCGGGGATAGCGCAGAGGCGTTGTACTTCGGTGCCTTCGGCGGGTACCACACGTGCGAGTTCTGTGGCCGGTCGCACGGCATCGGCAACTTCGGCGTGCCGCTTGGCGAGTTGCTTTTCGTCGCACCCGAGATGGTCGTGCATTACATCGAGCAGCACGGCTACCGACCGCCGGCCGAGTTTGTCGAAGCCGTCCTCCGGTCCCCGCTGCCTGACACCGAGGAGTATCAGTTGATCACCGAGCCGTTCTTGCACACGCACCGGGCGGTGATCCAGCGGATGGTGGAGGCTCGCAACGCCGAACCGCTCTCATGTCCTCCCGACTTGAAGAAATAATTCCCCCGCCCGATCATTCACGTGAAACTGCGAACGTCGGTGTTGCATTTTCGGAGGCGTTCGCGTCTCAACCACACGCTTCACGGCACCGGGATGGTTCGTCGCTGGCCTCTCATCTCGGAGTCGTGACAACACAGTGACACAACCGCGGCGGGACCAGTTCAGCGCAGAACGCTGTTGAATTTGCCGAGATCGACGGCAAGAATCGTGGTGCCGACCATGTGATGTCTCCGGGAACAGTGAAGGGCTATCTGTCACGATAACCCCACCCACGACATGCATGAATTCTTTCGGCGGCGGAGGTGACGCGGATGGAGATCGTGCCGCACGTGGGGATCGGGAAGGTACGCCTGGGCATGTCCCGGGAGGAGGCCGACTGGCTGCTCGACCGCGGGATGCAGATCGACTCGGCCGGGTCGCCGCCCGTGGTCACCTTCGTCCAGGTCAGCCACAGGGCCCACGCGACCTTCCGCGGGGTGGACGTGTTTGACGAGGACCGGTCAGCCGATGAGGTCGTCGCGGAGATCGTGGTGCTGGAGGGGCTGGACCCGGTGGAATACCCGCCCGGCCGGCACGAGTACACGTTCCCGCACCTCAACATGGTGCTGTGGCGGGGTGAGGTGTCCGACGAGCCGGGCGACCAGGGGTACACGTTCCAGGCCGCCAGCGTCCACGCCCCGGGCTATTACGACGGGTAACAAGGCACGCCGAACCGCTCTCATGTCCTCGAAACTTGAGGGAATAGTTCCACCGCCCGGCGATACATTGCTAAAAATCCGCTTGCGGCTCTCAATCACGTTCGCACGGGTGGGTTCGACCCAGTCCGGGCGTTGCGAATTCCGCGGTGTCAACGGCTTTGAAAGGTTCCGTCCCGTCGGATTTCGCTCTTCTCGCTGAGCGGCTTGAGTGCCGAATCATCGCCCTCCGCACTCTGCCTTGAATCGAGCCCGTTCCAGGCGAACAGGCACGCGCCGCCGGCGAGGAGGCCGGGGTGCAATCATTTTCTCTGGTGGTGGTACGAGGACAATAGCGGCGTTTTGCTGGGTTTATCATTCCGCACTCCGCACTCCGCACTCCGCACTGCAGGAGCACGTTCCTGCGGAGGAATTCAATGGCTCAAGTAAATTCAGTTACATCCGGAGGCCGTTGCAGTCGCCGCTTGCTGTTGACCAACTGCAACTGAGCGTTTAGGCTTTGCCGATGCCGTCAGACTTTGTCCGCGGAGGATGCATCCTTGAGCAGCGCCACGGATGGCACGCAACACGTGAACCGCATTGCGGAAGACATCACTTCTGTGGCTGCTGGCTTGTCCGAGACACGGCTTGGCACACCGATTATCGTTCATTCATCCCCGACACCTGCGAAAGTTGGCGGCCCGAAACTTGCGGACTATGCGTTGCTCGTTCTGCTCCTGATCGGAATAGGCCTTCGGTGCGCGGCCCTGCTGAGTGACCGCAATCTCTGGATCGACGAGGCCATGCTGGCGCTGAATCTGCTGGCCCGCACACCTCTCCATCTGTTCGAACCGCTCGACTGGAACCAGGGGGCACCCGTCGGCTTCCTGATCGTCGCGAAACTCTCCGTTCTCCTCTTTGGCAGTGGCGAAATCAGCCTGCGGTTGGTGCCGTTCCTGGGCTCGGTCAGCGGACTGCTGCTATTTGCCGGGGTCGCACGGCAGCTACTTCCCACCCGGGCCGCGTTGCTGGCGACGGGTCTGTTCGTCTGCTCGCCCAGTCTCGTGAGCTATGCCGGGGAATGCAAGCAGTACGCCACGGATGCTGCCGGCACGGTCCTCCTCTTTGCGGTGGCTGCCCCACTCCTCAGATCCAGATTTCAAACAAAGACCTGGTTCGCACTGGCTGGAGCAGGTGCTGTGTCTGTGTGGTTCTCGCACTCCGCGACATTCGTGCTGGGCGGCATCGGCACGGCCCTGCTCTTCGAGTCCGTCGTGCATCGGAATCGCCTTCGCTTCGTCGCCGCATCGCTGGTCATCGGTTGCTGGCTCGCGAGCTTCGGTGCCTGCTATTTCATCAGCCTTCGACACCTCGGCACGAACGCATACCTTATCGAGTTCTGGGCCGGGCATTTTATGCCTCTGCCGCCGCGTTCGCTCGGAGACTGTGCCTGGATCTTCGATCACGTGCTTCAGTTCTTTGTCTTTCCGGGATGGTTTGGCGGGCCGAATAACTTCGTCCGTGGGTTCGCCGCCCTGCTCTTCGGGCTTGGCATGCTCGGCTTCGGCCGCGACCGCTGGCCGCTGGCCGTCGCCATCCTCATGCCGGCGGTGCTGGCACTGTTCGCTTCCGGGTTCCACCGCTATCCGTTCGCGGGGCGAATGCTCCTCTTCCTGGTCCCGCTCGCAATCCTGGGTATCACACGTGGTGCAATGCTGCTGACGGCTCCGCTTCGCCGACGCTTGCCCATCCTCAGTGGGGTCATACTGGCTTCGCTCGCGTTTCCCTCACTGCTCGAAACGGTCAAAGAACTGCTTCAGCCCAGCCGGAACGAGCAGATCGAACCCATGCTGGAGGCCATTCACGAGTCGTGGCAGCCCGGCGACCGGCTCTATGTTTACTATGGAGCATTGCCGGCATACGAGTACTACACGCGCAAGCACCCCTTCCCTGCCAGCACCGTGGTTCGCGGCACCGGATCCCGGCACAACCGCGACGCTTACCGTGAACAGATTAGCCAGTTCAAGGGGCAGCCGCGTGTCTGGCTGCTCTTCAGCCATCGGCATCGGGACGAGGAATCCGTGTTAACCGGTTATGCGAGCGGTATGGGTCATTGCGTGAGTGCGTTCAAGGGTGAAGGTGCTGCGCTCTATCTGTTCGACTTCTCCGCACCGCCAGACACAGCCGAGTGAAACCGTGCCGATCAGTCGGCCGATTCATCCCACCACTGTGCGGCTTCCGCCTCGAGCGACTTGAACATCGGCCAACTAACGGTTAAGGTCCACTGAGGGGCCGTGCGCTGCGGCTTCACTGGGCGGGGGCGGCCATGAGCGAGTGTATCGATCGGCGAAGGTTTCTCGGTACGGCGGCTCTGCTCGCCGCTGGTGGCACGCCACTTTTCGCTCAGCCTCCGGGGCCCGGTGAGCGGGATGTCCTTCCGGCGGCGTTGCCACTGGATAAGCCTGGTGTCTGGACGCTGAACCTGCGTTACAAACCGCCCCGCATCATTCCCGTGCCGATGTTCGACAAGGTGAAGAACCAGCGAGTGGATAAGACCATCTGGTACATGTTTTTCCAGGTGTACAACAAGTATGGTGAGCCGGTCATCTGTATGCCGAAGTTTGAGCTGGTGACCACGGACCTGAACACCACGCACCTGGATGAGCCGCAGCCTTTGATTGTGGAATACATTCGCACCATCGAGGACAAGGAATCGGTGCTGCGTCCGCCGATCCAGACCACGATCGACATCTCACGCCGGCCGATTCCCGCGAGCAAGCCCGATGCGATTCCACGCATGATCTCGGGAGCGGCAATCTGGACGGATATGGCGGAAAAGGCACCCAGGACCAACAAGTTCAGCATCTACGTGACGGGCCTCTCAAATGGCCTGGCCACGGACGATGGCACCGACGGCAAGAAGTATATCAAGCAAAAAGTGCTGCGGCTCGACTTCGTGCGACCCACCGACGATAACAACCCGAACCCGACCGACATCCGCCCTGATGCGACCGACGGGCAATCCGAGACCTGGGTTTATCGCACGATTCGCCAGTTCAAAGAGAACGATCCGAACAAGGTCGGGAACTGATCGATCCACTCTCGGTCACGCTGTTCGCAATTCTAACTTGAAGCAGGCACCGGTTCCGCCATCTGCGGGCCGGTAGGTGAGATGGCCGCCCAGAAGTTCGGCCCATTGCTTGGCCAGCGCGAGCCCGAGACCGGCACCACCCGCTTTCGTATCCGCGGCATCACCACGACGAAACGGCTGGAACACCGTTCGTCGTTCGTTCACAGGTACACCCTCACCGCGATCCTCCACTTCGAAGACGATGCGATTGCGCCCGCCCGGCTTCGCCCACAGCCAGATGCGCTTGTCCGCGGCATCGCGCGTGTACTTGCGAGCGTTGTCGATGAGATTGCCCACGATCTGCTGCACCAGATGCGGATCCGTGCTCACTTTCTCATCGGGCGGCAACGTGCTAATGACCACGAGTTCCTTCGCGTCGGCCCCGCAGCGCTCGGCCCAGGTTTGCTTGATTTGCTCGAGTAGTGCGGTGACACGGATCGATTCCTGACTCGACGCTTTACGGCGTTTTTCGAGTCGCGCGTAGTCGAGCACATTATCAATCAGCCGATGCAGGCGGTCCGATTCAGTGTTCAGCGTGGCCAGGTATTCGTTGCGTTTCTCCTCCTCCTTGACCATACCGCTGAGGAGCAAGTCGAGGTAAAGCCGAAGCGAGGTGAGTGGCGTGCGAAGTTCGTGGGTGACCGCCGAGACGAAGCGAATGCGGCGCTCGGCGAGGTCGAGGATGGACCAGCGACTGTAGCCAACGGCAGCAAAGGCGATGATGGCAGCGACCCAGGCGAGCACGAGCCCCAGTCGCAACGGCGTCCAGCCGAGCGGCACCGGTGCGGGCGCAGAACCGGGATCCAGTTGAAGTGGGAGCGCGGTCATGGCCCGTTCCGGCGAGACAGTCGCGGCATCCTTCACCGGGAGGAGTCGTGCTTCGGGGAACAGGTCGCTGACATCCTCGCGAAGTGATGCTTCGAGCCGCACCCAGTCCACGACAACGCCCTGATAAACCGTGCGGTCATCGATGCGAGCCGTGCGAACGAACACGAGCACTTCCGTGCCATCCGCGGCCGTGATCCACTGCGGCCGCATCGAGCCAAGATGCACGGTCAGCGGTTGCAAATTGCCATTGATGAAGTGATCGGGAGTCGGCGCCGACACCACGGGCAAAAGGCGTGTTGCTGGGAGTTCGTTCGCAAGACCACTGCTTTCGAGCCCACGATTACCCCGGCCCGGTTGTGATTGTGGTTCGCCCTGGAATTGCATGCTGAAGAAATTCAGGCTCGAACCGTCCGTGGCTTGTTTCTGACGCAGGAGGTCCTCCGGTTCCTCGGCAAGTTTCTTTGCTTCAGACTGTTGCTTGAACGCCCCTTCTGCATCGCGTTTCGCGGAGGGCGGATCGCGTCGGCCAAACCAGTTCCAGGTCTCGAACAGCCGTTCTGATCCGGCATCCTTGGAACGCGGAGTGGTCGTAGCCGGTTCCGAAATCACACTCTCTTTCTCGCGCGAATCCACAGTCCCTGACCCGAGAGTTGGCCGTGCCGAGTTACTCGTAGCGGGAACAACCGGTCCGCTGGCCCCGGCATTAGCACCCATGCCACCACCATCAGAAGTGCCAGTCGGATTCGGCAGAGTCGGAACCAGCGTGGGAAGCTGTGTGACTGCGACTCCATTTTGCGAACCGTAGTTGAACTGGCCATTCGTGGCGAGCGAATTCTGCATGAGTGGGTAGACGGAGGCCGACTTTGCATCCGAGGTGGCGGCCCGACCAATGTCCAGACGCTTTTGGTACTCGTTGGTCAGTTCATTCGCGCCACGTGTGGTGTTCCGACTAGCGGAGAGTGCCTGTGGGTTGGTCGGGGCCACGGTGGAGCCCGAATTCTGCTCACGCGTCGCGACGCCCTGCTGGGCACCCTGTTCGAACCGCTCCAGCGGCACACGATAGTCATTCACGGGCGTGCTCGTGGTGCTACCGTCTACGACGATTGTCACACCATCTGGAGACGACGCCGTCATGGGATCGGTCAGTGCCGCGGAGGTTCTGGAATCGAGGTTCGGGTAGGCTTGCAACAGTTCCGGGGCTGGATTGTAATTCTCAAGGTGAAGGCCGGACTCGAGCACATTTTCCGGGCTGGAGCGTTCGCGAAACGCGAAGCCCTCCGTGACTTGTTGGGCCGGGAATTTTGCCTTCAGGTTATCGAGCAGTGCCGCCTTGTCGTGGTTAACGTTCCTGAGGTTGAGCCCGGGCCAGTTTTGCCGACACTGCATGGCGAGAGTCGGGGACATGACTTGCGGCGAGGTCCAGCCGGCTTCGGAATCGACCTGGAAGTGGAGCAGCATCCAGTCGGGTAGTGGTGCATCGAGTAAGGGAGCAGAACCCGGACCATAAACGGTGGGAAGTTCGCCACCGGCATAGTGCTGGAACGGTCGGCTATCCTCGACGCTGAGTGGGGATAACATGCGGCCATCGAGCCGCCAGAGTGCAATGCGAAGGTTGTGGCCGAGTTCCACCTCGGCGGCCGAGTCACGCTGCTCCTGCTCGACGCGCAGCGCCGCCACTGTGACCCAGCCCAGCCCCGCGAAGACGAGCCCGGCCACGAAGAAGAAACTCAACGGTCCACAGATGCGCCGGCTCATGGTTCATTCTCCCGCACCAGCAGCGCGGGTCCGGCCATGTACCCGTGGGCTCTAACGGTCACGATTGCATCCATCTGGTCGTCATCGCCATCCGGATCTTTGAGTTTCGCGCGAAGCCGGGCAATGTGCATGTCCACGGCTCGCGTCTCGAGACCCGCCGTGCCAATGCCCCAAACACGCGAGAGCATCTCCTCACGTGAGACGGCCCGCTCCTTGTTGGCGACAAGGTATTTTAACAGTGCCGCTTCCGTTTCCGATAGATCGGACCGTTCACCGTTTGTCCACCGCACTTCGCGGCGGAGCAAGTCAATCGTGCCACTACCGATGCTGACGAGTCTCACTTCCACGCTCGGTCGCAAGGTGCGCCGCAGCACAGCTTCGACACGTGCAATGAGTTCCTTGGCCGAAAACGGTTTTACCACGTAGTCATCTGCACCCATCTTGAGCCCACGGACGCGGTCTTCCTCGGTGCCCCGTGCCGTGAGGATGATTACGGGGCGTGTGGGGCAGGTGCGGCGCAGTTCGCAGAGCACTTCCAGGCCATCACGCCGGGGGAGCAACAAGTCCAACAACACGAGATCGACACCGGCCGCGGCTCCTTCCCGCAAGCCATGCATGCCATCACCGGCCTCGGTAACCTCATAGCCACTCAGACGCAGTGCGTCCGACACCCCGCGGCGAATGGCCGGTTCATCTTCAACGACCACAATGCGGGCCTTGGGCATGAAATCTCCCATGGTTTTTAATGCGAGCCAGCGGTCCTCGCTCATACTGGGGCTGGTGAACATCCGCTGACGAACACGTCTGCCTCGGCTCATCTCACTTCGCCAGGAAGCCACCGATGTTAATGTTCTTGTCCAGTTCCATCTTGAACTCGTACTCGATCATCTGCGACTTCTCGCCGTTCTGGTTCGGCTGCACGGCGACATCCCAGCGCAGCAAGCCCTTGGGCTTATCGTCTCGCACATAGAGCGGATCGGTGCTCAGTTCCGGCTTCGGGCTCACGAGATTAATGGCGATGGTCATGGCGGCCTCGGCGTGCGGCATGCGGTCCCACACCTGGATCGTCACGGGTTCCTTCTTGTAGCTGGAGAGACCAATGCGGTACTTGAAGGTGAGCACCTGATTGCCACCCTGCGTCGTGCGGGTCTTGTCCAGCAGCACGCGATTCACCTGAAGTTGTGGGTCGGCACCAAAGCCCACGGTGAACGGCTTGCCCACCGCGACCAGCGGAATCTTGGTCTGGCCGACAAAGTTCGTGCCCATGTACATGGTGGCTTCGCCGGGCAGGAGCACGAATTCGCTGGTGTTGGTGAGATCCGCGATGCGGTACACATTCGGCGTCAACACCGGCACGGCCTTGTAGTAAATGCTGGCCATCAGATCGAAGCGGGTGACCTCGAGCACCTGCTCTTCGCCGCGGCTGGGAATCGTGAGCGGGCCCTTGAGGGCGTACGTGACACTCGGGCCATCACCGAGGAAGCCGCGGTCGAGCTGGTCCATGTTGGCCTTGGCGAGTTCCTCACGATCGAGCACGAGATCGCGGTACTGTTCGAGCGCAGCCGCGTCGTTGGTCTGTTTCCCGGCGACCTCCGGCTTCTTGGAGTTGTAGTTATCGCGTGCCTGGGCCCGTTGATCCTTGGCCTGTTTCTCCAGATCTTTCGCATAGGTTGTGGCACTGGGCATGCCACCGTTGCCCTGCCCGGGGCCGGAAAGTGGCTGGTTCGGCTCGCCGGGCTGACCGAAGGGCGGGTTGAGGGCGAAGCCCGGGCCGCCCACGGAGATTTCCAACACACGCAAGTCGGGAGGCGCGGCATTCAACAAGGGCTGAGCTGTGGAGAGTGTGATGATCGCGTTCGACCAGTCTTCACCCGTCGATTGCGTGATCGCGGCCAGGTATTCCAGCGTGACGGGGTCCTTGTCCTTCATCCCCCCTCGGAACTTGTACACCGGCCGCCATGAGGCATGGTTGACCAGATAGTTCAAGCGTGCGGTGGCGGCTCCGGCCTTCTTGTCCACCACGATTACGGCGTCTCGCTCCGTGCGAACCGAACCACCTGAAACGCTGCCCAGTTGTCGACGTGTGAAATCAATTTGTTCCGTATTCGCCTGCATTTGTTGCTCAACCGCGAGGCGATCCTTGGTGCGTTTGAGGCGGTCTTCTTGCACGAATTTCGCCAGGGCTATCACCTTCTCCGGGTCGATGGGATTCTTCTCGGTCGGCGCGAGGTTGCTGGCGAAGGACTCCATCTTGTCGAGCAACTTCAGGTTCTCGTCGGCGGCCTTCAAATCGGCCTGATAGGCCTGGCTTTTTTGCGTGAGTGTCTTGAGCTGCGTCTCGAGCTTGCGAACTTCCTCGCGTGTGTCCTCGGCGATCTGCCGGGTCCGGAAACGGACGCTTAACACGCGCGTGCCCTCCGCGCCTTCCGCATAGAGGGAAGACTCCATCGTAAAAGGCGGCAACGGCGAGACCACGACCTCGGTGAGCCCCGCCGCTTCCGGCAGCGTGACTTCGCGTGTCACCAGTGCGGTGTTCTGGTAAAGCGTCACCGCGGTGATCCGGCTCGGTGCCGGCTTGACCGGATCCACCTTGGGTTCCTGGCCACGGGAAATGGTCGCCGTCAGGGCAACCGCAAGTGCGAGCAGGGAGAGTCGGCGTGTCATGGCGCGGGTCCGTGAGAGGGAATTTTGGCAGGAAAGCCCACCTGTGCTGGGTGGGCGGTTGAAGGCAGTGCGTTACTTGTCGCCGGGCACTTCGAAGCCCCTCTCCTTGGCCTGATCGCGGACGAGGCCCTTCACGGCTTCGTCGAGTGCCTTGTCCTTGTCCGTCTTGGGCAGCTTGGCGACTTCCTCGTCAATTTTCTTCTGCCGCTTCGCGGAGAGATCGAGAATCTCCTTCTGAATAGCATCGCGCTCGGCGGACTTCTGCTTGATGAATTCGAGCCGCTCGGCGGGTTTGAGCTTCTTCAACTCCTCAGGCAGATCCGCTTCGGCAATCTTCGCGAGGTCGAAGTCCTTCTCCTTCATCTTGTCCACGAGGTCCCAGGTCGCGCAGTTATAGAGCGCTCCAGCCTTGGATTGGGCCCGTGCGAGCGCGGGTGCGGGAGCGGAGCCCGGAGCTGTTGGGGCGGCGAGTGCGTTGCGATCCTGCGTCGCCTGATTGGAGGCGGCTTCCGCGCCCTTCTTCCCATAGCAGACGTACGTGCTGTTCAGCTTTTCGTTGAGTTTGAGAATCCTCTCGTCGAACTCGGTCTTCACAACCACAGCTTGGGCCGACTTGTTCTGATCGATGGAAACGCCTCGGCCACCGCACTGCTGGGCGAAGGCATTCCAACCCACGGCCTGAGGGTGGTTCGCCGTGCCGCAGAAAATCGTGTTAATGACAACGCCATTCTTCTTGGCAAGGTCCGAAACTGTGTCCAACGCGATGACCTTGTCCTGGTTCGCAGCCTCGTTTCCGCAAACGAAGAGGAGTTTCAGCGCGCCGGGATCAGTGCTCCACTTTTGCTCGGTGAGGGCGGCATTGCTGACGCGGGCCACGAGTTCGGTGCCGCCGTTGATGGTGAGGCCATTGAGGGCCTTGTACACATCATCGAGATCTGAAGTGAGGTCGATTTCCTTGCGAACCCAGCCGTTGGCTGCGGGGTAAGTGTCGTGGCCATAACTGTAGAGGCCGACGCGAAGGTTTGGGGTGGGCTTGAGGCGAGCCAGTTCGTTCACCACATCCCAGAGCTTGACCTTCGCCGAATCGATGAGCCCGTTCATGCTGCCTGAAACATCGAGGCAGAGCACAAGATCGATGGGTTTGCCTTCGGCGGGGTCGGCCGCACGGGCCTGGCTGGCCGTGGCCAACACCACGGCGAGCGTCGCCAGTGAGTTGCGGATCGAGCGAGACATGAGATTCCTCCCGGGAATGTGCCACGCTGGCCGCGCGGCATCACCATACCGACGAAATTGTAACGCTGAGCGATTGCAGGTGCTGTAACACTTCGGTAACGGGCGATCTGGCTAAATACGATCACGTGAATCACTTTCTGCAATTCATACCTGCTCACGACAATTCCGAATGCCGCACTTCGAATTCCGCATCGGTTTGTGCCGGTTGTTCGGGGTTTGTGCAAAGTTCGGGGGTTCGGGTGGTCGAAATGACTTGTGACGCGACCCGGGCGCGACCACTCTCGTTCACACGGGACTACCCGACGCCGGGCGATTCCGGGGGAACCGACGACCGTTGGGGGAAACGATGAAAAAGACGGCGACGACATTGATGCTGCTGGCTGGCTTCGGCGGCGGGTGTGTCAGCCCCGACGGGCAGACCAACAAGAAGACCGGGCAGCCTGGGGGCTTTGGCACGGTTACCCGGCAACACGCCATTCCCGGTGTGCAGGGGCCGGGTGGCGAACCGATCTCGATGATGCCGGTCTCCGCACGAGGTGCGGCTCCGGGCGGGATCCAGCAAACGGGCTACCCGATGCCGAACAGCACGGTAGCCCGGGCGATGGGTGTGCAGCAAGCCGGCGCTCCGATGCCCGGCCAGTACGCCACCGCCGGCCTTACCCAGGCTCACATCCCGGGCGGCTACACATCCGTCGTACCCGCTCAGGGCTTTGCGGGTGGTCCCGCGATGGGCGGCCCGGGTGGTCCCGCGATGGGCGGCCCACCCAATGGCATCTATCCGGTTCCTGGCCAGGGTGCTCCTGGTGCCAGTGCCAACTTCGGTGCGATCATCCCCGGAATGAGCAACCCGGCCATGGGCGGCCCCGCGGGCGGCATCTGCAACACGCGAACCTCGATCCGCTTCACCGGCCCGGCCGGCATGAAGATCACCTGGCAACTGCCCGGTGGCGGCTTCAACGACGAAGCCAACGGCCTCACCGCTCCGAAGGAATACAATTTCCTCCAGGGTCAGGTCTATCGCCTTCGCCTGTCGCAGATTCTGCCGAACTTCCCGGGCCGTGTCTTCTACCCGACTCTCGAAGTCTCGCCGGCGAACCCGAAGACGCTGACGTTCCTGTCGCATGCCTCGGTGCCCGTGACCTTCACGAACGAGGACTTCGATCAGGTGGTGGCCGGCAACCTCGTGGTGAAAGTGATCTACTTGCCAGACCCGACGTTCCAGGACTTCGCAGTGGTGGCCGGTGCGGAAGAAATCGTCTCCACGCGGCTCGAACCGGGTGCGGATCCCATCTCCGAGGCCCAGCGCCGCGGCACGATCCTCGCGGTGATCCGCATCGGTAACATTGATCTGGAGAACCGCGCGGCTCCCGCGATGACTGCGGTGCCGGGTGGCTTCGGTGGCGGCCCGGGCATGATGCCTCCGGGTGGGCCGGAAGGTCCGGCTCGTCCGACGATGCTGCCTCCCGGC
>JBGSZR010000011.1:0-5683 GCA_041750275.1 Gemmataceae bacterium
GCTCGAAGCGGGGCGGCCGCTTGATGCCGTGGATGAGGCGGTGCGACTTCGTGAGCGTGGTGTGCGCAACCCGGAACTGGCCCGCACCGAAGCCGCCGCACAAGACTGGGTGCACGCGGTCGATCTCGCCAACAAGGGTGAGTTTCTTCGCGCCCTCGCGGAGCTGGACAAACTGCTTCCCAAACTCACCTGCCCCTCAACAGGGCTGGAACTCTTCCGCGAAGACGTCGAAATGCGGCACGAGCAGTTCCGCGAAGCTGTCGGCCGGCTCTACGACGCCTCCGAACAGAAGCAGTGGCGAGAAGCAATCGCCGCCGCCGAAGATGTGCTGACCGCGGCACCTGAGCATCGCGACGCCCAGCAGATTCGCGCCCGTGCCTGGCAAGTCGCCTATCCCGAGACCGGTGCGTATGTCGTCGGCTCGACTGCTGTGGACCACGCGGGGGAACACGCCGTTACCCAGCACGGCGAACCCCAGTATGTGATTCGTGAAGGAAATACCTCCGCCGCGACCACGCGAGCCAGCGGGTCGCAACCGAACCGCAGTGAGCGGGTGCGTTCACTACTGCTGAGTGGACCCGAACCGCGCCACCCTGTTCGCACGCCACCGCACTTCTCGTCGCAGGCGATCTCACTGCCGAAGCGATTTCTCCTGTGGATCGATGGTGTCGGAGGCTACCTCGTCTGCACCGGCACACGCATCACCTTCGGCCAGGCCTCGCTCGAAGGTCCGATCGATGTGCCACTCTTCGCGGATGTGTCGCGGCTGCACGCCGAGCTTTCACGGGATGGCGAGGGCTATCTCATCGAATCAGGCAAGGGCGTGCTCGTGAACGGCAGGGATGTGAATCGGGCCGTCCTCAATGGCGGCGATCGACTCACGCTCGGCACCACCTGCCAGTTCCTCTTTCACCGACCCGTTTCCGTCAGTTCGACCGCACGCCTTGAACTCACCAGTGGGCACCGCTTGCTGCTCCCCGTCGATGGCGTTCTCCTCATGGGCAACGAGCTGATCCTTGGGCCCGGCCGGCAAGCGCACATCACGATTCCTGATGCACCGGCAACCGTCAGCATTTTTCGCTCGGCCGATGGCCTGGCGGTGCGCGTCAAGGATCGCGATTTCCGCATCAACGACGCCCCACACGCAGACCGTGCCACACTTCCCGTCCCCTGCTGCGTGACAACCGACAGTTTCGCCTTCGCCGTCGAAGCTGTGGGACGCTAATGCCCAGCTATTGATTCTTTCCTGGCCATTGGCCTGGGAATTCCAGGCGATACCTGCTTCCGGTCGCGCACTTCGCCAAAACTGCTAACGATCATCTACTTGTGGGTCGGCGGGATGCTCCGCAGCGCATGCACAAGCGGGCGACGGAGCACTCGTGGGTGCGGGGGAAGTGCTAGCACCCATCCGACAGGCGGCGCGACAAGCCGCTCGTCAAACGGCTCGCACGGTGCATAAAGCGGTCCAACCAGTCGTGAAGACGGTGATTCATGAGGGTGTCAATCGCGTCGCATCGCCAGCAACCTATCAGCGAGCCATCGCCTGGGCCAATCGCAATGGTTGGAAAGCCTGTTTCCTCTCCGGCACACCATTGGAGGGTCAATTTGGTGCGAAGCCCATTGAGGAGTTCAAGGATTATGAAACCTATGGTGATGAGTGTGATGTCATCATCTCACGGAATGAGTTTGATCCGGATGGTGTGTTAACACTGCGTCGGGTGCTGAGGCGATTCGAGCGGTTGGCGGCCGTGTTGAATCTCCATGTTGGTGATCGGCTCATCGGCACGACGCATGAGCATCCGTTCTACGTGAAGGGCAATGGCTGGACACCTGCTCAGGAGTTGCGAATCGGTGATGAGATTCGCCTGATGACAGCGGGCTACGTGTGTGTGGATGGCATCGCGGACAGCGGCCGCATCGAGACGGTATACAATCTGGAGATCGAGGACGACCACACCTACTTCGTCGGCTGCGACGAGTGGGGGTTCAGCGTCTGGGCGCACAACCAATGCACCCCGGCTGAGGCGAAGGCTCTTCTCGGTGAGGGCGTTGGAAACAAGACCGTAAAGAAGGCGACTTCACTGGCCAACGCTGGTCGGGTAGGCGAACTGGAAGCGTTCCTGAAGCAGAAACTCACTCACTTGGGGGACGAGCAGATCACCGCTATCGCCAGCAGGTTGACAAACCAAGGCGTCCTCCCTGCTGCCGTAAATCCGCAGGTTGCACTTGCAAGGACAGCCAGACAGACGAAGACTGTCGATGGGAAGGTGTACAGCGAACCCGTGATGCTAGGGCAGAACGTCCTTCAGCATGGCGGCGTCGAGGTCAAACACTATTACGGCAGTATCAAGGGAGATCACGGCCCAGGACACGTTCACGTCTTCGACAGCGTCGGGAACGAGACGAAGATCGGAGTCAACCTTCGGCCAGTTCGAGGAGAGCCAGCACTTACAAGAGAGATGGCTCCTGTGGTCGAGGCTAATGCCTCGTACCTTCGAGGAGTGATCAAGAAGGCGAACCGCTGGCTTCAGTGGGATAACATGTAGGAGTGGCGATGGTTAATGACCAAACAACCAGTGTCGAGTCGTCGGACCAGTTCATCTGGGTGTTTTGCGGCTACGGTGGTGGCCGAAACTTTCCAAGCGGAGTCTTTTCTTCGCTTGGCGGAGCCGAGGCTTGGATCACACGACACAAGCTGTCTGGGGTATTGACTCGTTACCCTGTGAATACAGGGGTCTACGACTGGGCGATTGCGAACGACTTCTTCAAGCCAAGTAAGCCGTTGCATACCGAGGCCGGGTTCATCCAACAATTCAGTAGTGCCTCTATGGAGCATTACCATTACACGGAGGGCACTCGTGAAGGACAGTTGAGAAGTGCGACGGCATCTTGAGCAGTCAAGGACGACCACACCTACTTCGTCGGCTGCGACGAGTGGGGGTTCAGCGTCTGGGCGCACAACCAACTGGGTTGCGGCGTTGACGAAGTTCGGGCTGCAACCGGGAACAGGCTTGCTACAGCAGGGCGAGGCAAGGAGCGACACCTCGCCACATTGTTGAACAATGGTGACATTGATGGGGCGAGAGCCTACCTTCGAGCTAACAACATCAACCCAGACGGGGCCAGACTCGGACAACTGCTCGGTCGTTACGAAGCCAGGGTCCGCCCTGTCCCAACTCTGGCCGGGGCTTTACCAGCCGAAGAGCAGGCGGCTCTAGCGGCAACGCTGGCCCACATTGATGCGGGGACGGTGCCGACTGGACCACTGGCAAGAAGGTGGGGCGTCCAATACCGAAACCGGGTAAGAGACGGTGGCTTGGACCTACCTGGACCGTCGCGGGCCTCATCCCCGTACCAGGAGTACCGTGTTGCTCCGCCGCCTGGGACACCAGGGGCTGGGCCAAGACGTGTTGTCCGCAACAGCGAGACGGGAGAAACCTACTACACCTGGACTCATTACGGAGACTCCACTGACCCCGCGTTCGTGAGGATTAGGTAATGCAATCACTGTTCGTCGAACCCTACGGCATTTACATGTTGCCGATGACAGATGCGGAAAGTTGCTTTGAGGCCCTGCGTCACGAGGGCTTCGAGGTTTACACCCTGCCGGAGGTGGACAGTGAGTTAGCGTTCTTTGACCAAGTGCGAACGGCCATACCATTGAGCCCTCAGCTCAGCGGAAGGGCGAACTGGAACGCATTCACGGACTCTCTATGGAATGGGATAGATGAATGCGGCCACCCTAAAGTGTCAATCCTGTGGCCACACGCAGAGACAATGCGTCGAGCAGACCGATCCGCTTTTCACACTGCGGTAGAGTGCATGCAGGACGTTATAAGTGACTTTCGTCGCGAGGCCGCTAAAACAAGTTTGGACACAAAGAATGTTGTCATAATTATTCTTGATGCCGAATACACTGCAAACTGTAACCCGTGAATTGGCTAAAGGTCTGCACTCAACTTGGCAGGCGGGTGTGGCGCACCGAATTGTCATCGCAACGGTTCCCAAGTTCTCGCTGTATGAATCTGGCGGCATAATCGGGCCTTTTACCGCGCTCTTCGGAATTTTGGAGGAGGTCGGCGTACCGGATCGGACCGTTCGGACGGTTCCGGCAAAACGGCGACGAACCCCCACGGCACACACGAGCCATCGCCTGGGCCAATCGCAATGGGTGGAAAGCCTGTTTCCTCGCCGGCACACCATTGGAGGGTCAATTTGGTGCGAAGCCCGTTGAGGAGTTCAAGGATTACGAAACCTATGGTGATGAGTGTGATGTCATCATCTCACGGAATGAGTTTGATCCGGATGGCGTGTTAACACTGCGTCGGGTGCTGAAGCGATTCGAGCGGTTGGCGGCCGTGTTGAATCTCCATGTTGGTGATCGGCTCATCGGCACGACGCATGAGCATCCGTTCTATGTGAAGGGCAAGGGCTGGACACCTGCTCAGGAGTTGCGAATCGGTGATGAGATTCGCCTGATGACAGCGGGCTACGTGTGTGTGGATGGCATCGCGGACAGCGGCCGCATCGAGACGGTATACAATCTGGAAATCGAGGACGACCACACCTACTTCGTCGGCTGCGACGAATCCAGATTGTGCAATATACTTCCCGACGATAGAGGGCATCCCAGATTGACTCGCGCGTGTTCTCTCGCGGGTTCACAGCTACCCAGGCCGCCTTGTGTCATCTCCCACACGTAAATATCGAGCTTTTCGGGTAAGGGAGGCATCAGGAAGAATTCCTTCCATCTCTCGGGTTTCGGTTCGTCAATGGTTCTCTTGCCGATGTAGTTTTCGGAACAGGTGGTGGAGTGGCTGGTATGTTGGTCGGTGCCGCCGGTCATGCCGAATGAGAATGGGTTCACGCCGAGATTGGCCTCATGCTCAAGGTCCGACTTGAGTGCAGAGCGGCAATAGTTAAACGGAAGCGAGTCCGACGTCGTTGCGTCCATGCCAAAGGTGTTGGCCTTGTTCCATCGCTCGAAGTTGCCAATGAGGTCGTTGGGTGATAACGATTGTTACCCCGGTCCAGTACTCGACACGAAGTTCGCTGAGGTGAGCATCATATCGTGCCAAGGTGGCTCACTCGGCCCCCGCCAGTTCTGATCACAGGACGGATCTCAGTGCATGTTGCTCCGAGATTTTCGCTGATACCATGGTCATTCTCACCGCACCTGCGACTCCATGAATTCCACAATGGCTCCGCTTCCGACGCGAATTAGCGTTGTTTGACTCTGTTCGTGCCAATCGTGCAGAACACACATTCGGTTTTCGATCGGACATGGAACGTAGAATTGACAACCGTTAAGCGAATGGGTGAGGGATCGGGCGGATTTCACCATGAGACGAGATGTGCGATAGATACCGCATGTGTTGATTTGATGAAGAGAATGCACGTGCCGCCCGTAGGGCGGCGGCACTTTGGGTGGTGATTTAGCCCACGTCCACGCCGTGGAGGGCCCAGGTGTCCTCGTCGGGTGTGGTGGCTGTGAGTGATGCGCCCGTGCTGAAGACCGTGCCGGTTCGCGGCGATGTGGAGTCCTCGGAGCGGAGCGCGGGGGGGGCCTTCGGGCTGCGGGTTGCACCGGATGCGACTGGTGCGAACGCCTCATTCACCGGCGTGGCGTAGGGTGTTGCGGTTGTGGTTGCACTCACACTACCCGTCGGCACGCGGCGGGTGC
>JBGSZR010000012.1:0-3592 GCA_041750275.1 Gemmataceae bacterium
TCGAACCGGCGAAGGTAGTCTCGCAGAAGGGGCTCCATCGAACGGATTGTCCCGGCGTCCATGCCGTCCTCCCTCGGGGGCGAGGACACAAACTAACCGGGATGGCGGATTGAGGACAGATCAGATAGCGTTGTAGTATTAGAGCCTAGTCGTCGTCCTTGTCGCGGCCGGATTTCAGCTTCGGGGCCATGTCCTTCAGCGCGGGCACCTTCGACCGCAGAAGTAATAGGTCGGCGGCGTAATCCTTGTTGTTGATCTGGTTCGTCCACTCGTGCGGGTCGTTGGAGTGGTCGTACAACTCCTCCTCGCCCTCGCGGTAGCGGATGTAGCGGTACTTCTCCGTCCGGAGGGTGACGTATCGGTCGCCGAACGCGGTCACCGCCGTGCTCTCCCACGCGGCCGAGGGGTCCTTGAGCAGCGGCACCAGCGACCGCCCCTCGACAGCCGACGGTGGCTTCAGACTGCACAGTTGCATCAACGTCGGGTACACGTCCTGGAGGGATACGAACCGCTCGCACACCCCCTTCGGCTTGGTAGTGCCGGGCACGCGGACCACCAGGTTGCAGTGTGTCGCCTCCTCCCACAGGGTGCTTTTCTGCCAGTGATGCTTCTCGCCCAGGTGGAACCCGTGATCGCTCATGAACACCACGATGGTGTTGTCGCGGTATTCGCTCTGGTCGAGGGCGTCCAGCACCCGACCGATCTGGGCATCGGCATACGCGGTCGTGGCCAGGTACGCGCGAACGCCCTCCCTGTGGACCTTCCCCTGAATTACCTGATCGACGAACTTGCTCTTGCCCTTCGTGATCGCTTGGCCGAGCGGCGGCACGTCATCCAGATCGTTCTCACGGAGCGGCGGCAGCTTCACCGTGTCCGATGGGAACATGTCGAAGTACTTCTGCGGCACGTACCACGGCATGTGTGGGTGGAACAGCCCGCAAGCCGCGAAGAACGGCCGGTCGTGCTTTTTCTTCAACTGGGCGATGGCCGCGTCGGCGTATTTGGTGTCGTTCATCTTCTCTTCGGCCAGGTGCGTCGGCCCCCAGTCCTGCTCGCCGCGGGTGAATGGAAGGAAGGGGGCGGTGGGCGGAGCGGGATCGCGCCGGTGAGGCATGTACTCGTCCCACACGTTTCCCAAATTCCAGCCATGGCCAACTTTGCCATAAGCAGCCGTCCGATATCCGGCCTTCTTGAATACCGCCGGAAGCGGGGTGGCCTTCTTGAGTGCAGCGCTCTCGGACGAATCCAGCCCGTTGTCGTAGAGCCCGGACTGCCACGGCCGCACCCCGGACAGGAACGCCGTCCGCGATGAGCAGCAGACCGGGCTGGCGGTGTAGGCTCGTTGGAAGAGGACCCCGCTCTCTGCCAGCTTCTTGATGTTCGGTGCCACCACCTTGCCCGCATAGCGGTCGGGGTCTTCAAGCAGCCAGGTGTTCAGGTCGTCCACGATCAGCAGGAGGACGTTCGGCGGCTTCTCGGCCGCACGAGCGACTGAGGGCGTTAGAAGTGCGAGCAGCGGCAATAGCCAGGCGACAGTGGTCCATTTCATCGAGCGACTCCATTTTGCAATCTGTTTGAGTTCCCAGTTTGTCCGCGAGTTCTGCCCCTATTCCTTCACTTTGAATCCCGGCTTGAGCTTGGCGAACTCCTCGAAATGCTTCTTGTAGGCCTCCATCTCGGTCCACCGCTCGCTCCGCTGGGGCTGGATCACGCGACGTTCGGGGTAATCCATGCCCGCCGCGCTGGCCTCCACTGATTCGAGTAACTTCTCGGCCTCGGCCTTCATCGATTTGAACCGTTCGGGCTGCGCCGCGGACAGATCTTTCTCCTCACTAAGGTCGGTCTTCAGGTCGAACAGTTCCCACTTCCGGTTCTTCCCCCTGCCGAGGCTGACCAGTTTGAAGTCTCCGTCAATCAATGCGGTCCCCTTCGCGGTGAACGGAATGGCGTGTGACCGCTTTGGGAGCTTGCCATCGAACATCGGCAGGATGCTCTCTCCGTCACGCACTTCGAGCATCGAGTCTTTGGGCAGGCCGAGCAGATCGGCGATCGTCGGGAAGATGTCCATCGTGGAGGCGGGAAAGTCGGTGACGGCCGGTTGGATACGGCCGGGCCACTCGACGATGCCAGGAACCCGGATCCCGCCTTCGTACAAAACGCCTTTGTGCCCCCGCAGTTTCCCCACCGAATCGGGGTCGTCCGGCAGTCCGCCGTTGTCGCTGCAGTACCAGACCAGCGTGTTCTTTTCGACGCCCAAGTCCCGCAGGCCCTTCCGTAACGTGCCGATGCTGCGGTCGAGGGCCACGAGTTCGCCGAGGTGGTTGGTCAACCTTCCCTTGACACCTTGGGGCAACCCCTTGGTGTCGTCCGCCCCGGCGGTCCAGGGGAAGTGTGGAGAACCATACCAGATCACCGTGAGGAACGGTTTCTCGGTTTGCTTCTTCATGAATTCGAGGGCCTCGTTCACGATCACTTCGGAGGAGTCACCCTCGAGGGCGACGAACTTGCCGTTCCGCCCCATCAGCGGGTCCATGTCGAAGTAGTTAGTCGTGGACAGCCACTCGTCGAAACCGTAGTGGCCGGGATGGTTCGGGTCGTCGCCCAAGACGGGCACGCCGTTGCCTTCGACGCCGTTGAGGTGCCACTTGCCGAAGTGAGCCGTGACGTAGCCCGCCTTCTTGAGCGCCTGCGGCAGGGTCTTCTCTTGAAGGCAGAGTCGATTGCCAATCCCGGGTACTCCCGCTCGGTGCGGGGTGCGGCCGGTCAGGACGGACGCCCGCGTGGGAGAACAGGTCGATGCGGCGGCATAAAAGCGGTCGAAGCGGATGCCGGCCGCCGCCATCGCGTCGAGGTTGGGGGTCTTCAGGTGGGGATGGCCGTTGTATCCGACCTGCCCCCAGCCCTGGTCGTCGGCCATCACGAGGACGATGTTCGGTTTCGGCTTGTCGTCGGCGGCGTGCAGTTCGCATGGCATCATCAAGGAGCAGATCAGAAGCATCCACCCGCTTGTCCAATGAAAGGCCAGTGCGTTCATGGTTATCCTCGCTTCCGTGTTTCGCAAATCGATGCCTGTCGAGTTTCACTTCTTCTCGTCCGCTTCCAAAGAGCGTTCGCCTTTGAACGGTCCCCAACGTTTGACGACCTCATATTGGTCCGATTTCTCGTAGGCGGCCGGGTTATAATTGGGATTCAGTTTTCGGAATTCTGGCTCCCACCTCTTTGAAGTAACGCATCATCTCACCGTGCAATTTCTGATGAACCTCCGGCGATTGTAAGGCGATGTTCTTCACTTCCCGCTCGTCGTTCAAATCGAACAACATGGGAACATCCGGCGCCTCGTAGAAATGCATCACTTTCATGTTGCCCGAAACGATAGCCGAGTGCGGCATGCTCGTGCGGTAATGTGGGTAGTGGAAGTACAGGAAACGGTCGCGGAATTTCGGCTCAGACTCTCCTCCGTGCATGATGCCAGCAAGACTGACACCATCGATATCTTTGAGTTTCCGAGGATCACCTCCGGCCCATTCCACGAACGTGGGAAGAAAATCGTAATTGACCACGTTGCTATAGCAGACCGAACTGCCTTTAATGC
>JBGSZR010000013.1:0-9957 GCA_041750275.1 Gemmataceae bacterium
GAGAAGGTGACGGACGAGAGCTTCGCTGTCGGCCGGGATTTCGATGGTGATGGTCGGCTTCATGGGACATCCTGTCCGAAGGGGGAAGTTCTCTCACTTACCTAAACTCCGCGATCACCACCAGAGAGATTGGGTACACCCGAAAGGGAGAGTGTAACCGAATTTTCTTGGGATATTGAATTCCTCCGCAGGAACGTGGACCTGCAGTGCGGAATGCGGAATGAAATAGCCAGCAAACCGCCGCCATTGTGCTCGTGCCACCCCCCGAGAAAATGGTTTCACCCAAAGGGACCTGTGCAGTCGGTTGCGTTCAACCGCCGCACATCCCCAACAGCCGGGAGCAGACGTTCGGGCGAGTGGAATGCGTAATCGAGGCAGTGCGTTCACATCCCGGGACTATCAGGATGGAACCACAGGCGATCAGAATTGTGCTTACTTTGGCTTCGCAGGTGGTGAGTCCCAGATGTATGCCATCACTTCGTAAATCGCTGGCTCACTCTCTTTCAGTTCGCCCCGATTGAACGGGAAGAAGTCGTTGACGCCGAGGTAGCTCTCTGTCATCTCGGCGAAGAATTCCTTCTGGTTCGTAAGAGCATAGTGTTTCACACGCTTGCCGTTGAAGAGCAAGGTCTTTTCACCTCGTCCGCTCTGCTTGTACTTCTGGTACGCTTCCATGATGCGTGGTTCATCGAATCCCAGCTCCTGGTCGTGGTAGGCGTGAGCCAGTTCGTGAAGGATCACCCACGGTTGCTCGTTGATATTCCGTTTCGTCATCACCTCGGCAGCACGCGGCAGATGAACACACTTCGCCAGGTCCGCCGAGTAGCCGTTCGACTTCAACCACTCCGCGCTCGGATGATACTGCATGACCCCAAGATTTCCGTTGTTGAGGTCCAGCACGATGGTCACCTTCTGGAGCTTTTTCACCTTGTCCTGGGGCACCACAACCTTAATCTCGGATAGTTTCGCTTCGAGGAACCGCAAGGCACGCGTCCCCAGTTCGTCATCGGGGGCCTTCAAGAGACGATCATCCACCCGAACCGTCCATCCTTCGACGTTCTTTGCTGTGTACGAGGTGGGGCCGGCCTGTGCTGATTGCTTCCGTTGGCCCTGGATCGAGACACCGTCGCGAACCGTCCAGCCGCCATCGTCGCTACGGAACTGTTCTGCCAGTGGTGTCCGGACCGGGTCGTTGAGGGTAGCGGGAACCACCGCGGTTCTGCTGTTGGAGTCCTCCCCATCCCGATCCACGACTGCCTGTGCAGATGCGAGCATGACAGCCGGCATCAATGCGGCCAAGAGCAGCAAGCGAAGCATATTGCGGTCTCTCAAGTGGGTGTATCGTGCTGCGCCGGACCCATCGGTTCCAACGGTTGGCGAGCGCGAACTCGTCTAACGCGTGCATTATTCCCCGACAATACTACCAATGATGATGAACGGGAACGAGCAATTATCGAGTAGGAGTGTGATTTGTTTTGATTCCCGACAGGCATCGGAAAGGAAGTCATTGCGATTCGGTGTGCAAAATTGCTCCAGCGCACAAGCAACTCAACGCACTGGGCTCAATGAATCACGAACGGGCCTTCAATCGCCCGTTGAGAAAGAGAGAAGAAGTGATGGTTTCCAGTGCTTTCGCGGTGGGGTGGTCGATCAATCCGCCTGTTGATCTGAGTCTCGAAGCTTCAGGATTCTCCAGCCCCGCGTTCCACAAGTTCTGCGAGCGTGACTGACCCGGCACGCGAGGCGAGCTCGATTACCCGATTCGAGCGAGCAATTTTTCTTCGGCGGCAAGCCAGCGTTCCTCGGTGTCGTACGTGCCGGCTTCGATTTCTCGACGGATGCGGGCGACCAGTTCGTGGCGAATGCCATCGGGACCAGGTTGCTCGTCCGTCACCACAGGCAGGGCCGGGCGTTCGAATCGTTCGGAAGCGGTCGTCGATGGGGACGAAGCGACCTGGGTCACTCGCCACTGCTTCCATCGACGTGCGTTCGTGTCTCGCATGGTGTCCTCGTCTGCCTGACCGGCAGGGTGGCCGATCAGCCGTTCGTTGCGGCTCGCTTGTGCAACCGACCGTCCGAGGAGTGAGACCAACAGGCCACACTCGCTCGGCCCTCCCGGCCGGGTGCCCCACTCTGGCGTGCGCCATGGGCGGGTTCTGATGTCGCAACGGGTTGTCCCGCTCTTCGGCCCGGCGACACGGTTCACCTGTTCAGGTGTCCGCGTCGCATTCTACGCATGTCTATCGTCGCGTGTGACGCGAACCCTCAAGGAAATTACTCTCCCAATCCCTCAGAGTTTCCCAGGATCGCGCACCGTGCGTGTGTTGCCCGGAACGTGCCCGGAGAACGAATCGCAACGCGGCCCATCGGCAAGAACCAGACCGACTTGGGCAAAATCCCCTCAAGCATTTCCTGCTTGAGCCCATTCTGTCCTGAAACGCTCCGAATTGATACCCCGCATTCTAGTCGGATGGTTTGTCCGACCCGCGGATCTGATCCCAGACTTTCGGACCGTCGCCGAAAGTTCACATTAACAGCCTGGCGATTACCGCGAAAACACTGAAATGCTAGAAGCCGGA
The DNA here is from genome assembly GCA_041750275.1 of Gemmataceae bacterium. Lineage (GTDB taxonomy): Bacteria > Planctomycetota > Planctomycetia > Gemmatales > Gemmataceae > JBGSZR01. Next base: position 2,580 of record JBGSZR010000013.1, read on the forward strand.
CGCGCGATGCGGCCAGGCGTCGGCAAGTTCCTCACAGACCGAAGAGTCGTCTGAAGAGTCCAGAAGTGAATCGCACGCATGGGCTTCACGCCTCGGTTCAGCGTCACCCGCCGTAGTCGGAACGGGTGTCATGAAATGATCCGCCAGATTCTGGCAGTGTTTGCGGCCGATGCCGGGTTAGAATGACGCCGACTTCACACCGAGGTGCACGAGGACACGCCATGACCGCAACCGAAGCATTCAAGGCCGGCAAGCTCGCGGACGCGATAGCGGCCGGCATCGAGCAGGTTCGCAACAACCCCACTGACCGCGGCAAGCGCATCTTTCTTTCTGAACTGTTCCTCTTCGCCGGAGACCTGGAGCGTGCGGACAAGCAACTCGACGTGCTCTTCCAACCCGATGCCCCAGACCTGATGACGGTCACACTCTTTCGCCAATTGATCCGCGGTGAGACGGCCCGGCGTGAGGTCTTCACCCAGGGCCGATTGCCCGAGTTCATCGCCCAGCCGAGCGACACCATCAAGATGCACCTCGAAGCGGCCATTCTGATGCGTGAAAACAAACTCGCCGAGGCCGCCTCACTCCTGGCGAAAGCCGAAAGCCAGCGGCCCGCGGTCAGTGGCACCTGCGAGGGCACCGCCTTCGACGACTTCCGCGATCTCGATGACCTGCTCGCCCCTGTCGTGGAGGTCATCACGGGAAATGGCAATTACTACTGGGTGCCGGTCCACACCATTGAGTTGATCGAATTCCAGAAGCCCGAGCGCACACGCGACCTGTTCTGGCGGCCCGCTCACATGATTGTGACGGACGGGCCGGATGGCGTGGTATACGTGCCCGCGATCTATCATGGCTCGCACACCAGCGCGAACGAAGCGATCCAACTCGGCCGCGGCACCGACTGGGTCAGCGACGAAGGCACGCCTTATCGCGGCAGCGGCTTGCGCGAGTTCCTGGTCGGCGATACCGCCAAGGCGATCCTCGAAATGGACACCATCCAGTTCAACAAGAAGTGATGTGCCGATGCCGCCTATTCGTTCTGATCAACCGCTTGTGCCGTCTGTGCTCGACCGACTGCTGGACGAGGCACCCGAGACAACGAGCGAACCCGTGAAGAATCGTGCGCAGTTGCTGCGCGATTTGAAACTCGCCGTGCGCCGCGACCTCGAGCACCTGCTCAACACCCGGCGGCGCAACATCACGCCGCCCGATGAACTGGTGGAACTCGCGGACTCCTTGCTGACCTACGGCATTCCCGATTTCAGCGGGACCGGCCCGGGTTCGGAGGAGGACCGCGAGGCGTTTGCCCGCACGGTCGAGCAGATCATCCGCGAGAATGAACCGCGGCTGGTAAAAGTCGCAGTGATCCTGGCCGAGGATCCGCAACCCGGCGACCGCACGCTGCGATTCCGCATCGATGCCTTGCTCCGCGCCGACCCCGCTCCGGAACCTGTGATGTTCGATAGCACTCTCGAACCCGCGACCACGCAGTTCGCCGTCAAAGGTGGGTGAACGCAGCGCCAAGCGGGCACTTCCGGCGAGCGGCCGGCGTAAGTCGGCTGTTCCTCTCGATGTGGCATGCCATGCGAATAGGAATAACACTCATCATGTGATGCAGCATTCAATACGGATGAATCCAAACTGAGATACACACTGCGTGGAACAGTCGACTCACGTCGGCCGCTCGCCGGAGTGGATCGCCCGGGAAAATACCATGCCTGATGAGTTGTTGGCGTATTACAACCGCGAGCTTTCCTATATCCGTCGCCATGCGGCGCGGTTCGCACAGACGCATCCCAAAGTCGCGGCCCGGTTGCGGCTTGCTCCGGATGGCTCCGAAGACCCGCACGTCGAACGATTGCTTCAGGGCTTCGCCTATCTCACCGCCCGCGTGCGGCACAAGCTGGACGACGAGTTCCCCGAAATCACCCAGGCCCTGCTCGGCGTCCTGTATCCGCATTACCTCGCGCCGGTGCCCTCGTTCTCCATCGTGCAAATGGACCTGGACGACGGCCAGAACGAACTCACGGCCGGGCTCACGGTGCCACGCGGGCAAGGCATCGAGACCGATCCCATCCAGGGCGAACCGTGCCGCTTCCGCACCGCCTACCCCGTCACGCTCTTCCCGATCGACGTGAAACTCGCCTCGCTGGCCTCCGCTCCTTTCACCGCACCGGCGACGCCTCGGGCGGGTTCGGCACTGGCCGTGCTGCGAATCGTGCTCAGTTGTCGCTCACCGGGTATTCGCTTCGCCGACTTGAACCTGAGGACACTTCGCTTCTTCCTGCGCGGCCAACCGCAACACGCTCACAAGCTATATGAACTGCTCTTTAACCATGCGGTTGAAGTGGCTTTCGCCGCGAAGTCGGACGATAAGGCCGCGGTGGTCGCGGGGCCGCAAGTGCTCCACGCCGTGGGCTTCGGCCGCGATGAGGGCTTGCTCCCCTATCCCGCCCGATCGTTCGTGGGCTATCGGCTGCTCACCGAATTCTTCACCTTCCCGCAGAAGTTCCAGTTCGTGGATATCGACGTGCCCGCGGGTGCGCTGAGCCGTTGCGGCAATCAACTGGAGGTCTTCGTCTATTTGAATCGGCAGGTGCCGGACTTGGAGCCGAATATCTCAGCGGAAATGTTCCGGTTAGGCTGCACGCCGATGGTGAATCTCTACGAGCAACCGGCCGAGCCAATCCGCATCACGCAGCAAGAGTTCGAATACCGCGTGGTGCCCGATCAACGACGACCTCTCTCGCATGAAGTGTTCGCAATCGACCGCGTGACCGCCACGGCACCTGATGGCCGGGAAGTGGAATACGCCCCGTTCTTCGCCGTCCGGCACGGTTCGCGTCAGTCGCCCGGGCCATTCTTTCATCCGACTCGCCGGGCCGCCTCGGATGCGGAACCGAACCGCGATGCCCCCGTCATTGATCGCGGCACAGAGACATACCTGTCATTCGTCGATTCCTCCTTCAACCCCGCTGCCCCGGCGGACTGGACGATCCACGTCGAAACCACTTGCATGAATCGCGACCTGGCCGCACGTTTACCCTTCGGCGGCGGGCAACCGAAATTGCAACTGGCGCAGGGCGGCGGCCTCGTTTCGAAACTCACCTGCCTCACGCCGCCGACGCCGACGGTTCGCTCGCACTTGCGTGAAGAAGGACTGTGGCGGCTCGTGTCGCACCTCACGCTGAACCACCTTTCCCTCACGGGTGAAGAGGATGGTGCCGATGCGTTGCGGGAAATCCTGGCCCTGTACGACTTCACCGAGTCCGCTGCGACACGTTCGCAAATTGAAGGCATCGTGTCCGTCACGGCGAAGCGAGTACTTGGTCGTTATGGTGGGGCCGTGTGTCGCGGTGTGGAAGTGGGTGTGCAGTTCGACGAAGACCGCTTCACCGGCCAGGGACTATACCTGTTCGCCAGTGTGCTCGACCGCTTCTTGACACTCTACGCGAGCGTGAACACATTCACACGCACGGTGGCCACTGTCGCTCGCCGCGAAGGCGTATTCAAGCGCTTCCCGGCCCGCATCGGCGACGCGATCGTGCTGTAATGCGGCTCACTCTCCGCCTTCGCAACCATCGGGCCACAGAACAGCAAAACCATGAACGCCGCCAAACCCCATCCCCGTTCGCCCGTGGCACACCTGGTGACGGCACCGGGGCGGTTTGATTTTTTCCAGGCCGTTCGGCTGCTCGAACGACAGGCACTCGTCGCCGGTCGCGTGGCGCTCGGTGGTGACAGTGCACCCGACGCCGAGGCCGCATTCCTACGCGTGCAGGCCGGGCTGCGCTTCCCCGCGGGATCCGTCGCGAAAGTGGCGGAGAGTGCGAAGAGTCCGCCGGAACTCTCCGCCACTTTCGGTGGGCTGACCGGGTCTGATGGCATTCTGCCCCAGCATTACACAGCACTCGTGTTGGCCCGACAGCGTGCGAAGGACACCACGCTGCGCGACTGGCTCGATCTATTCCACCACCGCTTGTTGTCGTTGCTGGTGCGGGCCTGGGAGAAGAATCGCTGGCCGGCCGCAGTGGATCGGCAGCGAGCCGAGGCACGCACGGACGACGATGCCTGCACGGCCACGGGTTTCGCGGTCGCCGGATTTGGCACAGCCGGCTTGCGTGGTCGCGCGGGCGTACCCGATGATGCAATCGTTTACTATGCCGGCTTGCTCGGCCATCAACCGCATCCCGCGACCGCACTCGAACAGGTGCTCGCCGAGTACTTTGGCTGGGATGTGCAAGTCGAACAACTCGCCGGGCAGTGGCTCTATCTCGATGACCCGAACAAGGCCGTGCTGCCAGGCGAATCCTCGCTCGGCTCGAACACCTCGCTCGGCCGGGATGTGGTGATTGGTCGGCGTGTCTGGGATGTGCAGGGGAAGGTCCGCATCGTGGTCGGCTCGGTCGATGCCGAAGCGTTCTACAGCTTGCTACCCGGCGGCCACGCTCGCAAGCCGCTCTCGCAACTGGTGCGTCTCTTTCTGGGCATGGAACTCGATGCCGAGGTCCGGATCGTGATCTTGCCCGATGAAGTGCCCTGGGCCGCACTGGACTATGACGAAGAGCGCGGCCCCCGCCTGGGCCGCAACGCCTGGCTTCGCTCCCACAATTTCGGCACACCCGTCAAAGACGCTAACTTCGCCGTGAGTTGAAACTCACGTTGCAGTGGCGGGCTGTTGCGTCTGGAAGTTCTTCAAGATCCGCTCCACGAATGGCCAGCTGACCGAGCGGAAGTGCTGGAAGGTGGCGCGATCCACAATGTACACTTCCACGCGATCGACAGCCCGCACCGTGGCGTTTCGCGGTTGATCGATCAGGAGCGCGACCTCGCCGAAATAGCGGCCAGCACCGATCTCGGCGAGCTTCGCCTGGCTGCCATCCGGACCCTTCCGCAGAATTTCCACGGTGCCACGGCGAATGAGATAAAATTTGCTGTGCTCATCCACGCCATCGCCCTGGTGAACGATTTCCTTGCCCGCTTCGTACACTTCCACGCATCCAGGCTTGGCACGCAGGTGTTCCTCCGTCACCGGGTCGTTCGGGTGAACGCCGATGAGAATTTCGTCTGCGATCTTCTCCTGTTCCTCCGGAAGAATCGCAGCGAACACGGGGCATTGCCGCAGCCCTTCGCGCACGAACAATCTCTCCGCCACGACCACGTTCGTGACGATCTTCCCCTTCTCCATATGCACGATGCGGTCTGCCAGGTTCATGATGCGGCTATCATGCGTCACAATCAGGCTGGTGGTGCCGACCTCGGTGACGAGCTTGTCCAGCAGAGGCACTTGCCAGTCCGTGAGTCGCGGCGTCTCGGAGCGATCTTCCGGTGGCAGCACGAGGCGGCGAATGTCGGCCGGGTCGCGGCGGCGGGCGAGGTTCTGCAACAGCGTCACGGTGGCCAGGCCGCTGTTCGCATCGAGTGCAGCCGTCGGTTCATCCGCCAGCACGACTTTCGGCCGATTGATCAGCGCGCGTGCGATGGCCACACGTTGTCGTTGTCCGCCCGAGAGCCCGGCGGGTTTGTAGTGAAACTTCGGCACCTGCTGCTTGGACTTGATATCCGTCTCACCCAGAATCAGGTACGTCATCAAGTCGCGAGCATCCTCATCCGGATCGACGTTGGCATAGCGCCCCGGTTTGAGTTTTTGGGCCATGCGGATGTTCTGCATGGCGGTGAGTGAGTCGAACAAGTTGTGTCGCTGGAAGATGAAGCCGATCAGACGGCGAACCTGAACTAGTTCCATTTCCTTCATGCCGAACACTTTGATGTAGTCGCCGATGTCCGGGTCCCAGAGTTCAATCTCTCCGCTCTGAAGCGTGCGGAGACCACCGATGAGCGTGAGGATCGTGGTTTTGCCGGAGCCGGATGGTCCGCTCATGATGACCAGTTCACCCGGCATCACCATGAGATTGTTATCGAAGAGCACCTGGGTGCGCGTTTCGCCCTGGCCGAAGTGGTGGTTCACCCCGGTGATGCGGAGCACGGGTTGGCCAGGCGGTGGCATGATTGGGGGCATGGTGGATCCACGTTTCGCCGCGCACCACAGGGGAGCGCGAAAACGCCGCGTGCCCCAGCGGGGCGCGGCTTCACAAGCATTAGAACACGTCCGCGGGGTCGACCTTTTGAGCCTTGCGGAGCGCCATCATCCCCGAGAGCACGCACATGATGATCGTGAGCCCGAGGATCATGAAGAAACGCATGACGGTGAGCCGCATCGGCAGACCGGTCCACTCGGTCAGGAACAGGTAAATGCCATAGGTCACGATCATGCCCGGCACAAAGCCCGCGATGGCGAGGATCAGGGCTTCCTGGAGCACGATCATACTGAGGTAGCGGTTCGGATAGCCGATGGCTTTGAGCGTGGCATATTCGGGCATGTGATCGGCAACGTCGCTGGCAAGAATCTGGTAGCAAATCACCATGCCGACGACAAAGCCGAGCACAACGCCGGCCCCGAAGGCGAAACCGATGGGCGTGTTCCGCTGCCAGAAATCGCGTTCGCGTGCAACCATCGCCGTGCGTGAGAGCACGAGCACATCGCCGTCTTCGCCGAACTTCTCCCGCAGTCGTTCCGCGACCACATCCGGGTCGGCGTCCGCTTCCGTTTGCACCACCACGAGGTCTGCCTCGGCCATGGGGTTAAACGGATAGAGGGGCTCGCGAATGATGCGTGAAAAGGTGAGATCGCTGACGATCACTGTGCCATCGCAGGAGAAATCGAAACCAAGTTCGAAGTCGCCGACGAGCGTGATTTGCTGTCCCGCAAGTTCCGTGGTGACGCCGGGTGCGAACTTGCCGAAGACGGTTTCGCCCGGCCGTTCAAGGCTTTCGCGGGTGCGGCTGTCGTACAGGGCCGTGTACGGCTTCTCCAGCGCAGCCCACTCCTGCGGCGTGATGCCGGGCAGGTCCAGGATGCCGCTCTTCGGATCGACTCCCAGCACACGAATTCGGCGTGTCTCCTTGCGATCGCTCGGATCCTTGGAAGTGTGCCGCATCATGCCGAACTGGTAATCGATGTAGAGCGGGACGGCGGCCTTCACGCCGGGAATACCAGCCGCCTGTTCCGTCCGGCGTCGGCTGACGCCTTCCATAAACATGAGCGACGAGCGGCCCGGATTGATCATGATGATCTGGCCATCCATCTGCTTGATGATGGCCACGTTCCCATCGAGCATCGCATTCATGATGCCAAGTTGCACGCCCATGAGGACCACGGCGAACCCGATGCCGGCCGAGAATAGCGCGAACCGCACCCGATCATGGGCGAGATTCTTCCAGGCCAGGGGAACCGGTGGGATGGCAGGCATGAAACTCCCAGGCGAACACTCGGCGAGCGGCCGACGTAAGTCGGCTGTTCAATTCGATGACAACGGAC
>JBGSZR010000014.1:0-1862 GCA_041750275.1 Gemmataceae bacterium
TATGTCGCCGGCCTCTCCTTCGACAAAGCCTGTCTCATGCTCAACTTCTTCCAGCATCTGAAGCTGGCCAAGTCGCAGGCCGATGCACTGCTCCACCAGTTGTCGCGTCACTGGCACAACGAATTCGAGATCCTCTGTACCCATCCCTCTCCACACATCACGTTTGTTCACCGTTAAGCAGCCGCGAGGTGGCAATGTGCTTGGCGTCAGGGAACCGGGTGCGGGGCGGGCTCGGCTTCTTCGGTCCCCGCTTGGCCTTCCGATACCGGCCCAGGTTCGCACCCCGGGCCAAGCCTTCCAACCACTCGGCCATCCGCCCGACCGACCACCCGTGGATTTCCACCCACGTCTCGGCCGGGATCGCGATCCACAGCCCGGGGCACGCACCCGACACCTCCAACGCCAGATGATAATCCGAGAGCCCGTCCGCGACCGCCGCACCGTGGACCGCTCGTAACGCCCCCTTCACTCCGGCATACACGTTCCCGGCCGCCAACGCCACGCAGAACCCGAACATCACCGCCGGCGGATACCCGAGGGTGTTCACCTCGCACTTGAGCACCGTGGTCAGCCGCAAGAACAGCCCCTCGACCGACCACCGACCCCGGTACAGTTCAGCCACCACCGCCGCGATAGCCGCCTCGGCCGGGAGGTTGGTCAGCACCTCGATGACCCCGTCACCGTCCCGGGTCGGCTTGTCCAACGTGAGCCGCACCCGTCGGACTGCCAACTCGGTCCCGCCCGGTTCCGTCAGCCAGATCGTCTGCTCGGAAAGCACCCCGGTGTCGGTCCGACCGACCCCGACCCACTCCGACTCCCGGTCCCAGGTCAGGGTCGCGGCGTGCCGGCGGATCACGAAGAATCCATTCCGCCCGGCGACCCCGAACAGGAACCCGGTGGTGCAGAAGTTCCGGTCCGCCACCCACACGTCGTTCTCGGCTACCGTCTCCAGGACCGGGGCGAGCAGGGACCTCTCCTGGGCGTGCCCGTCCTCACACGGGACCACATCGATGGCCAACCCGAGGGCCGGGTCGAGGACCACCAGGGTCTGCCCCGGGAGCGGCCCGGCGACGACGTCCCGCAGCGGCTTGAGCCGCCGCTGGGTCTTGCCCAGATGGTTCCCGTCGAGCACCTTCACCCGGTACCCGGGAAGCAGGTCCGGTTCCGCCCCACCCATGGCCCGGATGACTGGCCCGAGCCGGTCAGCGGTGTGTCGAACGAGGTCCCGCCCGGCGGCCGAGGGAACCCGGGCCAGGCGGGCGTACACGGCGGTGACGTTCACCGGGATGTGGTCGTCGGCCTGGTACGCGGCATGGATCGACGGCTTGACCCGGCACACGACCGTGGACATCAGATCGACGCACGTGGAGAACAGGAGTTGGCGGTCGCCCCGATCCCCGGCGGTGCGAACGAACAGGTCGTCGAGTGGGGTCGGTGCCAGGGCGTACTCGAACGCCCCGCGAACCGCGACCGCCATCGGGCTTTTGGCAATGAATCGCTCCAGAACGGCATCCATCAACATCCGTGTCACCCCCGAACATCGCACAACTACCGTCCCCATAGACTATTGGGGACGATACCTGAGCGTGAAGAGGGATGTCCTCTGTACCTTACTGGCCAACTCGGCGGTGGTGCATGCGGACGAGACGAGTTGGAGTCTCAACAGCGTCTGGGCGTTCCTCTCGGAGAAGTCGCGATTGCTGTTCTTTGGCGTCCACAAGGACGCCGACACCCTGAAGCAGATTCTCGATCCGGCCACGTTCGCCGGCCTCGTGGTCAGCGACGACGCGGCGGTCTATGCGAACTTCACCCAGTCGCAAAAGTGCTGGGCGCATCTGCTGCGTAAGGCCATCAAGCTGACG
>JBGSZR010000015.1:0-59717 GCA_041750275.1 Gemmataceae bacterium
TCGATCCCAGCCGACCTGAGTCGGTGCTCAGCGCAGCGAATGCAGTTCGCCGGTCCGATGCCCGCTACGCGGGGCTGACTGTTGAACTCGACCGCGGCGTCGTGGTCATCTCTGGCCACGCCGCTCGCGCGTCGCATGCCTGGGATCTCTCGGATGCCTTGCGTCGCATCCCCGGAATCGCCCGCGTCGTGGTCGGCACGATCGACACCCGGTAAGCGACTTCGCAACACAGCGGTGCCGCACGCGTCGTGGCCATGAGGGGGCCACGCGCGTGCGGCTGCATTTCAATTGGAAATCGCAAAACTGCTCCGCTCACTTCTTGCGGTTGCGGGCTTGAACCCGTAGAATATTCCCTTGTCCACATTCGACAAGAGGGTCGGCTGCGTGCCCGCGATTTTCCCGAGTTCGTTCGATGCCATCGTCCGCCAGGCGGTCGTTGGAGTCATCGTTGGTGCGGGGCTCTTCGTGTTCGGCTGGTACTACTACGCTTTGCCCAGCTACACCCGCGTGGGCTATCAGCCCGATCAGCCGGTGCCCTTTTCTCACGAGAAGCACGTCGGCGAGTTGGGGCTTGATTGTCGCTATTGCCATCAGGCGGTGTTCGAGTCGCCCCACGCCACGGTGCCCGCGACCGAAGTGTGCATGAATTGCCACAACAAGGAAAAAGCGAATGTGAAGGGGAACAGCCCCAACATTCTTCCGCTCTATGCCAGCTACAAGAGTGGCATGCCGATGCACTGGAAGCGCGTGCACAAGCTGCCGGATTATGCGTACTTCAATCATTCGGTGCATGTGAATAAAGGCGTCTCGTGTGTGTCGTGTCACGGCCAGGTGAATGAAATGAAGGTCGTGTTTCACGATCAGCCGCTTTCAATGGGCTGGTGCCTGAAGTGCCACACAGACCCCGAGCCGCACCTGCGACCTGCAAGCGAAATCACCAACATGAACTGGAAGCCGCCGCAAACGGCCGGACAGAGCGAGGAGCAAGCCCGCCGCGATGTGGGGGCCGTGGTGAAGCGGGATCTGCAAGTGAACCCGCCCACGAATTGCCAGGCGTGCCACCGTTAAAGCCAGCGTTCCGCGTCACGAATCAACGAATCAGCCCTCTGGTGCTGCCACGATGCCTGCTGATGCGACAACCCGGAAAGACTACTGGCGCAGCCTGGACGACCTGGCTGACACGCCCGAGTTCCGGGCATTCTCACGCGAGGAGTTCCCCGGCTTCGCCAACGTGTACGACAGCCTGGGTGAAGCAGAATTCGCCGACGTCAAGGATCCCGCTGCCAGCCTGAATCGCCGCAAGTTCCTGGCACTCTCCACGGCAGCCCTCGGCCTCGCGGGGCTCGCGGGTTGCCGTCGACCTGAATTGCCAATCCTGCCATATTCGTCCGTGCCCGCCGATCAAATTGGCTTTGTGGTGCACGGCAAGCCCACCTTCTACGCCACCTGTTTGCCACGCCCCGGCGGGGCCCTGCCCGTGCTCGTCGAGAGCCACGATGGCCGGCCCACCAAGATCGAGGGCAACCCGCAGCACCCCTGCAGCCTCGGCAGCACGGACGCTCACGCCCAGGCAGCCGTGCTGGACCTCTACAGCCCGGACCGCGTGCTCAATGAGAAATACCCTGGCGTGATGGAACGCGGCATCCACCGCCGCTGGGAAGATTTCGACCAGTTCGCCCGCAAGGAAGCCGCGGCTCTCATCAAGAGCGAAGGCCAGGGCTTTTACATCCTCGCCGAGGACATGCATTCGCCTGCCTTGACACAAATACGCGAGTTCATCGCCAAGAAGCTGAAAAACGCTTCCTGGCATACGTTCGATGCCATCGATTCGAGTGAAGTTCGCAAGGGCACCGAGATCGCATTCGATAAGCGAATGCACGTTCGCAATCGCTTCGACAAAGCGGCGTGTATCGTCGCGCTCGACTGCGATTTCCTGGGGCTTGAGCCCGATGCGGTGAGCGCGAGCCGGGGCTTCGCCCAGGGCCGCAAGCCCGATCGACCGCTCGACGAGATGAATCGGCTCTATGTCGTCGAGCCGAGCTTCACCGTCACCGGCACCATGGCCGATCACCGCCTGCGTCTGCCCGCCTCACAAGTGGGCGGCGTCCTCAGCGCACTCGCAAACAAGCTCCGCAGCCAGCGCGACAAGCTGAAGAAACCCGATTCGCTTCCCGCTTCCATGCCCGCTTCCTCGGCACCCGAGAAGTGGGTCGATGCCGTCGCCCGCGACCTGGCCGCGAATGCCGGGAAAGCCTTGATCGCCGTCGGCTCGCGACAACCCGCCTGGGTGCACGCTCTGGCCCATTCCGTGAACGAGGCGCTCGGTGCCATCGATGCGGGGCTCATCGAACTTCGCGACACACCAGCCGAGCCACAGGAATCGCGCAGCCTCGCCGCACTGGCTGCGGACCTGGACGCCAAGAAGGTTCGCACGGTGCTCGTGATCGGCGGGAACCCCGCCCTGAGCGCACCTGTCGATTTCAACTTGAAGGATCGTCTCAAGAACGCCCGCTTCGCCACCACGCGCGAAGCCGACGGCATCAGCCAACCCATCGAAGTTCCGACCAACACCCTGCGACTCGGGCTTTTTTTCGATCAGACTTCCGAGGTCTGCCTCTGGCACTTGCCGCTGGCCCACTGCCTGGAAAGCTGGGGCGATGCCGAGGCCGCGGATGGCACACTCTGCTGCGTGCAACCGCTTATCGCTCCGCTCAACAGTTCCGGCACCGAGACCGGCACTGCGCCTCAACGTGGCGGCCGCAACGTTCTCGAAGTGCTCATGCTGCTGACCCAGTTTGCCTTCGAAGGCGATGCTCGTGCAAATCCGCCCACCACCTCGTACTTCCAGGCGAAGACCCGGGCCTACGATCTTGTGCGTCGGAGCTTCTCGGCTCGCACCGGGCTCGCTCTCACTGATCCTACCTTCGAGAACGAGTTCAACCGCTACAAGCAAATCGGCTTCCTCGCACCGGATAAGGACAAGGCACTCCGCACTGCGAAGCCCGCTGGCGAACTAAAGTTCAACGCCGCCAGGCTCGCCACCGAACTGGCCGCGATCGCACCTCTTGCGGCCCCTTCAGCCGAATCGCTCGAGGTCGCCTTCACCCCGGATTACTCGGTGTTCGATGGCCGCTCTGCCATGAACCCCTGGCTGCAGGAGATGCCGGACCCGATCACGAAGCTGGTGTGGGATAACGCAGCGTTGCTCAGCCCCGCCACCGCCGCGGCACTCGCCGTTCGCACCGGCGACATCGTGAAGCTCACCGTGAAGGGCGATTCCGCCACCGTCGACATCGCTGTCTTTGTGCTCCCGGGTCACGCCGATTTCTGCCTCACCCTGCCGTTCGGCCAGTCCGGCGAGATGCGAATTAACCATGTGCCGGACGGCGGCGGCTTCAACGTCTTCCCGTTCCGCCGCTCCTGCTGTCTGCACATCGTGCCCGGATGTCGCCTCGAAAAAACCAGCCGCACGTACGACCTCGTCACCACCCAAGAACACGGCGTGATCCCCGAGGGCCGCGAGATCCTGCACGAGGTCTCGCTCACCGAGTATCGCACACATCACCCGCACGCCAGGCACCACCATGGCCCCACAATCGGCATTGCCCCCGGCACACTCCCCGACGAGGCCCAGCTCCAGAAAGGCTTCCAGGGCGGCTACGGCAACCCCCAGCAAGTCCCTGCACCTGCCGCTGTCGAGCAGAAGCGATTCAGCCTCGATCTCGCCCGCCCCGAACTGCTCGATAGCCAGTTCCAGTGGGGTATGGTGATTGATCTGAACGCCTGCACCGGCTGCTCCGCGTGCATGACCGCCTGCCAGGCCGAGAACAACATCCCGGTGGTCGGCAAACACGAGATCAAACGCAACCGCGAACTCCATTGGATTCGCCTCGACCGCTACTTCACCCACTTCGGTGGTGCCAGCGAAACGGATCCGATGGTGGTGACGCAACCCGTCGCCTGTGTGCATTGCGAACAGGCACCCTGCGAACAGGTTTGCCCCGTGAATGCGGCGGTTCACAGCCCCGAAGGTTTGAATTTGCAGGTCTACAATCGCTGCATCGGCACCCGCTACTGTGCCAACGCCTGCCCCTATAAGGTCCGTCGCTTCAACTGGTTCGATTTCAACAAACGCCGGCTGGATGAACTCCGCACACCGACGCTCTTCACGAAAGAAGGGGCCGCGCTCACGGAATCGCTGGTACCCGAAACGCTCAAGATGCAGAAGAACCCGGATGTCACCGTTCGCATGCGTGGCGTGATGGAGAAATGCACTTACTGCGTGCAGCGGATCGAACGGGCCAAGCATGGCGCGAAGCTCGCCGCCGTCGAAGTGGCGGAAGGCCGCCGTCTCATCGAAATCGATCGCAGCTTCCAGGCACCCGCGGAGCACGAATCAAAGTATGCGAAGCCGCGGGACGCTGCCGTGGCTCGCACGGTGGGTTACGATCTCGATTCACGCGGGCGTGTGGTCGTGCCCGATGGACTGGTCGTCACAGCGTGTGAGGAAGCCTGCCCCAGCCGGGCCATCACGTTTGGAAACGTGCTTGATGCCACCAGTCGCGTGGCCATGTTGAAAGCGCAATCCGCGGAATATCTCTTGTTGGGTGAATTGAACACCAAGCCGCGAACGAGTTATTTGCCCCGCATTCGCAATGTGAACCCCGAATTGATGTGATGAGCGAGAAGGCACACGAAACACATGAGGTTGCCGGGGCCAACGAACCGTTGCTGGGGCGGTTCGCCGAGCCGCTGCCGCGCATTCCGCTCGTGTGGGGCCCCACCGACTTCGATAAACTCTCGCAACAAATCAGTGAGATCACCGAGAATGGCCAGCCCGGCTGGTGGTGGCCTGCCTTCCTCACCACGACCGCACTTTTGTGTGGCGGCATCATCGCCGCCTCATACCTCATCAGCACGGGTGTCGGCGTCTGGGGATCGAATAACCCAGTGAACTGGGCCTTCGACATCACCAATTTCGTCTTCTGGATCGGCATCGGCCACGCCGGCACACTGATCTCTGCCATTCTCTTTCTCTTCCGGCAGAAGTGGCGGACCAGCATCAACCGATTCGCTGAAGCGATGACGATTTTCGCCGTGATGTGTGCATTCGTCTATCCCGGCATCCACGTGGGCCGCTTCTGGTATGTATGGTTCTCGTTGCCGTTACCGAACGCGAACCACATTTGGCCGAATTTCCGCTCTGCATTGTTGTGGGATTTCTTCGCAATCTCCACTTATTTCACCATCTCACTCATTTTTTGGTACATCGGCCTTATTCCGGATCTCGGTACGCTCCGCGACCGTGCTCAGAGTCGCCGCCGGCAGGTGATCTTCGGCTTCCTGGCGCTCGGCTGGCGTGGTTCAACCCGCCACTGGCGGCACTACGAAGTGGCCTACCTCATGCTCGCGGGGCTCTCGACGCCACTGGTACTGAGCGTTCACTCCATCGTGAGTTTCGACTTCGCCACCTCACTCATTCCAGGCTGGCACACCACCATTTTTCCGCCGTACTTTGTCGCAGGTGCGATCTTCGGTGGCTTCGCCATGGTGCTCCAGTGCATGATCCCGGCCCGCAAGATCTATAAACTCGAGAACCTTGTCACCATCAAACACATCGATGTGATGTGCAAATTCATCCTCGCGACCGGCACACTGGTGGGCTACGCCTATTGCATGGAACTGTTCATCGCGTGGTACTCGGGCAATCCCTATGAATTTCAAATCTTCATGGATCGCGCGGTGACCGGCGATTATGTGTGGGCCTACTGGGTGATGATGACCTGTAATCTCTTCATCCCGCAAGTCTTCTGGATTCGCTGGTGCCGCCAGACGCCTTGGTTCGTGCTCATTGTGGTGACATTTGTGAATGTCGGCATGTGGTACGAACGATTTGTCATCATCGTGCAATCGCTCCACCACGATTTTTTGCCAGGCAGCTGGGGTCGATATTATCCCACATGGGTCGACTGGGTGCAGATGATCGGCGACTTCGGGTTGTTCTTCACACTCACACTCTTATTCGTGCGATTCCTGCCAATGATCTCCATTGCGGAGATCAAGAGCGTTCTGCCCATGGCGAACCCTCATCCGAGGAACGTTCCCGAAGCAGACTATTTGAAGGTGAATGGTGAGTACCCCTCCGAGGATCTCAAACTCGCCGCGAGTTTCGGCCCTCCTCTACAAGCGCCGCTTGAGGTGCCGCTATCGAGCGAGCCTGTCCCGGCCTTTGCACCGGCTCCGGATGGGAACGGACAACCCTGGGGTGTCGCCGCTGAGTTTGCGAATCCACATGACTTGCTAATCGCAACGAAAGCAGTGCGAAAAGCAGGCTATCGCCAGATTGATGCCTGGACGCCATACCCTGTTCACGGCATGATCAGCGCGATCGGCCGAACTCGCTCGCGACTCCCGTTGTTCACACTTGCGGGTGCACTCACCGGCTTGGCACTCGCCGCAACGATGCAATTTTACCTGAGTGCGTACTATTATCCGATCATTGTGAGCGGCAAGGAATACCGCAGCTGGGAAGCCTTCGTGCCAATTTTCTTTGAACTGACGGTGCTATTCGCAGGCTTCTTCACACTCTTCAGTCTGCTCGGTTTGTGTGGGCTGCCGCGATATTATCATCCGCTGGATAATCATCCAACATTCAAACGCTCCACGCTGGGCGGTTTCTTCCTCACAGTGGAAGCCAGTGATCTGAAATTCGATCCAGACGCAACGCGTGAATTATTGCAGTCACTGGGTGGAAAAAATGTGGCAGTCGTCGAGAAATAAGCAATGTACTATGTCGATGCCAATCTGGTGATGAACGTGGGGATGGTTGTCATCCTCATCAGCGGTGCCTGCGTGGCCGTGCTGGCACTGATGTCGGCCAACCGCCCAAAAGCGTTGCGTGTGAACAATTATCTCACGATGCTGGCCGTTATGTTCGTTTGTTTCGGGCTCGTGGTTGCCGTGATGGGATTCCGTGGCCGCAAGAGTGCTGACCGCCCCTGGACTTTTTTCCTGGATATGAAGTATCAACCGAAATACACGGCGCAGGGTGAGAGCCGCTTCTTTAGTGATGGCCGCGAGTCGCGTTTGCCACCGGAACATGTGATGCCGTTTGATGGCACCACGTATTTCGCCGACGCCGGCCGACACACTCAGCCAGACCCCGCGTTCCTCCGGGCCGATCTTGCCTATGATCGGGGTATCGCAGACCTCACCGCCATCAACGGAGACCTGCCCGTCGATCCCAAATGGGAAAACGGCAAACCGACACCAGGCTATTTCGTGCTGCACATTCCAGCAAAAGCCGTGGACACGGCCGGCGGTTGGGAGCGACTTCTCTCACGCGGGCGCGAACAATTCAACATGCAGTGTTCGATGTGCCATGGCAGAAGTGGCCGTGGAGGCCAGGGCGTCACTGCTTATGGAATTGTTGGTGTATATGGTCTCTCCGTTGCCCCGGCAAATCTCACCGCCGCCCCATTTACCTCACAGCCAGACGGACAGCTGTATCACACAATCGCAAATGGAAAAAATGCGATGCCTGCCTATGGACATCAGGTGAATGTACAGGACCGCTGGGCCATTGTGGCACATATTCGCGCTTTGCAATTCGCTCATAACCCACCGGGGGGAAAATGAACCCGGATAATGCAATTGCTCACGCTGAACCGAGTGCACTCGCGAGTTTCCCCGACGATCCTTCAGCGATCGGCGCCAAGGCGTCGCGTTCTCTGGCATGCGTTACGTTTGTCACAGTCGCGGCCGGACTTGTCATGCTTGTAGGAGCGATGTGGAATCCACGTCAATTTTATTTCTCCTACCTCTTTGGATATGTATTTGCTCTCGATATCGTGCTGGGTGCGATCTTCTGGGTCTTGATTCATCATGTCTCGGATGCCGGCTGGTCGGTTGGTCTGCGCCGCGTCTTTGAGAACATTACGCGCGCTAGCGCGCCGCTCGGCATCCTCGTGCTACCGGTACTGATTGGAGCATTCACGGGGCATCTTTATGGTTGGTATAACTTCATTCATGGTCCCGAACCAGTTGTCGATAGCCACGAACATCATCAATGGCATGTGAAGCACTTTTACTTTAATACGTGGTTTGTTCTGGCACGCGTCGTGATCTATTTTGGTGTTTGGGTGGCGTATGCTGGGTTCATGAGAGCCTGGTCGGTCCGGCAGGACACCGTGGGCGGGACAAGCCTGACGCACCGGATGCAATGGTGGGCCCCCACGGGCGTTGCTTTGCTCGGGCTCACTACCACGTTTTTTGCATTCGATCTCTTGATGAGCTTGCAATACACCTGGTTCAGCACGATCTATGGCGTCCTGTTCTGGGTCGGAGGCATCCGTGGCTCACTTTCTCTGGTGGTTTTGCTTGTTCTTGCGCTGCGAAGTGGTGGCTACTTGCGAAACACGATTACGATGGAGCACTTGCACGACGTCGCCAAATTGATGTTTGGATTCACGGTGTTCTGGGCCTATATCGCCTTCGCTCAGTATTTCTTGATATGGTATGGCAATATGCCTGAGGAGACACAGTTTTATCTACTGCGCCGGAATGGGTCATGGTACTTGATGTCCATGTTGCTCCCCATTCTCTATTTTGTTGTGCCGTTCTTCCTATTGTTGCCGCGAGCCAACAAGCGTAACCCTGTGGTCCTGGCAATCACGGCATCCTGGATCCTGCTCCTCCATGCCTGCGATCTCTACTGGCAAGTGATGCCCGTGCTGCACAGCGATCGGATTCATGTGAGTGCTCTGGATATCGCCAGCCCGGTTGCATTACTCGGGGTCGTGCTGATCTGTGCGATTCGAGGATTTCAGAAATCACCATTGATCCCGATTCGCGACGCCCGACTCAGTGAGTCGATTGGCTATGAGAACGAAACACCCTGATCGTCGCGGAGGCGATAATGGCGGACGATCTAACAACTCAATCATCAGCAAAACTGCCATACTTCACAGTTCTGGCGACACTGGCGACATTATTCTTGTTTGCCGTGCTCGTTGTGGTGGCATATTACTCGCCGAATTACCTAGGTGATGTCACGAGCCCGAGCGAGCTCGATCCTGCGACGAAGTCCGCTGACGTGAAAGCGCGAAATCAAGCCGTGCTGGATGGGCTCGATCCGGGTGTGAAAATGAGCGTGAATGAAGCGAGTGCGCGAATGGCTGCAACTGCTGATCAATCGAGCGATCCTGCGAATCCCCGAGGTCGGTTGCCGTTCCCAGTTGAACCGATGATGGTTGAGAAAAAGTGAGAGAAGGATCAGGCCATGAACCCAACCGAGTTTGCGATATTCCTCACGATATTTGGCTCCATCGTGTTATTTGGAGGCGCGGCCGCTCTTGCACTGGGGTGGGCGTTTCGGGGCGGGCAGTTCGAGAATTTTGAGCGTGGTGCACGATCGATTTTCGGGCCTGATGAACCCATCGGTGAGTCGACAGACGCTTTTCCGGCCTTTGTGAGACAGAACCGAAGTGAGGCGGCACTCTGATGCTTCCGTTAGCTGCCATCACACCTCAACAACGAGAAGAGGCTGCACGCGAGCGGCGTGCGATTGATGCCTCGTGTCGCGTGCCGGTCCTCTATTTTTGCGTGAGTGCCGTTTTCTGGTTGTTAATCGGGAGCGCGCTGGCCTTCATTGCTTCTGTCAAACTGCACAGTCCCTATTTTCTCACAGGAAGTCCGGAACTCACTTTCGGCCGCGTCCGCATGGCGCATTTGCAAGCCGTCGGACTGGGTTGGTCCGCTCTTTCATTGATGGCGGCAAGTATCTGGTTGATGTGTCGCCTCTCACGCGTTGAACTGATTTATCCTCGGCTTGTCGTGTTCGGAGGCACGTTGTGGAACATCGGGATGATTCTCGATGTGGTCGGCATTCTCCGTGGTGATGGCCTTTCCATCGAGTGGCTGGATGCGCCCCGCTATGTGCCTCCATTTTTTATCGCCGGGCTCGGCATTGTTTCAGCCTGGACAGTGGCAACATTTCGTCGAAGGCGTGAGCCTCACGTGTACGTTTCGCAGTGGTACATACTCGCCGCGATGTTCTGGCTTCCCTGGCTCTATACAGTCGCGGTCACCATGATTGTGTGGTTGCCAGCCGTGGGTGTGGTGCAGCCGGTAGTGAACTGGTGGTTTGGCCATAATTACCTGGGTCTCTGGATGACTCCTGTCGCCCTGGCATCAGCATATTATCTCATCCCGAAAATCATTGGTCGTCCCGTCCACAGCTATTACCTGAGCATCATCGGCTTCTGGTCACTTGCGCTCTTCTATAGCTGGGCCGGGATGCATCATCTCATTGGTGGGCCTGTCCCCGCCTGGCTCGTGACCGCGAGCACGGTTGGCAGCATGATGATGTTCATTCCTGTGATCGCAGTGGCAATCAATCACCACATGACGATGCTCGGCAGTTTCCATCGATTGAAGTATAGCCCGGCACTTCGATTCACTGTGTTCGGTTCGATCACGTACACGGCCGTCAGCTTCCAAGGCTCGATTGAGGCCCTCAGAGATTTCAGTGAAGTCGCCCACTTTACGCACTACACCGTGGCTCATGCACACCTCGGTGCTTATGGCTTTTTCACCATGATCATGTTTGGACTCATGTACTACATGATTCCCCGGCTCACGGGTCGTGAGTGGGCGAGCAGCGGATTGATTCGCCTCCATTTTTGGTGCAGCGCCATCGGCATCACTATTTATTTTGTGGCACTTTCCATCGGTGGTTGGTGGCAAGGGCGGATGTTAAACAATCCCAATACCGGTTTTGACCGAATCATCACATATTTATTGCCGTACCTGGCACTGCGATCCGTGGCCGGTGTGTTGATGACGGTCGGACATCTTGCCTTTGCCACACTTCTGACGGCGAATTTGCTGGGGTGGGGCCAGCGACGGCTGGGCGGGCCAACTTATTTCGCCGAACCGACTCGCAACATACCGCCCATTGCTCCACCCAGGGAGGCTTGATCATGGATCGCGGCATGGTCATCTTTCTCGGCGCTCTTCTTACTTTCTCATCGAGTTGGTTGGGACTGGTGTTGTTTCCATTCTGGCAGCTGGAGAATGAGAAGCCGTTTCCGGACGCCGATCGAGTTTCGGATCAACCGCTTATTGCATCCGGTTCAGCAAGTCTGGACGATCCCTATCCTCAACCTCTCGGCGGCCAGGCACTGGCAGGCAAACGAATCTATCAGGCCAATGGATGCATGTATTGCCATAGTCAGCAAGTCAGAAGCGAGAAGTTTGGCAACTGGTGGGAAAATGGTGTGATGTACACCGGTGCCGATATTAAGCGAGGTTGGGGCTTGAGACGTACAGTGCCGCGTGATTACCTCTACGATAATCCGACGATGCTCGGCACGATGCGAACTGGCCCGGATCTATCCGCTGTTGGCCCGCGCTACTCGGAACAGTGGCAACATGCTCACCTGTTCAATCCGCGTGCCATCAATGCATGGAGCATCATGCCTTCGTTTGCTTTTCTCTATCGTCGTGTCAAGGTCAGCGGAGTTAGGCTGGAGGGCAATCAGTATCCCAAACTCGGCCGGGAATGGACCGTTGATCCCGGTTATCGCTGGCGACCGACGGACGCGGAATGGGATCAAGTCATTCGTGAGCAGGGCGATGCCATACGCTCCACCTTTGCCTCATCACCTGCTGGTGCGGGATTAAAAAATCTTGATGATGAATCCACGAAGAAGCAATTGTTGGATTTCTGGCTCACGACGCCCGAGGAGGGGTTCCAGATCATACCTTCCAGCGACGCCACTGCACTGGTAGCGTACATGCTTCGGCTCAACAAGACGGAAGTGCCTTTGCCGGAGGCCAAAGAATGAGTGAGCCCCGGAAAGATGCGATCCCGGAATCCGACGTGCCAACACCGGGCGGTGGTGATTCTGTGCAGGCATTGCATGGGCCGCTGATGCACGCGATGAATGACCCTGCGATGAGTTTCACAGGTGAGGAAGATGATGATGGTCCGGGCACGGGCACGCCGGGTCACGCGGATTCCGTGCAGGCCATGCACGATGTGTTTATGCGAGAGCATGCCGAGCCGCGGGATGGATTCGAACCCGTGCCCTTCTGGGTTGCGGTGGTCTGCGGTGGTTTATTGATGTGGGGCGGATTCTATATTGGAACAAATTCACGAGACTTTCGTCGTGATGTCTACGATCGCAGTGACCTGAGTGTTCCCGAGGCGCGGCCCGCGGATATCAAGGAACCCGATCCGCAGACCGTGACAGACCTGATGAAGATCGGTGCTCAGGTTTATGGCAGTCGCTGTGTCTCATGTCACGGACCGGAAGGGAAGGGCGGACAGGGCGTGCCGCCACTTGCAGGTTCCGAATGGGTGGCCGGTGCCGAGGCGGGCGTGGCCCGGCAGACACGAATCGTCCTCTATGGCGTTCAAGGAGAAATCACCGTTAATGGATTGAAGTTCAACGCGAACATGCCGGCATGGGGCACGTTGCGTGATTATGAGCTTGCCTCCGTTCTCACCTATATTCGCAATAGCTGGTCTAACAGCATGGATGCCGATGATGGTAAGCCGGGAGTTCCCACCGCAGCCGTCACAGCAGCGCGTTCGAAAGAGGGATTAAAGCGATCCCCGCTCACCGAAGCGGAGTTGAAAGCCATTCCAATCGATCAGTCTGATGCGGCACCACCGGCCAAGAAGTGACTGGCGATCTCACATATTGGGTTCCGTTCGCATGCACACCTGTTCACATTGTTTGGTGCCGCTTACAGACGCGGGGTACCTTGGCCGGCCGTGGCCCGGGCTTCCTTCTGCTTGCTATTGCTGCTTTGGTTGCCTGAGTCTGGGTGAAGCTCAACGACGGACTGCGAGCACCTGCCTTGATGAATCCTGTCCCCCGACTCGTCTGTCTGCTGGCCTGGGCCTGAGGCTCGGTCTTGGTTTGCTCATCACCGGGCAATCCATGATTTTCGGCCTCGCACTCAATTTGCATGAGGAGGTGCCGGGCCCGGTTCGATTCTTCGTGCATTCACTCATGCTGCTGGCGGCTTTGCTTGTAATCGCACTACTTGGATTGCCACTGCTTCGCACAGCCTGGCGTGAGGCACGGCGAGGGCGGTTGACCATCGAAGCACTCTTCGCGCTCACACTCTGCGGCGCGATGGGAGCCTCACTGCAAGGCTATGTGCGTGGTCATGGGAGCGTTTACTTCGAAGTCATTTCTGTCCTTCTCGTGGTGTACACACTCGCCAAAACGATTGGAGCGCAGGCACGCAAGCGTGCGCTGTCTGAAGCACAGGTCTGGGCTGGGCAACTGGAACAGTGTCGGCTGGTGGATGCTAATGGAGAGTCGCGAACGATTGACACGGACCAGGTGATGCCTGGAGATGTAATTGAAGTGCATCCGGGAGAGATGGTCGCCGTGGATGGTGTGATTTGCACCGGTATGGGGCTGATGTCTGAAGCGGCGGTGAGTGGCGAGCCATTCGCAGTGGTGCGCCGCCCGGGTGATCGCGTTCAAGCGGGTGTGGCGTCATACGATGCCACATTTCGCATCGAAGCCACAGCATCCGGGATCAATCGTCACATTGATCACTTATTTGAGGCCGTGGATCGCGCGATTGACAGCCCTCTGTCACTGCAGGTGCGTGCGGAGCGCATAGGACGGGCCTTTTTTCCATTCGTGGCACTCACAGCAATCGGCACATTCTTTTATTGGGCGTTTCTCACCGAACACGGCTGGGAAGTCGGGTTGCTTCACGCCATGTCCGTGCTGCTGGTGGCATGTCCGTGTGCGCTCGGGTTGGCGATTCCACTCGCCGTGTGGTCGGCCGTGAGCCGCCTGGCGGAACGTGGTGTGATCGTGCGTTCCGGCGATGCAGTGGAACGACTGGCACGTGTCGATTCGGTGCTCTTCGACAAGACGGGAACACTCACGGAGGATCGCTTCGCCTTGCGGGATCTGGTGACGGTGGCGACGGGAGCGGAGCGAGCGGAGGTCATAGGCTGGTTATCGCTTGTGGAGTCGCACAGTTCGCATCCGCTGGCGCGACCGTTTGCGGACTTGCCTCGTCACTTCGAGACGCACGCGGAACCCCGCGTCACATCGTTTTTGGTGGTGCCGGGCTGTGGTGTCGAAGCGACGCTGCTCGAGCCAGAGGGAGTGGCACACCGCGTTCAGATTGGCACGCCGGCGTGGATCGCGGCACCGCGGCCGTTGGCCTCCTCGGTCGAGGGTCATCGCATTGATATTGCGATTGATGGGAATCTGGCGGCGACGGCCGTGCTGGTGGAGCGACTGCGGGGCTCGGCACAGGCCACACTGAAGGCGTTTCATCGGTTAGGGATGCCGGTGGAGGTGTTAACGGGCGACGCAGCCGATCATGCGCAGCGCCTGAATTTGCCGGGTGTTCGTGCTTGCTTGCTGCCCGGCGACAAGCGCGAGTATGTGGAATCGCTGGTTCGTGCGGGGCAGCGGCCCATGATGGTGGGTGATGGAATCAACGATGCCGCGGCCCTCGCGGCGGCCCATGTGGGCGTTGCACTCGCATCGGGCACCGATCTCGCTGTGGGTTCCGCCGACGTGACACTTTATCACGACGATCTGCGCGCGTTGCCCTGGGCGGTGCAGACCTCGCGCGAAGCGGTGCGGGCTGTCTATTGCAGCCTGATGTTTGCCGCGACCTACAACCTGGTGGGAATGACGTTTGCCGCGTGCGGGTTGCTCCATCCCGTGCTCGCGGCGGTGTTGATGATCGGCTCGAACTTGACACTTCTGTTTGCCAGCACACGCATTCGTAACGTGGTTGATCATTGCAGAGACGTGGAGCCGACGCCCGGAAATGGGGGAACAGTCTTGCGTGCCCTGCTGCACGCCAGCGCCCTCTTCGGGCAGGGGGTCTTGCTGCTGCTGTTGCTCGGCTCGCCAGGAAGCAGTTTCACAGCCTTCACTGTGCTCGCGCTATATGCCTTCGTGTCGATGGTGCTCGCGCAGCGCTGGGTGCGCTGGGCTGCAATTCCGCACGGGCTGGACATGTGCTTTGGCATGCTCACGTTCGGCAACCTCGGCATGTTCCTCGGCTGGTGGGCGGATAATGGATTCGCCGCTGTGCACTGCCTGGCGTGTTGCTCCTGTGGCGATCCGGCCGGACGGCCGTGGATGTGGCTGGGCATGCTTGCCTTCGCCAACTTCGCCATGCTCGCGCTGGGCCGGCGGCCTTTGCCCACGACGGGCGATCACCGCTTCGCCATGTTCACGGGGGGCAATCTCGGCATGGTGCTGGGCATGTTCGTGGGCGGTGTCGCAGCAGAGCAACTGCAGCTCCAATCCCTCACATCGGCGACACTGGGGCATGCAGTGGGAATGACGCTCGGCATGCTCGCCGGGATGCTATTCGGAACGCGAATCGTTGAAGAAATCTATGGCGGGCTCCGACGTGTTCACCGCTCACGCATACTGACGCGCGAAATAGTAGACCGCGAGCCCGAGGCTAATCGCGATGACCGCCCAGCGGACGTACTGAGCCGGTAAGCGGCGGGCGACGCGAGCGCCGGTGTAGCCGCCGATAATGGCCGCTCCAGCCATGGCACCGGCATAGTGCCAGTTCACGCGATCGTACCAGACGAAGACCACCACCGAAGCGGCGTTGATGAGCGAGGCCAGGAAGGTCTTCACGCCGTTCATGCGGTGGATGTCGCCGACACCCATGAAGCCGAGCGCGGTGAGCATCAGGATGCCGATGCCGGCGCCGAAGTAGCCGCCGTAGGTGGCGATGAGGAACTGGAAGGCAAGCAGGCCAGCCTGGGTGAGAGTTCCGGGTTCGTGGTCCGGCTTGTGCTTGCGAAGCCAGCGTGAAACGGGTGCCTGGATGATGAAGAGCAACGCCGCGGTGAGGATGAGCCAGGGCACGAGTTGGGCGAACGCTTTCTCGTTGCTCACCACTAGCCAGGCACCGAGGAAGCCGCCCGCGAGGCTGGGTGCGATCATGCGCAAGACGAAGCGGCGGCTGGCGGCCAGTTCTGTGCGATAACCGAGTGAGCCCGCGAAGGAACCGGGCAGCAGCGCCACCGTGCTCGTGGCGTTGGCGACCGCGGGGATCACCACGCCCGTGAGTGCCGGGAACGTCAGGAGCGTTCCGCCGCCGGCGACGGAGTTCATCACCCCCGCGACGAACGCGGAGGCACAAAGGAATACATATGTCCAGAATGAGTCAGGCATCGGGACATGATACAACCGGAGTGCGAAGTGCGGAGTTAGGCATCGTCGATTTGAATCACCGCATCGAGGTACCGGCGAAAGTGTGTGAACGGTGGTGTGGCGAGGCCGGCCACTTTGGCCCGATCATCGAACACGCGAATGCGGGCCGCTTCCGCAGAGTGAGGGTTTCTCTCGAAGGCAGCCACTTCCTCAGACGACATGGGGCCGCCCTGGAGTGCAAGGCTTCGCACCGAGGCAGGTGAGAGAAGAGCCGGATAAGCGGGGTGGATGCCGGTGCTGAGATACCGCTTGGCGGCAACGTGCAGGCGAACCGGCTCGGTGACTTCCGGCCCAAAGGCTTTCCTTAAAAAGCGAACACCGAGTTCTTCGTGGCGATCATCGGTTCCGGCTTCGGCACAATTTTCCCCGTGCCCGTGGAGCATGTGGCCGATGTCGTGGAGAAGTGCTGCCACGATCGTGGCGGGTGAGCAGCCATCAGCTTCGGCGAGTGCCGCGGACTGGAGTGCATGCTCCAGTTGCGACACCGCTTCGCCGTGGTATTCCTCGGCTCCTCGCTCGGCAAAAAGCCGTTCCAGTCGCGTGAGCATACTCGTTGCTGTCATGCGTGAGCCCCGTGGAATGGGATGCACGCGTTCTAGGACTTCATCAACATGGTGGCACCGAAGTAGACCGCAACCATGAGCAGCAGGGCTGCCGCGATGAGGCCAACGGGGCCAAAACCGCCACCACCGTCGCGGCGTTCCGGCTCCTCATCGGCCCAGCCTGCACGCGGCCGGCCTGGTACCACCTGAGGCTGCTTGACGGGTTCCGCGGGCATCGTCATTGCCGCGATGGGGCCCGTATCCATGATCTCATCGGCCATGGCGGGAAGCTGGAAGGATGCCCGACTTGGCAAGCTCGGACCGCGTGCCGGCGGAGGAGTCTGGGGGAGTGCACCGGCCTGGGGTTGCACGTGCCGACCGGTCTGGTGCCCCGGCATCTTCCCGGCTGGCGGTGGGTTCATACGGACGCCCGGATTCGCCTTGGCCGAGGTGGCAGGCAATCCTTTCGAACCAGGATTCACGGCCTGGTGTGGTCCGCTGGGGCGATTGGTCTGCCCGGGCATGCGTGGGCCCGATCCCGGTTGAACCGCCGGTCGGCTGGCACTGGATATAGCGCGGTTCGGCCCGCTGCCAGTGCCCCGATGCATGCTGGAGGTCGGGACGCGGCCGGAACCGCTGCCGCTCATCGCTCCTGGCACTCCACCTGGAATATCAGCGAGATCACCCAGGAAGGGCTCGAGCGCTTCCACAAGCTCATCGAGGCCAGTGAAACGGTCTTCCGGTTTCTTTGCCATCAGTCGCTGGACCACGGCCACGAGTCCGTCCGGCACCTCCGGCGAAAGCTCCTGAACCGGCATCGGCTCACGCGTCTGGTGGGCCATCATCTTTTCGACGGCCGAGCCTTCCGGGAAGGGCACGCGACCCGTCAGCGAGAAGTACAGCATGCATCCGAGCGAATATTGATCACCTGCCGGGGTGCGGTTGGTGGGGTCCATGATGCTCTCGGGGGCCGAGCAATCGAGGCCGCTGGTGAGCGTGTTCGCGGTGGACATGGTGTCCACAAGGCTTTCACCCTCATTTTCCACGAGGAGCGAACCGATGCCGAAATCGAGGATGCGGGCCTGATTGTCCGTGCCCACCATCACATTCGAAGGCTTCAGGAGCCCATGGAACAGGTTGCTCTGGTGTGCGACGATGAGGCCCTGGGCCACCTGCACGGCATAGAGTGCCGACAGATTCGGCGGGAGTTTGCCCATCTGCTGGACGATGCCTTCAAGCGTGGCACCCTCGACGAGGTTCCACACGAGGTAGTGCAAGCCACCAGCAGTGCCGACATCAACGAAGGGCACGACGCTGGGATGGCTGAAGTTGCTGAACGAGCGGACCTGCCGACGTGCGAGCCGCACGTTCCACATGCTGCGGCGCGGCAGCACCTTCACGGCGTACTCATGCTCGTCGTTCTTCGATGTGGCCCGATAGACTTGCCCCATGCTGCCCGTGCCGATGGCATCGAGCAGCACGTATGGCCCGAGCACGAGCCCGGCGGTCTTGCCATTGAGAATGCGCTCGGCCTGGAAAGGCGTGATGGTTTCCTGGTCCACGAGGTACTCGGCCAGGGCAGGAGCTTCGGCACGGGGGTTCCGCTTCAGGAACTCACCGATGATCGTATCAAGTTGCCCGCGGTCGATGAGACCGCTGCGGCGCAAATCCCAGACGAACCACTCGCAGGCGCCGAGGTCGCTGGTCACCATGTTTCATCATCCTTCGTGGTACGGCGTTCCGAGGCGGTCAGGCGACCGGATCGGCGGCAAGCGGACGAGCAATCCGGGCCGGGGAATTCATGGGCACACCAAAAATTAGGACAGGTTTCGAGCGTGTCAAACTCCAGGTGCCCCGTTTTCATGCCCAACCCAACCCCGTATCCTGAGCTGCACGCCAGTTACAACCGAACCGGAACCCCGCAGGGTAGTGCCAAAAACAGCGGAAGCCAAATGACCGCACCAACTCGCGTCGGTTCTTGGGCCGGATGCACCGCCCCAGCGATCGTGTGAAGTAGCAGAATCCATATCACTGATACAACTGAACCACGCCCTCGAAAGCGAAGGTCTTCCAGATGCCTCTCGACCCTTACATTTCCTGCCCCTGTGGCAGTGGCAAGAAGTTCAAGTGGTGCTGTGCCGGGTACTACGGCTCAATTGAAAAGGCTTTCGACCTGGACCGCACCGGTCAGCACGAGGCCGCCCTGCACGCACTCCAGGAACTCACGCAATCGCACGGCGATCAGCCGGCGGTCTGGGGCTACTACGCACAATTCCTCTACAACCTGGGAAAAGCCGAGGAAGCGGATGCCGCTCTGAGCGAAGCCCTGAAGCGGAACCCGAACTTCGGCATGGCCCACTTCCTCCGTGGGCAGTTCCGCGAGAATGAAGGCGAGCAGATCGGGGCGTTGCTCCTCTATCGCAAGGCAGCCGATGCCTACGATCCCGAGGCACACGAATCGCTCGCCCATGTGTACATGAAGATCTACCAGCACGAACAGATGCTGAACCGGCCCGTCGCGGCCCGGGCGGCACTCGAACGCGTGGCCCATTTCCTCCCCGGTGAAGCGGAAGTCCGCCAGCAACTCGAGGGTGAGTTCGGCGAAGAGGGGCCATTTCCCGTTGCTGCCCGCAAGCAGTACAGCTTCCGCCCCACCGCAAAGCGAGTCTCCGAGGCGGCCGCCACGGGTCGCTTTACCGATGCCCGACAGGCCTTCGTGACGCTGACCCAGCAGACCCCTGACGATCCCGCCGCATGGTTCAACCTCGGCGTGGTCCTGGCCTGGGTCGGCGAACAACCCCGGGCCGTCGAGGCACTGAACAAGTCGATCGAACTCGAAACGGACGACTACCGGGCCGAAGAAGCTGCGGCACTCATCGAAGTGCTCCGCTGCGGGCATGGCATGGAGAGCGACACCGACTATGTTTCGTACGGGTTCGTGCTGCCTATTCGCGAGCCAAACGCCATCATGGGCATGTTGCGCTCCTGGGAACAGGCTCGCAAGATTCGCGGCGTCCGCGCCAATCAAGAAACCGGCGTGATGACCGCCCTGATCGTGGAGGAGCTTCCTTCATTGCTCGCCGTGGGCTCGGCCACGCTGGCTCGCGTCACCTCAAAAATGGTGATCGCTCAGGGTGCCATTCGCCTCTTTCACCCGGACCGCGACACGGTGGCGAAGGTCGCGGACGAGATGCGTTCGGCCCTGCAACTGGCCGTCGAACAACCGATTGAATCGAATGGCCCCATCAGTTTCGGCGATGTGGTCCTGGAGGCACTGGCTCATCCCGTCGAGACTTCCGATGTGAATGCGGCCGAGGCGAAATTGCGCGAGCATGCTCGCCACTACTTCGAAGATAGCTGGCTTCACCGCCCACTGCGAGCATTGAGCGGCACGGCACCGATCGATGCCCCGGGCAGCAAGACGCTTCGCAAGAAACTGTTCGGCGTGGTGAAATTTCTGGAACAGTGCATGGACTCGGTTCGGCCGCAGAAGCAGATCGGCGAACAACTCGTGCCGATGGAGGGCTACGACTTTAATGCCTTGCGGCACAAGCTCGGCCTAGAATACGTGAGCGCGGCTCCGCCGGATGTGAAGGTGCCGGTCGATCTTCCGCCACCCGCTCCCCCGGCCCCCGCAGCAGTCGCCCCGCGTGACATTGCTTCGATGAATGCGGCCGAGCTTGCGGCCCTTGATGTGGCCAGTGCCAGCGTCGATGATCTGGAGCACGCCATGCTGGCTGCGCTGCGCCTGCAAGCGCGCGATCTCGCCGTGGCCTTCGCCCAGGCCGGTGTGCTCAAGCCCGCCGAGACCGGCAAACCCGATCGCTACCCGCTTTATGCCACGGCGATCACGGGTGCGGTGGCCGAGGGTGAGATTCAAAAAGCGATCGAACTCGCCGAGCAGGGTGCGGCCTTCGACACGGCCCACAATGAAGGCCATCGCACCGTGGAGTTTGGCCTGAAGCGAGCCCAGTTATTCGCCCGCATGAAGGATGCGAACGGTGCCGCTTCCGCCTTCGAATCGCTCATTGAGAAGCACCCCGAGGAAGGGAAGTTCTTCACGACTGCCGCCGAGGAGATGCTTCGGCTAAAGGATGGCACGCGGGCGTTGCAGTTCGCCGAGCGCGGGCTGGAACTGGCCCGCCGCACCGGCAACCGCGATCTCGAGGGGCACTGCCAGGAACTGCAGGATGCCGCGAAAAGAACTAACTGAATCGTGCGTCGCAAAAGCTTTATCCCACAATCGTTCCGGATTCGCCGTGAGAATGGTGCCCGGGCCGCGAACAATGGGGTAGATGAACGTGTCCTACCCGACGGGGTCACCGGCACCATCGCCGGAGAAGGAGGGCGTCCCATGCTCGCCAACCTCGTGAAACTGTTCCGCATCGCCGTGGTGGTGGCGCTCACTTTCGCCGCCCCACCACTGGCGGAAGCCCGTTCGCGCTCCGGCGGCACCGAGCACAGCGAATCGACACCGATCACACGATCCGATTCCGATGCGGAAGCAGTTCGCAAGCCGCCGCAGAAGGGCGACCCGAAGGCGGGCCTGCTCTGGATCGGCGGAGCCGTGCTGGTCCTCGTCTTCCTCGCCTGGCTCGCCATGCGGATCGGCGATGTCGATCAGACCTCCGACAAGGTGCCGAACTAACTGGGCCCGCCGCGCCACTCAGCTTCCGCTGACTGGCGCGGCAGAACAGGGCGAGTCTACTAATCGTTGTTGACACTGCTCCCAACTTGCCCACACTAACTTCCTGGCCATCTGCTCTCACCTCTCCGCCAGGGAGTTCCGCATGCTTCGCGTCCTCATTGCCTTCCTGACGCTCATGACCTTCGCCGGCGGGTCGCGCCTCGAAGGTGCGGATCGGCCGCCCAATATCGTCTTCATCATGGCGGACGACCTCGGTTACGAAGAACTCGGCTGCTACGGCCAGAAGCTCATCAAGACACCGTATGTGGACAAGCTCGCCGCTGGTGGCATCAAGTTCACCCACTTTTACTCTGGCAACGCTGTGTGCGCGCCCGCCCGCTGTGCCCTCATGACGGGCAAGCACATGGGGCACACCACCATCCGCGACAATCGCCAGTTCATGAAGGGTGAGGAGGGCCAGTGGCCCATCCACGCGGACGATGTCACCATCGCCGAGTTGCTCAAGGCGAAGGGCTACGTTACCGGTGCCATGGGCAAGTGGGGCCTCGGCAACTGGGATACCACCGGCAGCCCGATGAAACACGGCTTCGACAACTTCTTCGGCTACAATTGCCAGGCCCACGCTCACACGCATTACCCCAAGCATCTGTACCGCGACGGCAAACGTTTCGAACTTCCCGGCAACACCCTCGCCGCCGGCAACGCCTATACGCAGGATCTGTTCGAGAAGGAAGCCATCGACTTCATCGAGGCGAACAAGGCCACTCCGTTTTTCCTCTATCTGCCCTTCATCGTTCCGCACGTGGCCGTGCAGGTGCCCGACGATTCACTTGAAGAATACAAGGGAAAGCTCGGCGACGACCCCGCCTACGACGGCAAGAAGGGCTATCGCCCGCACCCGGCTCCACATGCAGGCTACGCCGCCATGGTGACACGCATGGACCGCAGCGTCGGCCGCATCGTGCAGAAGATCAAGGATGCCGGGTTGGAGAAGGACACACTCATCATCTTCACAAGCGACAACGGCCCAACGCACAACGTCGGTGGCGCAGACTCCACGTTCTTCAAGAGTGCCGGCGACCTCCGCGGCCTCAAAGGCAGCCTGTATGAAGGCGGCATCCGCGTGCCGTTCATTGCATACTGGCCCGGCCGCATCATGCCCGGTGGCGTCTGCATGGAGAAGTATTACTTCCCGGATATGCTGCCCACGTTCTGTGCTCTCGCTGGAGCGGAGGTTCCCAAGGGAATCGACGGCATCGACATCCGCAATGCCATCCTGCAACACGGTCTGCTGCCGCGGCACGAGTTCCTGTACTGGGAATTCCCTTCCTACGGCGGACAGCAAGCCGTGATCGAGGAGAACTGGAAGGCCGTGCGGCAAAGCCTCGCGAAGGGCGTGGTGAAGACCGAGCTGTACAATCTCGCCACCGACCCGAATGAGCAGGCCGATCTTGCCGCGAAACACCCCGAGATCGTGGCCCGGCTCGAAAAGCGCATGAAGGAGCAGCACACACCAAGTGAACTGTTTCCGCTGCAAACGATCGACGGCCCGCCGAAGAAGAAAAAATGATCGAGCCCTTGAAGCCCGCCGTTGTCGGCGGGCATTCTATCGCCTGGTTGGGGACCGCATGCCGATGTCGAATACGCGCACGAGTCGAGGCCGGCCTCTTCCACTGGGTGTCACGCCCACGCCGGGAGGTGCCAACTTCGCCCTGCTGTGCCGACACGGCACCAGTGTCACGCTCGTGATCTTGCCCGATGGCAGCAACACGCCGCTCGCCGAGATTCGCCTGGACCCGCACAAGAACCGCACCGGCGACCACTGGCACATCCGCATCGACGGCTTGCCGGACACATTCTGTTATGGCTGGCGCGTCGATGGCCCCAAGGGGCCGAAGCACCGCTTCGATGTGACGCGGTTGCTGCTCGATCCCGCCACGACCATGATCTCGAATGGGGCCGAATGGGCGGGCACGTGCGAGGTCGATCCGCAGCGCACCAGCCGCCGCAGCCTGTTCCATCGCACGACACGCTACGACTGGGGCGAGGATGCCCCGCCGCTCACACCGCTCGAAGATAGCATCGTCTATGAAGTCCACGTCCGCGGCTTTACTTGTCATGCTTCCAGCGGGGTGCAGCATCCGGGCACGTATCTCGGCCTGATCGAGAAGATTCCTTATTTGAAGTGGCTTGGCGTCACCGCGGTCGAGTTAATGCCCGTCTTCGAGTTCGACGAATGCGATTGCCCCTTCGAGGATCCCACCACCGGCACCAAGCTCACCAACTACTGGGGCTATAACCCCATTGCCTTCGCCGCCTCCAAGGCCGCCTTCGCCGCCACCGCACCCGCACATGGCCAGACCAATGAATTCCGCGATATGGTGAAGGCCTTCCATGCGGCCGGGATGGAAGTCTATCTCGATGTCGTGTTCAACCACACCGGCGAGGGCGACGATCGCGGCCGCACCTATTCCTTCCGTGGGCTCGATAACGAACTTTATTACCTGCTCGACGAACACGGCCGCTATTTGAACTTCTCCGGTTGCGGCAACACGCTCAATTGCAATCACCCTGTGGTTCGCGACCGCATCATGAGTTGCCTGCGCTACTGGGTGGGCGATATGCACGTCGATGGCTTCCGCTTCGACCTCGCCAGCATCCTGGGTCGCGACCGCCGCGGCCATGTGATGGTGGAGCCGCCGGTGATTGAGAGCATCACGGAAGACGGTGTGCTGGCGGACACGAAACTCATCGCCGAGCCGTGGGACGCAGGCGGGCTCTATCAGGTGGGCCGCTTCCCCTTCGGACGGCGCTGGAGCGAATGGAACGGCCAGTACCGCGATGATGTGCGCCGCTTCTGGCGAGGCGACGTGGGTGTGGCATCCGCCATCGCTTCACGCATCTGCGGCAGCTCCGATATTTATCAGTGGAGCGGACGATTACCCCGACACAGCGTGAACTTCGTCACTTGCCACGATGGCTTCACGCTCCGCGATCTTGTGAGCTACAACGGCAAGCACAACGAGGCCAACGGCGAGGGCAATCGCGACGGCGAGAATAATAACAACTGCTGGAACTGTGGTGTCGAGGGTGAGACCGACGACCCCAAGGTTTTGGCGCTGCGACGGCGGCAGGCGAAGAATCTCATGGCCACGCTGATGCTCTCACAGGGCGTGCCCATGTTGCTCGCCGGCGATGAGTTCCTTCGCACCCAGAAAGGCAACAACAACGCCTGGTGCCAGGACAACGATATCAGCTGGGTCGACTGGAAACTCGCCGAGGACAACGCGGACTTTCTTCGCTTCACACGTGAATTGATCTGGCTGCGGCGGCGGCACCCGGCTCTGCGTCGTCGTCGATTCTTCAGTGGCGAGATGCGGCCGGGCTTCCTGCGAGCGGTGAACATGAGCGATGCGGGTCCGGAGCCAAGTTTGTTCCCCCACACCGGTCCGGTGCGGCCTGGCGATGCGGGCTTGCCACCAGACGACCGCGTCCACTCTGCGGATGCCACCGGCCGGCCGACCGATGCACCGGGCCCCGTGGCTGGCTCCGTTACCGCACCTGCTCTCGCCGATATCCACTGGCACGGCATCGAGCCGTATCAACCGGACTGGGGCTTCTACTCCCGCACGCTCGCCTTCAGCCTCGATGGCCGCTTCACCGGCCGGGAACTGGACCACGACTACGAACTCGATTGCGACTTCTACGTGGCCTTGAACTCCTGGCACGAACCGATGAAGTTCCGTATTCCCGTCTCGCCGACCCGCCGACGCTGGCACCGGCTGATCGACACCAGCCGCCCAAGCCCCGAGGACATTATCGCCGACGGCATTGGACCACCCGTTGTGGATGGCAGCTACTATTCCGTCGCCGCCCACTCGATGATCGTGCTGATCAGCGAGCCGTAATGGGTGGCAGGGGATCAGCCCCTGGCAGTGTCGTCTGACTCAGCTGCTGGCGGCCACGGTGAGGCCGGCACCATAGCTTGGACCAAAGGCGGCGATGTCGCGGAGTTCCACCAGTGTGGGAATCAGGGCATTGGTAATGGGGTTCACCGCGGTGATTTGATAGAGTCGGACGATGGGCTGCGAGCCAGGGCCCTTGGCCGTAATGATGTCGCCGATCTGGTCGCCGTTCACATCAGCCACGGCCAGACGCACACCCGCGTCACCGGAGATGTACGGGATCAGAGTGGGTGTGTTGAAGGTGTTCGAGACGAAGAAATCCGAGACCAGTTGCAGGTTGCGACCGCTGAAGACGCGCACCTGGGCAGGGGCACCGGCTCCGGCACCGACCGCGATATCGGCTCGGTTATCGCCATTCACTTCACCCAGGGCGATGTTAAAGCCCGTGCGTGAGGTGGGGTCGAAAACAAAGAAGCTGGCGACCTGGGCGAAGTTGGTGCCGTTGAGGATGACGACGCGGGGGCCGCCGCCATCGCCGGTGGAGGTGGCGACATCAGCAATGCCATCGCCGGTGATATCGCCTGCGGCCACGTTCACGCCGCCGCGGAAGCTGGCCTCATAGACCATCGCTTCGCGGAAGACACTGAAGGAAAGCCCATCGAGAATTCGCACACGCGGGCCTCCACCCACACCCGAGCCGATCACCAGTTCATCGGTGCCGTCATTGTTGAAGTCGCCCGCGGAGACGTTGACTCCACCCCGGAAGCTCTCTTCATAGACGAGGCCGGAGGCGAGCAGGCTCCCGTCTGAGCCGTTATAGACGGAGACGATGGGACCGCCGCCCGCCGCCGGTGCGACGATGAGGTCCTCGACGCCATCGCCATTCACGTCGCCGCTGGCCACGTTCACACCACCGGTGAAGCCCGGGAAGGGGTTCACCGTGAAGCGGAGGGCAGAAGTGAGATTATCGTAGACCTGCACCTGGGCCTCGACAGTGGGGCCGGAACCCACGGCGATCATGCCAGTGGCAGGAGTGGTTCGGTCTTCGAGCTGGTCGAAGGAGAGCCTGGCTCGGGTGGACATGATGGGTGTGCTCCTGTGTGGCGTCGGATCGCGAGCCGGGCCGAATCCATCCGGGCCGGTGAAGCCTGCCGCGAGCGCCAGTGTCACCATGACATCGGCCGCGGAGGGTAGGGAGAACGATGAAGACCGGGCGGATGGTGCCTTCGGGTAACCCGGGCAAGGTCCGAGATTCGGGGCAGGTGGTATCCGCGGCATAACCGTCAGTGCGGGAAGAATCCCTCAATTCGTCGTCGATTCCCGTCGAATTAAACCTCAGAGTTCGGCTCTGCCGCCCGTGGCTGTGCATTCGTCCACATGACGAGTCCGGTCAGGGGATGTTATTGCGGCCCGGTTCACGGTCACGGAGGACGAGAGTATGACACCCCGCGCCATCGTCGCGGTTGCGGTTTGGACCGCCGCCCTCACTGGCCCCGCGTTTGCCCAGGTCCCTGCGCCAGCCCCGGCGGGCTTCGCTAATGTGAGCGACGCCGCGCCCGCCTGGAACCCGAATGTTGCCATGAATCCCTACGCAGGGGGGCCGCAGCAGGCTCAATATGCCACTCCGGCCGATGCGGGAATGTACGGTTCGGTGTTGCCCACGGACGGTCTCACCGACTCGGCTCTCGGTGCCGCACGCGGCCCGAAGGCCTGGGTGGGTGCCGAATATCTGCTCTTCTGGACGAAGGACGCTCCGCTGCCCGTGCCCATCGCCTCGGCCGGGCCCGCCAACGGTCTCGGAATTCTGGGCACTCCCGGCACCAAGGTGGTGGTGGGCAACAGCAGCTACGACTATGGCAATTTTAACGGCATCCGCGTGAACGGCGGCTACTGGTTCACGGATAACAACAGCATCGGCATGGAAGGCAGCTTCTTCATTCTGCCCGAGAAGAAGGCCAGCACGCCACTCGTCACCGGAGTGCCCGGCCTGCCCACGCTGGCCCGGCCGTTTTACGACACGGCCCTGAGCCGCCAGAACTCGCGCCTGCTCACCCGGCCGAACACCTTCGTTGGCGGCATCTCCACTGAAGCTAGCTCGGAACTCTGGGGAGCCGAACTGAGTGCCGTCTATCGCTGCCTGGACCGTGGCTCCTGGTTCACCGCAGACATCATCAGCGGCTTCAAGTTCCTGAGCCTGCGTGAATCGTTGACCATCAACGATTTCGCCACTGCCCAGGCTTTTGGCACGGTGAACTTCAACGGCCAGCAGTTCGCCAATGGCGTTACTTACCTCCAGGACAAGTACAGCACCTCGAACCAGTTCTACGGCTGGTTGATTGGCGGCCGGCAGTCGGCACACTACAACGCCTTCACCTTTGGCGTGGCGGAGAAAGTCGGCATCGGCACCATGAACCAGCAGATCAAGCTGGATGGATCGTCCACGCTGGCCGGGCCCTATCCCGCTCCGCAAACCACCGGCGGGGCCTTCTTCACCACCGGCTTCAACTCGGGTTCGTACACACAGAATTCCTTCGCGGCGACATTCGAGGTCGCCACGAATCTGAATATCCAGGTCACCGAGTGCCTCAGCTTCAACCTCGGCTACAACTTCCTGTACGTCACCGATGTGGTGCGTCCCGGCAACCAGCTAAGCACGAACATTAACTCAGCCCGCATTCCGATCGGCCAAAATTACGGTGCTAACTTCGGCCAGGTGAGTTCAGGCGTGCCATTCAACACGTCCAGCTACTACGCTCAAGGGCTGAACTTCGGCGTCGCTTGCGGCTACTAACTGCAAGCGAATGAATCCCGCGAGCCGCGCCTGCTCAGGCGTGGCTCGCGTCATTTCTGTACCCCATGATTTTGTTTTGAACCTCACATCAGCCATCACAGCGGCTACACTGGAACTGTCGATGCGATTCGCGTGCCCGCCGATACCACACCTTTCGTAATGTTCTTCCAGGTGAGTCGATGCAAGAATCCCGTGGTGTTATCCCGAATCGCCCCGCATTGCGGACAGGATTCGCCAGCCTGGTGCTCATGCTGGTGCCTGCACTCTCACGAGGTGCCGAGCCGCCGGTCGATTTCAGCCGCGATGTGAGGCCCATCCTTTCGGACAAGTGCTTCGCCTGCCATGGGCCGGATGAAAAGGTCCGCAAGGCGGACTTGCGGCTCGATACGCGAGCGGGTGCCATTGAATTTGCGGTGGTGCCTGGCAAGCCTGAGGCGAGTTCGCTGGTAGAGCGCATCACGACGCACGAACCCTCGGAGTTGATGCCGCCGGCGAAGACAGGGAAGAAGTTGACGCCGCGCGAGATCGGGATCCTGAAACAATGGGTGAAGGAGGGTGCACCGTACGCGGCACACTGGGCGTACGTGAAGCCGGTGCGGCCGGCGGTGCCCGTGGTGAAGCACGCGGATCGCGTTCGCAATCCGATCGACAACTTCATCCTCTATCGCCTCGAACAGGAAGGGCTGGCCCCTTCCCCCGAAGCCGATCGCTACACGCTCATTCGCCGGCTCTCGCTCGATCTCACGGGCTTGCCGCCGACACTAGAGGAAGTGGATGCCTTCGTGAAGGACAAGTCGCCGGATGCATACGAGAAGCTGGTAGACCGCCTGCTGGCGAAGCCCGCGTTCGGCGAGCACCTCGCTCGCGGCTGGCTCGACCTCGCCCGCTATGCGGACTCAGCCGGCTACGCGGACGACCCCGCCCGCACCATCTGGAAGTATCGCGATTATGTCATTGAGTCATTCAACGCCAACAAGCCGTTCGATCAGTTCACCATCGAGCAACTGGCCGGCGACCTGCTCCCGAACCCCACGAATGAGCAACGCATCGCGACGGCATTTCATCGCAACACGATGACCAACAACGAGGGCGGCACCAACGATGAAGAGTTCCGCAACGTCGCGATCGTGGATCGCGTGAACACCACGATGACAGTGTGGATGGGAACCTCCATCGCCTGCTGCCAGTGCCACACGCACAAGTACGACCCCATCACGCAAACCGAATACTTCCAGCTGTTCGCCATCTTCAACAACACCGCCGATGCGGACCGGCGCGATGAAAGCCCACTGCTGGAGTTCTGGGAACCGGGCCAGGAGGAGGTGAAGCGACAGCTTCAGAATCAGGTGACGGCGCTCGAAGCCGTCCTCGCCCAGGCGAAGCCGAACGCGCTCAAGGCAGATCGCGACACGCTCGTGGCACTCAAGAAGAAACTGGCCGAGGTGAAGCCCGCCACCACCGTGCCGGTCCTGCGCGAGCTTCCCGCGAATCAGCGGCGCAAGACACGACTGCAACACCGCGGCAACTTCATGGATCTGGGTGAAGAAGTGAGTGAAGGCGTGCCTGCCGTGTTTCCTCCGCTGCCCGCCGGGG
The DNA here is from genome assembly GCA_041750275.1 of Gemmataceae bacterium. Lineage (GTDB taxonomy): Bacteria > Planctomycetota > Planctomycetia > Gemmatales > Gemmataceae > JBGSZR01. The sequence goes on from JBGSZR010000015.1 coordinate 29,727, forward strand.
TTCCCGCCAATCGCCTGGCCCTGGCAAAGTGGCTCATGAGCCCCGAGAACCCGCTCACCGCCCGCGTGATCGCCAATCGCTACTGGGAACAAATCTTCGGCATCGGCCTGGTGCGCACCAGCGAGGAATTCGGAGCCCAGGGCGAGCAACCCAGCCATCCTGAACTGCTCGACTGGCTGGCCACAAATCTCCAATCCGACTGGAATATCAAGGCGTTCCTCAAGCTGCTCGTGATGTCGAATGCCTATCGACAAGCGGCGAAGGTAACGCCTGATCTGTTTGAACGCGATCCGGATAATCGCCTGGTTCAGCGTGGCCCACGGGTGCGTCTCTCGGCCGAGATGGTCCGCGACCAGGCACTGTTCGCCGCGGGCTTGCTGAGTCCAAAGATGCTCGGGCCTTCCGTGCGTCCACCGCAGCCGAACCTCGGTGTGAGTGCGGCATTCGGCGGCTCAATCGACTGGACGCCGAGCACCGGTGAGGATCGCCATCGCCGCGGCTTGTATACCGTCTGGCGGCGTTCGAACCCCTACCCTTCGATGGCCACATTCGATGCGCCCAACCGCGACATCTGCACGGTTCGCCGGGCTCGTACGAACACGCCGCTACAGGCACTCGTGACAATGAACGACCCGGTGTACATGGAAGCGGCACAGGCACTGGCCCAGCGAGGCTTGCAGTTTGGCCCGCCCGATGTGGGTATCAAGATTCAGCATCTGTTCCGCCTGTGCCTGTCCCGCCCGCCGACGGATGAGGAAACCAAACGCCTCGTGAAGCTGCACGCGGATGCGAAAGCCACTTTCGCGAAGGACCTGGCCCGTGCGAAGCAACTGGCCGGCCCCTTGCCAAAGGGCACGGACCCTGTGGACGCCGCGGCCATGACGGTGGTCGCGAGCGTGCTGCTCAACCTGGACGAGATGTTCATGAAGCGGTGAAAAGAATCGCTTAAAACCGGACGAGCCGGCCCGCGTCCGGAGTGCGTTCACGATGCGCATGCATTATAATGAGCATCCTGAATTGCCTTGACGGAGAAGATCAACATGGAACTCAACGGCTTCGTTCAGAATGGCGTCATCGTTCTCACGGATGGGCAGTCGTTGCCGGAAGGCACAGCGGTCACTGTGACGTGCCATGATGACGCGGATACGCCACCATCCAGGGAGAAGAAATATCTCCAGTTGCCACTCGTTCGCTCAGCCAACCCCGGGACTCTCCATCTGACCAATGAAATGATCGGGGAAATCTTCGATGAAGAAGATTCGGCTGCTCTTCGACGTTAATGTCTGGTTCGCCATGACATTCGATGCGCACGTTCATCACGCCTCCGCAAAAGCTTATTTTGACGCCGTGACGGATGCCCGGATCTTCTTCTGTCGAGTGACACAACATGGATTACTTCGCATCAAATCCGAAGCTGGCAGGAGCAGATGTATTGACCCTCACGGGAGCATGGCAAAAGTACCATGAATATCTCACCGATTCACGGATCGGGTTCGCACTGGAACCCGCGGGTCTCACTGTCCAGTGGCAGAGATATTCACAAGGCAATACGTTCGCGCTAAACATCTGGACGGACGCATACCTCGCCGCTTTCGCGAAGGTGGGGAACTACGAGATTGTGACGTTCGACAAGGGGTTTTCTCAGTACGCGGGCCTGTCGCTGACGCTGCTAACATGTATTTGATGACGATTTCGTCCCATGCATTTACAGGATCATTATCCCATGCATCCGCATCTCGAATATCTCCATCACAAGACACGCCGCGAGTTCCTGCAGAACTCCTCGCTGGGGCTCGGGTCGCTGGCGCTCGCGCAATTGCTCGGCGATGCGCGGGCTGAAGTGCCTCGAGCGGCGAATGATCCACTGGCCCCGCGTTCGCCACATTTCCCGGGGAAGGCGAAGCGGGTCATTTACTTGCACATGTCCGGTGCGCCGCCCCACCTCGATTTGCTCGACTACAAGCCCGAACTCGTCAAGCACGATGGTGAGAAGTGCCCGGATGCATTCTTAAAAGGCAAGCGATTCGCCTTCACCTCGGGCGTGCCGAAATTGCTGGGCACCAAGCAGCCATTCAAACAGCACGGCAAGGCGGGCATCTGGATGTCCGATGCGATCAAGCCGTTGCATGCGGTCGCCGATGATGTGACGGTGATTCGTTCGATGAACACGGATGAGTTCAACCACGCCCCGGCGGAGTTGCTGCTGTACACCGGCTTCGCCCGCCAGGGTCGGCCCAGCCTCGGTTGCTGGGTCACGTACGGGCTCGGCAGCGAGTCGCAAAACCTTCCCGGCTTCGTCGTGCTCATTTCGAGCGGCGTTCAGCCCAGCGGCGGGCAAGGGTGTTGGGGCAGCGGTTTCTTGCCCAGCGTTTATCAAGGTGTGCAGTGCCGCAGCAAGGGCGAACCCGTCCTGTATCTTTCGGACCCGCCCGGCATGGATCGCGCCATGCGCCGCACCGGTCTCGATGCCTTGAACGACCTGAACGAATTACAGGCCCAGGAAATGGGCCATCCCGAGACCCGCACCCGCATCGCCCAGTACGAACTCGCCTTTCGCATGCAGATGTCCGCCACGGAGGTGATGGACATTTCAAAGGAATCGCCGAAGGTACTCGACGCCTATGGTGCGAAGCCCGGAGCCGGTTCGTTTGCGAATAACTGCCTGCTCGCCCGCCGGCTCGTGGAAAGCGGCGTGCGCTACGTGCAACTCTTCGACTGGGGCTGGGACTTCCACGGCACCAGTCCCAACGAGGACATCCGCGATGGCCTCACCAAAAAAGGCACCACCACGGCCCAGTCGGTCGCGGCTCTCATCCAGGATTTGAAGGAGCGCGGCCTGCTCGAAGACACGCTCGTGATCTGGGGCGGCGAGTTCGGCCGCACCCCTTTCCGCGAAGGCCGCACCGCGGGCGGCAATGTGCTGGGCCGCGATCACTATCCTGACTGTTATTCACTCATGCTGGCCGGCGGCGGCATCAAGCCCGGCTACACCCATGGCGAAAGCGACGAACTCGGCTTCTCGGTGGCCAGGGACAAGGTCCACGTTCACGACCTGCAAGCCACTCTGCTGCACTGCCTCGGTTTCGACCACACGAAGCTCACATACCGCTTCCAGGGCCGCGACTATCGTCTCACAGATGTGCACGGGCATGTGGTGCAGGAGATTCTTCGCTGATACGAAATGAAGTTCCGGTCAGGGCTTGAATGGCTCGCACTGTCCAAAGAATGATCAGCCCATCGTTCCATACGGAGCTGTAGATAGAATTACTCTCTCATTTTCCGGCATCGGAATCGCCGCCGAGTCGGAATGTTCACCGCTATACGCAATGAGAACGCGACCGATGGATCGGCCAGAGGCGAAGGGAACACGTCATTTGGCATCTGCCAGTCGTTTCGCAGCGGGCTTTGATGCCATGCGATTACTGGCCGCCATTCTCGTCTTCACCCAACACACGTTCACCATCCTGGGCCACGATGCCTGGATCCAACTCGGTGATCTGAGTTTCGGTCGCTTCGGAACCGCAGCCTTTTTGGCCTTGAGCGGCTACCTCGCTGCTTCAACGAGACGGGTGCCAGAAACCTGGCTCGGGCTGCGGGCACAAAAGCTCCTTCCAGCATACTGGGTGGTGCTCACCCTCAGTTTTCTTGCGGTCGATGCCACGGACTATAAAGAGTTCGATTCGTGGCAGGTCGTATGCCAGTTCACGGGGATTGGGCTTTTCACACACCAGGATCGACTGGTGAGTGTCACCACTTGGTTCGTCTCGGCATTGTTGATGCTCTACGTCGTTGTGTATCTGGGTATGCGAACGCGGGACGCAGTGGTGTGGCTTGTGCTCCTCGCGGCGATGGCAATCGGGATTGATGGTTCTTCGCGTTTCGAAACTGTCGCCATTCAGTCGGTGACGTTTCTTGTGGCCTATCTCGTGGGCCGTTCACGAGTGCCGCATGGCATACTGCTGCTCGGTGTCGCCGGGTTGCTTGCCTGCCTGGCATTTGACTCGACCGGTTTCTGGTACGGTGCCGTGGCGCTGATGAGTCTGGCAGTGGCCCGTCACTGGACGGCAAGCTGGAACCTGGGCCGGGCCTTCGGAGGCATTGCGTACGAGTGGTTCTTGATTCACGGCCTTTGCATTCACGCAGTCGCACGCCTGGTCGGAGATCTAATCTGGATCGTCCTGCCCCTCGCAGCCAGCCTGTCGATCATGTCGGCGCTGTTGCTGCGGGATACCATTGCCAGGTGCGGATTATGGCTTTCACGTCGGGCTTCCCACGGCCAGAGTAGCCAGATACTCACACGGCGGTTTCGCCCCGAGGATGGCTCGTTCGAGGCAATTCCGGTGGGCGATCTCGGTGAACCCCAAAAAGAGAGCAAGTCTTCGTTGATCGCTGTTGACAGCGCCAGGCGTGGCCGCGTAGAATGAGACACAGTCTCAATAAGAGAGCCCCGCCTCGAACCCGCCTCTGCCAATGTCGCACCATCAGAACGATGTCGCCGTTCGCGATTGTCCGGACCCCTGTGCGGGCCCCTGTTCTGGCTGTCCGGACCGGATCGTCTGCCGCTGCCTCAAGGTGACGGAAGCAGTGATCGTGGACGCCATCACGTCTTGTCGACTCACGACGGTTCTCGAAGTTCGCGACGCGACCGGTGCCGGGGATGGATGCACCTGCTGTCATCAGCACGTGCGCGAGCTGCTGGAAGTGCACTTGGAAACGCTTGGCACCCGACGCCTGACTCACGCCCACGCCTAATCCGGCACATCTTTTCTTCACGAAGACCCTCCAGAATCTCCGTTGCTCGTCCGGCACGTGAACATACAATCAGTTCATCGTGATCGGGCGTTCCGATTCGCGGTCATCTCCGTGGGTTTCCACTCAGACACAGGACCAATCTGATGTTGCGTTCATGCATGTTGGTGCTCGGTTTCGCACTGGCTGTGACGGCCAGCGTTGCCGCTCAGGACAAGAAAGCGGCCAAGTTCGACCCGGCCAAGCTCCCCGGCACATACTCCTTTGAGGAGGGTGTGAAGAACGGCGAGAAGGTGCCGGCCGATCACCTCAAGGGAATGTCGCTGATCGTCACGAAGGACATGATGACGATGAAGACGACAGATGGCGACTTCGTCTTCAAATACACGGTTGATGCTACCAAGAGCCCGGTCGCGCTCGATCTCGAGATTACCGAAGGCCCTGTGGGCAAAGGCTCCAAGTCCAAGGGTATCATCGCCCTCGAGGGCAGCACGCTCAAAATCGCCTACAACCCCATGGAAGGCGCTGCACCCAAGGACTTCGACGCCAATAAGGGAACGGATGCTCACAGCTTCACATTAAAGAAGATGGAACCGAAGAAGAAGTAACTGAGCGGACAATCCCGTGGTGTGGGCAAGGGGTTGAATCTGCCTGGCTCACACTGCGGGTTTGTCTGTTTGACAGCGTCTCACTTCCTGGCCAGATGCTTGTCGAACCAGTCAGCAATCGTTTCGATGTCCTTGACCATGTCGCCCCAGCCGTGCCCGGCACCTTTCTTCACGATCAGTTCACACGGAACCTTCGCCTCTTTGTACTTCGCGATGATGAGTTCCGCTTGCTGGATCGGCACAAGCGTGTCGGCATCGCCATGCAGGATCAGCGCCGGTGCCGATTTCTCGGTCACGTGGTACACCGGGGAGATTTGCTTGGCGATGGCCTTGCGCTTCTCGGGATCCGTGATGGGAACGAAGAGCCGCGTCTTGGGGTCGAAGTCGTGGAAATCGAAGGGGGCCTTGAAGTTGGTGAGGATGCCATCGCCGATAGCGGTCTGGTTCTCCTTGCCGTAATTGAGAAAGTCGGTGGGCGGGAAGAAGCAGCCGACTGCAGCGACCTGCGAGGATTCGCGCTCCACGGGATCCTTGGCCGCGGGGTTGCCGGGCTTCGACGCCGTGCCTTGCATGAGGGAGAGGTGTCCGCCGGCGGAGCCACCAGCGATGCCGAGGCGATTCTTGGAGATGCCAAACCGCTTTTCGTTGGCGCGAATGAAGCGAACGGCACGGTGCATGTCGTCGAGCACTTCCGGAATGGTGTAGCGGGGCTGGCTGCCATGCACCACGGCGAACACAGTGTAGCCGCGGTCGAGGAAGGGCTTGAGGAAGCCCGGGTTGATCGATTCTTTCGACGAGAACCAACCGCCGCTCACGCACCAGATGATGCCCGCATCGTTGGCGTTCTCCTTGGGCGTGAACACATCCATGGTAAGGGCCGTGCCGAACTTTCGGCCGTAGACCACGTCCTCGGTGCGCGTGTAATTCGCGGGCTGGGCAAACGTATGTGGGGCAAAAAGCGCAACCATCATGAGGCAGAAAAGTGTGCGAAGCAGCATTGTGTACTCGTGTGAAGTGTGGACTCGCGTGAAGTGGAACAGATGAACCGCGACTGATGATACTGCGAACGCAGGAAGATTCACGAAGATTCGGCTCGGAGTACGACCGCTTCGCGTCACATCACCGTCCAGACGCGCAGCACGCGGACCTTCTTGTCGTCCTCAATGATTTCGAAATCGATGCCAAGCGGCGGCTCGACGACCATTCGATTGACAGATGAATCACGTGGGATGCCACACACCAGCGGATTGCTGCGAAGTGATCGATCCAGCTAGTGTGAAGCTGCCGTGAGTGCATCGCGATCCGGTGTGATCAGGCAGGCGGCCGCGAACTCATCGAGTGTCTCTTTGGGCCAGTGAACCTGCTAATTCATCTCCATTCTCCGCGTTCGACCTTCTGCCAGAACTCCTCCAGTGAAATTCCGCTGTCGGCGCGTTTGCGGGCCTCCTGAAATTCTTCATCCGTGATGGGAGACTTGATTCCCGCGGGGAGCTGACCAGCGGGCACGGGGTCAGCCATGCGAACGCACTCGCCGTTCGGCCCCCGGAAGACAATCGTTCCATCCGAAGTGGCCAGCTTCGCAAGCAAGGCGGGGTCGTGAATCACGATGGTGGTAATGGGGCTCATGGTCTGGACTCCTGACGGAAAATTCCACTTTCATCGTGCCACGCGCCCAGCCGTTTTACACGCGACCCACACGAGCCGCGAATTCCTGATGGACGCTTCGCACAAGTTCGGCGAGAATGCAAACCATGAGCGCTGCACTCACCACGGAACTGGAAACATACCGACGTGTGCTCCCGGACTTGCTCGCGGATTCCGCGAACGTCGGCAAGTACGTCCTGATCCACGGTGAGACGGTGGCCGGCATCTATCCGAGCTTGGGAACTGGCCTCGATGCGGGCTATGCGCAGTTCGACCCGGCACCATTTCTCGTCAAGAAGATTGTGGCCCAGAGCGAATCGAAGAAAGCTCCTCGCGAGTGATGCACTCCTCACTCCGCCCGCCAGAAGGGACACGCGGAGCGGATGAGCGCCCTTCGGATGCTGCGGGCCGGTGGATCAATTACCCGTCAATCTCTCAATCGATTTCAACCATCGCCTTCACCACGCCGGCTTCGGGATTCATCCAGCCGGGGAATGCGTCGATCATGCCTTCAAAAGGGGCGGTGTGCGTGATCCACGGCCGCGTGTCGAGCATGCCACCCTCGATGAGGCGAATGATCCGCGTGAACTCGGGACTTAGCGCGTTGCGGCTGGCCAGGAACGTCATCTCGCGGCGATGCATCAGCGGTTGGGTGACCGTGATGGCATCCGGCGTGATGCCGACCCAGACGAGCCGACCCGCGAAGCCCACGAAGTTGTAAGCCGTGGCCATGCTCTTTGCGCTGCCGGTCGCATCCACAACGACGTTGCCGAGTTTGCCAGCGGTGAGGTCCGTAAACGCCTTCACATCCTCCTCGAAACCGCGGGCCTGGATGGTCTCGGCGATACCCATCTTTTCACGGGCGAAGCGTAATCGCTGCTCGTTCAGGTCCATCACGATGACCCGCGAGCCGGCGAGTTTGGCGAACTCGATCACGCTCAGACCAATCGGCCCGGCCCCGATGACGAGCACCGTTTCATCGGGCTTCGGGTTGGCGCGGTTGATGGCATGGAGGCCGATGCCAAGCGTCTCGACGAGGGCGAGTTGCTCGAACGTGAGCGTCTTCGAGACGTGCAGTTTGCGGGCGGGGATGGTGAAGAGGGGTTGCAGGCCGCCATCACAATGGACGCCGAGCGTCTGGTGGTTCTCGCAGCAGTTGGTGTGGCCGCGGCTGCAGGAATAGCAGGCCTGGCAATTGATGTAAGGCTCGATGGCGGCGCGATCGCCGACCTTCACGTTGGCCACGCCAGGGCCGACGGCCACGACCTCCACACCCAGCTCATGGCCGGGGATGCGGGGATAGCTGAAGAACGGCATCTTGCCGATGAAGCCGGCGAAGTCCGTGCCGCAGATCCCGACGCGGTTCACCTTCACAACGGCATCACCCGGCCCCGGGCTCGCAGGTTCGGGCACATCAATTACGCGAAATTGCCGGGGCTCGGCCAGCTGGATAGCACGCATGTTTCACCGCGGGAAAGGTAGTGTTGCTTGCCAAGTGGAAACCACGATCTGAACAATACAGAGGGCGAAGACCAGAGGCCAACTCCATCGCAGGCCTGATGCGTTTGCGCCGGTGTGGTAGTATGGTCGGGTGTCCTTCACACGTGGTAACTTGTTTGATCCACCCAGAGGCACATTCACGATGGCGTTGCCTTCAACCACACGCGAAATCGTCCTGGTGCTCATGGGCGGGCTCGCACTCGGCTGGTACTTCTTCTGCCTCATCCGCATCGGGCGAAATCCGAATCCGAATCCCCTCTACGATCAGCGAAACTTTGAAGAGACGTCCGTCACTACGATCAGCACCACGCTGGCAACGATTGTGGGGCTCGTGCTGGGCCTTCAGATCGTCTCGCAGGATGCCATTGCAACGCAGGACTCGGCGAGCAATCTGGAACCACAGATCGCGGCGATCGAGAAAGCCGTGCCAGACACCGCAACGGACCGTTCTCGCGTTGCTACCGACAACGCGGCTGACGTAAATGCGAAGTTGGCGGCCATCATCGAAGCAACCCGGCCCTCTCTGTTTCAGTGGGTCGCATTTGGTTTGTACATCGTGTCGCTGATGCTCGCCGTGTACTTCTGGTACAAACCCCCGGCAGGGCAAGCGTCGGCGAGTCCGGTCATCACCAGCCTGGCCAAGTCGCTGCTTGGTGTCTTCGCTGGGGCTCTCTCGGCACTCCTGGCCGTGCGAGCGTTTTGATCGCCTTGCCACTCCTGACGAGGCGATTGGCCCGCTAGAATGCTGCCATGAGATTCACTGACCGCCTTGCCGAAGCTGTGCGTCAAAAGGGTCCGCTCTGTGTGGGGATCGATCCGCGCTGGGAGTCCGTGCCTCGCTCGATTCGGGACACCCACGCTATGGCGGATGGGTTCGAATCCTTTAGCCATCGCATCCTTGAACTGGTGCGACCGCACTGCGGCATTGTGAAGCCACAGGCCGCGTTCTTCGAACTTGCTGGCCCCGAAGGCATGGCCGCGATGCAGCGCGTGCTCGGCACGGCTCGAGATATGGGCTTCGTGACCATTCTCGATGCCAAGCGAGGCGACATCGCCAGCACGGCCGAAGCCTATGCCCAGGCTGCGTTCGGGCCGGTGTGGGATGCCGATGCGCTCACCATTAACCCCTATCTCGGTCGCGATGCCGTCGAGCCATTCTTGAACGTGGCGAAGGCCGCGGAGCGTGGCGTGTTCGTGCTGGTGCGTACGAGCAACCCCGGTGCAGGCCTCTTCCAGAATTTGCCATGCGAGGGAAAGCCGCTGTACCGTCATGTTGCCGAGGAAGTGGGCCACTGGAATTCGGCCACGGTGGGCGAATGTGGGCTGGGTGATGTCGGTGCGGTAGTCGGGGCGACACATCCTGCGGAACTCGCCGAGTTGCGGGCCGTGCTGCCGAACGTGTGGTTCCTGGTGCCGGGATATGGAGCACAGGGCGGAAGTGCGGCGGATATTCGGGCGGCGTACCTGTCGAATGGACTGGGGGCTGTGGTGAACAGCTCTCGCGGCGTCACCTTCCCCTTTCACCCCGATGATCCAGAGTGGGAGGCGAAGGTGACCGCCGCGGCCGCACGGGCCGCGGGAGAGTTGCGGCCGTAGTTCGCGATTAATTCTTCTTGGGTGGTGCCTTCGAGGGTGATGCAATGTCCTTGGGCGGATTCGGATCCTGACCCAAAATAATGGCATACTTCACCCGCAAATCATTCTCCTGCACATTTTCGGCCTTGATCGACTTATCGCGAATCACGTACACCTCGATCCAGGTTCCAGGAGTCAGATCGGCATAACTGGCCACATAACCCGGCACCGTGTACGGTTGCTTCAGCTGGTCCATCTCACGCTGGGTGTGCGACGCCTTCTTGCCGTCGATGTCGAACTTCGGCGGTAGATGCTTGAAACGCACCAGTGATTCCGGCACGAACTCCAGCTGATAGTCATGGTGTTCCTGTTTCGTCTGCGTCCGCGAATTGTTGCGTCGCATCGAGAACGGATTGTTGAAGTTTCGGTTGTTCCCATTCAGGCGTGGCTTCCCGCGGCTCCGCTTTCCCTTCGCCTGTACTGTCACGTTCCAGGTTACACGGAAGGTGACGGACTTCTCATCCGCCTTCACGACCATAGCCGCCACGTCGCCCACCATGGTGTAGTGAGACCAGTCCGGTGCCTTTTGCGACGGCGTGGGCGGCGCGACCACCGGTTGATCATCCGCAGCCTGAGCGAAGCCGATTCCAAAGGCGAGGCCGAGAACAAGGACGGACAGTTTCCACTTCATGGGCTGGTTCCTCAACGCTCACACTGGTCGCAGACTGAATACATGCCTCCGACAGAGCTTGCGACGGCTATCTCTTAAACGCTTGTGATTGCCAAAAGTTCCTCACCAACGCAAGCAGCCCGTCAGAATTCCGACGGGCTGACATGCACTTCGCGTTCCGTTCCGGACTTACCTTCGTGCCGGCTGAGAAGTCGGCATCACCGGGGTGTTGTAATTCTTGTACTGCATCGAGCGAAACAGACCGGGTTGCGGCAACGCACTCGGGCCGGCCTGAATCGTGGTCGGTGTCGGCTTGCGGAACAGGTTGTTGAACGTCTTGAGGTAGCCGTTCTGCTGCAGTTGCCCTGCCGCCGCGTCGCCCGCCAGGTTGATCGTGGCCGAGGTGAGATTGGCGATCGCCCGCGTCGGCTTCACCACCAGTGCATTCGTGTCGATTGGTTCGGACTGACGTTGTGCCTGAGCCGGCTGTGCCGCAACAGCCAAAGCCACAAGCGCCGCCATGGCCCACAGTGAATTCTTCATCGCTCACCTCCCCCTGGGGTGCATCCGAACTACCCAGTGCGTTCGACTGCGTGAAACCGAGGAGTGATAACAACGTGAGTGAAGGTGTCAAGGAAAAAACGCGACTCTCTGAAGATCGACCGGCTATTCGCCTCAGCTTCAGGCATTGATGATGCCCTGGCTCTCCAGGTAGTTCAGCACCAGGGCGACACCTGCTTCGACGGTTTGCGTGCCCGCGTGGAAGGTGACCTCCGGGTTCAGGGGCGGTTCGTACGGATCGTCCACACCCGTGAAGCCCATGCTCTTGCCGGCGGCCACGGCCGCTCGCGCTTGCTGGTACAAACCCTTGGGATCACGCTGTTCGCAGATGCTAATCGGCGTGTCCACGAACACTTCGATGAACGGGATCGCACCCGTCTTGTTGGAAGCGTGGATCGAGCGGACCGCATCACGATCATTGCGGTACGGGCTGATGAAACTCGTCAGCGCGATCAGACCGGCATCCGCGAAGAGTTTGGCGACTTCCCCGATGCGGCGAACGTTCTCGACGCGATCCGCCGTGCTGAAGCCCAGGCCGAAGCGCTGAGCCGCTTCGTCGGAATAGCCGCGAGCTTCCATCAGGATCTTGGGGGCCGCGTTCAGTCCCAGGCGGACATTGTCGCCATCGAGCACGTAGGCCGCGTGGCCGCGCTGGATGAGCACCTGCTCCAGGGCCACGGCGAGGGTGCTCTTGCCCGACCCGCTGAGCCCGGTGAACCAAAGGGTCGCCCCGGTCTGTTTCAGGAGCGTGGCTCGTTCTTCACGTGTGACCGCACCCGCGTGGAAGAAGACCTGTGTCGGCTTGGTGTCGGGCATTGATTTCTCATCGCTGGCAGCGGAAGTCCGATTGCGTCACCTCGAAGAGAAGATTCTACAGTGCGGCTCGACGATGACACTTCGAAGTCGCAAAAGCGGAGCAGGAAGAGACTTTTCCGAATGCGAGCGGTACCCGTCAGGGCACTGTTCGAGTCCGTGAGGATGTACGGGAACAGCCCCCTTGCGGGGGCCGCTCGCCTTGATTAGGTAGCCTTTCAGGGGCCGGCGACGCGGAACTCGGCAGGCTTGCTGCGGACGCTCCGTTGGCCGACGGGATCCTTTACCGTCACCACCACGGTGTAGACACCGGGAGCCGAGGGCACGGGGAAGCGATACTTCAGGAAGTAGTCACGAGGCGGTGTGCGACTGAAGTCCGTGCGTTCGAACTTCGCGACGCCCACGGAGCGGCGGCAATCGTCCGGGTCGGTTTGTTCGACGAGTTGTCCGTTCGCGTCTCGCACTTCAAGCGTGCTCACGAGTCGCGTCACGAACGCTTCACCATGTGGGCCCGCTGCTGCTTCTGCCGTCACATGTCGCACCTCGACGTAGAGATCCGAGAGGTCGCGCGGCCGGTACGGTTGTGCTTCCGGCCAGGGCTGATAGCGGCCAAAACCACTGATAGAACGGCAGAACGCGATCTTGTCGATTCGCAGGGCGGCGTTCGGTTCGAGCCGGTTGGCGATGGCATGAAACTGCTCGGCGAGCACGGCCACATCGTTCGGATCAGCTGTCTCGGGGTTGATCTGTGCACCGCGAAGCAGAAGCGGAATCACGGCAAGCGCGAACTCCTGTCCTGGCTTATCGAGTTCCTTGAGGTGCTTCAGTGCGTCGTTCGGGCGATTTTCGATGGAAGCCCGGACCGCGGCCAGCAAGGGGGAGTCCTGCGAGGGTGCCGGGGCTGCGATGATGGGCAGCGGGTTCGGTTCGATCGCTCGTGTCGGTTGCACGCCATCGGGTGGCAACGGCGCGATCGGCTCGGTGGCGGGCGCAAGTTCCGTCGTCGGGCGCTGGCTGGTGGTCTGGGTATTTGGTGTCGGCTGATTGTCCGTGATGGGCTCCACCGCAGTCGGGTGGATTGGCACCTTCATCCCGGGCCGATCGATCGCAAATTGCGTCTTGTCGTCCTTGGTTCGGTTCTCGTCCGATGTCACGGTTCCGCTGACGTGCAAGCAGGCCGGCAGCGGGCCCAGCACGACCGCGAACGCAAGAAGCAGTGTTGGCCGATGGCAAACGGTCATCCGTAACCCCGGACCTCAGGTGGCTCCCGCGACGAGAGCGCACGGGTGGAGCGCCTATAACCGCTCTGCAATTTCGGTTCAAGGGAACGTGGCCGACGTGTTTCCAGGACTTCCCCCGTGGCACAAAGCCTTCCACGCGTACAATCTTCCGAACACGCGGAGAGATGCCATGCCTGATTCGTTCGGTTTCGCCATCATCGGCTGCGGCATGATTGCCCGCTTCCACGCCCGGGCCATCCAGGAAATTCCCGGTGCCCGCGTGGCCGCACTCGTGAGCCGTTCGGCAGAGAATGCTCAGAAGCTCTTGCACGAAACCAATACCCCCACTTGCCCCATCTTCTCCACGGTGGAAGAGGCGGTTCGTGCGCCGAACGTCGATGCCGTGATTATCACGACACCCAGCGGTGCCCATGTTGCCCCGGCTCTCACAGCCGCAGCGGCAGGCAAGCATGTGGTGGTGGAGAAACCGCTCGAGGTCACCGGGCCGCGTTGCCAGCAGATCATCGATGCTTGCGATCTGGCCGGCGTGAAGCTTTGCACCATCTTCCCGAGCCGCTTCGCCGACTCGAATATGACTCTCAAGGCTGCCGTCGATGCCGGGAAATTTGGCCGGCTCACGCTCGGCGAAGCCTCGAACAAATGGTGGCGCTCGCAGGGTTACTATGATGAAGGCGGCTGGAAGGGCACACAAGCACTCGATGGCGGCGGGGCCCTGATGAACCAGGCGATTCACAACGTCGACCTGCTCCTGTGGATGATGGGCGATGCCGTCCAGGTAATGGGTTTCACGGCCACGCTTGCCCATGAACGCATCGAAGTCGAGGACACTGCCACTGCGGCCATTCGCTTCAAGAACGGAGCCCTCGGCGTGCTTCTCGCCACCACCAGCGTGCATCCGGGCTATCCGAAGCAGATCGCTATCCACGGTAACAAAGGCTCAGCCGTGATCGAACAGGAAGACGTGCTGCGCTGGGACTTCAGCCCTGCCAGCCCGGACGATGACGACGTGCGCCGCCGCTTTGCAGCCAAGGTGGGTGCCAGCGGCGGAGCGGCAGACCCCAAGGCGATCAGCCACGAAGGGCATCGTCGCCAGTTGGCGGACTTCGTGGTCGCCGTGCAAGAGAACCGCCCGCCGCGTGTCGATGGCCGCGAGGGCCGCAAGGCCGTCGACCTCATCTGCGCGATCTACGAGAGCAACCGCACCGGCCAGGCGGTGACACTCTGACACCGAGCACGCGGTAGAATGTTTCCATGCTCTTCTCGTGGTTGCGAAATCGTCGGCGACGCCGGCTGCTCGATGAACCGTTCCCGGTTCGCTGGAATGCCATTCTCCAGCGGAACGTCGGGCATTTCTCGCTTCTGAACCGGGACGAACAGGCCCGCCTCCGCAACATCATCCGCATCCTCATTACCGAGAAGGCCTGGGAAGGGGCCGGCGGCGTCTTTGTCAGTGAGGAGATGAAGGTCACCATTGCCGCGGCCGCGGGACTGCTTCTACTCGGCATCGATCACGATTATTATCGCCGGGTCGAATCGATCGTGGTGTATCGCAGCCGCTTCCGCACACCCACGCGCGAAGACGACTGGGAAGACGATGAACTCTCCGACTTCGAAGCCGAAGGCCAGGCGGTCTACCGCGGCCCCGTGATTCTCTCGTGGGAAGACGTGATTGCCGAATCACCGAATCCCACATGTGGTTACAACGTGGTGATCCACGAATTCGCCCATCAACTCGATTTCCTGGATAACACGATCAACGGCACGCCGCCGCTGGACGATCCGGAGATGGAGAAGCGCTGGCGTTACGTGATGACGGTGGCTTTCAACGACCATCGCCGGGCCCTGAAGCGCGGCGGAGAGACGTTCTTCACGGAGCACGCCGGGGAGAACGAGACCGAGTTCTTCGCGGACGCCACGGAGGCGTTCTACTGCAACCCTATCGAACTTCGCGAAGAGTACCCGTTCGTCTATGACTTGCTCAAAGCGTATTTCCGCGTCGATCCGGCGGAGTGGTTCTCACAGCGAATGTAATCAGCGTTGCAGTTCACGTTCAATCCGCTCGAGCAATTCGTTGGTGTTCCATTCACGGTCGCCGATGACCACCTTCGCATCCTGTTCTTTCCAGGCTCGCACCTTCTTCTCTGCGGCCACGGCGCTGCTGTGCGTTTTCGCGCCGAAGTGCTGGCTAATTTCGCCGTAAGTCGCGGCCGTGTGCTTGCGGCAGAGAAAGATCGCTGCCATGCGTGGATGGCTCACGGCCCAGCTGCGTCCCTTCGATTGCAGCGTGCCGCGGTGGAGGCGGAGCACGGTACAAACCGCGGCATCGACATCAGCCATGGTGATGGGGCGAATGGCATGGCGGAGCAAGTCGCCGAGCGCTTCGCGGGCGACGGCCCGATCAACCGCTCGACCCGTGACACGGGCAAAGTGCCGCACTCCGTGCACGGCTCCTTCGAGTTCGCGCACATTGCCGTGCAAGCTGGTGCCGAGATACTCCAGCACGGGATCGGGAATGACGGGCAATAACAACCCCGCCTTGTTGCGAAGGATGGCGAGTCGCGTTTGCGGGTCGGGCGGCATCAGGCTCCACACGGCCCCACCGACGAGGCGATCGACCAGTTCGGGCAGGAGTTCATCGGCGAAGCGCGGGTGACAGTCCATGGTCACCACGACCTGCCGGCCATCGGCAATGAGGGCATCGAACGTGTGCAAAAACTCTTCGAGGCTGCCTCGCTTGTTGGCCAAGAAGTTCAGGTTGTCGAGCAGGAGTGTGGTGCAATCGCGGAACTGGCGGCGGAAGGAAGACATCTTGCCGACGCGCGACGCCTGCACGAACCGAGTGGTGAATTCCTCGGCTGTGACGTACACGGGGTGTGAATCGGGTTGCCGCCGCAAGCCAGCAAAGATGCCTTCGAGGAGATGGGTCTTGCCCGTGCCCACGGGGCCGTGCAGGACCAGCGGGTTCGCGCCTTGCCCGGGTTCCTCGATGATGCTCTGGGCGGAGGCGAAGGCGACGCGGTTGCAGGAGCCCACAACGAAGTCTGAAAGCGATTTCCAGCGTCGGGCGGGCCGGCGCTGCGTGGTTGACCCGGCATCAACACTGGCACGTTTGGCACGTGGTTTGGCAGTCGGAACGGGATCGCCGAAGAGGTCACGCTGCGGCGGGGCTTCGGGCTTCGTCTCGCGTGGCTCAGCGATGGGAGCGACCGGTTCGAAGAGTGCCGCGTCCACGGCCCACTGGATCGGCGTGGCCTCGCCACACATTTCCCGGACCGCCGCTTTCACATCTTCGCCGAACGATCCTTCGAGCCAGTTGCGGCAGGCCTCGTTGCGCGTGGCCACCACCACGGAACCGCCCAGGTTCGCGAACCGGGCGTGACCGCCGAACCAGAGGTTGAAGCGTGTTTCCCCGATTCGCGCGGCGACAGCCGCCCCCAACCCCCGATCGAAATCGACGGCAGGCGGAGCAGCTTCGG
This sequence comes from Gemmataceae bacterium, assembly GCA_041750275.1. Taxonomy (GTDB): domain Bacteria; phylum Planctomycetota; class Planctomycetia; order Gemmatales; family Gemmataceae; genus JBGSZR01. Next base: position 46,564 of record JBGSZR010000015.1, read on the forward strand.
GCGTTGGAGAAACGACGGACGAACGGGCCGGCACTGATAACTCCCTCCACGCGGCCCGCCATCCTTGATTGGCTTCCGACTATCCTCGTCGGGCGTGTCCTTGCACACGATCTCTACACGTGATCTACACGACCATGATGCATGTTGAACCCGCCGCGACAATGGGACGCGGCCTGCCGACTGGTCGATGACTGTTCACTTTCCGGGGTCTGTTCGGCAGCATCCCGCACGGCTCCATCATCGCTAAATCCGCACTCCTCGGCACGTTCGGCCAAACCGCCCGTAATGGAGCTCACGGAACAGATTTCTCGGAAAACTTGGAGTCATTCGCATGGCCCTTTTGACTCCACGTCCAGCCACAACGATTGCACGGGTTCGCGCGTTAAACTCCCTGTAAATCCAGGTGTTTTCTCCAGAACGCCAGGTAAACATCCTGTTGTCCGCACTCGCGGAAACCGTGCCTGCGATACAGGCGCAAAGCGGGTTCATTTCGCACATCGACCGTGAGGTGTATTGTCGCGTTTCCGGTGGCAATGGCGAGTCGATTCGCCAACTTCAACAGCTCATCGGCAAGACGCTGGCCGCGGGCCTCGAGAACGAGCCCGAGATAGGCAATATCGAGGGCTTTGGGCTCTAGCCCACCCTCAATGCGAAGGAGCCCCAGGATGCGTGCTTCGCGCGAAAGTACGTACCAGTGGCCCCAGAGCGGGGGCACCGTGGCGAAGCTGGCGAGCACCTCATCCGGTGTTCGAACGCCGTTGAGTTCCGGGCAATCCAGCGTGCCATCATACGTCGCCATGAGGGCCACCAGTTCAGTGGGTGATAGTGATTCGCAGGCGTGAAGGGCGAGGCCTCGGGATGGAGGAGGAGCGTCTGCATCCACTTCCCGTTCGAAGTGCACGACTTTCGTGATGCGGCGAAAGCCCTGGTCTTCCAGCACGGCAATTGCATCCCGTTCGCCCTGGCTCGCGAACAGCTGGCAGACCGTTGCACCCTGCGCACGCAGCCAGGAGCAGGTCGTGGCAGCGAGTGCCTCGGCGATGGAGACATCCGGCGCTTCCAGTTCGGGGACCGTTGCGATCGCCAGACCGCCTGGAAGAAGTCGCACACGATGCGTCCCCAGCAACGCACCCGAATCGCTTATCGCGCGAAACGTGCCTTCGAGATCGAGGTGTTCGATGGTGAACGGCATGCGCCTTCTTTCTCCTCGTTTTGCAGAGCGTCGAAGCCAGCGTTCCCACGCAGAGCGTGGTAACGAGGGGTGACAGCGTTCCCACGCAGAGCGTTGTAACGAGGGGAGTGCCTTCGAGATCAAGGTGTTCGATGGTGAACGCCATGCCGCTTCACTGGAGCTTCAGGAGATCGCCTGTTCGATCCAGCCGCCGCCGAGGACGCGGGTGCCATCATAGAAGGCGACGGCCTGCCCTGGCGTCACGGCTGTCTGCGGCTCGTCGAAGTGCACTTCTGCACCACCATCGACTGTGGGTATCACCGTGGTGGCCACACCGGCGTGCCGGTAGCGAATCTTGGCGGCGCTGCGGAAAGGATTCGTTGGCACATCGATCAACCAGTTCACGCGGCTGGCAATCAGCCCGTTCGCCCGTAAGTCATCGGAGTCGCCCACCACCACGGTTCCCGTGCTCGGCAGAATTTCCAGCACGAAACGCTTGCGGCCCGCGGCGACCCCGAGCCCCTTACGCTGGCCCACCGTGAAGCGGTCGATGCCATCGTGCGGACCCAGCACCGTGCCATCCTTCTCGGCGATCATCCCCACTGTGGCCACGTCCGGTCGGCGTTGCCGCACCACATCCGTGTGCTGACCACTGGGCACGAAGCATATCTCGACGCTATCGGGCTTGTCCGCCACGCCGAGCAATCCCGCCTCGCGTGCCAGGGCACGAATCTCGGCCTTGGCAAAGCCACCGACGGGGAAGAGCAATTTCTGCAGCACCTCGCGGCGAATGCCGTGCAACACGTAGCTCTGGTCCTTCTCCGGGTCGATGGCCTTGTGGAGTTCGAACTCGCCGTCGCCGCTCTTCACCTGGGCGTAGTGCCCCGTGGCGATGAAGTCGGCCCCGAGTTCCTGGCCGAACGTCCACAGCTGCCCAAACTTCAGCCAGTTATTGCACACCACACAGGGATTCGGGGTGCGGCCCTTCGCGTATTCATCTGCAAAGTAGTCGATGATCGTGTCGAATTCGCGTTCGAAGTCGAGGGCATAGAAGGGGATGTCCAGCTTATCCGCCACGCGACGAGCGTCGCCAGCATCGATGGCGGAGCAGCAGCCCTTCTTGTTATCGCGGCGGGTGTCGCTGGCATCGTGGCTGTGTGCACCGGTGCGCATGAACAGCCCGATAACGTCGTACCCCTGCTGCTTGAGCAGCACGGCCGACGCCGAGCTATCCACGCCGCCACTCATCGCCAGCACCACCCGACCCGCCATGCGGCCACCCCCCGGAAAATTGGAAACCGTGCAAAGGAACGCATTCAGTATAGCGGTCCACCCGGCAAGACACACCGCACCGACCCTGCGTTCGGCTCCAGCTCAGCGGGGACATTTTCTGGCAAGAAGTGCAGATCCGAATTGGCATCCGGGCAAAGCATAGTGTACTGATAAACAGTATACGCCTTAACACTATGTTTTCGAGTCAAGCCCATGCCGCTGCGATCGCTCTTCATCGACATGAATTCGTATTTCGCCAGTGTCGAACAGCAGCACCGGCCCGAGCTACGGGGGAAGCCCGTGGTGGTGGTGCCGGTCGAGGCGGATACGACCTTCTGCATTGCCGCCAGTTATGAAGCCAAGACGTTCGGTGTGAAAACAGGGACGCCCGTGTGGCAAGCGAAGCAGATGTGCCCACGCTTGATTTGCCTCCCGGCGAATCACCTGCGCTACGTCCAGATGCACAACCGCATTGTGAACGCGGTGAATTCCGTGCTGCCGATCGATCGCATCATGTCCATCGATGAGATGAGTTGCCGACTGGGTGGACGAGACTGCGAACCGGAGCAGGCACGCCAACTCGGCCGGGCCATCAAGGCGGCGATTCGCACACGGGCTGGCGACTTCATGTCCTGCTCCGTCGGCATCGGCCCCAACGAGATGCTGGCAAAAGTGGCGGGGGACATGGTGAAACCCGATGGCCTGGTGGTGCTCACCGACGCCGAGATGCCGCAGGCACTTTATCGACTCAAGATCAACGATTTCCCCGGTGTCGGGCCACGCATGGAGAAGCGTTTGAAACTGCTGGGAGTGTTCACGGTCGAACAGCTCTGCACGGCATCGGTCCGGGTGCTGGCCGAGGTGTGGGGCAGCAAGTTGCTCGGTGAGAAGTGGTTTCGACTCTTACGTGGCGAGGATATTCGCGAGAAGCCCACACGCCGCCAGACCGTGGGGCATTCGCACATTCTGCCACCCACACTGCGAACGGATGACGGTGCATACGGCGTGTTGGTCCGGCTCACGCACAAGGCCGCGGCCCGCCTGCGCAAAATCGACTACTGGGCCGGAGCCGTTGCGATCGGTGTGAACTTTCGCGATGATTCGGCCAACGTGGGTTGGGGTCGCTCGAGCTGGCAAGCGGGGCGGCACATGCCCCGTTGCCAGGACACGCTCAACATCTTGCGAAACGTGACCACCCTCTGGAAATCACGGCCCCTGAACCGCGAGCCCTTCAAGGTGAGCATGGTGCTGAGCGATCTGGTGCCCGCCCGTTGTGCCACACCGTCGCTGTTCGAGGATGATCGGCGAGCGGCCGAGGCAGCACGGGCCATGGATGAAGTGAATCACGAATTCGGAGGCAGCATGGTCTATCTCGGGGCCATGTTCGGGATGACCGACAGTGCTCCCACCCGTATCGCCTTCACCCAAATTCCGGACTTCGACCGCGAGGTGATTTGAAGGCGATCACGGTCTTTTCACCTCGCGTGGTGGTGGTGCGATCTGTGGCATCAGCGGCAGGAGATAGTCGTATTTTGTGGGATTCAGTCGGGCCGCCTCGCGGTAGGCGGTGATCGCCTCGGTGCGGAGCCCCTGTTTCTCCAGTGCCACGCCAAGGTTGCAGAACGCGTCGGCGTGTGTGGGTTCGCAGGCGATCGTGTTGCGATATTCCACGATTGCCCCCTCCCCATCACCCGAGAGAAAGAGAGCATTGCCGAGGTTGTAGTGAGCCCGTGCATCCATCGGCAGGAGGCGGATGGTCTCGCGATACTCCGCAATGGCGGCGGGGTAATCCTTCCGACCCGCAAGCAGAATGGCCAGGTTGAAGCGGGCTGCGGCATAGTTCGGGTCAAACGAGATTGCGGCCCGATACGACTCGATCGCTCTCTCGATGTCTTCGAGTTCATCCAGCGTGAAGCCCAGGTTGAAGTGCGTCTTGCTGTCGGTCGGATCGATGCGGAGCGCTTCCTGGAAGGCATCCACGGCGGCCGGCTTGTCGCCTTTCTTGAGGTACGCGGTGCCCAGGTTGAACCAGGTTGTCAGATCATTCGGATCGAGCCGTGCTACTTCGCGAAACACTGCAATTGCGTCGTCCACTTTGCCAAGGTCTGCAAGCACCGTGCCGAGGTTATTTCGGGCGGGCATCGACGTGGGATCGAAGTGTATCGCCTGGCGGAAAGCCTCCGCGGCAGTGAGCGGCTCACCGATATCACGCAGCGCGATACCCAGCCCATTCCAGGCCGCGGTGTGATCGGGCCGAACAGCGAGTGCTGCACGATACCAGCCCACGCGGTTCGGTGCCCCCACCTTGGTTTCGATGGGGTAAAGCCGGCCCAGTGCCATCAAGAGCGGCAAATCGCTTGGCTGGTGAAAGTGCGTATCGAGGAGAATGTCCTGCCGAATCCGAAAGGAGAGTTCCGGCAGTTCCCCGAGCAGGATGGCGAAGCGTGGCGGTTGCACGCGAGCTTCCGCTCGTTCTGCCAGCGCAGGCAAGCGGGCGGTATCAAGCACGGCGACGGCCAGACGCACCTCATTGCGAAAGGGGTCGGGATCGACGGCCTGCAGAATCACCAGGATTTCCGCACTCTGTTCCCGGAAGAGCCAGCGATCGAGTGAACCTATGAGCCGTTCGCGCAGTGGTGAAGCTTCGATTCGTTCGACGATTTCCGTGGCGGTCATGGTTTTCGGATTGATGCCGTAGCGTCCAAACACGGCCGGCAGTTGCCGGTCAGCTTCCTCCGTTTGAAAGCGACCGCGAATGGCTGTCCAGCGAAGTGTGTCAAGGCGATCGAGTTCGCGGAGCATCATCAGGTCTCGCTGGCGTTGCTGCCAGCGGGGTCGCAATTCCTCGGCTCCGCCCTCCAGGAAGCGCTTGTCGGCCTGGGTCAGCAAAGAAGTCGCGGCTCGGGTATTATCCAGTCGCAATTCCGTATCCGCCTGCGCGAGCAGCGTCTCGATGCCCAGGCGATTGCGGCCGAGTCGTTCGCGCTCGATCTGCTCCCGGCGAAGCGACTCGGCTTCCTGTCGCAACTCCGCTGCCGCGCGTTCGCTTTCGATGCGAGTCTGTTCCTCGCGCCGGTCGCGGGCGGCCCGATCGAGCCACCAGGCGAACGCACCCGCCGCGAGAACGAGCGCCGCGGCGATGCTCACGGTCGTGAGTTGCCAGCGGCGCTTTTTGCGTTGTTCGCGTGCACGAGCCTCCGCCTCACGGCGCGTGTTCGCTTCTTCCACGGCTCGAGCTTCCGCGGCCGCCTTCGCGCTCTCCGCAGTCCTCAAGCGGGCCTCGACACCCGTGCGGTATGCCGCAACCGCATCGGCCACGGCCTTACCATCCGCCGGGCGTTTGGTTGTTTCACGTTGCAGGCAGAGTTTGCAGAGTGCGATTAATTCGGGATCGGCGGCACTCGCCTCGAGTCGTGTGAATGCCTCCTCGACGCTACCCAATTCAGCGAGTGTGAGTACCTGGTTCCGGCTTCCCGAGTAGGGCGGCCTCCCTGTGAGAATCAGGCACAACACACCACCGAGGCTGAAAACATCTGACCACGGACCGATTCGTTCCCGTTCACCGCGGGCCTGCTCCGGCGGCATGTACATCGGTGTGCCGATCACCGATCCCGCGCGCGTCAGATCCGAATCCGGTGAGAGTCTCGCTTCACCGGCAAGTCTTCGTATCGCAATGTGCCGGGATGTGTTTTCCGCTGACTGTCCCTCATCAGCAGGCGTCCCGCATTCTGGCTTCTGCATTTCCTTCGCAAGTCCCCAGTCCATTACTTGCACTTCACCGAAGGCACCCACCATCACGTTCTGCGGCTTGATATCACGGTGGACGATGCCCTCGGAATGGGCGTACCCAACAGCCTGGCAGATTTGCTCGAAGGCTTGCAGGAAGCGAGGCAGGTCCACAGTGGGCGAGGATCGTTCTTTGAGAAGTTCGGCGAGCGTGCGACCGCGGACCAGCTTCATTGCCAGGAATGGCCGACCATCAGGGAGAACGCCGAGGTGATGTGCGGGCGGCACTCCGGGATGCTGCAATCGGCCCGTGATGCGAGCTTCCGAAACAAATCGCGAAAGCGCTTCAGGTAAATCCTGCCATTCCGGGAGGAGCACCTTGATGGCAACTTCACGACCAAAGCCGTTATCGAATGCCGTGTACACGACACCCATGCCGCCGCGTGCCAGTTCCGTTCGGAGTTCAAATTGATTCGGATCACGGGAGCCCTCTTCTGTGCCCGTATCGGGCGAGTGCGAGGGCATCGTGGTATCGGCCGCGGATTCCTCTGCGGGAAGCGAGGTGAGATCGTCGGGTGGAACGGACACGGCGAATGCTCCGGTGAATCCCGTGCGAGCCGCGCGGTGGAGCGTGCGGTTGGTCTTTCACGGTGGCCGCCGGCTCATGCCACCGCATCAACCGATGAGTGCTGGCGCAGGAGTCCAGGAGAAGTCAAAGGGTGGTTCGATACGCTCTTCCTCACCGCCACGGTCGCGGAAGATGTGCAGCACACGCAACCGCGAGAGATCATCGAACTTCGGTTCGGGGTAGAGGTCTGAGCGGAAGGGGTTTCCTGGTTCGTAATCGTGGATCATGACTTTCACTTTGGGCAGCCCACGGAAGTGCAATTCCTCCGCTTGACGCTGTCCGCCATGCACATCGAACAGTTCCATGAGCACGCGAATCACCTTCTCCGCCTTGCGATGCCCGACGCCATCCTCCACGAAGATCATGTCCACCTGAGTTGAACGCAGGACGGCGTGCAGATGCTGACGGCAGCGCGGTGGCAGCACGCGACTGTAAGGCGGGCCCACCATCGGTGTCGAGGTGTTTTCTTCGGCCCCCGCTTCGGCATCCTCGCGGCCGATGCCTTCGATGAACCACCATTGCGGGGCGAGCCAGAAGCCGCCGCCGTTGGGCCCCTTGAAGCCGCTGGCACGTTTAAACATCTTCGACAGTCCGCGGAAGAATTGCCGACGCAGGCGAATTTCATCACGCCGGGCCAGCCGTTGCTTCACCTCGCCTGACTTCAAATCGGCTTCACTCACCTTGAGCGGCCAGATGGGGTCGAACTCCGTTGCTTCGGATCGCTCAGTTGGTACCAGTTCGACGCTGATACTGCCGGCTTCTGAACCAACAGATGCCGGTTTCGCGTCCCAACCCCACTCGCGAATAAAGTGAATGCCACGTGTGCGGGCCTGTCGGTCGTCAGTGCAGACAAATGCGGTCGGCATGGATCGCCGGGCCGGGTCGTTGCGCCAGGCAGCCATCAGACGCACCGCAGCGACTACGATGAGCCCCGGCATGAGCCACGCGGCCATGGCCCCGAGCAACGCCGTGACGGGCATCGTGTCATCTGCCGAGGGCGGCGCGAACAGGCGGCCACCACACGACATCAGGAGCAAGTTGAAGAGCAACAAAGCTCCCAGTGCGGTGATAATCGCCATGACGCGGTGCAAGGGAATCGCATAGATGGGTTGATCAGGGCCGGCTCGCCAGAGCACCGCGGCGGAGTCGCGACCACGGCGGAGTGCGGCAATCCAGGCCCCAACGGCCAGCACAAGGCAGACCGCCAGCACGGCTGCGGGTGGCACGATCCAGGCCACTGCAGATACGAGTACGGCGTAGCCAACCACGGCGGCGAGTTCGGCACCGCGGCGGTCCGTGTCACCCACCCACCCCTTCAGCCGGCGATCAAGCACGGCCACGGGAACATAGACCCCCACGAAGGTGCAACACAGAAGAGCCGGCCAGAGCACGAGGAGCACGACGAGGTAGAGCACGTATGAGCCGTGCGTCCCGATGATGCGCCAGCCGTGTGGGAAGAGATACCACGCCAGTGCCGCTATTCCACCCCAGGCGATCAAGAGCGCGGCCAGCAGCCACACAACAGGGGGTGTCCGGCGCGGCAGTGGTGGCGTGCCGCGAAGGTCGATGCCGTGGTCGTATTGCAGCCAGGCCGTCGATGCGAGGACGCGCTTGCCCCAGGCACCCACGGTTCGCACCCAGGGAATCGGTTCACGGCGATGGCGAATTCCTACCATCACGCCGACGGCAAGCAGCACGAATGCCGCCAATCCGTCGTGCAGATCGGTCGTCGTTTGTCGACCGAGGAACTCCAGCCCAATAATTGCCCCCACCACGCCAATCGTGAACCCACCGCCGGCCGGCAGGACTTTCGAGGCGTGCGGGAAAACCGAGGTCAGCAGCTTCATGAAACTATTTCACCACACTCTGGGCCGCGCGCCAACGGAACCGTTTGGACCGGCCTCGCCAGTTTAACGGGTGAGTGACATTTTACCGATTCGACCCGAACAAATTATGGATGATTCCCAGTTTCCGCCCGGAATTCCTCAAGACGACTGCAACCATCGGAATGAACGAACCGGACAGCCATTCAGGGCCGTCTCGTTCGATTTCTGCTCGCATACCCTTCACTCCTCAAGGGACCCATCGCAAGATGGCTCCTATGCTTCGCTTTGCGAATCCCGAGTTTCTGTGGCTGATGCCGTTCGTCGGCGTGCTCGGCTGGTGGCAGCTGCGTCGTCGCCGCCCGGCGCTTCGCTTCGCAGATACGCGTCTGTTCGATGGCCTGACGACCGGTCGGCCCCGGCGTGCGAAGTGGGGCGGTGCGGTGCTCCGCTGCCTGGCGGCGATCAGTCTCATCCTGGCCTGTGCCGGGCCGCGCCGCCCGGATTTGCAAACACGCCTTCCCACGGAAGGCATCGCCATCGTGCTCGCACTCGACGTAAGCGGCAGCATGGCCACGAAGGATGCCGAGTGGGAACGCGCTCAGCCTCCGGTCACCCGGCTGGAAGCGGCCCGTCGGGCCTTCTCGCTTTTCGTGGATGGTGGCGATGCACCCGATGGCACGCACTTCGAACCCCGTGCCTCCGACCGCATTGGGCTCGTCACCTTCGCTGCACTTCCGGAAACAGCTTGCCCACTCACCCTGAATCACACTGTGCTCTTGAATATCGCCAATTCTCAGGAGCCGAAGTTCGGCCTCGATGCGGGCACGAACATCGGCGATGCGTTGGCCGAGAGCCTGATTCGACTGGAAGCCGCGGGCGATCGGCGCAAGGTTCTGATTCTGCTGAGTGACGGCGAGCACAACGTGAGCGAACCCGAGACGCTCCGGCCACGCCAGTCCGCCCAGCTGGCCGCGAACCTGGGTGTGAAGGTGTACACGATCGACGCCGGCGGCAACCTCCCTGCCGATGCTACCCAGGAGGCCATCCAACAACGGTTGGCTGGCAAGACGACACTGGAAGCCGTGGCCACGATCACCGGCGGCCGCTCGTTCACGGCCTCAGATGGAAGCGAACTTCTGGCTGCGTATCACGAGATCGATGAACTGGAAAAAAGCCCGACGGTGAGCTTCGTGTACCGGCGATACCACGAGTACTACCCCTGTTGTGCCGCCGCGACCTTCCTGTTATTAGTGCTGACGCATCTTCTCGAACGCACACGATGGCGGGTGTTGCCTTGACAGAATGGTGAGACGGTCAAGCCACCCAGTAGATCGCGACGAGCTTCGGTTCGCAACGCGGTATTTCGATTCACCTGACACAGGGAGGTGTCGGTTGACGACGATGATTCTGGCCATGGGGCTCGCGCTGGGCACGTCGGTCGGCACGGCCGTTCCCGGTGTGCAGTATTCGATTGAGATCGACGTGCTCAAGGGTGATCCGCTGGGTTCAAAGGCCGAGGGCACGATCTCGCAGCTCTCGGCTCCACGCATTCGAACGGTTTCTAATCAGGCCGCACAGATCCAGATCGGCCAGGAAGTCCCCGTGCCCCTGCCGGGCGGCAAGCTCGCCTTCAAGCCGACCGGCATCAACATGAAGTTGACCCCATCTTCGCAGCCGGATGGCAGCATCGTGCTGGCAATCGAGGCCGAGGTCACGGAAGTTCTACCCACCCGGGGCCAGGCGACTCCGAGCTTTTCCACGAAGTCCGTGCAGACCTCCCGAAAGGTGAAAAGCGGAGACCTCATTCGCGTCCGCATCGGTGCCGATTCCGCTACCGACCAGACCTGGGCCGAGCTGTTCATCAACGAATTACCCGGCTCGAAGTGAGCCGGTTGAGCGCGAAGAAGTTCCGATTGTGACGGCTGGCGCGAAGGTGCGAGTCGTCACGGCTGGCGCGAATATTCCACCGAGTCAGGGCCCCCAGGCGATGGAATTCTCAACGAAGGGCTCCCACACTGTTGACCTGGCCCAGCTTCACTATTCCACTGCATATAGCCCACGCGGAGCAACCGTTCGCAGGGCTTGAAAATCGAGCCGTTTTCGCTCAAGCTCGGGCCCAGTGAATCTTGAATGTCCCGCGCCGCAGACGTACAGTTGTCCCGACCACACGACCGGCCGCCGCCGAGATGGCCCGACCGCAACGCCCGCTCGCTGAACCTGGGCAGTGCGGAAAACCAATAAACCGGACACGAGCTTCTCATGCCGGAACTTCACGAAGACTGGCGACCCGAACGCCCCGCGGAAGGCTTCCACACGCGCTTCCTGGCCAAGGATCCGAATCGCCCCGTGCGGATGTTTCTTCCGACCGATTACCAGCCACGCTACGCCTACCCGCTGGTCGTGCTGCTGCATGGCAACGGTGGGAACGAAGAGCAGGTATCGCGGCTGGCACCGCAGATCAGTCGGCGAAACTACATCACTATTAGCCTCCGCGGCACCCCAGCGCAGACCGGGCGGCTCGATGGCCGCCCCGCGTGCAACTGGGATGTGAACGAGGCGATTGAAGAATACTTCCTTGCCGCGATCGAGGAAACGCAGCGGGCCTATCACGTGCACGCCGAACGCGTTTACCTCATTGGAGTCAAGGATGGGGCAGCCGCGGCGTACCGGCTCGGTTTCGGTCTCGCCGATCGCATTGGGGGCATCGTCGCCCTCAATGGCCGACTCCCCGAGTCCATCGATTTCACCCGGATGTCTCGCCCACTGCCGGTGCTCCTGGGGCACGGCAGCGATGATCCGCTGATCACAACCACACAGGCGAAGCAAGATCACAGCCGCTTGCGAGCCGCCGGTGCCGAGGCACGCTTCCTCACCTACCCCACCACGAACGCTTTGCATCCGAACATGCTTCGTGATGTCAATCGCTGGATCATCGGACGCGTCAACCGCGACACCAACAAGAAGCTCAGAGCCAACTGATTCAGAAGTTGAACCCAACGCAATAAACCCCGGCCCGATGGCTGGGGTTTTTCACTTCACCGATACACTTACGATGTGAGCTTCCTCGTTCGCGAACCTGGTCTCTTCTCTCTGCTGGTCGATACGGGCCGGCCAGGAACGCGTTCGCTCGGTGTGCCACACGGTGGGGCTGCGGATCGTGCTGCCTTCACGCTTGGCAACGCCCTGATCGGCAACTTCCGGAACGAACCCGCCCTCGAAGTGACACTCGCGGGGCCCACACTCGAAGCCCAGCAACGCTGTGCCTGCGTCCTGTTCGGGGCGCCTTTCTCACTGCGTCTCACGGGTCGCCCCGTGGCCTCTGGCACCACCTTCACGCTTGAACCGGGTGAGGTCTTGCACATCGGGGGCACGCCGAATGCTGCTCGCGCTTATCTGTGCGTCGCCGGTGGCTTCGATGCCCCTCTCGTTCTTGCCAGCCGCTCGGCACTCGATCCCCTGAAACGCGGTGCTGTGCTGCGGTGCCCGGCCAGCCGTTGCGAGCCGCGCGGCCTTGGCTTCACCTCGCTCGATGAATGCAGCGGATCGACGTCGCTTCGCGTGCTGGATGGGCCCCAGAGGGACTGGTTCCCCGATGACCGCTTCTTCACGCAGTCGTTCGAAGTCTCGGCTGCCAGCAATCGCATGGGGCTGCGGCTCACGGGTGAACCGCTGAGTCGCACACCTGGCGAACTCACCTCCGAGGCCGTTGCACCCGGTGCCGTGCAGATCACCAACGAGGGCCTGCCAATCGTGCTCGGTGTCGATGGCCAGACGATCGGCGGCTACCCCAAGATCGCACACGTCATCCGTGCCGACCTCGACACACTCGCCCAGCTGCGGACCGGTACCAGCGTGCAATTCGTCCGCGTGACGCAGGAAGAAGCCGAGATCGCCTCGCAACGTCGCCGTGATGAGGTGCGAACATGGGTAAACCGCCTGCGAAGTGCGGACCGCTGGCCCACGCTCGGCTGAACCGGGAACACTTCTGGATGATGCTAAATCGCGGTGCGAGAGTAGACGCAAATGATTGATGGTGCCAGGCGTGGCCTTGTCCAGTTCCACCATTCGCGATTGCAGACCGAATACATCTGGTGCCGTGTGCTGTCACGGTCACCGGCGATCCGAGCAGGGTATTTCGCTTCGCTTTTGGCGATCTTTGCGGACCCTTGCAGGTAGAATTGCCTTCATGTCGGAAGTCACCCGCCTTCTCGAAGCGGCTGCTGCCGGTGACCGGACGGCTGCCGCCGATTTGCTTCCGCTCGTGTACGACGAGTTGCGGAAGCTCGCCGCCGCTCGCATGGCCGACGAGCGGCCCAGCCACACCCTCAATGCCACTGCGTTAGTGCACGAGGCATATATTCGCCTCGTCGGGGACCAGCAATTCGATGGTAGCGGGCACTTCTTTGCCGCTGCGGCCGAGGCCATGCGACGCGTCCTGGTCAACCACGCCCGCGACCGGAACCGGATGAAGCGTGGCGGCGATCGAGAGCGGGTCGATTTTGACCGTCTCGCCCACCTCGCCACCGCGACC
>JBGSZR010000016.1:0-20511 GCA_041750275.1 Gemmataceae bacterium
TCGAACCGGCGAAGGTAGTCTCGCAGAAGGGGCTCCATCGAACGGATTGTCCCGGCGTCCATGCCGTCCTCCCTCGGGGGCGAGGACACAAACTAACCGGAATGGCGGATTGAGGACAGATCAGATAGCGTTGTAGTATTAAGATCCAGGCGGCACGATCAACGACAAGCCCGCTGCGTGAGCGAGTGAATACTCCAACTCTTGCTTACCCTGCGGGCGGGTCAATACTCCTGCTGGTGAGACAGAGACGATTCTTTGTTATCATCTCTGTCTCCCGTGTGGTTCATTCTTCTTCTGAGAATTCGTTCACCCCTGGAAGGAATCCATCGTGAAGCCGCGACTGTTCTTGCCGGCGATTGCTTCGGGGTTGCTGCTCTGGACGGCATTCTTTCCGCTGAACCTGGGCCCGGTGTCGTTCGTGGCCCTCGCCCCCTGGCTCACACTCGTGCGAGCCCCGGCCAGCAATCGGCGACGCTACTTCGCCACCTATCTTGGCGGGCTCGTCTTCTTCCTCGCCGCCGTGCAGTGGATGCGCGTCGCGCATCCGATGATGTACTTTTCCTGGATCGGGCTTTCTCTCGCCTGTGCCGTGTCGTGGGTGCTGGCGCTCTGGCTCATTCGTCGGCTCGATTCCATCGGCTTCGTTCCGCTTGCGCTGTCTGTGCCGCTCGTGTGGGTGGCGCTCGAATTCACACGGGCCCATTTCCCCACCGGCTACCCGTTCCTGGCCAGCGTCGGCCTGTACCAGATGATCGGCTTCGGCTGGTACTTCCTGGGCTACACGATGCACGATCTGCTGCCGCTCATCCAGATCGCGGACCTCGGCGGCGTCTATACCGTGTCATTCCTCGTCGCGGCTGTGAATGGCCTGGCCGCCGAATGGTTGCTGCGTTCCGGGCGAGTTCGCACCTGGCTGCACTGGACTCCAGATGTGTCGGCCCCCACGCTGCGGCGACTCATCCCCTCCAGCATCACCGTGGCGGCGCTTTTCGGCGGTGCCATCTTCTATGGCCTGATGAAGCTCGATCACGAACCGTTCGAAGATGGCCCGCGGGTTGCGCTGCTGCAGGGGAGCGTGCCGCAGGACGTGAAGAACGAGAAGGGCGATCTCCTGGGCGATACGTATTACGCGCTTTATGAGCAGGCCGCGAACGCGACACCGAAACCCGACCTCGTTGTGTGGCCGGAGACGTGTTGCCCTTATGCGTGGTACCAACCCGAGCGCGGCTCGAAATGGGAACAGGCCGATGCACAGTTCCTTGTCGAGGCACGAGTGTATCTCGGCGGCCTCTACAAGGAACACCGACCGATCACCACGCTCTATGGCCTGAACGGCATGGTCTGGGAGAATGACCGGGTCTGGAAGTACAACACAGCGGTTCTGCTCGGCCCGGGCCGCGAATTCGTGGGTCGCTACGACAAGATGCACCTGGTGCCATTTGGCGAGTATGTGCCGCTGCGCGAAACGCTGCCGTTCCTGTCTGTCTTCACACCTTATGAAAACGACTACAGTTGCAAGCCCGGCTCGGAGTGGACGAAATTTCCGCTGGTCACGCAGGATGGTCGGCAGTTCACTTTTGGTTGCCTGATCTGTTATGAGGATTCCGATCCCTACCTGGCCCGACACTATGCTTCGCCCGATCAGCCGGTGAACTTCCTGGTGAACATCTCGAACGATGGCTGGTTCCGGGGCACGGAGGAGCATGAACAACATCTGGCCACCTGCCGCTTCCGAGCGGTAGAAACGCGGCGATCCGTGGTGCGGGCCGTGAACATGGGCATCTCGGCCGTGATCGACCCGGATGGGCGGGTCATCGAGACACAGGGTGATTCCTGGTCGCGTTCCAAGCAGGTCGAGGGCGTCATTCTGGCGGTGGTGCCCATTGATGGCCGGCTTTCGTGGTATGCTCGTACAGGGGATTGGTTGCCAGGCCTTTGCTGGACGCTGATCGCTGTGGGTCTTCTGTGGGCACGGTGGAAACGGAAGCCCGCCGCATGAGCGAACGTCCGGCCGGGCATCGGTTCTGCGTCGCGGTCTCCGATCACTGATGCGATGGAGCGCGATTCTGGGCATCGCCTACGTGGGGTGCATTGTCGTGCTGAAAATCCTGGAAAATAGGCTGGTCTATCATCCGCTCAAAGCGGCGGAATCGTGGTACATGTTCCCCGAGGTCGAGCCGCGGGATGTCTGGCTGCAGGCGACCGATGGCACGAAACTGCACGCCTGGTGGATTCCGCCATCTCGGCCCGGAGCGGGTGCGGTGCTGCTCGCTCATGGCAACGGCGGCAACCTTAGCCATCGCGTCCCCTTTGCGATTCGCTTGCGCGAAACACTCGGTGCCGGCGTCCTGCTCTTCGATTACCCCGGCTATGGCCGGAGCGAGGGCAAACCGAGTGAAGCTGGCTGCTACGACGCAGCGGAAGCGGCGTACCACTGGCTGACTGCCACTGCGAAGACGCCACCAGACCGCGTGCTGATCCTGGGTGAATCGCTGGGCGGCGGTGTGGCCGTGCAGATGGCGGCCAACCACGAATGCCGCTCGCTCGTGCTGCTGTTCACCTTCACCACACTCCCGGATGCCGCCAAGGTGCACTACCGCCTTCTGCCGGTGCGCTTTCTGATGAAGAACCGCTTCGACAACATCTCGAAAATTCACACCATCCACCGGCCCGTGTTCATTGCCCATGGCACGGCGGACCGCGTCATCCCCTTCGTGCAGGGCGAACGACTCTTCGCCGCGGCCAACGATCCCAAGGAGTTCGTGCGGATGGAGGGTGGCGAACACGATATCGCCTTGCCGGATGTCTTCTTCGAGAAACTCGCCGCGTTCCTGACCCGCACTGCACCGTGATCCGGATGCGCATCCGGCAATTGCACTTCCCATTTTGCCACGCCGTGGTTATCCCTCCGTTTCTCTTGTGGAGGGTGTTCCGATGCTGCGCATTTCCGCTCTGATCGTCTTGATTATTGTGTCGAGGGGTGCCGTTTCCGCTCAGGCACCGGCCCCGGTTCGTTTCCAGTGGCAGCCCGGGCAGACGTTGACATACAAGCTTGTGCAACGAACGCGCGTTGAAGAGACCACGTTGAACGAAAAGACCCAGATGCCCGTCACCGCCGAATCGAAAACGACGCTCGCGTTAACCCGCCGGTGGACTGTGAAAGCGGTGGACCCGGCCGGCGTGGCCACGCTGGAAATGTCCATTCTCCAGGTGCGAAGCGAGATCACCCAGCCGGACAAGTCCATCACGGTCAACGACTCGGAGAACCCGGAACAGGCCCAGCAAATGGCGGAGTATTTGAACAAGCCGATCGTGGTGGTGCGAGTGGATTCCCAGGGCCGCCTCGTGGAGGTGAAGGTCGCGAAAGGTGGCTCGGCAGCTCGCCTGCATGCGGAGTTGCCGTTTCGCATGACGCTCCCGGATGCGGGCCCGGCGAAGGGACAGGGCTGGGAACGCTCGTTCAGCATGAAACTCGACCCGCCGCACGGCACGGGCGAGAGCTTCGAGTTCGCGCAGAAATACGCTTGCCGGGATGTGAAGGATGGATTGATGGTGGTGGGTGTCGGCACTCAACTGAAGGCACCGCCGAAGACCACCAGCGAGCAAGTGCCGCTCGTGCCGATGCTGTGGGAGGGCGAGCTATACTTCAACGTGAACGCCGGGCACTATCACGCCGCTCGTTTGGGTGTAAAGGCGGAGCTCAAAGACCATCTGGGTGCGGGAACGAAGTTCGAGTATGAGAGCACGTACACCGAGGATGTCGTGGCGAAATAAGTGCGAGCGTTTGGCCGCGAATGGGCTTTCCGGGGCTGTTCGCGGATTTTGGAAGTGTGCCACTGTCCACAGCGAGAGAATCGCATATCTTCCTATTGAAACCGCGAGCGCACCGTCCTAAAGTGCGGTGAGCGTGGCCAACACCATGCGGGTGTAACTCAGTGGTAGAGTACCTCGTTGCCAACGAGGTTGTCGTGGGTTCAAGTCCCATCACCCGCTCTTAACTGATAATTCTGGCCGGGAAGTCGCGGGCCGAAAGTAAGGTCAAGACCTTACTGCCCGAAACTTCCCGGTTTCGTTTTTTCCTGTGCCGACGGAGCACCTGTAATGGCCGACGCAACTGAGACTGAACTCTCACCCGAACAGCAAGCTGAACTCGATGCCGCCACGGCCCAGCTCGAAGCGGCCGCGAATGATTCGGGCGACGCGGAATCGGAAACCGTTGCTGAGACGCTCGATCAGAAGGTCGAGATCAGCGACATCGGCCCCTGCAAGAAGCACATCAAGGTGACGGTCGAGCGCAAGCAGATCGACGAGATCTTCGACGAAAAGTACACCGAGCTGGTTCGCAGCGAACAGCCGCAGGTCCGTGGCTTCCGCCCGGGCAAAGCTCCCCGCAAGTTGATCGAAAAGCAGTACAAGGAAGCGGTCTCCGACGAGGTCAAGACCCAGGTGCTGATGGCCAGCCTGGAGCAACTTGCCGACGAGCAGCAGATTTCGCCGCTGTCCCCGCCGGACCTCGATCCGAGCAAGATCAAGATCCCGGATGAAGGCCCGTTCATCTACGAATTCGATATTGAAGTGCGGCCTGAGTTCGACCTGCCCGACTACAAGGGCCTCAAGATTCGCCGACCCATTCACACGTACACCGCAGCCGAACAGGCTCGCGAGAAGAAGCGCTTGCTCGAACGCTATGGCCAACTCGTCCCGAAGGAAGGCGACAACCCGGCCGTGGAACTGGACGACTACATCACAGCCGATGTTGAGATCAAGATCCGCGACCGTGTGCTGAACAAGTTACAGGAAGTCCGCGTCAAGGTGGACCAACAACTCGCACTGTCGGATGGCGTCGCCGAAGACTTCGGCAAGACGATGGTCGGTGCCAAAGCCGGGGATTCGCGCGATGTGGTGATCGTGCTGTCGCAGGAAGTCGGCAATGAGCTGCTCCGCGGCCAGAGCGTGAACGCCACCTTCGCCATCAAGGACGTGAAGGTCATCCGGCCACCGGAACTGACCCGCGAACTGCTCGAAGAGTCGTTCGGGGTCAGCACATCGGATTCATTCGATGAACTCGTCTCCAGCTTGCTCGACCGGCGATTGGAGTACACGCAACGGCAGGAAGCTCGCAAGCAAGTGCTTGAGCAGATCGGTGCTTCCGCCACGTGGGAACTGCCCCGCGACATGCTCGTGCGCCAGGCCCGCAAGACACTCGCTCGCCGCGTGATGGAGATGAAGAACTCGGGCATGAGCGAGGCCCAGATTCAGGGTCGCCGCCGTCTGCTTGAACAGGACGTTGTTGCCAGCACCTCGGCCGCACTGAAGGAGCACTTCGTGCTTCAGAAGATCGCCGAGGTCGAAAAGATCGAGATCGAGGACGACGAGATCGACGCGGAGATCGAGCGGATCGCCGATCAGTCCGGCGAGAGCCCCCGCAAGGTCAAGGCTCGCCTCGAGAAGGAAGACCTGATCGAAGCGCTGGCCACCGACCTGCTCGAACGCAAGGCGCTCGACCTGATCCTGTCCTCCGCAACATACGACGACTACCCGCTCACCGCGGAAGAGCAAACCGAGCACACCTCCGAAGTGGCAACCGTTTCCGCCCAGGCCGTTCCTGGCGAAGAAGACAAGCCCGCCGACGAGGCACCGGCCGAGAATGCCGGCAGTTGACCGACTGCGTACAGTAGAAATGGACCGACTCACCGTGTAGCCGCGACGTGCAGCGAAACGAGGACTCTCGAGGTCCTCGTTAATCTGGGCGTCGCGGTTTATCCGTCCCGTACAGAAAGGGCTCCCGCATGTTGCCCCCGTTCGATCCTTCTGCCATGGCTCCTGGTGCGTTTCAGCCGGTGCTTCAGCGTAGTCGCGACTACGCACGCCAGCGAGCCATGACACTGGACGACCTGCTCCTCGATCAACGCATCATCTTCGTCAGCCAGGTCATCAGCAATCCACTGGCCGACTTCGTCATCAAGCAACTCTTGTACTTACAGTACGAAAACAAGAGCGCCGACATTCACATGTACATCAACAGCCCCGGCGGCTCCGTCTCGGCGACGCTGGCGATGTACGACACCATGCAGTTCATGGAAAGCCCGATCCTGACGTACTGCATGGGCCTCGCCGCCAGCGGTGCAGCGATCCTCCTCGCCGCAGGCACGGCCGGCAAACGCTACGCCTTGCCGAACTCGAAGGTGATGATCCACCAACCGTACGGCCAGGTGGGCGGGCAGGTCTCCGATATCGAGATCCAGGCCAACGAGATTCTCAAGGAGCGCGAACGCCTGAACGAGATTCTCGCGAAGCACACCAAGCAGCCCATTGACATCATCGCCCGCGAGACCGATCGCGATCGTTATTACCACGCTCACGAAGCCAAGGCCTTCGGTCTCGTGGATGAAGTGCTGCAAAAGCCCGGCGTCGAGGCGAAAAAATAGCTCACCCACGCGGAGTGTGGGACGGCCCCGGCGCTGGCCCAATCCGAACACCTGATACGACCCGTGCGTGCCGAGCCAAAGTGCCGACACGCGGCTACACATTGCTCATCAACCGCGGAGGCGCCGCCCGATCAAGAGGGTGCGGCATTCCGCCCGGAGGATCGAATATGCCGCTGATTCCGATCGTGGTGGAGAGCCGAGGCCGCGAAGAACGGGCCTACGACATCTACAGCCGGTTGCTCAAGGATCGCATCATCTTCCTGCAAGGTGTTGTGCAGGACGAGATGGCGAACCTCATCGTGGCCCAGATGCTGTACCTGCAATTCGAGGACTCAAAGCGCGATATCCACCTGTACATCAATAGCCCCGGTGGCAGCGTGACGGCGGGCATGGCCATTTACGACACCATGCAATTCATCAACTGCGATGTCGCCACGTACTGCATGGGCCAGGCCGCGAGCATGGGAGCGATGCTCCTCACGGCGGGAACCAAGGGCAAGCGTTTCGCCCTGCCCAACGCCCGCGTGATGATTCACCAACCGCTCGCCGGCACGGAAGGCACGACCGAGGAAATCCTGATCCACGCCAAGGAATTCCTGCGGACGAAGAAGACACTAAACCAGCTGCTCTCGAAGCATGCTGGGCAGACGCTTGAAGCCATCGAGAAGGGCACCGATCGCGACAATTTCATGTCCGCGGTCGAGGCCCAGAACTTCGGCCTGATTGACAACGTGCTCGAACGCATGCCCGCCGATCAGCTCGGCCAGCGTTCGAGCGAGTAGGTGAACCACACCCTGACGGGTGCGGCTCGCCTTGACACCGAGGCAGGATGCACACGGCCAGCGAACGAATGCGGCGACGGCGACGAAACCGGCTCCTGGCGGTTTCCGCGGTCGCCGCTGCGTTCTGCGGCACTCTCGCCACAGGCTGCAAACCCAACAAACGCTACGACCTGATCGAAGCCGAACTGCGAACGAAGGATAAACAACTTGCCGAGGCCCAGGCCGCGCTGGCCCAGTCACGCAACCTGAACCGTGCCTACGAACAATCCCGCGGCCTTCCCGGCGACTACATGGCACCGCCCGCGGCACTCACCTCCGGTGCGGGCAGCAGTTACCCCATCCGCGAGATTTCGCTCGGCCGTGGCACCGGCGGTGTGGATGATGATGGACTCCCCGGCGACGAAACACTCATGCTCGTGGTGGTGCCTCGCGATGCGGACAAGTCCGAGGTGAAAGTCGCTGGCCGCCTGCAAGTGCTGGCCTGGGAAATCAACCCCCAGGGAATAAAAAGCCCCATCGGTTCCTGGGACATTCCCGCCGACCGCCTGCGAACCACCTGGCGAAACGGCCTGATGAATACGGGCTATTTCGTCTCGGTCCCCTGGCAGACGTACCCGACCACGGACCGCGTTCGTGTGGCCGTGCGACTTACCACCACGGATGGCGGCACCTTCGAAACGGACCGCGACATCTCGGTGCGGCCGCTGGTGCAGGCGTTGCCTCGCGCGAGTGTGCCTGTGATGCAACAACCCGCACCGATTCCGGGTTCGCCACCACCCGTGCCAGGCCGTGAACCGCTTTACCCAACGAACCCGCCCGCCGGCGTGCCCTCGACCCTTCCACCCGGCACGGAAGAACTGCCGCCGCCGATGCGGGTGGGTCTGTTGCCACCCATCGCAAATTGAATTGAGGTGCATCATGTCCGATGATGGCCACCTCAACTTTGAAGAGCATCGCCGCAAACGCGAACAGGGTCGCGAACTCGTCCCGTGTCCACGCTGCTACAAGAAAATCCTCAGCACTTCGATTCGATGCCCTGAGTGCGGTGTTCACTTTGATGGCGAGGTTTACGATTTCGTCAGCACACCATCCGGTATCTTGTCTCGAACGCACATAATCGTCCTGATCGTCTTGTTGCTGCTTACACTGCTGCTCAGCATGTTTGGAGTGTGATAACCTCAATGCCAGAACTCACACACTTCGATGACTCGGGTGCCTCGCGGATGGTCGATGACGGCGGCAAGGCCGAGACCCAGCGCGTGGCCCGTGCCTCGGCCTGCGTCCGTATGAAGTCCGAAACGTTGGCACACATTCGCGATAAACGGCTGGCGAAAGGCGATGTGCTCGAGGTCGCCCGGATCGCGGGCATCATGGCGGCCAAGAAAACCGCGGAGCTGATTCCGCTTTGCCACCCGCTGCCGCTCACCTCTGTATCGATCGATTTCACGTTTCCCGCGGTCGATCTGGTGCGATTCTCAGCCACGGCCAAGGTTTTCGCCCGAACGGGTGTTGAAATGGAAGCGCTGACTGCGGTTACCGTGGCAGCCCTGACGGTGTACGACATGTGCAAGGCAATCGATCGCGGCATGTGCATCGAAGCCATCCAACTCGATGAGAAAGATGGCGGTGCCAGCGGACACTTCGTCCGCAGCCCGGATTGACGGCAATCACCCAGGGCGTATCACTTTCCCGGTTGCGGTTCCGCCGTCGCCGGGTTGTGCGGAGGCCGCGCCATGGGGATCGCCATGAGTTCCGTTCTGCCCGCCCCTCACACGGGATTCACCCCGCGGCCAGCCAGCGCGATGTTCGGCCCGGTAGCGGGCGATATCGAGGAAGCGGACCGCATCTTCACCGCGACGCTCGCCCCTCACAAGTCGCCGTTCGGCAGCCTCATCCAGCATCTGAAGCACTACCGCGGAAAGCGCCTCCGCCCCGCACTGTTGCTTCTCACGGCAAAAGCGTGTGGTTCCATCACGCCCCACCACCACACACTCGCCGCGGCCGTGGAGATGATCCACACCGCCACGCTCGTGCATGATGATGTGCTGGATGAAGCCGAACTCCGGCGCCATGTGCCGACCGTCAATTCGGGTTGGGGGAACAAGGTCAGCATCCTGCTCGGCGACATGCTCTTCACACACGCTTTCCACCTGACCAGCACGGTTGATGGCCGGGCCTGCGGCATCATCGGCGAGGCGACCAACCGCGTCTGTGCGGGCGAACTTCGACAGGTCTGCGAACGCGGCAACCTGCAACTCACCGAGGCGGAATACTTCACCATTATCGAAGGCAAGACGGCCGCACTTACTGAATGCAGCGGCCGGCTTGGTGCTCTCTACGCGGGTGCATCGGAGGCAGTCGCAGAGAAGCTCGCCAGCTTTGGTCGTGATCTCGGACTCGCCTTCCAGATCACGGACGATCTGCTCGATCTCGTCGGCGACGAACAGACCGCCGGAAAAACGCTTGGCACTGACCTCGAACAACAGAAGTTGACACTACCCGTGATCCACTGCCTGAATAACCTGCGAGAAGGAGAAGCCGAGGCACTTCGCGCTGCCATTCGCGAGAGTGGTGCCAGCATCGGCCCGCGTGTGCTGGATGCGCTGGCGAGCACGGAATCACTCGCCTACGCTCGCCACCGCGCCGAGGCACTGGCCCGTGCCTCACGCCACGCCCTGGAGTGCCTGCCGCGCAGCGAGTGCCGGGCCATCCTCGAAGCGATGACGGACTGGTGCGTACGCCGCGACAAGTGAAACGCGGAAATCGACAATCGCAACCTGACGGGACTGCCTCGCCGGTGTAGTCTGTGCGGATGAACATCGCCGAACTCGAGTCATTCCTGCATGCCGCACTATTCGATCGCACCATCACGGGAAGCGAGCGTGAAGCACTCGCGGCCTGGCTGGCGCTGCATGTGAAGTCCGATCATGATCGCGGCGTGGTACGGCACACAGTCTTCGACGTCGCTCGCCGGGCCGTGGCCGATCCCGATTCGCACCAGCTCATCGATTGCCTGGAAACGCTCTTGAAGGTGATTGTTCCCATCCAACCCGGAGCCACGGTCGAGCGCCGGGCAACTTCGGGCGCGGAACGTGTCTACTTTGCACCCGGCGAGGCGTGCCTCTCGCAGATCATTTCCCGGTTTCACTACGCGCGAAAGTCCGCGGATGTGTGCGTGTACACGATCACGGACAATCGCATTTCGCGGGCGATTCTCGAGGCCCATCAGCGCGGCGTGAAGGTGCGAATCATCACGGATAGCGACAAGATGAGCGACGCGGGTTCGGACATTCGCGAGTTTGAAGCGGCGGGCATCCCCGTGAAGTTCGACGATGTGCATCGATATCACGCCACCTCGCACAACGGCCACATGCACCACAAGTTCGCCCTGTTCGATGGCGTGCACCTGCTCAACGGCAGCTACAACTGGACCCGCGGAGC
Source organism: Gemmataceae bacterium (assembly GCA_041750275.1). Classification (GTDB taxonomy): domain Bacteria; phylum Planctomycetota; class Planctomycetia; order Gemmatales; family Gemmataceae; genus JBGSZR01. The sequence continues at coordinate 10,652 of JBGSZR010000016.1, forward strand.
CGCCGAGATCAACTACGAGAATCTCGTGGACACCGATGACCCCACGCTCGTCGCGGCCTTCACAACCGAATTCTCGCGGTTGTGGAACAAGTTCTGAGCGAGTAAATTACTTCCCACCGCACCGCATCCCACCGGGAATCTTTTCATGCGTTCTGCACTCGTTGCCTCGGCATTTGCCGCTCTGGTCATCAGCATCGGTATCGCCCAGAAGCCCAAAGAAGACCTCAAGGGCGAATACATCAAGAAGGCGACACGCTCGGAGACCGTGCAGGCCACGCTGAAATCGCACGGATTGCCGGCACTGGACGGCAAGTGGTTCTACGCCGGGCCGTTCGACAACACCAGCAAGGTCGGCTTTGATGCGGCCTACGCCCCCGAAAAGAAGCAGGACTTGAAAGATGCCTTCGTCGGTAAGAACAACCAGAAGTTCGGCTGGAAAGAGTTCAAGGGCTTCTCGCTCGGCAAGGTGGTGAACCTCGCCCCGCTCTGCCCGAAGGACAAGAATGATGCCGTCGTGTACCTCTATCACGAGTTCGATTCGGAGCGCGAGTTCAAGCTGCCGCTCTCGCTGGGAAGTGATGATTCGATCTCGGTGTTTTTCAACGGCACCCGCGTGCTGCACGAGGACTACACGCGTCCCGCGGCTCCGGATCAGAACCGTGTCGATCTCAAAGTCAAGGCCGGCAAAAACCAATTGCTCATCAAGATCGGGCAATACGCCGGCGGCTGGGAAGTGTACGTGAGTCCGGAACTGCCAGAGATTATCACGGCATCGATTCGCAAGCGTGCGGACCGCGACTTCCCCCCGGGCAACGTGGCCGCCTCCACGGCTGCGGCTTCGAGCGAGGAGTCGAAATACTACAGTCTGAGCACGATTCCGCTGCCGCCCGAGTGCGTACTGGAAGTGGGCGGGCTCGCCTTCCGGCCCGATGGCAAACTACTCGCGTGCACCCGCCGCGGCGAAATCTGGCTCATCGATAACCCCACAGCCGAGAGCCTCTCCGAGGTGAAGTTCAGCCTCTTCGCCTCCGGCCTCCACGAAGCACTTGGCATGTACGTGCAGGACAACAACACCGTGTTCGTGGTGCAGCGGCCCGAACTCACCAAGCTCGTGGACCGCGATGGCGATGGCCGGGCCGATGAGTTCGTCACCGTCTGCGACAAGTGGGGCGTGTCCGGCGACTACCACGAATTCGCCTTCGGCCCGGCCCGCGACAAGGACGGCAACTTCTTCATCACGCTCAACGTCGGCTTCGGCGGCGGCCACCAGGCAAAAGCCCCCTGGCGCGGCTGGTGCATGAAGGTCTCACCCGATGGCAAGATGGAACCGTGGGCTTATGGCCTGCGCTCGCCCAACGGCGTCAACTTCTCCCCCGAAGGCGACCTCTTCTACTGCGATAATCAGGGCGAATGGGTGGCCACCAACAAGATGCACCACATCAAACAGGGCAAGTTCTACGGCCATCAGGCCGGGCTGCGCTGGGTGAAAGATTCGCCCTTTGCCGGTCTGGTGCCCGAGAAGGTTGCCAGCGGCATGATGTACGATGGCCAGAAAGGACCCGGTGCGAATGCACCCAGCGGCATGCCCGCACTCGATCCGCCCTGCATCTGGTTCCCGTATGGCCGCATGGGCAACTCGGTCAGCGAGCCCATCTGGGACAACACCGGCGGCAAGTTCGGCCCCTTCACCGGCCAGTGCTTCGTCGGAGATCAGACCAAGTCGATGGTGATGCGTGTGGCCCTCGAAAAGGTGAATGGCGTCTATCAAGGTGCCTGCTTCCCCTTCCGCAGCGGCCTGCAGTGTGGCGTGAACCGGCTCGCGTTCGCCCCCGATGGCAGCCTCTTCGCTGGCCAGACCAACCGCGGCTGGGGTTCCCTCGGCGGCAAGCCGTTTGGCCTGCAACGCATCGCGTACGATGGAAAGCTCCCCTTCGAGATTCACCACGTGACGCTCACCAAGACCGGGTTCGACCTGCATTTCACCAAGCCGATCGATCCCAAGAGTGTCAATGAAAACTGTGCGCCGGTGGGATCATGGACTTACATTTACATGAGCAACTATGGATGCCCGGAAACGGATCGGCTGGCCGAAATTACGAGGGAAGTTCAACTCTCGAAAGACGGTAAAACCCTCTCACTCGCGGTGCCGCATCGGGACAGGGGGCGTGTCTACGAAATTCGGATCGATGGAGTGAAGAGCACCGATGGCGACGCGGTTCTGCACCCCGAGGCCTATTACACAATCAACGAATTGCCGAAGTAACGACTGACTGCAGTGCCGGTAGCCGCCAGGGCATCCCTGCACGAATCGTGCTGTTGTTCAACGATCGGTCAGGTCGCGTGGTGCCTGGCTGGCTCGGTCCGCAATCCATGTGTCGTGTCCAAGGATCACAAGCTATGAGCACTCTCTCCCGTCGTTCGTTTCTCGCCGCGTCTGGTGCCACACTGGCTGGGCTGCACGCGCCGTTTGCGAGGGCCGCGGAGGCCCCGAAATTCAAGTTGGGACTGGTGACGTACAACGTGGCCGCCAGCTGGGATCTGCACACCATCCTGAAGGTGTGCAGTGAGGTCGGCATCGCGGCCGTGGAGTGCCGCACCACGCACAAGCATGGCGTTGAGCCCACCCTCAACGCCGAACAACGCCAGGCCGTGAAGAAGCAGTTCGCGGATGCCGGTGTCGTCTTCTGGGGCAGCGGCAGCACCTGTGAGTTCCACTCGGACGATCCCGCCGTGGTGAAGAAGAACATCGAGGATTGCAAGCGATTCATCGGGCTCGTCAAGGAGCTTGGCGGCAAGGGCGTGAAGGTTCGCCCCAACGGCGTGCCCAAGAACGGCGACCCGCAGAAGACATTCGCTCAGATCGGCAGAGCACTCGCCGAATGTGGCAAAGCCGCCTCCGCCGAGGGCGTCGAGATCTGGGTCGAGGTGCACGGAGCCGTCACGTCGCTGCCCGAGAACATGAAGACCATCATGACGGCCTGCGATCATCCCGCCGTCGGCGTCACCTGGAATTCGAACGCAACGGACGTGAAGGAGAAGTCCGTCAAGACCTCGTTCGAGATGCTCAAGCCGTGGATCAAGTCGTGCCACATCACCGATCTCACCAACGATGCCAAGGGCACGTACCCGTATCGTGAACTCTTCGGTCTCTTCAAGGGCATGGGCTACGACCGCTACACGCTCTGTGAAGTTGGCAAAACTTACGACGTTGCTGAGGGCACCAAGTTCCTGAAGGGCTACAGGGCATTGTGGCAAGAACTGGCGAACGCCTAAAACGTGGTGCCTCGACCCAAAGCCCACGCACTGGAGTGCGGTCTCACCACTGTGCTTCGTCGTTGAAACTCAGCGCCGGTCGCGAACTCGCTTTCGTCCCACGCCCCGCCAGCACGGCCTCGGCAAGTTCGAGATCATCCTTCGTCGTGATCTTGAAGTTTGTGACTCCACCCGGCACGACGTGAACGGCATGACCGATCGCGGAGAGGAGCTGGGCATCGTCTGTGATCGGCGTGGTGAGTTCACTGCGGCGGGCATAGCCTTCCACCAGCCAGTCGCGACGAAAAACTTGCGGCGTCTGTGCTTGCCAGAGATGGGCCCGGTTCACGGTCTCGGTGATCTGATGCGTGGCCGGGTCAGCACGTTTGAGGGTGTCCACCACAGCTACCGCGGGCATCACTGCTCCATGAGTTAGCGCGGCCGAGAAAATGGCATCGATCAGCGCGGGTGTTGCCAGCGGCCGAACAGCATCGTGAACAGCGACATACTCCACGCTCTGCGGCACCTGCACCAGGGCGTTCGCCACGGACTCGAATCGCTCGACACCACCATCGACCAGCTGAATATTGGCAAAGGCGATGAGGTGCCCGAAGCGGGTGCGGAAGTCCTCACGGTCCGCGGCTGCGAGCACGAGATAGACCTTCACTACATCGTCGCGCGACCAGAACAGTTCTGCCGATCGCTGCCAGATGGGCCGGCCATCGAGCGAAACGAACGGCTTCTTCTCCTGGCCGCCGAATCGCTGCGATTGCCCCGCAGCCGGGATGATGACAGCGAAGTTTGCCATGGCACAGCACCTCGACGGCCAGCAACTGTGCTCAAGAGGTGAGCCCTGCCGGCTTCATACTTTGTTCTAGCGAACTGCGCCAGCCCTCGAACAACTCTCGCCAGCGACTGACCACAGTCTCGCGTTCGGTCAGTTCACTCTCGACCGACTCGGCAAGTTCAGCCGCGGCCGCAAGTCGCATGTCCCATTCACTCAGTCGCATTTCCAGTCGCGAGTAGCGATCCTCATTCGACACCGAGGGCACTTCCTCGAGAACCCGCGTCCAGGTTGCCTCGAAGGCATCCAGGGCCGCGACAGTGGCCGCAAGAGTTGCGTCCATTTCATCCAGCGAAGCATGCCAGTCTGGGAGTGGGAGGGCCATGTGGTAATCCTTCACATTCTGGTAAAGCGAGGGGCTTTTAGCGTCGGTTGCCGGTGACGGGAAGTGTGGTTTTTCTGTCGATATTCTCTTGCATCGCGATTCAAACCTCGGTATTGCGGGCGGCTCATGGGGGAAACAGGTTTCGCTGCCCGGCCCGGGTGGTGAAATTCGCTGGGGGATGCGCACGCCACACCGTGCGCTGCGGGGGAGGAACGCGCCGTGTACGTCGCATGTTCGACGCTTTGCTTCAGTCGGCTCACGCTGGAAGAAGCCCTGCGCACCATTCGGGAAAAGCAATTCTCGAAAGCCGATCTCGCCATCCACGATGGCAGTCCGCACCTGACTCCGGCCGAGGTCGCTGCCGACATCGGCAAAGTCGCGACGCGACTCAAGGCCTCGAACCAACCTTTTGCGGCCTTCCACGCGGTGATCGGCTCATCGGATCCGGACGAGCGCCGTTTGCAACTACGTGCCGTTTGTCGGTTGGCCCGGATGCTCACGGTTCCCGTGGTGACGGTTCCCGCGGCACCGCTCGGTTCCGATTTTGACGCGGAAATCGCGCGGCTGCGGGACTGGTCCAAGGTCGCGACTTCCGAAGGCGTGATCCTGAGCGTGGAAACGCACTCGGCCACGGTCACGGCCGATCCGATCGGAGCGGGTGAATTGTGCCGGCGCGTGCCAGGACTGGGGCTAACGCTCGATCCCAGTCATTACCACGTCGGCCCGCACGGCGGCGTGAACTACGATTCGCTGTTCACCCATGTGCGGCATGTGCAACTCCGCGACACCGGGGCCACGAGCGAACTTTTCCAGGTGCGCATCGGGCAGGGTGAGTTGGAGTTCGGTCGGATCATCTCTCAGCTGGAACGCGTGCGCTACGATCGGGCGCTTTCCGTCGATATCCGCGACCAGAAAGAAAGTCCGTTTCCAATCGAGCCGGAAGTGCGAAAGCTAAAATTCTTGCTCGAATCGCTCGGCTAAAAGACCGCCCGGCACAGTGGATGTGTCCTCATCCGTTGGAACGGTGCCCTCAGGGGCATCGCTTGCCACGCCTCACCTGCAGGCATCGTTTACCATTTCGCACTTTCCTCAGTAACTTTTCATCTGTCCGTGGTAGAATTCACATATTGCTTGCGCAACTTCCCACTAGCTGCACTCCTCTTCCTCGTGCAACTGTCAACCAGTTTGGTTTGCACAGTTGCAAGTGTCCGCCTTACAGTGGCATGAATCGGTTCCTGGAGATTCGGTCTAAAAAAACGAGCAATCTCCTCAAGACCGACACTGACTGCGCGAACAATTCTGAGAGTGCCTTGCATTCGTTGCATCCTTGGGAGAAAGTAGAGAGAATGCGAGGAATCGGTCGAACCCATTCTGAGCATGCCCGCTGAACCTCTCGCACGGGATCACCACGTTCCTAGAGCCGGAGTGTCTGATGAACCCCAATAGGATTGCCCGTCACGCAGCATATGCGACCCTCGCCGTTCTGCTTTTGATTCCGGCAACGGCTCGCTCTGCACCTGAGAAAAAATGGGAGGTCTTTCGCACCTCGGTGCCGGAGAGCCTGGAAGAGTTGAAACTCTTCCAGGACACCGTTCGCCAGGTGACCGAACGGTGCACACCTTGCACAGTCGGGATTCGTTTTCTCGATTCACAAGGCAGCGGCGTGATCGTCAGTGCGGATGGCCTCGTGCTCACGGCTGGCCACGTCTCCGGCAAGCCGGGCCGCAAATGCAAGATCATTCTGCCCGATGGAACCCTGGTGGATGGAAAGACGCTCGGTCAGAACAAGAAAATGGACAGCGGCATGGTCCAGATCACCTCAGAAGGTCCAAACAATGGCAAATGGCCGTTCGTGGAACTGGCGAAATCGGGTGAACTGAAGGTCGATCAGTGGCTTGTGTCGCTCGGGCATCCTAATGGCTACAAGAATGGCCGTTTACCCGTTGCACGACTCGGGCGTCTGGATGCGATGGGTTCCGACAGCAAAAACACCGGCGACATTAAGTACAGCTATCTCCGGACCACTTGCACACTCGTGGGTGGTGACTCGGGCGGCCCACTGTTCAATCTCGATGGTAAACTGATCGGTATCCACAGCCAGATCGGGCCATCCATCAAGTGGAATATGCATGTTCCCGTGGACGAATTTCAGACGGACTGGGAACTCCTCGTGAAAGGCGACGCTGTATCGCGTGAACCGAAGGTCAAGAAACTCACGGTCGTGCTCGGTGTGATCTACGGCGATGATGACGATGAGCCGGCCAAACTTGCTGATCTCGTCGAGGGCGGACCTGCCGAGACCGCGGGGCTCAAGGTTGACGACGTGATTACAAAATTCGACGGCAAGCCCGTCCCGAATGTGAAAGCGATTCGGGAAATGCTTCTTGACTACCAGCCCTTCACCGAAGTGGAGGTCGAGGTCAAGCGTGGCAACAAGACCGTAACCGTTACACTCGTACTTGATAAACGATAAATCCGGTTCTGACGACAGGAAGAACCGCCCGGTTTAACCCGGGTTCGTCCCTACCTCTCAATTTCCCGCGTGATCTCCCGGAGCACCATCCGATGAGCACTCGTTTCTTTTCGTCCGTCGTCGCGTTGCTCGCACTGACCGCGGCTCAAGTTTGCGCTCAGTCCGGCCCGTACAAAGCCGAGCTGTTGGCCCCCTTCAAGATCGTGGCATCCAAGGCGGGCGATTCCACCGTCAGCATTCTCTGCAACGATAAGGATGCCGCTCTCGGCACAGTCGTCTTCGCGGATGGCTACATCCTGACGAAGGCCAGCGAACTGCGTGGCACAATCAGCGTGATGCTCTCCGACGGCTCGGCGTACGAAGTTTCCATTGTGGGAGTTCACCCCGAGACCGACCTTGCCCTGCTGAAGCTGGATCTACGAAAAGCATCCATCACCCAACTCAAGCCCGTCAAGTTCGCCGACAGCAAGAAGGTGCCCGTCGGGAACTGGCTGGTCGCACCCAGCCCTAATAGTGATCCGCTTGCCGTGGGCATCGTTAGCGTGATGACTCGCGACCTGTCTGGATTCGAGAAGTCCGACAAACTCAACAAGAATCGTGGCTTCCTCGGCATCTTCACCGGTGAAGTCGATAAGGGCAAGGGCGTGAAGGTCACCGATGTCAGCAAAGACAGCGGTGCCCAGAAGGCGGGCCTGAAAAAGGACGACATCATCACTCATCTGGACGGTAAGGAAATTGCCGATCCCGATGAACTTCGCGCCACGCTGGCCAATTACCAGAAGGACGACAAAGTTAAAGTGAAACTGCGCCGCAAGGACGAAACGAAAGAGCTTGAAGTCACACTCGGCGAAGCCACCAAGGATCGCAGTGACATCCAAAACAGTTGGGGTTCCACGCTGTCTGGTCGCCGCACCGGCTTCCCGACCATCCTGCAGACGGACATGGTGGTGAACGCTGACAAGTGTGGTGGCCCCGTGCTCGATATTGAAGGGAACGTCCTCGGCATCAATATCGCTCGGGCGGGTCGCGTCGAAACCTGGGTGCTTCCCAGTGAGGTGATTCGGCCACTCCTGAACGACCTCAAGAATGGCAAGTACCCGCTGGAAGTGAAGAAGACTTCGCCGAAGGAAGAAGACTCGACCGAAGACGGCAAGTAAGCCATCAGGCAACGCTGCACACCCGGGGGAGACCCCGGGTGTTTTCATTTCGCCTTGACCTTGACCACTCGCTTCATCACCGCTTACCATCTCCGCTTCGCCGAACCATCGCCGCACGGATGCGCGTCGCCATGCCGACCATCAACAAGATCTTTCTTCTCAAATTGCTGCTCGTAATTGCCGTTCTCACCGGTGGGCTGTTCGGTGCTCACGCATTGCAAGCCACGCGCATCCCCGATGCCCTTAAGCGGCAAGCCGAGCGTGCCACCGAGGCGAACAAGCTCGATCAGGCCGTTCACTACCTCCGGCAATACATCGAGTTTCGCCCCGACGACGTCGAGGCCCAGGAAGAACTCGCCACATTGCTCCGCCGCCGTGACCCGAGCCCGCGTGGCTATGCGGAACTGGTCTTCCTCTACGATCGCATTCTTCGCCTGGATCCCGAACGCCATTCCATTCGGCGTGAGGCACTGACGGTCTGCTTGAAGATCGGCCGCTATTCGGATGCGGCCGCACATGCCGAATACCTCTTGAAGAGCTTCCCCACTGAGCCTGCCCTCTGGCAGCATTTGGGCACCGCCCAGGTGGGGCTGAATCAACTGCCAGAAGCTCGCAAGTCCTTTGAAACGGCTGTGACGCATGGCCCGACGAACATGGCCGGCTACCAGCGTTTGGCGCAGTTACTGTGGCGAAATATGAATGACCCGGCCGCGGCCAAGGCTGTGCTCGATCGCATGGTTGCGGCTCTACCCCAGGAACCGGATGCGTATTTTGTGCGGGCGCGGTTTGAGAAGTTTGTCGCGGAGGACGAGCCGGGTCGCAATCGCGATGTCGGTGATGTGAATCACGCGATCCAGGATCTCCAGCGTGTCCTCGAGCTTGATCCCGAGAACGCCGACGCCTCGCTCATGCTGGCGGAGATCCTGCAGCGCGGCCGGGACGTTCCCGCTGCACACACGATTCTCAAGGATGCCGTGGCGCTTTACCCCCGCGACTTGCGACTGGTGCGAAGCCTGGCCTGGCTCGAACTGGTACGCGGCAACGTCCCCGCTGCGATCGCGGTGCTCGAGGATGGGCTGAAGGCCACGCCAGACGGATTCGATCTACTCGTGCCGCTTGCAGACCTCATGGTGCAACAAGGCGACACCACCCGCTCCGCGGAAATTCTGGGCCGGCTCGAGGCCAGAAGAGCACCGGCGATTCAGGTCAAGTACTTGAGGGCACGTGTCGCCATGCGCGAGGCGAAGTGGGACGAAGCCATCGCCTTGCTCGAGAGCCTTCAAACCGAGACTCTCAAGTTGCCCGCCCTTGAAACACAGTTAAATCTGCTGCTCGCCAGTTGTTACCAGAGCACCGCCAACTCGGCAGCCGAAGAGAAGACGTACAAGCGCGTCAGCGGTGCCGATGCTGCAAACATCCCGGCGCGCGTCGGCCTGGCGAACCTGTACATGAACCAGGGGAAGTTCAGCGAGGCGGCACGCGAGTACGAGACGGCCGGTCGCTCACCATATGCTCCCGGAAGCGTGATCGCGCAGGGCGTTCGCCTGCGGGCCCGTCAACTCAAGTTCAACGGTGGCAGCCCCGCAGAGTGGGAGAAACTCGAGAAGATCGTGCTGGCCGCGGCACCGCGCTTCGGCCCGGTGTCGTCCGAGCCGATCATTTTGCTCGCGGAACTGGCGATGGCGCAGGGTCGCACCAAGGATGCCGTCGCTGCACTACGGCAAGAGACGGCTCGTCGGCCGGGCGACACGCGCTTGTGGGCCGTGCTGGCGGAAGCAAGCGCCGACCTGGGCGGTACACCCGCCGGGC
>JBGSZR010000017.1:0-4553 GCA_041750275.1 Gemmataceae bacterium
ACGGAACCGCTGGCCGGGGGCGGCTCATCAAGCACGAGTCCCGCATCAACCGTGGTGTCGGGGGTCTCGGTGGAGAGTGTGACTGTCGTGGATCCCTCGGCGGGCGTGCTGAAGTGATACCCCACCGGTGCCGCGAACTCGATCTGGTAGGTCCCTGCGGGCAGACCAGTGAACACATAGGCCCCCATGGCATCGGTCACCTTTGTGCGCGGAGCCAGAAGCTTGGCACCTTGCAGAGTGACCACGACACCCTCGGCTCCACCCTCCCAAAACTGATGTTCGCCGTCCCCATCTTCGTCGTACCAGACCAGATCACCGATCGAACCGGCATAGGGCGAGCCACTGCCACCGCCGCCACCGGGAAGGTCTGTGTCGAAGGGATCGGTGGGCAGAGGCTCCGGGTCGTTGCTGGCGGCGAGCGTGAGCCCGGCGGTGGAGGTGTCGAAGGGCAGGTACAGGCCGGGCGGATCGGTCAATTGCGTATTCGTGGCACCATCGAAGACCTTCACGGTGGCGATCATCCCGGGGCCCGAGCCCACGATGAGATCGGCCCGATCGTCGTCATTGACATAGGCAAAGGCGGGCCGGACGCCGCCTGTGAACGCACCGAACGGGACCAGACTGTGGAGTAGAGTCCCCGTGGTTCCGCTATAGACATTGACTGCGGCCGCCACTCCGGACCCGCTGCCGACGGCCAGGTCGGCACGGCCATCACCATCCACGTCGCCGGCGCGCCAGTCCGCACCCACGAAAACGCCGCTACGCTGGCTGGGATCGAAAGCGAAGAAACTCCCCAGGGGACCTGCCACCGGTTGCCAGGTCAGCGAATCGTAGACCTTGACCCGCGGCCCGCCACCGGCACCGGCCCCCACGACCAGGTCCGAACGGCCATCGCCTGTGAAGTCTGCCGCCGCGACGGAGATCCCGCCCCGGAAGTCGACATCGTAGGCAAAGAAATCGGCCACAACCTGCCAGTCGCGGCCGCTGAAAATCTTCACGCGCGGACCACCGCCGATCCCCGCTGCCACAATCGCATCGGGAATCCCATCGCCTGTGACATCCGCCGCGGCCACCTCCACACCGCCGGTAAACGTGGGTTCGAAGGCCAGAAAGCTCGCGACCTCGTCGCCGCTCAACCCGTCGAGCACGCGAATGTGCGAGGCACCGCCGACCCCTGGACCCACGACCAGATCCGGATACTTGTCGCCCGTGAAGTCCGCGACACCGACGCGGACACCACCCGAGAAACTCTCTTCGTAGACCACGCGGGAGAAGTTGAGTTCGCCTGTCTCGGCGTTATAAACACGCACCTCGGGCGGGCCCGTCTGTGACCCCATGAAAATAACCGGCAGAGGCAACGGTCGCCCGTCCATCAGACAACGGGGTTCGAGCGAGGTCAGTTCGGGGCGGTAGCGCGGACGGCGACGCTCCGCGGATCGGCGCCGACTGAAGCATTGCATGAAATTACGGAGCCGATCGAGTGCGGCGTACAAGTCCGGCCAGACGAAGTGCGGCATGGGGACCTGAGCGTTCGAAGGTTCCGTTCCCGCCAGCCGCATCGTGCGGCTGGTCGTATGTGAAGAGGAAGGAGAAGGGCCTCTTCGCGCGAACGTTTGGGCCAGATTGGACAGCAGGGATCGAACGAATGCAAATAAAATTCCAACGAATTTGAGACACATCGACTCGCCATGTTTTTGTCAGCGACGCTGACCGCCTTCATTCCCTACGATTGCAGGGTAGCAACATGTTGAGGGCGCGTTGTACCGAGCCCGATCCGACACAGACTTATTTTCCGGGAGTGCATGCGTGATCCCATCCCGCTGGCTCGTCGGCCCCCTCAATCCGGAAGATACTCGGCGATTCCTGGAAGGTGAACCGAACGCTCGGTCATACCCACCAGGTCCTGCGACCTGGGCCGAAATCGAAGCAGGTTTCCCTGCCGACTGGCGACCTGACGCCGTGGTTGTGCGGCTCGGCTACACCTCCGTGCCGAATGGCATCTGGGAATGCCCACTGCCCATCATCGGCCTGGCCGATGATCCCAATCTCCTCTGGCAGGGCTACTCCCATCTGTTGCCGCTATTTGATCTCGTGTTTTCGGATACCCCAGCTGTGGCACGGCTGCAACGGGCCGGCGTGCTTCACAGCCGGGCTGCCTGCCTCTACGGACTCGACCACGACTGGCTCGCCGAGATCGACCTTCCCGAACCGGAACGCGACATCGATATCGCCTTCATTGGCAACTGCAATCCAGCGGTGCAACCTGAGCGACTGGCGTGGCTCGGTCGACTCGGGAAACTCGCGGATCGCCATCGTGTGCTGATCGCCCAGGGTATTCGCGGAGCTGCGTACCGTGCGCTGCTTCGGCGAGCGAAGCTCTGCTTCAACCGCAGTATCCGCGGCGAGTGCAACCAGCGCGTCTTCGAGGCCGCGGCCGCTGGGGCTCTCTTGCTCCAGGAACGCGACAACACCGAGGTGCCCCTCTATCTCGAGCCGGAGATCGATTATCTCACGTATGATGCGGACGACCTGGAGAACGTGATCGCTCATGCGCTGGTTCAGATGGAGGAGCGTACGGAGATGTTGGCGCGGGCCCGCCGCAAGGCTCGCTCCTGTGGTTGGTGGTCGCTCATTCAAGGTGCGTTGGTCGGAGTCGACTGGGAGTCGGTTCGGGCCCGCGCAACCGCGCGAGTTGAATGTGGAACCACACTTTCTCTGCGCGGGCGCGTGTGGCAGCGTGTGAGCCTGGCGGGGCCTGATGCCGATCCGACACTCGCCGAAGATGTACACAACTCGGACGACGATCACGCCCGGGCCTTGCTCGTTCGTGCAGCGGCCGCTGCCGAGCCCTTTCTGCGCCGGGCAGCCGAACGCGGCAACCGCGTGAGTGCGGTCGGACTGGCCGAGACACTGGCGAAACTCAGCCGCAGTGCCGAAGCCATCGCGTGTGTTCGCGAGGCACTCGGGGCCCTCGAGAATCCACCTGTTCTGAGTGAATGGGAACGCGACAGTTGCCCGTTTCCTGTCCGCTTCCATCATCTACGCGTCTCGTGGGACCGTGCCGGCTGGGACCATCCCGCTGATGGCGATGCCCAGGGTCGTGTCCGGCTCATCCGTCTCAAGAGCCGCGCCTGGTCGCTGCTGGCGAACCTCACTGGCGAACTCGTGGCGTATGAAAACGCGGCGGTGCTCTGTCCGGGGCTCGCCAGTCTCCAGGCAGCGCTCGGCTGTGCGCTGGCCCGGGCTGGGCGCTTCATCGAAGCGTGCGAACACCTGCAACAAGCAGTGGCAGGCGACCCGTTCGATGGTGCGGCGGCAACCGCCCTCATCAGTGCGCTCGTTGACGCAGGCCGGCCGGATGAGGCCGAACGTGTACGCTTCGAGCGGCGGACACTCGCCCGGGCTGCTCCGGGGCTCGTCCGCGATGTCGCAAGCACACACAGCCCGGATGCCAACCAACCACCCGCACCGACACTGCCGCCACCCGGCACGAACATGCTCACACCAGCCGCATTCGCGGCGCGGTTCGGCTCACCATCGATCGCCGTGTCATCGAACGATCCGCAGACGCTGCTTCTCACCCTGCTCGCCTACATCAATCCGCGTCGACTACTCGAAGTGGAGGCACGCAAACCTGCTCTTCTCGCGCTGCTGGGCCGCGCCACAGCCGCTGAGGCAAGCATCTATTCGTTCGGGAACTCTCAAACCGGCCACGCCATCGAGCACCGCCACAAACTGTTCGTCCTTCCCGCTGATCCGGATCGCTACGATTTTACCCGCCTCGCACCGCTCGATTTCGCCGTGATCAGCACTTCACCAGCAACCGTCGCACACTCCTGCATCACCGGAGTGTACACCGCGCTTCGCCCAGGTGGTTGCCTCTTCTGGCTGGCCGAGAATGCGAGCGAGCACGCGGTGCCGCCGGGCTTTCCCGAACTGCTCTATCGCGTGGACGGGAGTGCGGTGCGGTTCCTCTTCAAGGGCGAGGGAATCGGGGCCCTGGCCCACGCGGACCGGCCTCGCATCACACTGGCCTGGGATGGGGAGTTCACCGTGGTGCATTCGCTCGCTGCCGTGAATCGGGCGGTCTGTTCTGAACTCGCCTCCCGCGGTCAAGACCTGGCACTCCTGCCGAGCCCCACGCGAACAATCGGGGCCACACCCTTCACCCTGGCACCTGACCTGGCCGCACTCTCGGACCGCTCACTCGCCGCCAATGCCGTCACGGTACGGCATCGCTGGCCGCCGGACTTCAACGCACCGCCAGGCTCGGGTGCCTTCGTGCTCTATCAACCCTGGGAATACGGCCGCATACCCCGTGCCTGGATTGCACCGATCCTCGACTGCGTGGACGAAATCTGGGCGTATTCGCGAAGCATCGAGCGGGCGTATCTCGCCTCCGGTGTGCCGGCCAGTCGCATCCAGATTGTGCCGCCCGGAGTCGACAGCGAACGCTTCCGCCCCGGCCTCGATCCGTTACCACTTGCCACATCCAAACGCCTCAAGTTGCTCTTCGTCGGTGGCACGATTCCCCGCAAAGGATTCGATGTGCT
>JBGSZR010000018.1:0-3240 GCA_041750275.1 Gemmataceae bacterium
GCCGGAGCAAGCTCAGATCGGCCTCCCCGACGAGACGGCTGGCCACCCGCGGCCCGAGCAAGCGGCACCCGCCATACGCCACCAGCCCGGCCAGCGTCGATCCAATCCCGCCGATCAACCCGCCGAGGAATGGCCCGTAGATCATCCCGAGCCCGGCGATCACCGCGGTCGACGGGACCGGGGCGACGAGGTCGGCAACGATGAGCCCGATCCCGGCCAGCCACGCCCACCCGCCGAACTGACGGAGCCGGTTGAGCCCTTCCTCGCCGCTGAAGTAGGCGTCCACCTCATCGTCGAACACGAGCGCCGGGATGAGCATGATGAGAACCAGGACAAACACGATTCGATAGAGCCGGCGGTGGGACCAGAACCTGGACGGCGGCGGGGCATCAGGGGCAGGGGTCATGTGGCTCCAGGACGGGGCTCCGCGGGGCTCACCCGGGCCCGGCCGGCGTTCGCGGGCGGGACTATAGGGTCAGGCCGACATCGCAAACGCCGAATGTTACGGCTCAGATGCGGTGGTGCACCAGAGAGATGTGATCAGGATAAACGAATCACGCCCCGCCGTCATCTGCACCACCTGGATACCTCTCATGACCGCGTGGCGACGGGCAGAACATATTGCCTGCTGGAATGGGATCACGGCAAGCCGCCCCCGGGCGTGGAACTTTCAGGTGATGCCGAAGCTCGCCAACCACGATGCGGGATTCTTCTGCCTCAGCCGGCCCGTCGCCACGGAAGTCATTGCGATGTCCGCACGCCATTACAAGACGCCACGCGCATACTACTGCGGCGTCGATCTGCACGCAAGAAGCCTGTACATCCACATCTGCGACCCCGCCGACACGCCGCGCTTCGAGAAGCGATGTCGCCAACGTGTCAACGGGCCGACCCCGTAGAGCTGTTTGGTGCCGCCGCGCTGCGACAATGCGTTATCACAACCCCGAGATGAGAGGCCAGCGAACGAACCATCCCGGTGCTGACTGGTTGGTGGACAAGCGGAAGTGACCCAACGAGCAACGCTGTACGCCGCATTCACCCGAATCGCCGGTCCGGGAGTCTATTTCTTTCAAGTCAGCATGCGGCGGTGCGCACCCGAGCGGATGAAAATGGAGGCGAGCGGTGGTAGCCTGGCTCTACCGTCGGCGTCGGGGTATCGCCCGGTTATTTTCAGGACAGTTCAGAAGCCATGAGAGCGGTTCGGCACAAGGGGCAGCACGCTTTGCAACGACACCCCTCGCGGACTCGCCACGTTGTTCGGCGGAACCCGAAGGCCTGGGCCGCCACGCGAGCTCCCTACGCCATCCGGCCTTCCGCGCCGCGCGACCGCCTCAAGCCTCGGCGAGGGATACTACTCTTTCATCTCCCAGTCGCCGCTCGCCAGAATCGCGGAACGACCCTTTGCCTCGTCCTTTACCTTGGTGAGGGTCAGCTTCTGGTCCGCCAACCTCCATTGATACGTGCCCGTCTTCACGGCCCCCTTCTCGGCGAATGGTCCCGACTCGTCCGTGAACTCGATCGTGTCCTTGACCACCTTGTAAGTCCCCGCAACCCCTTCCTTGCCGTCCCGGGTAACTTTAAACTGATCCTTGCCGTCGAGCCTCACGGACCATGTGGCGGCATCCGGACCCTTTCGGGTGAAGGTGCCCTTTGGGAAGTCCGCGGCGGCCGTGCTGGCCGCCGCGACGCAAACAACGGCCGACGCGGCCAGCATACCGATGTAGTGAAGCGAACGCATGATGAACCTCCGTTGTTATACCGGCCGTGTTATTTGACCCTGGAACGTCAGTGCCAGACCACATAGCAAATCGCACAAACCGACGCCCCGACAATCAGTAAACAGACCAGAAGCCCACCGACAAACGTCGCCATCGGCCAGCGTTCGACAGCCTCGCTTCCGCACCTTGGGCAGCGGATCGACCAGTCGTTGACAACCGGGAAGCTCGGGCCGCAGTCCCTGCGCCCGAAGGTGGAGCCGCAGCTATTGCACCGGAGCTGCGAGTGACGGTAGGTTGTCGTCATTAGCACGAACACTCCGGCCCAATAAGCTAGAAGCCATAGTCCCCTTCGCGCCTGGCTTCCTTCGATGCCGGGGGCTTTCCCTTTGAGGCTTTGCCTTTCGCAGTCTGGAGCGGTTGCACTCTTTAGCCTTCGCTTTACCACGTTAGCTGCCTCTGCCTACTTCGCCGAACGTAGAGGAAGCGATCCTCCGTGCTCCGCTCGGGACGTACGAGAGAAAGCCATTGACTCCGGTCGCGGAGTCCGTCGCATCGCTTCAGTTGAACGGAACCGCGGAGCGGAACCATGGAGATTCCATCGCTCCCGTGGTCCTTGCAGGAGTGTAACGGCCCTGGCGGCCACAATGCAAACGGGATTCTGGCACATTCACCATCCCAGGTGGGCAGCTCAATTGTCGGTGGCTTTTTCGTCGTCCTGACGGGAGGATGAGTGTGTGTCCGAAATCTTCCTGGCAGGAGCCCCCCGATGCCCCATTCTCCTCGCGCGACCCCGCTCACCCCGGGGCCTGTAAATTCTTTTGTGTCAGGTAGGTCGGGCACGTTGGTTGCTGTCAGTTCGTGGGTCGCGTGGGCATGCGGCCCTCGAACACGATGGCAAAGTGGTTCAACGCCGCATCCCAATCCACGAGCGGCATCGTCCACTTCTTCGAGGCCTCGTGAATCGCTAAATACACCAGCTTCAACGCGCTCTCACCATTGGGATACTGCTTCCGGTTCCGCGTGAACTTCCAAATCACACTGTTCACACTCTCGATTGCGTTCGTCGTGTAGATCGCCTTGCGGATCACCCGACCATTCTCGCCACGCACATGCACCACGATGCCGTCGAGGTACACGCTCGGCCAGACCCCATCGAGCCGACGCGTCCGCCAGGCACTCACCTCGGTATCGAGGTCGGCAGAGATCTCACTGACGAGCGTCGGCGACACCTCCACGCCATACAGATCCTTGACGATGTCCTGGATGTCGCGGGTCGTCATCCCCTTGGCGTAGAGGGCCAGAATCTTCTCGTCGAAGCCGTCGAGCCGACGCTGGCCCTTGCCGACCAGTTGGGGTTCGAAGGTCAGCCCTCTCAACATCAGCTCTTTTGATGCAACTCTTGTAGCAATCGGGCCGTTGAGTAATGTTTGTGCTTCTTGTCGTACACGGGCTTCTGCGCGGGTGGTTTCTTCGGTCCCCGTCGGCTGCGCATCAAGCCTTCGATCCGAACGTGTTGAGCGAG
>JBGSZR010000019.1:0-43024 GCA_041750275.1 Gemmataceae bacterium
GGCTGGGCTCGCCGCCGACTCTTGATCCCCGCTGCTTTGGCAGTGGTCGTCGGGGTCGCGGTTGTCGCGCCGCCGGGTCACGCCACTTCCGTGGCTGCCGAGTCCGAGCGAGCCCTCACGCCCGGCAAGCGGCGCGATGAAGTTGTGGATGTCTACGAGAAACTCAAAGTCTCGGTCATCAACATTCACAGCGAGCGTACGGTCACCGCGGCCAGCGATGATCCCTTCAATCGCGCCCCGGTGGTGCCACAACGCGTCAATGGCATGGGCACCGGCATCGTGCTCGACCCCCGCGGCTACGTGCTCACCAACTTCCACGTGATTGATGATGTGCAATCGCTGCGTTGCCGGCTCCACGATGGCACGGGCTACACGGCCCGCGTGGTGGCCATCGACAAGGAAGCCGATCTCGCCATCATCAAGATTGACCCCGTGAAGCCGCTGCCCGTTGCCAACTTTGGCACCTCCACGGACCTGATGATCGGCGAGCCCGTGATCGCCATCGGCAACGCCTACGGCTATGAACACACTGTCACCGATGGCCGCGTCTCCTTCAAGGGTCGCGATGTCACGCTCAACAAGGAAGTCAGTTACAAGAACCTGATCCAAACAAGTGCCCCCATCAACCCCGGCAACAGCGGCGGACCGCTGCTCAATGTGCTGGGTGAACTTGTCGGCGTGAACGTGGCCATTCGTGCCGGCGCTCAGAACATCGGCTTCGCACTCCCCATCGATTTCTGCATCGGCCGGGCCGCGGATATGATCGGGCCCCGCAAGCGTGGCGGCATGCGGCATGGCATGATCGTGAAGGATCAATTCGCCCGCGAAGCCACCGAACGTGGCCTGGTTCGCAGTGTGAAGGTGGAGATGGTGGAGCCGGGCAGCCCCGCATCGGACGCGGGCGTGCAGATTGGCGACGTGGTCGAGCAAGTGGAGGACATCACAATCCACACCTCGATCGATCTCGAACGCGGCTTCCTCGAGAAATCGACCGGTGCGAAGGTGCCCGTGAAAGTCACGCGGGGCAACACCACGGTGAGCCTCGAACTCACGATGCAGCCCTCGATGCGGGCTCCGCTCACCGCCGAGGACACGATCAATCGCCGGCTGGGTCTGCGGCTTCAGCCCGTGGGTGTCGAAGCCGTTGCCAAGGCCAACCCGCAACTGCATGGCGGGCTAATCGTGGTCGACGTGGCACCTGGTAGCGTTGCCGCGGCCTCGGGCATCCAGCGCGGTGATGTGCTCGTCGGGTTGCACCAGTGGGAAACGCTGACGCTTGAAAATGTCGTGTTCGTGCTGAACCACAAGGACTTCGTCAGCTTCCAGCCGCTGAAGTTCTACCTGGCCCGCGAAGGCAAACTCCGCGATGGCTGGATCAACGGTACGCCTTGAACCGCATTCTAAAACGCTCGGTCGCTGAACTCGGCGTGTGCGCTCGACTCCGTTCCGGAGGGGTTCGAGCGGCCCGCCGAGTTCGCGCATTTTATCCCTCGATCACGGACGCCGCTGGACGTGCTCGGTGAGTGCATGCTTGACAGGTTCGGGCAGGAACTTGGTGAGGTCGCCGCCAAGGCGTGCGATCTGGCGAAGAAGTGAGGAACTGACGTGTGAGAACTCTTCTTTCGCCATGAGGAAAACCGTCTCGATGCCCGGATCGAGGTTGAGATTCATCAGCGACATGGTGAATTCGTACTCCATGTCTGACAGGGAACGTAAGCCGCGGAGCATGATGCGGGCTCCGCACTTCCGCACGAATTGCACGGCGAGCGCCTCGAAGCTGAGCACCTCGACATTGCCAATCTGTCGCGTGACTTCACGCAGCAGATTGACGCGTTCCTCCGTGGAGAAGAGCGTGGCCTTATCGGGATTGATGCCGACGCCAACGATGAGCTTGTCCACGAGCCGGCTGCCACGCTGAATGATATCCACATGCCCAAGGTGAACGGGGTCGAACGTACCAGTGTAAACAGCAATTCGCGGGCTCAGTGTACTATCAGTCATGACTCACCCCGACTTCGGAAGGCAGATACGGAATACTTGAATCGCGAAATCGACAAACCCAACCCGTGAGCAAGGGCATGCATGACCCCTCTCTCACACTGCGGGCTTGCTTGTTCGGAAACCATGCGAGCACCACTCATCACTGCGACGTTCCCATCTTCAAGAACCGCTCCACTTCCTCGGGCGTGTTATAAAAGTGTGGGCTCACACGCACGCGGTTCGCACGATTGTTCACGATGATACCCGCGGCCCGGCACTGGCGTTGAATCACATCGGCGGGCACTCCAGGGTTCACGAGCGAGACGATCCCGGACTTCTCCTGCGCCTCACGGCTCGAGAAGACTTGCCAGCGATGTGCCGCTGCGCGTTCACAGATATGATCCGTGAGTGCGGTCACGCGTTTCTGAATGTTGTCGATGCCGATGCCCGTGAGCAGTTCCAGGCTCGCCGAGAGGGCAGCAATTCCCGGCACGTTGTAGGCGCCGCCTTCCCAGCGGCCCGCGTGGGGCTTCAACTCGAACTCGATGGAACTGAAGTTCCAGGGCTTCGCCATGCTATTGGTGCCAATGCCGACTGGATGCAGACGCTCGACCCAGTCGCGGCGAATGTAGCCGATGCCCGCCCCTTCGGGCCCGAGCATCCACTTGTGCCCATCCGCGGCCAGTGCATCGATGCCCGATCGCTGGACATCGACGGGGAAGGCACCGAGAGCCTGAATGGCATCGACGAAGAAGAAGACATCGCGCGACCGGCAGAGTTCGCCGAGTGCATCCAGGTCGTTGCGGAAGCCGCTGGCGAACTCGACGGCGGAGATGGTGAGCACGCGGGTGCGGTCATTCATGGCCGCGCGAATGTCGTCGATCATGAGGCGGCTGCCACGGCTCGGCACCGTGCGAACCTCAACCCCACGGTGAGCCAGATTCATCCATGGGTACTGATTCGAAGGGTATTCCTCCGCGGCGAGCACAACATTGTCGCCAGGCTTCCAGGGGTAACCCTCCGCAATCACGCCGATGCCGTGCGTGGTGTTTGGCACGAAGTACACATCATCGACATCCGGGGCATTGATGAGTTCCGCGGCGATTCGGCGACAGCGCTGGATGCGCTCGAACCAGAGTTTCACCGCGGCGATGCCGTTCTCGGCGACACTCAGGCCGTACTCATTCAACGCACGGACGGCGACCGCGGGCAACGGGGCCACGGCCGCGTGGTCCAGGAACGCCCAGCGGGATGTGACGGGAAACTCGGAACGCAGAGCAAGCCAGTCAGTCATGGCGCGATTGTGACCCCCGGGGAGCAACCATACAATCCAATTCTAAGCGATAAATCTGGCTCTTTCACGGAGTTGCCTGTGCTGGCGGAACCGCAACGCACCTCGTACGACGTCAACTTCCGCGTCCTCGGCTTCCCGGTTCGCATTCATCCCTTCTTCTGGCTCGGGACCGCCTTGCTCGGTGCCTCCGCGCTGGATCGCGGCCCCACCTTCCTGCTCATCTGGATGGTGGTGGTGCTCGTGTCGATCCTCGTGCATGAACTCGGCCATGCACTGGCGTTCAAGTGGTATGGCACTGGCTCACACATCGTGCTCTATGTGTTCGGCGGCCTCGCCGTACCCTGGAATCGTGTCGAGGGCCGCTGGCGAAATATCGTGATTGCCCTCGCGGGCCCGTTCGCGGGGTTTCTGCTTTGCGGCACCGTGTACGCTTCGCAACTCATTGCACCCTGGGCCGGGAATAATGCCGCACTCGCATCCTTGTTCTTCACGCTGATCTTCGTGAACCTCTACTGGGGCGTGCTGAACCTGCTCCCCGTGGTGCCACTCGATGGCGGCCGCGTGTCTCAAGAAGTGTGTGGCGCAATCTGGCGACGCAACGGGCTGCGGGTGGCACTGCAAATCTCGATCGGCTTCGCGGCCGCCGTCGCCATTTATAGTCTGGCCTGCGAACTGGAACGTAAGCAACAGGCGGACTGGTTCGATGGCTTGCCGTGGTGGTTCCCGCAGGGTTCGTTCTGGACAGCCATTCTCTTCGGCATGCTCGCGGCTCAGAGCTATCAAATCTTGCAACAGGTAAGCTGGACCTACTCGCACTGGGACGACCCCGCCGACCGTTCACCCTGGCAGCGCTAACGGCTCAAGCTTGCGGCTCTCCCGGGTGCTCTCGCTGGCCGGCGACGAACAGAAGCTGGCGGGCGAGACCGTGCAGAATCTTCACTTCCTGAGGCGTGGGCTGGGCACGCCCGATTAACTGCCGAACCGCGTGCATCAGCGCATCGGCTCTCGTTCCAAACAGAAAACCGACTGCAGTGAACGCCTCGCGAAGGTGGTCGAACGCACGTTCCTGTTCGTGGTGCGTGGCGATCGCACGGCGAGCCACTCCCGGGCGAGCGGCCCCCGTGAGGGGGCTGTTCAATGGCGCGCTCGTCGCATCTTCAGCATCATGTGCAGGAACAGCCGACTCACGTCGGCCGCTCGCCGCAACGCTCTTCGCATTTTCAGCATCATGTGCAGGAACAGCCGACTCACGTCGGCCGCTCGCCGCAACGCTCGCCGCAATGCTCGTCGCGGTGCTCGCCTTGCATTGCGTATGGAGCTCGTAGCAACTGATCGCAATGGCCTGTGCCAGATTGAGTGCCGGGAAGGCAGGGTCCACGGGGATGTGCACGAGCCCGTGGCAGCGCGAAACTTCGGCAGTGTCCAGGCCGTGTGGCTCCGGGCCAAAGACAAGGGCGACGGGGCCGATTTCCGCGGCATCGAGAAGGATCGGGAACTGCTCCTTCGGTGTGCCGACCACGCCTTCGCGCACCACTCCGCCCTTGAGAGCGGAGGTGGCGAGTGTGAAGACGCAATCGGCGAGTGCCGTTCCGAGATCCGGCACCACCCGGGCGGCATCGAGCACTGCGAGCCCGTGTGTGGCGAGGCGTCGGGCTTCGAGGTCGTGGGTGGAGCAGACAGGATCGACGAGCACGAGGTCGGTGAGCCCGAAGTTTCGCATGACGCGTGCGGCCGCCCCGAGATTCCCGGGGTAGTGTGGGCGCACGAGCACAATCCGACACGAATTCACCATACCCCCAGTGTAGCCGCGAAACCGCGTGTTCGGAGCGGAGTGCGAATCACCCTCGCGTCTCGCGGCGCGCCAGATCGTGGGCGAGTTCTCCGACTCGTTTCAGATCGAGCTTGCCGCTGCCGAGCGCAGGCAGTGCTTCGACAATAAAACAATCGCGCACATCCGGGATCCAGAGGTTGGGGATGCCGCGTGCGGGGAGCGCCGCCAGCAGGTCGCCGAGTTTGCCGTCGAGTTCGGGCAGGTGCAGCACGATGAGGCGTTCACCGCGCTTCTCACACTGCACCGCCGTGAGAGCGAGCGTGCGGTCCGCACCGCCAAGGAGGTCGAGCATTTCCTCCTCGACGCGTTCGAGCGGCACCATCTCGCCAGCAATTTTGGCAAAGCGGCTGACGCGGCCGGTGATCTTAATGAAGCCGTTCGCCTGCACCAGCCCGACATCACCGGTGTTGTACCAGCCGTCCTTCACGGCGAGTGCGGTCTTTTCGGGTTGATCGAGGTACCCGGCCATGACGTTGGGTCCGATCGCGCAGAGCAGACCCTCGACCCCTGGGGGGAGCGGTTCGCGTGTTTCCTGTGTGAATGCGCGCACGCTGATGCCAATGATGGGCTGCCCGACGGTGCCGCGGATATTGCATATCTGCGAGCCCACATCGGGCATGTTCACGGAGACCACGGGTGAAAGCTCTGTGCAACCATAACCTTCGAGCGGGAGCACGCCGAACTTGGCCAGGAACTCATCCTGCAGTTTCACGGGGAGTTTCTCGGCACCACAGATGAGCAAGCGAAGCGAGCGAAAGTCATCCGCGTCGCAACGGCGGAGGTAAAAGCGCAGGAACGTGGCGGTGCTCAGCATCAGCGTGGCCCGGTGCTTCTTCACGATCATCCCGACTTCCTTGGCACCACGCGGATCGGGATAGTAGATCACAGTGGCCCCGGCGACGAGCGGTGCCCAGAGGCAGACGGTGTACCCGAAGCTGTGAAACATGGGGAGCACGCCGAAGAGCTTGTCCTCGCGGTGAATGCCGATGGTGCGCACGGCGGAATCGACGTTCGAGCCAATATTGCGATGCGTGAGAACCACACCCTTGGGTTCGCCGGTGCTGCCGCTGGAGAAGACGATGGTGAGCACGTCATCCACGCGGTGGGTGTTCAGGCCGAGCACGAGGCGATCGATGTACCAGCCGGGCAGGAACAGGGCCGTGAGGAAATGTCGGATGCGCTGGCCGCGCGTGCTCGCGGCCAGGACATCCTCGAGATAGATGCGTTCGATCTCTTCGGGCAAATCGAGCGAAAAGCGCAACACAAAACGGCGAGCCGTGATGACGGTGCGCAGGCCAGCCTGACGGGCGGCACTGCGTACGGCGTCCGCACCGGCGGTGTAGTTCAGGTTCACGGATGCCTTGCCGAGGAAGGCGAGCGACAGGTTCGCCAGGGCATCGCCGAGGCCAGTCGGCAGCCAGATGCCGACGTGCTTTTCTTCGCCCAGTCGATGTCGCAGGTAATCCGTCGTGCACATCGCACCCACGAAGGTCTTACCCCAGGTGAGAATTTTTTCTCCCGCGGCGTTATCAACGACGCATGGCCGGAACAGGTTGCGGAACTTTACCGCATTGCGGACGAACGCCCGATGCACCAGCGGGGCGTGCTCGCTCTGCTTCACCGCACAGGCCGCCATCACATCCTGCACGGCCTGACGAATTTCCGCGACCGGATTGCCCTCGCCGCTTGAGGGAGAAATGGGAGGACCGAACATCACACCGACCACAGGGCGGAACGCGCGCGGTCGCTTCCAGATCGTGCAACCGCGTTCGCAGCTGAACATGCTCCCCCAGAGGCCATCAATCGCGGCCGGGATCACAGGCAGGTCCACACTGGCACGTGCGAGTGTTTCGCCCAGAGCCGCGGTGAGCGGCAGCAGGTGGCCGCTCTTTGTGCGCTCGCCTTCCGGGAACATCAGCACGGCTTTGCCGCGTTCCAGCGCCTTCACGATGAGTTGCGGATCGTTGAAGCGAACGCATTTCAGGCGTCGCGGGGAGTCCGCACGCAGCAGGAGGCGGTCCAGCAGGGTCACATGATTGCAGACAATCAGGCAGGCACCCGATCGCGGCACATTTTCCCGGCCATGCACCGTGAACTGGTACAGCAACTTCACACGCAGCGTGGGAAGGAGCAGGAAAACCAGCAGTGCCAGCGCGATGGCCAGGACGATCGAGAGCGCGATAACCACAATCAGGGGCATGGAGAGAATCCGTGTTTTTCTATGCGAATCCAGTCGCGTCCTACCCATTTTGCCATGCAGCGTGTCGCACGAGCCAATGAGTCGGAATTATGAATGAGGTCCGCTTGCGAGACGCGGAAGGGGTCGTTATACGCCTCCCGCACTCGCTCGCACGGATCGCCTCGCGGTTTCTGGAGCGACACAAGCAACTGTTCGGGGGAACGGGGGACGCGGACGGGGTCGGGGGAATCTGGCGCAAGCCGGAGACCCCGCCGCGAAACCCGAATCGGCTGGCTCGCATCGCCGCGGCCGCCGGGTTCGTGCAGGTACGCCTTCGCTCTCCGAAGGCGCTGGGGGGATGTTTGCATGCCCACGCCGTGTGATCCGCTGCTCCGGCATGTCCTGCGGGACGAGGCACTCACCCGGGGGCTCGGCGATATCGAGGCCCGGATGCTGGTCGAGTGGTTAGCCGACTGGACGGAATTGCTTGCCGAGGCCGCCCGTACGGAGGCCGATGCCTGGTCGTGCGTGCAGCGGTTGTGTCGGCGTGGCCGGGCCATTGGCCGCTTCGTGCAGCTTTGGGATGATCCGCTCAGCCGTGGAGCCGCCTCGCAACTCGCCGCCGCCGAGCGATTTAGCTGGCCGCTCCCCGTCGCCGGGATGGAACCGCCCGACCTCATGCATCATATCCTGACCTGGGAAAATCAGCATCCAGGCAACTAGTGCTCAACGAGATCGTGTCTCCTCAGGACCGGTTCAATCCACCTCCGACAGAAGGATGCCCCGGGAGTGACCACACCCTGGCCGGAGCTAGGACAGGACGGATGCTCTGCTTGGTGAACACTTGCGAACTCGCAGGTCAGGCGTCTATCGAAAGGATCTCGGAAGATTGTGAGCGGCATTCGGTATACTTCACCGAGGATATCGCCGCCATGTTTCCGAGATCGCCATGAGTTCGTTGCCGGAATTGCCGCCACTCACGCCGCCCGACCGCGGCCGCCTCATGTTGCTGTTTCACTTCGCGCGTTTGCAGTTGCCTGCGGTGCGAGTCCCGGAACCCAAGTTTCTGAGCCACGCCGAGCGCACCTTTCGCATCTTCTATCCGAAATCCCCCGACGTGACCTGGGGCGGATATCTGGAAGGTCTCTATGCGGTCGATTGGGCCGTCTGCGTGGGTTGCCTGGAAGGTTCCAACGCCGCGTGGGAGCAACTCTTCAACGCTCGCACGGGCCGCAGCGATTGTTTGCTTGTCGATGCCTTGCGGGCCCGAGCCACGCGACTCTATCCGCGTGACGAGGAGCGGCAGGACACCGCCGTCACCGAGTTCTGGAGCACGTTAATCGTCTCGGAGAACGAGGAGAGCGTGCCGATTCTCGCTCGCTACGATGGCCAGCGGCCGCTCGCCCCGTGGCTCATCCGCGTCTTCCAGAACTGGCACCTCTCGAAGCTCCGCCAGCATGGCGGCCCCATGTCGCTCCCGGACGACGATATTGCCATTCCACTCGAATCGGCCCCAAAAGCCGACACCCATGCACGCTGGCACGAGGTCTTCGTGCTCGCCGCACGCGACTGGCTCTGCACGCTGGACGACGACGAACGACTGCTGCTCGGCTTGCGCTGGCGTTATCGCATGAGCCAGCGCGAAGTCGCCGGGTTGCTCGGCCTGCACGAGGGGAGCATCTCGCGGCGAAATGATAAGCTGCGGGATAAGGGCGTGGAGCAGATTCGGAAGCGGCTCGTCGCGGAAGGGTGGACCGGCGACGATGTCGAGGATTTCATTCTCACGGAACTCGGTGCACTGCTCACAGATGATGCGCGACTCTCGGCGGATCAACTAGGCCGACTGCTCGCGGCACGCGGGAAAGCGCTGCCCGGTGAAAAGGAAACCGCCACGTGACCGTGGCGGCTCGCTGCGAACTTCCTTACTTCTGCTGGAAGTCAGCGGAGTACGGCTTCTTGCCGATCTTGCCGGCCAGGGTGCCGGACCACTTCATCTCTTTCTTGAACACATCGTGGGTGGCCGTGAACTTGGAGGCGGTGCCGGCCGGGTCGCCCTTCTCGGGGGCCGGCGTCAGCCTGATAACCGTGGGCGGATTGGTCTTGAGCGCCAGGGCAATCGCCTTCGAATCGATCGGCTTCATCTTGGCCGCCTTGAATTCATCCTCGTTGCCATAGATGTACGCGGTGATGGTGCCGGTCTTGGTGTCGATGACGAGTTCCGGGTGGTATTCCCCTTCCCATTCGACCACGATTCCCTTGTGTGGGCCGACGTGGTCGTCATCCATCGCCGCCTGTGTGGTCACACCGATCAGGGCACACAGGGCGAGTCCACAAAGCATTCGCATCTCACACTCCTTGAAGAGGGAAAATCCCGGTCATCACACCGTCGGGCGTTCGTCCAGCCCGTCGTGTATCTTACCCTGTTGGGCCAGCGCGACCGCGGATTTCCCGCTGAAGCGCCAGAAGAGCCCGGGGTGGATCAGGAATTCGCAGAACGTGCTAGTGATGAGCCCGCCCAGGATCACGGTGGCCACGGGGTAGAGGATTTCGCGGCCCGGCTGGTGGCCTGCCACGACCAGTGGAATGAGCCCGATGCCCGCGGTGAGCGCGGTCATCAGCACGGGTGAGAGGCGTTCCAGGCTGCCGCGCAGGATCATCTGCTCGCTGAATCCTTCGCCTTCTTCGCGCATCAAGTGCACGTAGTGCGTCACGAGCAAGATGCCGTTGCGGACCGCGATACCGCCCAGCGAAATGAATCCGACCAGGCTGGCCACCGTGAGCGTCTGCCCGGTGACGACCAGCGCCAGCACGCCGCCAATGAACGCGGTGGGAATGGCATTGAGAATCTGCAGCACGATGCGGGCGGACGGGAACAGCAATGTGAGCACGAAAAACATGCCGAAGAAGGAGGCAATGGAGAGGACGCCGATGATCTGCGTGGCGCGTTCCTGGTTCTCGAACTGCCCGCCATATTCCACGAAATAGCCCACGGGCAGCGGCACCTTTTCGCCCACGGCCTGCTTGATGTCCGCGACCACCGAGCCGAGATCGCGGCCCACGGCATTACAGCGAATCACAATGCGGCGGCGGGCATTGTCGCGCTTGATGTGGTTCGCACCGGCGTCGCCGCCCGTCGGTGGTGTGACATCGGCCAGATCGGAAAGCCGCACCTGGCCGCGGTTGTTGGGCAGGTCCAGCCGCAGTTCACCGAGCCGGTTCACATCCGCACGGTAGGGTTCATCGAGCCGCACGAGCAGGTCGAAGCGGCGCTGCCCTTCCACCACCTGCGACACGACCTCGCCATTCAGCGCCGTCTGCACGAAGGCCCCGACATAAGCGCGATCCACGCCATAAAACGCGAGTGCCTCGGGCCGCAATTTCACATGCACTTCATCGACCCGGCGAATCGCCTCGACCGCCAGCGAATCGACACCGGGCACCTCGGCAACCACCGCACGGATACGCTCGGCGGTCTTCTCCAGCGTATCCATATCGTCGCCGAACAGCTTGATGGCAATCTGCGCCTTGCTACCCGAGATATTCATGCTGATGAGGTGCGCCAGCGGTTGCTCCACTTCCAGGCCGATGCCTGGCACTGCGTCCTCCACGGTTTCTTGTAGCGTGTTAAGCACCTCGGCACGCGAGCGGCCCGTGTCCGGATTCAGTTGCACGATGATATCACTGGCGTTGGGCGGGTCGGCATGTTCATCGAGTTCGGCCCGGCCCGTCTTGCGAACGAACGAGCGGATTTCGCCATCCGGGTTGGTGGGGCTCACCATGCGCTTCTGCAACTCGGCATCGATGAGCAGGCCCGTGCGGTTGCTCTCTTCGAGCGATGTGCCCGCGGGCAAGGTGACGGTGAGCTGGGCGGCTCCTTCATCGAACGCCGGGAGAAAATCCGTGCCGATGGTGGTGATGCGCCAGCCACAGTACGCCACAATCACCCACGTCAGCAACAACAGCAGCGATGCGTTTCGCATGCTGAAGCGGACGAGCAGCCCGGCACACCACTTCAAGCCGCGGACCAGCAAGCCATCCTTCTCGCGATGCACGGCCTTCGACTTCGCGAGCAGGTAATACGACAGCACGGGCGTGACGGTGAGCGAGACGGCCAGCGACGCGAGAATCGAGACGATGTACGCGATGCCCAGCGGCACGAATAGCCGACCCTCGATGCCCGTGAGCGCGAACAATGGCAGGAACACGAGAATCACCACGATGGTGCCGAACACGATCGATGTGCGCACCTCACGGCTCGCCTCATACACCACTTTCAAAACAGGCAACGGCTCCGGGCGGTGATTGTTCTCACGCAATCGGCGGAAGATGTTCTCGACATCGACGATCGCATCATCCACGAGTTCGCCCATGGCCACGGCGATGCCGCCGAGCGTCATCACGTTGATGGAGAGTTCGACGCCGCTGATCCAGCCAACCAGCTTGAAGACGATGGCGGTGACGGCGAGCGACAGCGGAATGGCGGTGAGCGAGATGAACGTGGTGCGCACATTCAGCAGGAACAGGAAGAGGATGATGAGCACAAGCCCGGCACCGATCACCATGGCTTCGCCGACGTTCGAGACGCCGCGATCAATGAACTCGCGGAGTTCGTAGAGCCGCGGTTCGACCACGACATCGGCGGGCAGCGACGGCTCGACCTCGCGCAAGCCCTCCTGCACACGTTCCGTGATATCGCGCGTATCGGCGTGTGGTTGTTTGGTGACGGTGAGCGCCACGCCGGGGTAGCCATTGATGCTGGCGTCGCCACGCTTGAGTTGTGGACCTTCGACAATACGTGCCACATTCTGGAGCAAGATCGGCCGGTGCAGGCCATCGCCCATCATAGGCACATTGCCTTCATGCTCCGGCACGCGCACCGGGATGAGCTTCAAATCAGCGAGCACGCGATCCGGACGCGGGCCGAGCCGACCAATAACGCGGATCGGCTTTTCCAGACCGCCCGCATCGGCATAACCACCGGTGAAGTTGACGTTGTTCGCCTTGAGCGCCGCTTCCACATCCTGCAGCGTGACGCCGTTCTCGATGAGCGCGGGCGGTTCCACGAGCACTTGATATTGCTTGCGGCTCGCCCCCATGGTCACGACCTGGGCCACACCGGTGACCTTCAGGAGCCGCGGCCGCACGACCCAGTCGGCGATGGTGCGGAGTTCGAGTTGCCGCTGTAATTCCGAGGGAAACGTGAGCCGATGGGCCTGCCCGCCCGCCGTGGCCCGCACCGCCTGCGAACCATCGGCGGCCACATCGGACCAGACCACATCACCGACGGGCACCGGCTCCCACATCGCGGGATCGCGGCGATCGGTGACCTTCCAGGCAAATAATTCCGGTGGCTGGCCGAGCACGAACACGCGCTCGGCGTAGATGCCCGTGTTGCCGACGGGGATCAGTTCCCCTCCCTTCGGACCAGCCTGCCGGCGCACCCCGGCAATAAGAAACTGACCAAGTATCGAACTCGGCGGCGTCATTTGCGGCCGCACATCGGCGGGCAAGTCGCCGGCCACGATGGCCAGACGTTCCGTCACCACTTGCCGGGCCGTGCGCGTGTCCGTGCCCCAGGCGAATTCGACCGTCATCGCCGAGAGCCCGAACCCGGATTGCGTGCGGACATCGTGCACACCGCTCGCGCCGAGCAGGGCCGATTCGAGCGGATAGGTGATGAGCGTTTCGGCTTCCTCGGGTGCGAAGCCATGTGCCTCCGTCATCACCACGACCCGCGGCCGATCGAGATCGGGAAACACATCGATCGGCATGGTGGCCGCGCTGTACCCGCCATAGACGAGCACGACGAGCGCACCGACCACGATCAGCGAACGGTGCCGCAGCGAGAATTTGATGACAGAGTTGAGCATTTAAGATTGATGATTGATGATTGATGATTGATGATTGATGATTGATGAACAACACAAATACGACTGAAGAATTAAGAGCCTTTGGCGGTTTTTCGTGATGCCACCATGATGCAGATGATTTCGTTCGTTTCTTGCAGGAGTGGGGCGACCAGTTCGGATGATAACAAACCGCCTTCGACGATCAGTTCCAGCCAGTATTCGCATTCATCCGCCTCTTCGACGACAACACCCAGTTTCGCCGCGAATTCCGCCGTGGATCGGCCACGGCATGCGGCCCGATAGTTCGCCCCCACCGATGTCCCGCTGCGAATCAACTGATTCCCAATGGCCCGGCCAATCGCATTGTCCGGCAACGCTGCCACGAGCTTCATCACGCGCAGAGCATACTGCTTTGTCCGCCGCTTCAGATCATTCGCAGTCATGGCGGCCTCCTGTAATCAGTTATCAGACTCTCGGCGAAATCTGCGGAGACAATCGAACAACTCTGAAGTCTTCAATCATCAATCCTAAATCATCAATCTTAAATGATTCTAGTGGCCATGATCGTGATCATGTCCCGCGGGTTCGGCTCCACTGGCCTTCAGGGCGCGGTTGATGGCGCCGGCGGCTGGGGTGCGGACGAGATATTCCACCGGGGAGATGCTGCCGTCGTTGGCGATCACCACTTCTTCGCGATCCTCGTACAGGATGTGGACTGGCTTGCGTTTGAAGACATCGCCGCTCTGGCTGAAGACGAACGCTTCGGGTCCCTCACGCACCACGGCTCCGGCAGGCAGCACCAGTACGTTGTCGCCGAGTTTCTCGATCGGTACTTTCAAACGCACACGCTGGCCGGGGCGGAAGCGCCAGGAGTAATACGTTCGGCCATCACGCTCGAAGGTGCGCTCCTGGTTTTCCAGTGGTAAGTAGAAGGCGAAGGTGCGCGTGCCCGGATCGACGATGTTCGCCATGTGATGGATCACGAACGGCCCCACGGAACCCGACCAGCTGCCCGGCACTTCATCTGTGAATACGACCTCAATGGGGATTTTCTTCTCGGCGGCCTCGGCCAGTGCGGCGGCTTCCGACTTGAAGGCCCGCCCCTCGATGTACAGGTGTTGGTGGATCGCCAGCAGGCAGAGCGTCTGACCGGCCATCACCTGTTCGCCGAGTTTCACACGCAGTTCCTGCACTTCGTACAGAGGGTGAATCGGTACGGAGATGTCGCGCGTGCCCGGAGTCTCCGTGCTGTGCGTGAGGGTATGGGTGGGTGCCACGAACGTGATCTCGGTGATGATGTCGCCCTTCTCCGCCTTGGCCACCTGATCGCTGCTCAATCCGAAGATGAGCAACTGGCGGCGATAGCCTTGCACCTGTGTGGTCAGTCGCTTCACCTGGTTATCCTCATCGATCAGTTCGATGCCCGGCTTGCTCCCCGCCTCCACCAGTTTCTTGGTCTGGTCTCGCCGAACGATCGCGGCTTCGAGGTCGCGCGAGGTTTTGGCGAGTTCCGTCTGTGTCGTTTGCAAGAACTCGCTGACCAGCTGAATGGTGAAGAGTGGGTCGCCGGGCTTCACAGTGTCGCCAGGGCGGGCACGAATCTCGGTGACGATGCCCGGCACGCTGGAGGTCATCACGCGTTCGCATTCTCCGGGCCGATCGGAGACGATGCCGGGAATCGTCAGGTATCGCCAGTGCTCTTTGGGAAAGAGGACGTCCACCGCGCCTTCCTTGTCGAGGCCGAGATTGGCCTGGGCCTGGGGTGAGAGTTTCACGCTATCGCCGGCGGGTCCATGATCGTGTGTCTCTTCGGTGCCGCAGCAACCGCCCCCGGCATCGTGCTCTGCAGCAATGGGTTCGCTCGCCGCGGTGGGTCGGGTCGGGAAGACGTGCGGCGTCCAGCGGTCGCGCGTGGCATAGGCCAAGGCCGCGATTCCGCCGACCGCTGCAATCGTCAGGATGGGGCGAATCAATGTGGTCCAGCGCATGGCAGCCTCGGGTCTGAGTGTAAATGAAGGAACGCCACCAGGCGCAAGCGCCGGCGGAAGCAGACGGCCAGAAGCCGTGCTCAGTTCCGAAGAACGAGGAGTGTGATGAAGAGTGGAACCGGTGGTATGCCCGGCGGGCGGAAGGGGCTCGCGGCGGTCTCGTGCTTCGGGTGAAGAGGCTGTGGGGCACTCACCAGGCACTCGCCGAGATCCAGGCAATCCATCGAACCAGGTTCCACACTCGCGACAAGAGCGGAGTGGAAACTCGGCCTTGGCTTCAATGCCTGGCAATCGTCGTCGTGATGGGATTCGGACTCGGTGTCAACCTGCCGGGTCTCGTCGGGAGCCTGCTCGGGAGCAGCCGGCTGGGCGGCGTGGAGATGCACGCTTCCGCACGTGCAGAAACGGAGAGGCACTTGCCCCACCAGAATCAGCACCACGAATAATCCACGCGCAAACATCCATACTCCCGCATGTTGACAGAGGTATACTCTACTCTGTTTCCATGCAAGTGGTCAATGCGCACAAAGTTAAACGTGATTTGTTCTTGAAACGAAGAGCCCACGATCGCCGTTGGAATGCGATTTGGGACGCGATAAGTTGAACAGTACGGTATTTTCGCGTTCTCGTGGCGTCCATTGATGCGTTATCCGCAGCTCATCATTTTCGAGCCTGACACGTGGCTGGTTCGTCTCCTCGGCGAACTGGCGGGCGAGAGCCGCTGGGTGGTGCGGGAGCCACGCTCGAGTGACAACGCACTGGCACTGCTCCGCGAGGGGCGGCCCGGTGTGTTGCTCGTCCATTTCGAACCAGCCGACGTCAAGCTCAGGAGCCACGTGCTGGTCGGCGACGCACACCGTTTGTTCCCGGATCTACCCATTATCGCTGTGAGTGCAACCAAACTCCCTGACGAGGACCGTGCAGCCTGGAGCGCGGCCATGCTCGACCTCGGTGCACGCTATGTGCTTTTTCCACCGTTGACCCGTCCTGTGCTTGAGGATGTCGTGAGTGGGCTGATGGCGATTTCGGTTCGTCGCGTGCTGGGAGACCCCAACCGAGTACCCATCAAGCAAGAAGAGATTCTCGATCTTGCGCGGGAAGGGAATGCCGAGTGAAGCCATCACCGGAACGACCCGTGCTCAATGCGGCTCATTGCACTGGCTGCGGCGACTGTGTATCGGTCTGCCCGACTGCATGCCTCGCTCTGAGCGGTGCCTATCCCTGGTTGCCACGCCCCGCCGATTGCATCGCCTGCACCGCCTGTGAACTTGTCTGTCCCACAGATGCGATTCGCGTCGTCCCCACCGAGTCCGGTCGGTGAACGGTGGGCTCTGCCTTCTGGAAGCCTGGCAAGCCCTCCGGTTGTCGGGCGTTCCCGCCGCGGTTACCCTATCTGCGGAGACCCAATCACGAAGCATGCTGAGTTCACCGGGGCGTTGCCATGGAAATCGCCGAGATCGTCTGTTCATTCGCGTTCCGGTCCGTTTCGGGCGAGCGTGTCGATGCTCTCTTCCGCCTGGCGATGGACCATACCAGCGATCATTCGCAAAACCTGCTGCGTACGCTGGAAGACTGCAATCGCAAGGCCTGGAAGGCACTCGAGGTGGCGCTGGCGGGCGAGACGCTCTGGAATCGCCTCGATCGCGCCGAGACCAAAGCCCTGCGCGAACAGATTCGCAAGTTCCTCGATGGGATGCCGCTGCCCGAACTTACCGGCAAGACCGAGTTCCGCACCCGATGCCTCAAGGAGATTCGTGAAGCGCTCGGCAAAGGGGTGCTGCTTGGCAATCTCGTGGCAGGGGGCCTTGCCGAGAAGGCCGGGGCGTTCGCCAAGTACAGCGATCCGCAGTCTCTGTTGAAGGCCGAGAAGGAGGCCTTGCATAACCTGGGCATTGCCGTGCAGACCGCTGGCTTCAAGGGGCTCGGCTGGTTGTTGGCCCAGCCGGCGCATGCGAATCAATCAATCGTGGTCGTTGCGGCAGGCTATTTCTTTCGCCGTGAAGTGGAGCGCAATCCGCAACTCTTCCGCGGCCTGCAGGTCACTGCCATCGAGAATCTTTCGCAGGCCCAGGTGGATGGCTTCGAAGGACTCACTGCCTCGCTCGCCGAGTCGGAATCGCATCTCAGTGAGGCGCTCGAGGATGCCGTCGCTGCCTTGCTCGGCAAGCTGGACGCCGTGCACGCCGATGTGCGTGAAGCCCACGACGACATTCGCACGACTCGCCAGGATGTGCACGGTGTCTGGGATTCGGTGGAGGACGTGAAGGATTCGGTGCAGGGTGTGCACGAGAGTGTTCAGGAGATCAGGGGCGTGGTGGAAGTGGCGAAGGCCGCTGCGACCGCAGCGCAGGATGCCGCCGAGACCCACGCGGCGGATGCCGCCCGCCGCATGGATGAGTTGCAAGCCCGCATGAACCAGCTTCTCGAGAAGCTGGATATGAAGAATCAACCCGTGGCCTCCGAACACAGCCTTTCGATTCGCAACGACCAGGAGCGCGAACGCGTTCGCGAGTTGCTCGGCCAGTTGCGTAACCTGCCCGCCGCGGAACGCAAGGCCCGGCCTGGGCTGGTCACGGACATGGGCAAGCTGCAGGTTGCGGTCGGCGATTTCTCCGACGCCGGCGAGTCGTTTGCCGCGGCGGCACTGATGGCGACCTCGGACACCGAGCGTGCGGAAGCGCACTTCAACACGTATCGGGCAAAGCTCGAACAGGAAGATTTTCCCGGTGCGTTGGCGGAGCTGCGCACCGCCATTCGCTTCGATCCGGTTCGCTTTGCTCCCTTCCCGCTGGACAAATACGAACCCGATCGCATCCTGGGTGCCGGTGGTTTTGGCGTCACCTTCCGCTGTCGTCACGCTCTCACCGAGGCATACGTTGCCGTGAAGGCCATCGATGATATCGGGCTCGACCGCGAGAGCGGTGCCGTTCTCAAGGAGGCGATGAACCTGGACAAATTGAAGCACCGGGCCATCATCGGCCTGCGTGACTGTGGATACGCCGATGCGGCCCAGCGCCGCCCGTTCCTCGTCATGGAGTATTTCGACGGCCCGACCCTCAAGGACCACGTCGAATCGAACGGTGCGATGCCGCTCGCGGATGTGCTGCCGATCGGGCAGACGCTGGCGGAAGCTCTGAAGGCCGCCCACGATCAGGGCATTTTGCACCGCGACATCAAACCCGCTAACGTGATGATCAAACGTGATGAGACATCCCCCACGGGTTGGGAAGTGCGGCTCATCGATTTCGGCCTGGCCATGAAGTCCGAGGTTCTCAAGGCCAGCCTCTCGACACGCCGCGGAGCCACACTGAAGGGCACGAGCATCGCGGGCACCCTGGACTACGCCGCACCGGAACAAATGGGCCAGCTTCCCGGCGTGAAGGTTGGCCCGCCAGCCGATATCTATGGCTTCGCGAAGACGCTCTGCTATGCGCTGTTCAAAACACCCCGGCCGGCGATGAAGCACTATCGTTCGGTGCCGCGAAACCTGGGACAACTGATCGATGCGGCACTGATGGATGATCCGAACGAACGGCCCTCGTCCTTCGAGAAGGTGCTGGCCGTTCTCAAGCGAGTGAACCCGGACGAGGCTCTGCCGCTGGCCGCGGAGACGGATGAGCCGGCAAAACCGCAGAATCCCTGGGCGAAGGTGGGAAGCGGTTTAAAGGAAGCGTTCGGCTTCACACCCAAGTCCGGCCAGCAACAACAGCAACAGTCGGCACCACCCGCCACGAAGCCCGCACCACCACGACCAAAGCCGCCGGTTGCCTCACCGGCGCCCTCCAAGTCGACGGCCAAGCCGAAGGCCGTGATTCCCGTGGAGGACGATGTGCCGGTGTTGCAACGAGCCGGGGCACCGTTGCCTGCGGGAACGCGGCGACAATCTCCCCGGCCCGCCCCGGTGCGGCACAGCCCACCCGTGAAGACCGGTGAGCGGACCAATCACGCCATCGTGGCCATTATTCTCGGCACCTTCGGCGTGCACAAGTTCATGCAGGGCAACACCGGCAACGGCGTCGTCCGCGTGATTCTCGGCCTCTTCTTCTGGTGGATCATCTGGATTATCCCGCTCATCGAAGGGATACAATACCTCGGGATGAGCGACGAACAGTACGACCGCGACTACATTCACCGGAAGAAAGACTGGTTCTAGATCCCGGTGTGAAGCGCCAGCGGAAGGCCCGGTCGACATCCTGAGTTGAAGCTGGGCTCTGAACTCTGCGGCTGTGGAGTCTGTGGAATGGATTTTCATCTCCCGCCGGTGGGTGAGGGACTTTATGAGGTCGAACTCATCCGCTGGCTGGTGCGGCCGGGCGATGCTATTGCGCATGGCCAGGGGCTCGCCGAGGTGATGTCGGACAAGGCCACGATGGAAGTGCCTTCACCCTTCTCCGGCACGGTCACGGCGCTGAGCGCCACGCCTGGCGCGAAGATCGCTGTGGGCCAGGCCGTGCTTACCTACACACCGAATGGTGCGATCGAAGAGAAAACAAGCGACTCGCACGACGCGAGCGACTCGCACGAGGCGAGCGGCCCAAACGAGGCGAGCGGCCGGCGTAAGCCGGCTGTTCAATCACAACTCGTTCAACCTCAGGATCAACCCACACACAACGGCACGGCCACGCTCGCGCTGCCGCCGGCCGCACCTTCGGTGCGCTTGCTCGCCCGCAAGTTCGGCATCGATCTCGCCCGCGTCCACGGCAGCGGGCCACACGGTCGCATCCTGCTCGATGACCTCACACCCCTGCTTCAACCCTCGGCACCCACGAGCGCGGAGCCCGTTCGCCCCGAACCGCCGAAGCCCGACTACGGCAAGCCCGGCACCACCGTGAAACTGCTTGGCCTGCGCCGCAAGATCGCCGAGCACATGCTCGCATCCACACGGCATATCCCTCATTATTCATACATCGACGAGTGCGACGCCACGGACCTTGTGAAACTCCGGACGCAACTCCGCGAGCCTTTCGGCCAGGCCGGAGTGAAGCTCACCTATCTCGCGTTCTTCGTGAAGGCCGTGGCCCGAGCCCTCAAAGAAATCCCCATTGTGAATAGCACATTCGATGAGGCCGCGGGCGAGATCAAATTGCTCGATCGCTACCATGTCGGCATCGCCACTGCCACGCCCGGCGGGCTGATCGTCCCCGTGGTCAAGGATGCGGACAAAAAGGACGTCGCCGCCATCGCCCGCGACATCGACCGACTGAGTACCGAGGCGAAGGCCGGCCATTCCCGCCTCGAAGACCTGAAAGGTGGCACCTTCACGGTCACCTCCATCGGCAACATCGGCGGCCTGATCTCCACGCCCATCATCAATCACCCCGAGGTCGGCATCATGGGTGTCGGCAAAATCGTGAAGCGGCCCGCCTTCGATGCCCACGGCCAGATCCGCGCCGCGGAGATGCTTTACCTTTCATTCTCCTTCGATCATCGCATCCTGGATGGTGCCATCGGGGCTGCGTTTGGCAACGCCGTGATCCACCAGCTTCAGCACCCGGCCACGCTCCTGCTTCCGGAGAAACTCGGTGGTTGACGCTGCCCGTTCACCATTCGCTCTCCTTGCCGTCGCGTTGCTCACCGCCTTCGCCTTCTTCCAGGCCATCGGGGCGAACAACTTCCCGGACTTCTTCATTTACCGTGCCGGTGCCGAACTCGGTCTGCACCGCGAATCACCTTATGACAGCAAGAAGATTCGCACTACGGTCGCCACGCAGTTCCCCGAGAGCGAGGAACTGATCAAGAACTGCGGCTTCTTCTTGCCGCCTCAGGCTGTGGTGGTCTTCGCACCCTTCGCCGCCGTGCCATATCCCATTGCGAAGTTGCTGTGGGCCGTGACGTGCGGCCTCTCCGCCATCGGCGTGCTTCTGCTCTTTCGCACCTTTAGCAACGCCGAGCACACCTCGCTGGCCGCCCGAATCGTGCCGGTCTTCCTGCTGCTCAACTTCCTCACGCTCGCCATTATCGTTGTCGGCCAGACCACGCTGCTCTTCGTGGGCTGCGTCGCGGCGGGTCAGTGGTGTTATGAGCGAAAGTGGTCGCTGCCTGCAGCGTTGCTCTGGGCGATACCATTTCTGAAGCCGCACCTGGCGCTGCCGCTCTTGCCACTGGCGTGGTATCTCGGTGGCTGGAAACGAGCGGCCTGGCTTGCGGGGATGGTCGCGGCACTCAATGGCCTTGGCTGTCTCCTGGCCGGCATCGGCCCACGCGACTATCTGGACTTCCTCGCCGCTGCCCACAAGTCCGTACTGTTCAACCGCGTCGAATTGAACCCGCAGATCACAAGCTGGAACCGCCTGCTCATCGCCGCCGGCGGGCCGGTGCTCGAACTCACACCCATCACCACGCTCGCGGGCTATCTCGTCTGGTTCGGCCTGGTGCTGGCTCGCACCGTGATTGCCGGTGTGCAGCCCTCTGCCGCCTGGGCCCTCGCGGCCGCAGCGGTCGGCTCCGTACTGTGTTCGCAGGTGCTGGGCTATGAAGTGCTCGTGTTGCTGCTGGCCGTGCCGTGGTTGCGTGAACTGTTTGCAGCCGGGAAGCGCTGGCCGGCGTGGTCAGCGATTCTGCTGATGGCGGCGCAGTTATTGCCGCGCGAATGGGTGGAAGCCGTGGGCATCGGCTCACACCGTGCCCTGGCCGTGGCCGCATTCGCGCTGGTCGTGCTGATCGGCCCGGTTAATGCGAGACACTGGGCTCCGCCGGCTCAGGCACATGACTAAAGGTGTCAGCGGTCGGCTTCTCCTCCACCGTGGGCAGTTCATGGCGCATCCGCAAGAAGGCGATGTAGCCCACGAAGCCGAAGCCCCATTCGACAACACGCAGTGTGAGCCGGCCAATCACGCCACTGGTCTCGGGGCGGCCGAGGATCGTGTAGAGATAACCGAAGATGGCTTCGCCGCCGCCGACGCCACCAGGAGCGGGGAAGAAAGCCTGGGCGATGTAGCCAATTGGTGCGATCACGAAGTGCTCGGGCAGGCTGGCGGGTCCGTTCGCCGGGAAGACCCGCACGGCAAGGTGGAACATCATCACGAAGCCGAGATGCACGACCGCCGTCATGGCGATGGTGCCGTAAATGACACGCGGCCGCTGCCGGTACATCCACACAGCATACCACAACTCGGCAAGCGTCTTGCCCAGCTTCGGAATGAGCGACAGCCGCCCGGCGAAGCGATCGGCCCGGCTTTGCGGCAAGAAACCGAGCAACACCCAGACGAGGATCGCGAAAGCGGTGAGCCCGGCACAGGCGCGGATGATTCCCTTCAGCCAGGCGTTGTCCGCAATGATGGGATTGCCCGCCAGCCAGAAGGCACCGCCGAACGCCGCCGAGACCCACACGAGACCGAACAGTCCGACGAGCCGATCCGCGACAACGGTGGATACCGCGGCTGCCTTTCGCTCGGCGTGGTCCTTGGCAATGAAGTACGCCTTGACGAGATCGCCGCCGACCGAGCCCGGCAGGAACACGTTGTAGAATGTGCCAACGAGTCCCAGACGGATGGCGTTCCGTTTCGTGAAAGGCAGATCGAGTGCGCGGACGAGAAAGTACCAGCGGAAGTACTGGATGAAGGTGCAACTTACCGCCAGTACGACGACTCCGGCAAAGGCGAGCAGGTCCGGCGTCTGTTCGAGCAGCCCCTTCAGACCGGGGCTGGTTCCCTTGGGTTCCCAGTTTCGCCAGATGACGAAGACGAGCAGCCCAAAGCCGATCGCATATTTCGCGAGCCCCTTCGCCCACGCCGCTGCGTGCTTCTTCACGCCGATCCTCCCTGATGGAATGGGGTGATTGTGCGATTATCACCCGAATCTGTCCAGCCAGGCTCATGGCGGGGTCGAATCGACCGGCTGTAACCGAATTCTCCAAGACTTTGAATTCCTCCGCAGGTACCTGCTCTTGCCGTGCGGAATTCGGAATGCCGAGTGCGGAATGAAATACCCAGCAAACCTCCGCAGTTGTCCTTGTGCCACACCCAGAGAAATTGGTTACCCCCAGAGTTCGGATGCGGAGTGAACAGCGTGGATCAGGAAAGCGGCTTTCGGTATAATCAGCCGAGTTAGCCCCGGTTGTCTAACTGGATAAGACCCTCGTCTTCTAAACGAGATCATGCGGGTTCAAATCCCGCCCGGGGTACTACTTCCACTTTACCGCCAACGCCGCGACCCTCTGGTTGGCGGCGTTCTTCAATTCCCCGCTCCGCAGCGTTTGCAATTCAACGCCATTTCCCGCAGTGGTTTACGCATCCCTGGGTTCTCGCCATTGCTCATGTGATCGCCGGTAGAGACAAACGCCAACTACAACTTACACCACAACCGCCACACATCTGGCCCAAAACTCTCGGTGTCTCACCGGTGGTCGCGGCCTCGGTTTAGATGGAGGTTCCGCTCGACATGCGGTCAAAACGAAAACACGGGGGCGTTGGGAAACGCCCGGCTGTTTAGTGATCGCCGGACACCCCACGCTTTTCGAGCATACATATCAGACAGGTCACCACGCTCAGGAGCCTGTCGTCATGGCGGACACTTCGCATTCAGATTTAACACCCGATCAGCGTTACCAACAACTCGCCGCCATTCTGGCCCGCGGCGTTCGCCGCTACTGCAAGCGGCTTCGCCGCAGCGAAGTCCGGCCCGATGACGAATCCTCCGAGATTGTGCGATCCTGCCTTGAGGTTCCCGTTCGGACCGGGCTCAGTGGTCCTTTGGTGAAAAGTTGAATCCCAAGAGCCAAAGAGGTCCATTATGCAGTCCAACACGATCCTGCAGCCGCCTGCTGCTGAAGTTGAGCCGCCCTCTGAACAATTCGCTGCCGAGCGGTCGGCGAAAGCACTCGCAGAGATCATCGCCACAGGAGCGAGAAGATACCTTCTTCGTCTGCGTCGAAGCCATTCCCGCCACGATGACGAAACCCCGGAGATTCCTCGAACTGGCCTTGAGGTTTCCTCTGAAACGAGGCTCAGTGAGTCTCGTCGTTCCGGAGTTTAACGGTTCCAACAACCAGAGAGGTCGAACATGCCACTCGATGTCGAGAGGGAAGTCGCTGCGCTTCAGCAGATGCCCACCGGGCAACTCGGTGAGCGCTACGCCGAGCTATTCGGCGAACAAACGCGGTCGCGGCACCGCATCTACCTGATCCGCAAGATCGCCTGGAAGCTGCAAACGGTAGCCGAAGGCGACTTGAGTGAACGAGCCCGGCGGCGGGCTGAGGAACTGGCCCGCGGTTCGGAACTGCGGGTGATGCCGCCGAAGGACAATGATGTGGTTCACACGCCGATGGTGCTGACGCACGCGATTCCTACGACCGATTCGCGTCTGCCGGCCACGGGCACGGAGATCGTCCGCCAGTACAAGGGACGCACTTGCCGGGTGCTCGTGGTGCCGGACGGGTTCGAGTTCGAGGGCCAGCGATTCGCTTCGCTCTCGGCGGTCGCCAAGCTTATCACCGGCACGCACGTCAACGGGTTTCGCTTCTTCGGTCTGGAGGACAAGTCATGAAGCGCCCCAAAACAGACATCCGGCCCATATCCACAACCGTGCGCTGCGCGATCTACTCGCGGAAGTCCACGGAGGAAGGCCTCGAGCAGGAGTTCAACTCGCTCGACGCGCAACGCGAATCTGCCCACGCCTACATTACCAGCCAGAAGCAGGAAGGTTGGACGTGCGTCGCGGATCGCTACGACGATGGCGGCTTCACCGGCGGCAACATGGATCGTCCGGCCTTGAAACGGCTGCTGGCAGACATCGAGGCGGGGAAGATCGACTGCGTGATCGTTTACAAGGTCGACCGCCTCAGCCGATCGCTGCTCGACTTCGCCCGGCTGGTCGAAGTCTTCGAAAAGCACCGCGTCTCGTTCGTATCCGTGACGCAGCAGTTCAACACGGCCACCTCGATGGGCCGGCTAGTCCTCAACGTCCTGCTCTCGTTTGCCCAGTTCGAGCGGGAGATCATCGGCGAACGCATCCGCGACAAGATCGCCGCCACGAAGAGGAAGGGCAAGTGGTCGGGCGGTATGCCGATCCTGGGCTACGACGTGGACCGGGCCAACGGTGGCCCGCGACTGGCCATCAACGCCCAGGAAGCGGCCCGCGTCCGCGAGATCTTCCAACTCTACCTCTCGCTCGGTTCGCTCCTGCCCGTGGTGGAAGAATTGGAGCGACGCGGTTGGCAGAACAAGGAGTGGAGAACCAAGAAGGGCAGAACCACGGGAGGTCGGCTCTTCGACAAAGGCACTCTGTACTCGATGCTGACAAACCCGCTTTACATCGGCAAGATCAGGCACAAGACCGATGTATACCAGGGCGTGCATGATTCGGTGGTCGATGCCGAGGTCTTCGAGAAGGTGCAAGCGACGCTCCAGCGCAACGGTCGTTCGGGCGGCGTCCAAGTACGAAACCGTCACGGGGCCTTGCTCAAGGGACTGCTGCACTGCCAAGGCTGCAACCGGGCGATGACGCACAGCTTCACCTGCAAGGGCGAGAAACGCTACCGCTACTACACCTGCACGAAGGCGATCAAGAGCGGCCGCAAGGCCTGCGGCTCGGGTTCCTTGCCCGCCTCCGAGATCGAACGGGTGGTGATCGACCAGATCCGCGGGCTGGCCGACGATCCGGAGTTACGGACCCAAGTGCTTCAGCAGGCGCAGAAGCAATTTGAAAGTGATCGAGCCGAACTGGTCACGGAACAACGCGGCCTCGAACGGGAACTCGGCTGGCACAACGCGGAAATCCGCACGCTCTGCAGCAACGGTCCGGCAACGGGGGCACACGCGGCCCGCCTGGCGGAAGTCAACGACCGCGTGGCCCAGACAGAAACCCGTTTGAAGGAACTTCGCCTGCGGATCGAAGAAGTGGATCGGGAACAACTCGACGCGAGAGACATCGACTCGGCGTTCGCGGACTTCGACAACATCTGGAACACGCTCAGCCCGCGTGAGCAGGCCCAGATATTGTCCTTGCTGGTGTCGCGGGTCGAATTCAACGCCGCGGGCAGCACTGTCGCGGTGTCCTTCCATCCAACCGCCATCAAAACCTTGGCTCAAAAGCAATTCGGAGAGGCAGCATGATCACAGTCACCAAACAAGTGTTCTTCACCCGCGGCGAACGCGGTCGCCGGCGAATCGCCGACGAACCCTCGCCCTCTCAGACGCTCCCACCAGGCCGGGTGCCCCGGGTTTCGCGGGTCATGGCGCTGGCGATCCAGTTCGACAATCTCCTGCGTCGCGGTGTCATTGCCAACACCATCGAACTTGCACGGCTGGCCAAGGTCACTCAGCCGCGC
This sequence comes from Gemmataceae bacterium, assembly GCA_041750275.1. Lineage (GTDB taxonomy): Bacteria > Planctomycetota > Planctomycetia > Gemmatales > Gemmataceae > JBGSZR01. Next base: position 26,388 of record JBGSZR010000019.1, read on the forward strand.
ATCACCCAAGTGATGAATCTGCTGCATCTGGCCCCGGACATTCAGGAGGAGTTGCTCTACCTTCCGCTCATCGCCGAGGGCCGCGATCCGATCAACGAGAAGCACTTGCGGCAGATTTGCAGGCTGTTGAGTTTCGCCAGCCAACGCCAGAAGTGGGTGAAGTTGAAACAGGGCAATCAAGACGATTGTTCCAGCTCGACGGGTCGTTGCTTGTGAAAAGAAGTGGTCTCAACCTCCAGCTGCCTCGAAAAAATGAATCAACGTGTTAAATAGCACTTCATAACCTGCGTTTCACAAAAAAATGCTTGCCGCTGCCTGACCGGCGGGTTAAGCTATTCCGAGTGTTTCATGTTTCATAAACGCAAAGTACCGGGTCGTGCAGCAGGGACCTATGGCCAATGACACCACGAGTTCTGTGCCGGCCAACGGGGCAAGCCTGCCCATGGCCACGTCGGAAAGCCACCTCGAAGATTGGCTGATCGGGAAACTCCGGGAGTTGAAGTACGAGTACCGCCCCGACATCCGCGACCGTGCGGCGCTCGAGAACAACTTCCGGGAGAAGTTCCAGACGCTCAACCGCGTCAAGCTGACCGAGAACGAATGCCAGCGTCTGATCGATGAAATCGTCACCCCGGATGTCTTCACCACCGCCAAGACGCTTCGCGGCATCAACAGCTTCACCCGCGACGATGGCACCCCGCTCAACTACACGCTGGTCAACATCAAGGACTGGTGCAAGAACAACTTTGAAATCGTCAATCAACTCCGGATCAACACCGACAACAGCCATCACCGTTACGATGTCCTGCTGCTCATCAACGGCGTGCCGGTCGTTCAGATCGAACTGAAAACGCTCGGCATCAGCCCCCGCCGGGCGATGGAGCAGATCGTCGATTACAAGAACGATCCCGGCAACGGCTATTCCCGCACGCTCCTGTGCTTCATTCAACTCTTCATCGTCAGCAATCGCACCGACACCTGGTATTTCGCCAACAACAACAGCCGCCATTTCAGCTTCAATGCCGACGAACGCTTCCTGCCCGTCTACCAGTTCGCCGGCGAGGACAACGCCAAGATCACGCACCTCGATCCGTTCGCAGACAAGTTCCTCGCCAAGTGCGACCTCAGCCTGATGATCAGCCGGTACATGGTTCTTATCGCCAGCGAGCAGAAGCTCCTGATGATGCGGCCGTACCAGATCTATGCGGTCAAAGCCATCGTCGAATGCATCCACCAGAATTGCGGCAACGGCTACATCTGGCACACCACGGGCAGCGGCAAGACGCTCACGTCCTTCAAGGCCTCCACGCTTTTGAAGGACAATCCCGATATCGAGAAGTGCCTGTTCGTCGTCGACCGCAAGGACCTCGACCGCCAGACGCGGGAAGAGTTCAACAAATTTCAGGAAGGCTGCGTCGAGGAGAACACCAACACCGGCGCGCTTGTCCGCCGCATGCTCTCCGAGGATTACGCCGATAAAGTGATCGTCACCACCATCCAGAAGCTCGGCCTCGCGCTCGACGAGAACAGCAAGCGCAACGCCAAACGCAAGAACAAGGGCCTGGAAACGTTCACGCAGCAACTCGATGCGCTCCGCGAAAAGCGTGTCGTGTTCATCTTCGATGAATGCCACCGCTCGCAGTTCGGCGAGAACCATCAGACGATCAGAGAGTTCTTCCCGAAGGCTCAACTCTTCGGGTTCACCGGCACGCCGATCTTCGAGACGAACGCAAGCCGGCAGCAGATCGAGGGGGATCAGGCGTCCCACAAGACCACCGCCGACCTCTTCCAGCAGGAATTGCACGCTTACACCATCACGCACGCCATCGAAGACCAGAACGTCCTGCGGTTCCATGTCGACTATTTCAAGCCGGACGGCAAGGCGATCAAACCGGGGCAGACGCTCGCCAAGAAGGCCGTGGTCGATGCCATTCTCGTCAAGCACGACGCCGCCACCGGCGGGAGGAAGTTCAACGCCCTCCTCGCCACGGCGTCCATCAACGAAGCCATCGAATACTTCGCCATGTTCGACGCCGTGCAGAACGGCAAGAAGCTCGCTGATGCGGAGTATGTGCCGCTGAACATCGCATGCGTCTTCTCCCCGCCCGCAGAAGGGAACAAGGACGTGCAGCAGATTCAGGAAGACCTGCCGCAGGAAAAAGCGGACAACGAGCAGGATCCGGAAAAGAAGAAGGACGCCCTGAAGGCCATCATCGCCGACTACAACGCCCGCTTCGGCACCAACCACACCATCAACGAGTTCGACCTCTACTACCAGGACGTGCAGAAACGGATCAAGGATCAGCAATACCCCAATGCCGACATGCCCAAGAAGGGCCGGGAGAAGATCGACATCACCATCGTGGTCGACATGCTCTTGACGGGCTTCGATTCCAAGTACCTCAACACTCTCTACGTCGACAAGAACCTCAAGCACCACGGCTTGATTCAGGCCTTCTCCCGCACCAACCGCATTTTGAACGCGACCAAGCCGTATGGGAACATCCTCGATTTCCGCCAGCAGCAGGCCGAAGTGGATGCCGCCATCGCTCTCTTCTCCGGGGCCAAGGCCGAGAAGGCCCGCGAGATCTGGCTCGTGGACAAAGCTCCGCAGGTCATCGACAAGCTCAAGACCGCCGTAGAGAAGCTGGATACGTTCATGAAGTCCCAGGGCCTGACCGGCAAGCCCGAGGATGTGCCGAGGCTCAAGGGGGATGCCGCCCGCGCCCAGTTCATCGAGAGCTTCAAGGAGGTGCAGCGGCTGCAGACCCAGCTCGATCAGTACACCGACCTCACCGACGACAACCGGAAGGTCATCGAAACGATTCTCCCCAAGGACGACCTCAAGAGCTTCCGCGGCGTCTACCTCGAAACCGCCCAGCGGTTGCGCACGCAGCAGGGCAAGGCCGGCGCGAAAGGCTCGCCGGTCGATCAACTCGATTTCGAGTTCGTGCTCTTCGCCTCGGCCGTGATTGATTACGACTACATCGTGGGTCTGATCGCCAAGTTCTCCGGCCAGGCCCCGGGCAAGGCTAAGATGAGCCGCGAGCAACTCATCGGGTTGATCGCCTCCGATTCCAAGTTCATTGATGAACGCGAAACGATCACCGACTACGTGAAGTCGCTCGAAACGGGTAAGAAGCTCGACGAGAAAGCCGTGCGCGACGGCTATCAGCGGTTCAAAGCCGCGAAGAACGCCGAGGAACTCGCCGGCCTGGCGGCGAAGCACGGGTTGACCGCCGACTTCCTGCAGGCGTTCGTGGGCACCATCCTCGAACGGATGATCTTCGATGGCGAACAACTCACCGACCTGCTGGCCCCGCTGGATCTGAGTTGGCGCGAACGCCGCGAGAAGGAACTGGCCCTGATGGAGGATCTGGTGCCGCTCTTGAAGAAACAAGCCGACGGCCGCGAGATTTCCGGGCTGAACGCTTACGAACAATAAGGCGGAGGCGATGGGCACGAAACGACCAGCATTGAAGAAACCCGACGACTTCACGGCCCTCCTGGCCGACGTGAAGGGGCGCATTCAATCCGCCCAGACGCGGGCGATGCTGGCCGTCAACGCGGAACTCGTACGGCTCTACTGGGACATCGGCCGAATCATCGCGGGTCGCCAGCAGCGCGAAGGCTGGGGAGCGGCGGTCATTCCCCGGCTGGCGTTGGAATTGAAGAACGAACTGCCGGAATTGAAGGGTTTCTCGGAGCGGAACATCAAGTTGATGCTTGCCTTCTACCGGGCCTATCCCGATACGATCCCAATTGTGCAACCCCCCGTTGCACAATTGCCGGCCTCGCCAATTTTGCCACCGCCGGTGGTAAAAAGGGTCCCGGACTCAAAAGTGCAACAGCCGGTTGCACAATTGCCGAATTCGCAATTTTGGGCAGTTTCGTGGGCGCATCATGTCATCTTGATGCAGAAAGTGAAAGACCTCTCCACCCGTCGCTGGTACATGGAGCAATCGCTTGCCAACGGCTGGAGCCGGGATTATCTCGCCCTGCAGATCGACGCCCAAGCCCATGCCCGGCAGGGCAAGGCCACCTCGAACTTCGCCGCCGTGCTGCCGCCCGTGCAATCCGCGGCGGCGCAGCAACTGCTCAAAGACCCGTACATCTTCGATTTCCTCACACTGGCCGAGCCGTTTCACGAACGCGAACTGGAAACCGAACTCGTCAAGCACGTGCAGCAGTTCCTGCTCGAACTCGGCCAAGGCTTCGCCTTTGTCGGCCGGCAGTACCGCCTCGATGTCGATGGGGAGGATTTTTACATCGACCTGCTTTTCTACCACCTTCGCTTGCGGGCCTTCGTGGTCATCGACCTCAAGAAGGGGAAGTTCAAGCCGGAGTATGCCGGGAAGCTGAACTTCTATTGCAACGTCGTCAACGACCGATTGAAGCACGCCAGTGACGCCCCGACCATCGGCCTGATTCTCTGCCAGTCGAAAGGCGGCTTGCTGGCCGAGTACAGCTTCGCCGGGATCGACAAGCCGATTGGCATCGCCACCTATGAACTGACGCGCACGCTGCCGAAGGCAGTGCAATCGGCCCTGCCTACGGTCGAACAAATCGAAGCCGAGTTGCAACGGTTAGAGATCGCTGCGAAGAAGCCCCCCGCCCGCAAGAAGGGCGGCGGGACATGAGCAAGAAACAAACACTGACGCCGAAACTGCGGTTCCCGGAGTTCCGGCACGCGCCGGGGTGGGAGCAATACAAACTCGGTGAATTAGCGACGATTCACAAGGGGAAAGGTGTTTCCAAGGCTGATCTGGACCCGATTGGGAAACGCACTTGTATAAGGTATGGCGAGCTTTACACACGCTACGGCGAGGTTATCGACTTCGTACATTCACGAACAAACGCTGACAGCGAGAATCTTTTCCTGAGCGAAGCGAACGATGTGATCATCCCAGCATCGGGCGAAACAAAGTTGGACATTGCCAGAGCTTCATGCGTTCTCCACGCCGGTGTCGCACTCGGCGGCGATTTGAACGTACTTCGAACGCCACATGATGGCGTCTTCCTGAGCTACTACATCAATGGAAAGCTGCGGCCCATTATCGCCAAGGTTGCTCAGGGCGACACCGTTGTTCATCTCTATCCGAGCCAGTTGGCAGAAACCTCACTTGCTGTCCCAGCGCCCGCCGAACAAGAGAAAATCGCTGCGTGCCTGCGTTCGCTGGATGAGTTGATCGCGGCGGAGGGCCGGAAGCTGGCGGTGCTCAAGGCCCACAAGAAAGGGCTGATGCAGCACCTCTTCCCCCGCGATGGCGAAACCGTGCCACGCCTGCGGTTCCCGGAGTTCCGCGATGCGCCGGCGTGGGGGGAAGTAAAAGCGGGCACCTTGTTCGCCAATCGAATTAACAAAGGCGAAGAAGGGCTACCGATCTATTCCGTAACGATGCACGACGGGATGGTGAGACGCGACTCGTTTGACCGGGACTTTTATGACATCGCAGACGCGACGGGCAACAAGAAAGCGTGCAAAAACGACATTGCATACAACATGATGCGAATGTGGCAGGGCGCGCAGGGAGTTGCACCGGAAGACTGCCTGGTGAGTCCGGCCTATATCGTGCTGGCACCACTGGATGGTGCAGTGTCGGAGTTTTTCGAATACCTTTTCAAGTTGCCCGCCTCGTTGCTGCTGCTGACATCGTACTCTCGCGGGCTGACGAAAGACCGCTTGCGACTGTACTACGACGATTTCGCTCGCATGCCTCTGCGGCGTCCGGGAGCAGACGAGCAGCGGCGTATCGTCGCCTGCCTTGCCTCGGTGGACAACTTCATTCAAGTTCAATCGCAGAAAGTTGTGGCTCTCCAGTCCCACAAAAAGGGCTTGATGGAGCAACTCTTCCCGTCGCCGCGGGAGGTTGAAGCATGAGCACGCAGCCATTTCCCGATTTGCCGACGCTTGCCCGATACCTGCAGAGCGAGTTGCAAAACAAGAAGTTCATCCTGCTCTATGCCTACAACGGCACGGGCAAGACGCGTCTTTCCACCGAGTTCAAAAACCTCGGCAAGAACGGCGACGAACGCGACACCCTCTACTTCAACGCCTTCACCGAAGACCTGTTCAACTGGGACAACGACCTGGCGAATGACCGTGAGCGCGTGCTGAAGCTCAACCGGGATTCGCGGTTCTTCGCGGGCCTGGAACAGATGGAGATGGATAACCGCATCCGGCCGCTCCTGGATCGGTACGTTGATTTCGATTTCCGGATCGACACGAATGAATGGGAGGTCAGCTTCTCCCGCGAGATCACGACGGGCATCGGCGACCAGGCGACGACCGTGACGGTCGATGACATCAAAGTCTCCCGCGGCGAGGAGAACATTTTCATCTGGTGCTTCTTTCTGGCGATCCTTCAACTGGTGCTGGATCGAAATGAATCGGAGGCCGACGAGCCCTATTCCTGGGTGAAGTTCGTCTACATCGACGATCCGATTTCATCGCTGGACGAGCACAACGCGATTTCCGTCGCCACGCACCTGGCCAGATTGTTGAAGAAGCCGGAGAGCCGGCTGAAAACCGTGATCTCGACGCACCATACGCTGTTCTTCAATGTTCTGTGCAATGAGTTGAAGCGGGCGAACAAGTATTTCCTGAGCCGTGGCCGCTCCTCCGCGGGCTTCGTCATTCGAGAAACCAGCGACACGCCGTTCTTCCATCATGTGGCGGCTCTGACGGAACTTTATGAAGCGGATCGGAGCGGGGAACTCTACACGCACCACTTCAACATGCTTCGGGCGATTTTGGAGAAGACCGCCAGCTTTCATGGTTACGAGAGCTTCTCCGCATGCATCCGCCAAGACGAGGGCGATCTCGATGGCGTCTTGCACACCCGTCTCGTGAACCTGCTTAGCCACGGCAATTATTCCCTCTTCGAGCCGAGGGAGATGCTGGAAGAGAACAAACAGTACTTCCACACGATCCTGCACGATTTCATCAACAGATATCCATTCAATCCCGCATTGTTTCCTGCCGGGAACGCGGAAGGACCGGCAGCATGAACGGCCACGATCAAAAGCAACTGGGCAAGACGCTCTGGAACATCGCGGATCAACTGCGCGGGGCGATGAACGCGGACGACTTCCGAGATTACATGCTGGCGTTTTTGTTTCTCCGCTACCTCTCGGACAACTATGAGGCGGCCGCGAAGAAGGAACTGGGGCGGGATTACCCGAAGGTGACGGGCGAGGATCGCAGCGTACCGCTGGCCGTCTGGTACGAGGCGAACCGCAAGGAGGTGAAGCCGTTCGAGCAGCAGATGCGCCGGAAGGTGCATTATGTGATTAAGCCCGAGCACCTCTGGGCCAGCATCGCCAACATGGCCCGGACGCAAGACGCCGAATTGCTCAACACCCTGCAGGCAGGGTTCAAGTACATCGAAAACGAATCGTTCGAGAGCACGTTTCAGGGGCTGTTCTCGGAGATCAATCTGGCTTCGGAAAAGCTCGGCCGGAAGTACGAAGACCGCAACGCGAAGCTCTGCACGATCATCACGAAGATCGCCGAGGGGTTGGCGGAGTTCTCCACGGACAGCGACACGCTCGGCGACGCCTACGAATATCTGATCGGGCAATTCGCCGCGGGTTCGGGCAAGAAAGCGGGCGAGTTCTACACCCCGCAGCAGATTTCGAGCATCCTCTCGGCCATCGTCACGCTGGACAGCCAGGAGCCGAAGACCGGAAAGAAGAAGCGGCTGGAAAGCGTCTTCGACTTCGCCTGCGGGTCGGGATCATTGCTTTTGAACGTGCGGAACCGCATGGGCCCGCACGGCATCGGCAAGATCTTCGGCATGGAGAAGAACATCACCACCTACAACCTGGCTCGCATGAACATGCTGCTGCACGGGGTGAAGGATTCGGAGTTCGAAATTTACCACGGCGACACGCTGACGAACGACTGGGACCTACTCCGCGAGACCAACCCCGCGAAGATGCCGAAGTTCGACGCGGTGGTGGCCAATCCCCCGTTCAGCTACCGCTGGGAGCCGACCGAGGCACTGGGCGAGGATATGCGGTTCAAGAACCACGGGCTCGCACCCAAGAGCGCAGCCGATTTTGCCTTTCTCCTGCACGGCTTCCATTACCTGAAGCCCGAAGGGGTGATGGCGATCATCCTGCCGCACGGCGTGCTGTTCCGGGGCGGCGCGGAGGAACGCATCCGCACCAAGCTGCTCAAGGACGGCCACATCGACACCGTCATCGGCCTGCCGGCGAATCTCTTCTACTCGACCGGCATCCCGGTCTGCATCCTCGTGCTGAAGAAGTGCAAGAAGTACGACGACGTGCTGTTCATCAACGCTGCCGAGCATTTCGAGAAGGTCAAGCGGCAGAACCAACTGACCGAAATTCAAATTGCCAGGATCATTGACACCTACCAGCACCGAAAGCAAGACGACCCGCGGTATGCCCGGCGGGTCGAGATGAAAGAGATCGCCGAGAACGATTTCAACCTGAACATTTCCCGCTACGTGAGCACGTCCCAGCAGGAAGAGGAAATCGACCTGGCGGCCACGCACCGCGAGTTGGTCAAGATCGAGGAGTCGATTCAACAGGCCACGGCGAGACACAATGAGTTCCTGAAGGAGCTTGGCCTGCCCCCGCTGCCATCCCACGATGTTGCGGCACCTGTCAAAAAGGGTGCAAAATCATGAGCAAGAAGCGACAGACCTTCGGCCAGGTGCTCCGCGAGACCCGGCTGGCGAAGGGCATTACCCTGCGCAAGTTCGCGGAGGATGTCGGCTTGAGTCCGACTTACGTTTCGCAGGTCGAGCAGGAGAACGTCGATCCGCCGACCGCCGAGCGGGTCAAGACGATGGCGGAATTGCTGGGGGCAAACTCAGACGAATGGATCTTGCTCGCGGGCCGGGTGCCGGAGGATTGCCGGGGATCATGCAGAAGCAGCCGACTGCAATGCCTGAGTTGCTCCGGGAGGCGAGCGGGTTGACGAAGGATGAATTGATGGGGCTGCTTGCGGATGCCCGCAAGCTGAACGCCAAGCGTAAATCCGACTCCGATCATGGGGATCGAAAATGAGCATCGACGTGCCATTCCTGCCGGAACGGTCCATTGCCGATGAAGCGGCACTGCTGTTGGCCTGTTTCGAGCGTGACCAGAAGTGGACGCCGACGGTGCCGGTGCCCATCGACGATATCGTCGAGATCCAGTTGAAGCTCACCTTTGAAATCAAGGACCTTCAATCGGTCTTCGGTCTTGGCGACGTGCACGGAGCCATCTGGTTCCGCGAAGGTAAGATCGCGGTCGACCAGCGGCTCGATCCGCACCGCTTCCCCACCAAACGCGGGCGGTATCGGTTCACGCTCGCACATGAGACCGGCCATTGGTGCCTGCACCGCAAGTGGTTCCTGAAAACAGTCCAGACCCAGACGCTCTTCGATGATGGCACCCCTCGGCCCGACCACGTCTGCCGATCCACGCAGAAGAAGCTCCCCGTGGAGTGGCAGGCGGACTTCTTCGCGGCACAACTCCTGATGCCGCGCAATCTGGTCGTGGAGGAATGGGATCGCTGGCATGGATCGTCCGATCCGATCTGTCTGTCGGACCTTGGCGAATCGGAACAGCGCCGGCTGCTGGACGCCGAGGTCCGCCGCCGCGGGCGCGACAAGGACGGCCGCGACGCGGAGAACGATTTGGTCCTCGATCACCTCGTGATCCCGGTGGCGGAACGGTTTGAAGTCTCACCGGAGGCGATGCGGATTCGCCTCGAACGGCTGGGTTACCTGACGCGGAAGAAGGTTGCGACGCTGTTCGCGTGAACGGCGTTTTTTTAGTCCGGTGTTTACCTTTCATTGAATTGTAAACACCCTATCTGGAGGCCCATCATGGCCAGGCATTTCGATCTGAAGAAGCAGCTCAAACTGCACGACAAGTTCCTGCTGCGGCGGCTGTTCGTCGACGAGCACAAGGTTCTTGAGGATCTGGCGTGGGACGCGATGCGCCCGCACGACGTCGAGCCGATCGTCGAGGCGTGGAACGGCATCCCGCACGAGACGCGGAGGAAAGTGGAACTGATACTCCAGGATGTCAATGAACTGGCCGACGGTCGCACGCACCGCGTGCTGGTCGCGGACCTGGAATGGAGCCAGCCCGAACTGCGCGAGCAGTTCCTCGCGTGGCCCTGCTCGGCCGACCGCGCGCTCTGGGCCTACCTCGACGCCCGCATGCTCTTCGACGAGGCGGCCAAGTTCGCCCGTGCCGAGGCCTATCGCGGCGGGCAGTTCGCCAACCGCTGGAACAGCCTGCCGAAGGAAGCCTTGACCGTGACGCCGGAGTTGACGCAGACGCTCGAACTCGGGGTGCGGGATTACTACCGGGAGAAGGAACTCCGGGCCGATCAGTGCTGCGTGCATCATTACCGCCGCGGGAACGGCACCGACTACTTCTACGCCTACATCCCGGAGTGGGCCGACAAGCGGCTTGGCTTCGACGCGAACGGCGATCTCACGGCGCGCGAACTCAACTATGCGTTCCACAACGTGTTCATCTTTGAACCGACGGACGGCTCGCTCGAGATCATCGCCAAGGGCGGCAAGAAAGTGCAGATGCCGCTGCGGCGGGCGTTCTGCGAATCGATTCTGAAGCTGAAGGTGAAAGACACCGACCCGATCAAGCCGTGCTACCACCTCGATCATCTCATGGAGCCGAGCTTCGCCTTCACGACCGAAGCCGAAGACAGGATCGCCAGCGTCTGGATGCGGCGCATCCGCTTCGTGACCGAGGTCGAAGGCGCGAAACTCCACTCGGGGATTCTCGAGTTCGCCGATCAGGTGTCGCTGCTCGAAGCGCGCGAACTGGCCGATCAGTTTCTGGGGGCGTTCCCCTATCGCCGCTCCGACTGGTGCGTCGAACAGGTGGGAATTCAACTCGAGCTTCAGGGCGACGGCAGCCGCAAGCGTCCGACGATGACGTTCCATGTCGGTGTTCCGAACACCTGTGATCTCAAGAGCAAACCCGACGAGGTCCGCGAAGTGGGCGACCGCTGCATCCGCCGCTGGGGGATCCTCCGTGACTGATCCCCTCGACTGTCTCTGGCCGCTGATGGAATCCCCAGCCGGGACCGTCAGGGCCCACGGCGTCGCCCGCTGGCCCGACGGCGTCCGGGATCGCCTCCGCGAATTCGGCTTCGTGGTGACCGCCGGCGATTCGTCGCGGGTACTCTGTCCGGAGTGCCGCACTCACTCCGAGGAGGTCTTCGCCTGCGAAAGCGCACGCGGGACACGACTCTTCATCAGTTGTCCGGACCACATTCGCGTTCAGGTTGCGCACGAAGACCGTGCGCTTTGGCGGGTCGATCATGGCAGCGTTGTCCCGGCACTGGCTTCGACACTTCGCGTGACCGGCAAGGTCTCGGAACTCTCACGCCAGCGGTGCTGGCGCTTGGGCCGCACCAATCTCAACGGCGAACACCGCGATGTGCTCTTTGCACGCGGCCTGACCTGGAACGATGCGGATACGATCCGCGGTGCGATCACCTCGGCGCGCAAGCCGATCGTGTTCGTGCCGATGGACAAGCCAACTGAAAGATACTGGACAGGCCGGGTGCCGCCCGTGATCGCCCTCGATCAGGTGGCTGTTCTCACCGAGGCTGGAATCGAGATCGATCCCCTGGAAATCACGGCGGCCATCCAGGACGCGGAGACGATGACGGCACATGAGAGTGTCCACGTGAGCGCCGATCAATTCGCACTGATGATTCGACGCCAGATCAAAGCCGAGCATCGCACGGAATTGACGGACGCTGTTTACCTTGCGGCTTACCGCCAGCACGGTTCGGTTCGCAAGGCGGCCGAGTATCTGTCGCAGCAAACGGGTGCCGAAGTTACGAAGGACAAGGTGCATCAGGCCGTGAAACGCGCCGGCGGAGCCGCCGAGGTGCTCAACGCCGAGAGCAGCGAATCGGTGGTTCGCCCTGTCGCGTCGCAGTCCCGCGACAAGAAAGGAAAACCGCTGATTTGTTCCCAAACCCCTGCGGAGGAGTGATTTGCAACTGATTTGGTGAGGCGTTGATCCATGCGGACGCGACGCCGGGTGCGACACGCCACGCGGCCCTTGAGGCCGTGAGGCGAAGTGCACCTGGCAGTCACAGGCGTTCGGTGGAAGTCGCGGTATCGCTCCGCGGCCCGACGCTCTCGCTCGATTCGAGCGTGTGATTGTGGTTCGCAGCTTCCGGTCGCGGAGGCTGCCATGAATCACGTGACCGGGGATGATGTCGTCCGAAATGCTTACGCCAGGACCCTCATCGGGTTCAAGGCACGTCAACTCTGTCAGCGGGGGGACTTCCAGGGGGATGATCCCGAGGATATCCAGCAGGAACTCTGGCTGGCCATTCTCAAAGTCGCCGGGCAATTCGACTCGACCAAAGGCTCGCTCAACACGTTCATCGACCGCGTCGTCGACATGGCCGCCGCGATGCTGGTGCGCGTCCGCCGGCGGCGCGAGGAAGTCTGGGAGGGTGTCGGGTTTGAGTCCTTTGACGAACTGTCGGACACGGGCAGCGATCAGCCGGAACCGAAGTGGGAACAGGTGACCCAGTCGGATGTCTGTCGCCGGCTCGGCACGGAACCCGTCGATGAAATTCTCCAAGCCGACAATGGCGAAGCTGTCGGCAAGGCACTCTCCGTGATGCCGAAGTCCCAGCGTCGGCTCTGCCGCAAACTCATGTCCGGCTCGGTGAAATCGGTGTCCGTGGAACTCGGCGTGTCGCGCCGGCAGGTCCGAAAGCAGATCGCGGAATCCCGGCCCGTTTTCGAGCAATTTGGCCTCGGTTGGGAGTGATCGCGGACACCCCCCTCAAAACGAGCATACGTATCAGACGGGGAGATGAACGAAACCCGGACGCTTGGAGGTCATGGATGAACGGTTTTACGCAATTCCGGTTCGCACCGGGCGTCTCGGTTCCCAACATCGAAATGACCCTGCATCTGGCGATGTTCGCCGTCGAGGGACTGATCGGCCGCGTCGCAGTTCAACTCGACGCCCGGTACCTGGTGGATGGGGATGGCAAAACCATCAGCATCGATGGCGGCACCCTTGCCGGGCAACTTCTGATTCGCATCTACGCGGGCCTTCTCAACCGCGAGATTGGCGACGCCGCCTTCGAGATCGTTTGACCGACGACTCGCCTCATCACTCGAAATCATCACCCGAGGAGTCCGATTGTTATGAGCACGCTCGCCAAGATCCAGAAAGGCAAGACGCCGCGACCGCCGCGCCTGCTCGTCTACGGCACGCCCGGCATCGGTAAGAGCACCTTCGGAGCCAGTGCACCGAAGCCGATCTTCGTGCCAACCGAGGACGGCCTCGACGAAATCGACTGCGCGAAGTTCCCGCTCGCAGCCACTTACGAGGAAGCCCTCGCCGCCCTCAAGGAACTCCGCACTCAGGATCACGACTTCGAGACGGTCGTCCTCGACAGCCTCGACTGGCTCGAACGCCTGGTCTGGGATCGCGTCTGCACCGACTTCAGCGTCAAGAACATCGAGAAGGCCGACGGCGGTTACGCCCGCGGGTACTCCCACGCTCTCACCTACTGGCGGGAGATCGTCGAGCATCTCAACCTGCTCCGCAGCCAGCGGAACATGGTGGTGGTACTCATCGCCCACGCCAAGGTCGAGAAGTTCGAGGATCCCGAAGCCCCGCCCTACGACCGCTACTCGCCGCGGCTGCACAAGCACGCTTCCGCGCTCATCACGGAATGGTGCGATGCGGTGCTCTTCGCCACGCGGAAGTTCCGCACCTCCAGTGAAGACGCCGGATTCGGCCGCAAACGCAGCATTGCCTATGCCATCGGCAAGGACGGCGGCGAACGCGTGATCCGCTGCGTCGGCGGCCCATCCTGCGTCGCCAAGAACCGCTACGGACTCACCGAAGAACTCCCGCTGTCATGGGACGCATTCGTCAGCGCCCTTTCTCACCAAACCCAACCTCAAGGAGCTTGAACATGGCCAACCTCAGTGGCTTCGATGCCAACCGCGTGGAACCGAGCACCGACTACGATCCGCTGCCCGCCGGCAAGTATCTCGCCGTGATCACGGAAAGTGAGATGAAGCCGACGAAGTCCGGCAGCGGCAGCTACCTGCAGTTCACCTTCCAGATCCTCGAAGGGCAGTTCAAAGGCCGCAAGGTCTGGGCGCGGCTGAATCTCGCCAACAGCAACGACATGACCGTGAAAATCGCCCAGGCCGAACTCTCGGCCATCTGCCGCGCGGTCGGCGTGCTGGCCCCGAACGATTCGGTCGAACTCCACAACCTGCCACTGCGGATCACGGTGAAGTGCAAGAAGCGCGACGACACCGGCGACGTGACCAACGAGATCAAGGGCTACGCGAAGAAGGAGGCTCCGCAGCCACCGGCGTCGACCCCGGCAACGTCGCAGACACCTTCGGCCAACGGCACGCCGCCGTGGAAACGCTGACCTCACACCTGGAGAAACGACTCATGGAACTGGAGCTTCCCTACCCGCCCAGCGTGAACCACCTGTGGCGGCGCTGCGGCGGCCGTACGGTGCTGAGCCGCCAGGGGCGGGAGTACCGCCGCGATGTACGACTGACAATTCTCCGGCTAAGGCTTCAGCCGATTGAGGGTCCTCTCGCGGTCAGCATCGATGTGTTTCCGCCGGATCGCCGCCGTCGCGATCTCGACAACACGCTCAAATGCCTGCTCGATGCCCTCGAATACGGCGGCATTTACCGCGACGACAGCCAGATCGATTACCTGACGATCGGTCGCTGCGACAGGGTGCCGGGCGGCAAGGTTCGCGTGCTCCTCGAGCCCTACTCGGAACAGCCTCCGTGCGAATCGCTGCCGATACCGGTCGCCCGCAAGCGAAGCTGTCTCAAATGCGACAAAGCGTTCGATTCCGACGGGCCCGCCAATCGCATCTGCCCGAAGTGCCAGAGGGGCAATGCCCGGATCGCGATCAGCGAAGGCGAACTTGAAGCCCAGCGCGGCAGGAAGTTCTGCAACGGCGAACTGCTCCGAACCGCGTCCTGACGTTTCCGGGGATGGGAATGATCACGCTCAGGCCATACCAACGCGAAACCATCGATGCGGTGTACCAGCACCTGCGGACGCGTGACGACAACCCGTGCGCGGTGATTCCCACCGCCGGGGGCAAGACGCCGATCATCGCCAGCATCTGCAAGGATGCGGTCGGCCTGTGGAAGGGTCGCGTGCTCATCCTTGCCCATGTGAAGGAACTGCTCGAGCAGGCCGCCGAGAAACTTCACGCCGTCTGCCCCGAGGTGTCATTCGGAATCTACTCGGCGGGTCTGAAACGCCGCGACCAGCGCGAACCGGTGATCGTCGCCGGGATTCAGTCGATCTGGAAGAAGGCCTGCGAGTTCGACCCGTTCGATCTGGTGATCGTCGACGAGGCGCATCTGATTCCGCCGGAAGGCGACGGGATGTACCGGCAGTTCCTCGACGATGCCAGGAAAGTGAACCCGAACCTGCGGATCATCGGCTGCACGGCCACGCCATACAGGTTGAAGTCCGGAATGATCTGCACTCCGGAAGGCTTCCTGAACCACGTGTGTTTCGAGGTCGGCGTGCGGGAGTTGATCGTGCAGGGTTTTCTCTGCCCGCTGGTGACCAAGGCCGGGATCGCCAAGGCGAACGTGGATTCTCTCCACATCCGCGGTGGCGAATTCATCGCCGGCGAAGTCGAAGACCTCATGGATCAGGCTCACCTCGTCGAGGCGGCCTGCGCGGAGATCGTTGCCCACACCGCCAACCGCAACGCGGTGCTGATCTTCGCCAGCGGAGTGAAGCACGGTGAGCATATTGTTGAAACTTTGAAAACCCGGCACGGCATCGAATGCGGCTTCGTGACGGGTGAGACGCCGGATAAGGAACGCGATGCGATCCTGACCCGGTTCAAGGCAGGTGGCCTCAAGTACCTGTGCAATGTCAATGTGCTGACGACCGGCTTCGACGCCACGCACATCGATTGCGTCGCGCTCCTGCGGCCGACGCTGTCGCCCGGCCTTTACTACCAGATGGTCGGGCGCGGCTTCCGGCTGCATCCGACGAAGACCAACTGCCTCGTGCTCGACTTCGGCGGCAACGTGCTGCGGCACGGCCCCGTCGATCAGATTCGCATCCGTGATCGTGACACCGGTTCTGGCCCGGCCCCGGCGAAGGAATGCCCGGAGTGCAACACCATCATGGCGGCGGGATACTCGAAGTGCCCCGAGTGCGGCTTCGAGTTCCCGCCGCCGGAGCGGTCGAAACACGACAGCAACGCCACGAACGCTGGCATCCTGTCGGGCCAGGTGACGACCGAGAAGCACGCCGTGCAGGACGTCTTCTACAGCGTTCACACCAAGCGCGGAGCCGGTGAAGATGTCCCGAAGTCGATGCGGGTCGATTACAAGATCGGATTTCACAATTACCAGTCGGAATGGGTTTGCCTCGAACACGACGGATTCGCCCGGCAGAAAGCGGTGGCGTGGTGGAGGAAGCGGTCGCACGATCCGGTGCCGGCCACGGCGCAGGAAGCCGTGGACATCGCCAACGGCGGCGGTCTGGCCCTCACGAGAGCGATCACCGTGCGGCGCGTCGCCGGCGACGAATACGGCTGGCATTCGTGGCGTCATGCTACACCCCGA
>JBGSZR010000020.1:0-1543 GCA_041750275.1 Gemmataceae bacterium
ACAACCCACCGTCGAAGGGCTTGCACACGCGCTCGAAAACGCCCACGCCGCCGCACACGACCCCATCCCACACGCCGACCGCACACAACCACTCCCACTCGCCACCGCACAACAGCGACTCTGGTTCCTCGAACGACTCCAACCAAATTCCGTTGTGTACAACGTGCCACTTGCACTGCGGCTTCGAGGGAAACTCGACGTGGTTCAACTGGATGCAGCCCTGACCGCTTTGGCAGCGAGACATGAGATCCTCCGTTCCAGCTTCCCAGCCATTGCAGGACAACCAATCACCGTGGTGGCCGAACCGAGCGCGTTCGCCCTGGCCATCTGCGATCTCTCCACGATGTCGATTGAGTCGCGACCTGACGAAGTCGAGAAGTTACTACGCAGGGATGCCGAGCGGACGTTAAACCTGGAGCAAGGTCCGATCTGGAATGCGAACCTGATACGACTGGATGCGGACGATTACATTTTATCGCTGGTGGTACATCACATAGCCTTTGATGGTTGGTCCGCGGGTGTCTTGCTGCGTGACCTCTCGGAGTTTTACGACGCGGCATTACTTGGTCGGCCGAGCACGCTTCGCCCGCTTGTGGTGCAGTACCCGGACTTTGCTGTGTGGGAACGCGGTCGGCGTGACCATGAGGCAATGCTCAACCACATAGATTACTGGAAGCACACGTTGGATGGGCTACCACCCGTCCTGGATCTGCCCACGGATCGCCCTCGACCGGCAACCTGGTCCGGCCGCGGAGCGATTGTCAATCTCACCATCCCCGACGAGACCGTGCATGGTCTCGACGCATTGTGCCGGCAAGAGGGCGTCACACGCTTCATGACATTGTTAGCAGCGTTCCAGGCCGTTCTGCATCGATACACCGGGCAGACGGATTTCGCAGTGGGCACACCTGTCGCAGGGCGGTCTCGCCCTGAACTGGCGGAGATGATTGGTTTCTTTGTCAACACCCTGGCACTGCGAGCGGATATTACGGGGCGACCAACATTCCGTGAACTACTCCGTCGAACCCGCGAAACCACGCTGGCAGGATTTAGTCATCAGGAGGCTCACTTCGATCGGCTCGTGGAGGAATTGCAGCCCCGTCGTGATCTTTCGCGCTCTCCGTTGTTTCAGGTCATGTTCATCCTGCAGAACATGCCATTGCCAGGCGGGGAATTTGGTGGATTAACGCTCGAGCCTGTTGGTGTGGATCCCGGTGTCGCGAAATTTGACCTGACACTCACAGCAGTAGAATGGCAAGGTGAACTTCGAGTATCGGCCGAATACGCCACCGACCTCTTCGAACACCGCACCATCGAACGGATCCTCACCCACTGGCAGACACTCCTCCACGCCGCACTCGATCACCCCGACCAACGCATCGATACGCTGCCGCTTCATTCGCCCGCCGAAGCACTCGCCCGCGTGCAACACGGTCGCGCTAAGTCCGCCTTCGCCGAGGGCCCTGCGCTCCACGAACAGTTCGCATCGCGTGCGGCACAGACTCCCGATGCCATCGCCCTCACCTGCGAAGCACACACACTC
>JBGSZR010000021.1:0-9266 GCA_041750275.1 Gemmataceae bacterium
ATGTTGGCGGTTCCGACATCGACCTGTTCGAAGCTGAGGAGTGCGGGTAAATGATCGTCGCAGAATGGTAACGAGCCCCGTTAACCCTGGCTGGTTTTGAAGCGCCCATCAGTGGCTGGTTTTGAAGCGCCCAATGACACCTGCCTCCCGAACGGAGTGGAGAAGATGTGCGAGGGCGCCCGCATCTCCATCCCGTATGATCGCCGCGACAGCAGGTGCGAATCGATCGGACTCCTGAACGAAATAACGGCCCACCACGTGCGGTCTCACGCCCTTGGTCGTCGAGGGCGAGGCCGTCCATGCTCCAACCTGCTTGATCAGGCCTAACTGACAAGTCAGAAACTCGGTGTCCGAACGTGCTCCCGCTTGGTGACCGAGTATCGCCAAAGCGGCTGATCGGACGTCTCGATTCTCATCTTCCGGAACGATCGAAAGCGAACGTTGGGCGTACTCGAATACGCTAGGTGGGACATGCTCCGTCGGGTGAGTCGTAAACGAAAACAACAACTCCCGTCGCGCATACGGATCAGTCGAAGAGGAATGAAGGAGCATCGCGGCACGACTCGCTTCCGCATCGGTGAGGGCCCCTTCGTTTAGGATTTCTGCAACAGCCGCCGTTGCAGCCCCCCTGCTGTCCTCACTCGATGAGCTTTCCGCGATCGACAAAAGCTGGAGTATGGGGGATCGATCACCAGCTTCATTCAGAATCAGTGCAGTCTCGGCCAGAGCCTCTACCACACTGACGAGTACACCCTCACCGATTCGTCGATAACCGAGGAGCCAAGAAAATGCCTCGTGGGTCGCAGCACCACGCGCCGCTTCAATGGCACCAATCTGGGCAATGAGACGTTCTTGGTCGTCCCACACCGTCGTACCGAGCGATCCGGTAAGCAAGCCTTTGACACATCGTGGTAGCGCGTCCAACCCCAAGCAGGCTGCTAACTCAAGAAAGCGATGGATAACATGCCCGCGTTCCGATACCAACGCGTCTCCGAGCAGTGGTAAGTCCGCTGCCACCCCATGACACAGCAGTACGTTCCAGGAGGTTTCCTTCAGGTTGAATGGGAAGGTTGCAAACCGTCCAGTCATCCCAGTCGGCCGGACTGCATCCTCTCGAATGTGAGCGATCACGTCGTCTGGTACGGCGTCCCAGCCCGTCATGTGAGCGAGACGTTCGCATTCGAGCGCGCGGGTGTAGTAGGTGTAGCGATGCGTGCCTTCCGCTTGGAGGGCAAAGGAAAGCAGCGTCGGCACAGCCGAAGGTACGTCAAGATGGTTGACGATCGAACTGTTGGGGGCGAACACGTCGTCACTTCCAGAACCACGTTGTCGCGACAACTCGACGAACCGGTCCCAGACCATCGCCGTGAACTCGGCGTCCCGCTCACGATCTGCGATCTCAGCGATCAGTGAACAGGCGAACCTATTGTAAAAGCGATTCTCCTTTGCCGGGGACATGGGAGGGGAGATCCAGTGTGTCCAGATCCGCTCGGCGGTATCGATGGTCCCGATGACGCGACAACATGATATCTGATGAAAGTTAGGCCCGCAGGGGAGTCGTCGGTGCAGCCGACCGAGATGCCAGGTGCGGTCTGGTGGCCTGGACGGCGAACATAGCCCAACGCTCGCCGCTTGCGCGTGGTCACCAGTGTCATCTTCGCGACTCGCCGCGAGTTGGTCGAGTGCGGAAAGGATGCTGTCGTCCCAGTAGCCAATTGAACTGATGAGACGGATGGCGTTTCGGGTTCCATCCTTTCCGAGTGCAACGACCGCCCGCGGTAAGGCGACCGCTCGGATTCGACGAACGTACTCCTCGGACAAGTCGTCCAGCCATTCGCCAAGGGCAGAGCTATAGCTGTTGCCGTAGGCGTTGTATGCCTCGGCGTCCGGGACGAGGCACCGCGGGAGGAGACTTTGTGTAATGATTTCGACCGCTCGCTCGGGTTCCGTCGCGGTCAACTCACGCATGCACACGAAGGCTCGGATCTGTAAGTCTTCGGCCTCCTTGGCTGCGTCCGGAGTTCTTGCCAGTTCATCAAGGCCCGGTAACTGGTCCAATACGTCCGCCACCGACTCGGGGCGTATGAGACGGCGACGAATTTCAGCTAGTTGGGAATCGCCATTCATTCGATTCCCCCTTTAGTTAGAGGTAGACAGATATGCCACAAGGAAGTGATGTCTCCATCGCCAATCCCAACCATCGCGCTCGATCAGGCCGTAGGTTAGGCACTCTCTGTAGAGGATTCTAGCATCCGATTCAATCAGGCACGTTACACATGCCTGGTCCCACTCGATGGGGGTGAACCGCCTTTGATCTGTCGTAGCCCGAGCGATCAGTCGAAGTGCACGGTCGAGTACTTGCTCATCACATAAGAGTCGTCTCAACCGGCACCGTCGCGTGAAGCGATCTAAGAGAAGCTTCGCAAGGCGGTCAAGGCGAGCTTTATCCAAGTCAAGCACACCACTTCGGTCGGATTCAGAAAGCGAGGCATACCCACCCCAAACAACTGGGTGCCGAAGCGTTTGCAGGAGTTCATTCGCTATTGGATCCTCATAGTGTCGGCTGGTCGTCGCATCCATGGAAAGCGTCTGGACGATCCTCCGTTCTGGTCGACCATTCAAGCGAAGGGCCGCGTCCAGGAGTTCATCATCGAGGAAGTCACCCAGTGAGATGAAGCCCACTCCACATATGAGATCTGGTTCGGGCGTGTCGAACCATTGCGCCTTCAACTCCTCTTCTATGAATCTACCAGTTGTCGATCGGGTACTGATTACAATCGAGGCGGGTGACGCCTTGGGATCGCCGTTCGCCCAGCAAATATTGATCAATTCGCGGAGCTGGTGAGCTTGTTCAGGCGCTTCATCGATCCCGTCGACATCGATCGTCCAAAGAGGGCGAGATGATCCGTTGGCGACGCTCAAGCGGGCACGGACGTCTTCAAGAGTCCGGTCAGTACTCCCTTGGCGGCTTGGGAGCCTAGCGACGGTAACCGACGACACCAAAGCATTTACGTTCGCCCCTGCAGCACCCTCACTCCAAACAAGTTGGCGATCGGCAATGGAATGCAAGTAGTTCGTAACAGCAAGGCTCTTGCCACACCCACCGCCTCCGACGACAAACACCACTGAATACTGTGCCAACATGGAATGAAGTTGCTGCTGAACTTCTCGTTCCAGGTAAAACTCGCTGCAAATCCGATGTTGGAGCTGCATTCGGTGATCGAGCCGTGTTCGGCAGATTGAGGAAATGTGCGGTTCCTCCGTACTATTGAAGCAGAGGTTCGTCGCCCCCGCGTCTCCGAACAGATGCACTTTCAACCATTCGCGGGTTACCTCGACCTTTCGGCCCTCCGTCGTGTCACGAACAAGCGCGCCGATCAGACGATTTAGGCACCCGCCCCACTCGGAATCCACAACGCCGTACCTCGATGCAAATCGCCGTAGTCGATGCAACTCCGCATCGAAGACCATGCCCTCTTGCACGGTGAGGGCTTGAACGACTTGGTGCCACATCCTCGCGGCCTGGTCGCGGTCTCCGCCATACGGTGCTAACCGCTTGGCGACCGTCGGCGCCGTCTGTCCGTACTTGCCCGTTCTGAGTGTTAATGACGAGTGAGGCGTGGAGTTTTCCCAGTTCGCAACAATTGCTTGTGAGGCTGTGTCAAGCCGGCGGTTGGTCATGATGGCGAAATGCTCGATTGCGACACCACTCGCAGCCGCCTCATGCCTTGACCGGTCAAACGCGGCAAGAATGTCGATAAGCTCAGAACGGCCGATTTCTGTCCCCGCGGTTGAGTATTTGAACTGGATCGCCGTTACATCCGACGAAGGCGATGCGATCGGGCGTGCGGTTGCATCCTGGCCAAATTCTTCAATCCTCAGTTCGCGTTCCCCGACTCCTGTAATCAATTCGGCCCCGGATCCCGACTCGGTCGCCACCTCTCGAACAACGACGGCGGCGGTCCCAAGTAGCTGGAAGAGGTAGCCAAGCAGTGCGTTTCTTGCTCCATCCAGCATGCCAGGTCCGGGGCCGAGAGTTGCGCCTCGTGATGGGATCGCCGCAATTGTCCGACAACATCGCAGGCGATGCAAGAGCCGCGGTCTCGTTGGAGGTGGAGGTCACGGTGGTAATCGTGACGGCCCAGGACCGTCAGTCCAAGCGCAGTTCTGGATGCCCGACTTCTCAGTAGTATCCGAGGCAGCCGGGCGCGGTGTTCGGTCCCACCCAGTCGAGGGTCTCATGCGAGCCGAGAGGTGGGATCGAGGACTGGTATACCCCCTCATATTTGACGATTTTGAGGACGACTCGCAGCAGAACATCCTGGAGGTGATCCATCACGGTCTCAAGCGCGAATAAGTCATGGCGGCCCGAGGATAGGTCAAAATAGGCCTCGTGCATCACGCAACCCCGCAGCCGCGAAAGCAGGCTGCTCCATTCGGTCGCTCCCAACATGGGCTTTTCCGCCAAGAACCGACTCACGACCCCCGCGTCGTGCAGATTGAAGCGGGAGAGCAGGTCACCAACGGACATCCCGAAGTTCTTGTCCCGCCCTCCGGCGTTCCGGACACGGTCCGCGATTCTCGTGAGTGCAGCCTGCCGCTGTACGTCCGCCTCGGCCCGTGCCATTCGCTGGAAACGGTCCGCCGACTCATCCAATGTCTTTTTCACGATCGCTTTTTGTGCCGCGTCGAGAAGAGCCTTCAGGTCGTTTTGCTCCCGCAAGCCATAATGATGGCAAAGTGTCTCGAAGGCACGAACCAGATCAGTAAACCGGGTTTCGAGCGTGTTCGAGCGCCTGGAAGCGTCGATCAGTTTGGTGACCACGACACGCAGGAAGCCTTGGCCCCGGTCCTCGCATGCGAACAACCGGGTCAGAAGCACTGCGATTGCCTGAGGCGCGTAATCGGGAAGCGCCGGGTAACCCTGCTTGTAGGCGGGATTGCCGAATGGAATGTGTGTGCGCCGGATCAGTCGCCCGTCTGCATCGCGGAACTCAAGCCAGGGCGAACCGACGGGCGCGCCCGTCGCCAACGTCAGCGCCGCGCAGACGTCGAGCGGGAACAGCCCCTCGTAATCGGCGTAGCGGACATCGGACACGTGTGCAGGGCCGACCATGACTGCCGTGACGGCCGATCTCACTTTGTTGGAGTTCATCAGACCTACAATCTGATCAAATTCTGGCAGTGGTTCGATGTAGCCGCGGAGACGATCGATGTCGAACGGGATGAGGCGTTCGGCAAAAGTGTTCTCCAGTTTTAGCTGATTTCGTTGTTCATCATTCACGTCGTCGGGAATGGGCCGCGGACGAATCATCCTCAGCGGGTGATCGGCCAGTCCCGACCAGCCATGCATCCATCTGCCGGGGACGAAATTGGTCAGAGGCAAAACCCACCAAGAGGACGTCGCCGTGTCTCGGGTGCTGAATTGAGAACGAAGTGCTTTTAGCGTGATCTGGTTCCGTTCGGGTCGGAAGTTGCCACCGTGCAAATACACCCGCTCGGCCGCAGACCACTCGCCTTGAGGCGTTGTAACAACGACCGATTTGCACGGGTTGCCGAACCCGTGACGCCGGAAGTCCTCGGCGCGAACCTCCCCTTTCGTGAAAAACGAAGACCCCTCTTGCACTGGTGTTTCCACCTGGATGGTTGCCAGCTGGGCACCGCTTTCATCAATGCAGACAACTGCCGGCCCCTCGACAACACCTGGAGGATCGATGAACTCGACTCTTGCACGGCCCTCGTAGGAGACCGGCACTTGAAACCAAGACGGATTCCTTACTCGTGGAGGTAAGTCATTCGTTGACATCTCGCGTCCTGGTGTGTGAAGAATAGATTCGTTCGTTCAGAATCCAGACAACGAAGGTCCGGCCGTGGTTCGGGAGCCAGGGCCATTTCACTGATAATATCGCACGACGGTTGCCTGAGGCGGCACTTTGATTACGCGTGGATGTATTTCATCACCTTGTAGGCCGTGCCCCTAGCGGCGGATGGGTCGCACAGTAGAGATACATCTCATTCCTCGAAACTACATAAGACTATCGGCTGTCCGCGATCCACGCCAAGCGCGTCGGGTGGTTGGGGTCGCTCGCACTGAGTGTGTAATACGCGGTCGCCTGCCCCGTGCCGGCCGCTCGCTTGCCTCGCAGATACTCGAACACTGTGCGGTCGGTACTCATACCCAACCCATCGCCTTTCAACGGCCGGCACCACGACGGTAGAGCCCCTTCGCAGGAGACCTTGTCGAGCATGAGGCAACTGGGATCGACAAATCCTCCAAACCGTTTCTGGAACGCTCCGGCGCCCGGCCCCACCGACTCCCACCGATCGACGCACAGTGGCTTACTCGTCTCGGCGTCGACGAACCACCGCAGCGAAAATGCCCAGTCGTGACCCAAGATTGCACGTGTTAACGAAGACAAATGATCCGCATCCCACCAGTTGTCGTCATCGAGGTAGGCCACCAGCCGACTGTGAGCCGCATAGCTGAGAATGGTCCGTAACGCACCCCCGGTGCCAGCGGGCGTGAAACCTCCGTGGCGGGAGGCCGTCGAATAGCCCAGATCGAAGACCCACACGCCGCAGTTCGAGGGTGCCTCCTCGAGAAGTGCCGTGAGCATTCCGGCCTCGCCACGCCAGACGTCCACGCCGATCAAGATTTGTATCGTTCCCGAGAAGCGTTGTTCAAATACCGAACGCACCGCACGAGCCAACGTCTGCCGACCGACGGTCGGGATGACCACGGCCGCATCGAAGGGACCGTTGCAACGCTTCGAGGCAGTCAACGCTCGGAACATCGGCTTGCCTACATGTCCGGAAATCCGCCACGCACACATCAATTCACGCACAGCATCTTTGTCGGTGCCGAACCTCAGCCGGTCCACCATTCTTGTGGATTCTTCGCAGATCGAAGGTCCGCGATGACCAACTCGCGTTCGCGTGGCACTCCGATCACCATCAGTGACAGCAAATTCTTGGGAGCCCAGTGATTCACAGGATCGCCAAAGAAGTTGGTCGACGAGAAGATGGGAGCCGGATGCCAGTAGAGTTCATAACCAAGGCCGAATGCGAATGCCAGGAGTTCCGCTGACGCCGCTTGAACATCGTTCTCGAAATACAAGATGGGCCGGTGCCGTTCAATCAACCCAACTCCACTCTTGAGAACCTCGAGTTCCTTACCGTCTACATCGATCTTGAGCAGATGACACGTTGTCAGATCCAAGTGATCGAGTGCCAGAAACTGCGGTTTCCACACGTCGCCGGTGTAGGCCAACGGCCCCCATGGTCCCCCAGTCTCGACGTTGGGATTCGTGGCGATGAAGGCGTTGATTGGTCGCGTGTTTTTTATGCCGTTGAGTGCCAAGTTCGCACATAGCACGTTGAATGTTTCGGGATTCGACTCGACCGCGTAGACGCGGCCTGTGGCGCCGACGATTCCCGCAAGAGGAACCGTCAAATCACCGATGTTCGCACCGACATCGACAGCGGTATCGCCTGGCTTCAGGAACCGCCGCATCATGGCAACTTCGGCTTCACTGTACTCGCCATACCGGTCGAAGCAGACGCCGATATACGGACCGCTGTACAGCATCCAGCCGTATCGACAGCGTTTCAGTTTCAGCGGGCCGAATTGCATGGTTCCTTCGGAGATGGGAAAGGAGTCGAGTGGGAAACTCACTCATGCCAGATAAGACGTGAACTCCGCGGTCGCTTCGGCCAGGGCCGCGGTCAGTTCGGCCGGGCTGACGATAGCCGTGCCGACCTTGCACACAGCGATGCTTGCGGCGGCGTTGGCAACCCGTGCTGCGTGCTCCGGTGTGAGCCCCGAGGCCAACCCCAGCGTCAAAGCCTCGGCCGCGGTGTCGCCCGCACCGGTGACATCGAACACACGCCGGGCTGGTGCCGCAGCCAGTGTCAGAGCAGGGCAGCCCGTGCGGAACAACGCCATCCCATCGGCTCCGCGGGTCACGAGGATGGCTGTCTCGGGAAGCATCTCGACGAGTTGATGTCCCGCTTCGCGTAGGTCCTGATTGCTCCGTATGGGCCGACCCGTGAGGTCTGACAACTCAGAGAGATTCGGCTTCACCAGCGTAGCGCCGCGATAGCGCGATGCATCCGTTCCCTTCGGATCGATCACCACCGGGCGGCCCACCCGGCGGGCGGCTGCGATCACCCGAGCTGCCAGTTCCCGCCCGACCACGCCCTTGCCATAATCCGACACCAGCACCGCATCGACTTCATGCATCGTGCGTTCAGCCCACGCAGCCAGCAACTCCGTCGGTCTGGCAGGCAGTGACGCTGTCGACTCGGTGTCCACGCGGATCACCTGCTGACCGCGTGCCAGCACCCGCATCTTGGTTGTCGTCGGACGGTCGGGATCGACCACCAACCCGGCAGCATCGACGCCCGCGGCTTTCAATGCGAGAATCAATCCCTCGGCAGCCGCATCCGAACCCACGACACCGCCGAGCATCACCCGTGCACCCAGTGCCGCCGCATTCGTGGCGGCGTTCCCTGCCCCGCCCGCTGCTACCCAGCGGCTCGTTGCCTCCACCACCGGCACCGGCGCCTCCGGGCACACGCGTCGGGCGTCACCCGCAATGTACTCATCGAGCATCACATCGCCGATCACCAGCACACGACGGCTTGCGAACGCAGCAATGACGGCTGGCCAGTCGGGCGAATTCACGGCTCATGCTCCCGTCGTGAGTGCCTGCACACGCTGCACCAGATCGCTCGTGGAAACGCCTTCCACCAGCGGCAGGAACGCAACCCGGCCGCCGTACGCTTCCACCACTGCGGCTTCCGGCACCGGCTTGCCGTGCGGGGGAGCGTAATCCGCACCCTTGCAATGCACATCCGGCCGCAGCAAACGCAGGCACGCTTCCGGTGTGTCATCCTCAAACACCACGACATACCCCACACAAGCCAGCGCCGCCAGCAACTCCGCTCGTTCCGCCGCGGGCACCACCGGTCGGTTCGCCCCCTTCAAGCGTCGCACCGAGGCGTCCGAGTTCACGCCCACCACCAGCACGTCGCCGAGTGCTCGCGCTGCTTGCAGCGAGCGGGCATGCCCCACGTGCAGCAGATCGAAGCAACCGTTCGTCCACACCACGACCTGTCCCGCCGCCCGCAATGCTTCGCCCAGCGCCGTCAACTCCACGGGTTTCACGATCACTGGCATCTCACTCCGCATCCCAGCGACCCTCGGCCTTGGCTTTCGCCGCGCTCGCCAGCGCCAGCGCGATCCGCCCGAACACGGCGTCCCA
>JBGSZR010000022.1:0-13653 GCA_041750275.1 Gemmataceae bacterium
GTCGCCGCCGTCGCCATGGCGGCAGGGAGCTTCCCACAGCGGGTTCGCGACCTGCACCCGCTGCTCGCGAACTTCAAGCCAGCCGAGTTGCGGCCGAGCCCGGACACTTTGCCAAACCCCGGGCTGAGCGGGCTTCGCACCTGGATTGTCCGCGAAACGAAGAAGCAACTGCCCGAATCGGCACTGCTCGCGGCCGGTGTCGCCCGCACCATCGGCGAGACGGAATGGGCCCGAGAATTGTTGCAGGACGCCGAGGCCATCTGCACCGGCAGCCTACGGGCGACCTGGGAAAACGAGCAGGCCGCCTTACTCTGGCAGAGCGGACAGTGTGAAGCCGCGCTGGCCGCGTGGCAAGCACTCGCCGAGTCGCCGGCCGTGCTCTTCAACCGTGGTATGGCGAACCTCTTCATGGGCAATGCAACGGATGCGAAGGCGGCCCTCGCGAAGGCTGTGGAGCAACTTCCGGAAGAAGGCGGCTGGAACGCCCTCGCCCGGCTGTACCTCACCGTCGCCGAGATTCAGCTCGACTGATGCCGAATCCATGACGGTCATGCGGCAGGTGCGAGCGTGGTGAGCAAGAGTTCCCGCACCGGCTCCGGGAGATTTTCAAGACTCATGGTTTGACTGGCCTGTGGCAAAAGGGACTCGGCCCATAGCCACCGCCGCACCGCCGCCAACGCATCCGAAAATGTTGTCACGGTTTTGCCCGGCCATTCCACCGCCCCCGTTCGCTTCGATTCGGGCAGCGTGTGGAACAGGATCGCCACCACACTGTACAACCCAAACAGGCACGGGGCCGCACGCAACACGGTCTTCTCACGCCAGCCACGTGTCGTCTCCAGGCCCAGTTCCGAACGCATCTCTTGAAACGTGGTTTCGATATTCCAGCGACCGCAGTAGGCTGCGATCACGGCGGGCACGCTCAGCCCGAGGTCGGTCGTGAAGAAGTATTCGTCGCGATGCGTGCCGGTCGCGTCGCGGACGAACACCCAGCGGATCGCCACCAGGCCATGACCCGCTTTGTACCAGTGCCCGGTTCCCGTGAGCGTATCGACCTGCCGCTGACCACCGCCGTACCAGCCCACCTTCAACCGGGTCAACGTTGTGGCCGCAGCGACCGCCTGACGCGGTTTGGGCACGCACGCGCCCTTGACACGCGGGCGGCCCGTGCCGGAATACGGCGGTGGCGGCTCGAACAAGTTGGCGTTGGGGTGCAACTTGCTAACCAGCGTGAGCCGGTCGCGGTGACGGTAACAGAACCGCGTGACCTCATGCGTGCCGTACCCGGAATCGCCAGCAAATACGAACGTGCGGTTCGGGAAGCGGATCAAAAGCACACGCAAGAGCACGCACAGGATTCTCGCCGGTGTGCGGTGTGGTCGGTTCCGCTTGCGGTCGTCCTCTTCGGATCGATAGAGATCAATGAGCACCGGCAGTGCCCACGGCCGTGTGGCGAACGGGAATTGGACCAGGACCGCGAGCACGACCCACTTGTGACCGTATCGCCAGGTGGTGTAGGAGTGAGACGAACGCACGGCGTCACGGTGCCGGGCCTTGCCGTAGACGCATTTACCCTTGTGCCCGTCCACGGTGTCGTCGCCGACGAGCATCACGGGACCAGCAGGGAGCAGGTGGTCGAGCACGAAGCGCATCAGGGCGCAGCCGAGTTGAAGCCCGGACCAGGGTGCGCGTGAGAGCACACGTTGGTAATCGGTGCGGTGTCCGGGTGCCAAGTGGCGGAGCGTGCGGAGCAGATTGGCGACGGTTCTCCGCCCGGTGTTGACGAGGGCCGCGACCAGCAGTGCCGAGAACCGCTGATAGGTGGGGCTGGTGAAGTGCAGGGCCAGAACCTGGACCAGCGGGTGGGCCTCGGGTGGTAGAAGCATGGCGGCCGTCCCTGGGCGAGCCCATGAGAGCGTCAGCAACCCTCATGGTACCTCACCATGGACGGCCACCAGAATCGGCATCAGTCGAGTTCAGACTGTGTGAAGAATACCCAGGGGCAGCATCGCTTCGCACCTTGCCCTGGGAAATGTGGTCTTGCCCATTCAGGGCGTAGAGCGGCTAAGTTTCCAGCCGATTTCGTGTTGTCCCTTCACAACATCGACAATGAACTTCACACCCAACGTGTGGGGCAACATCAACCCGAGCCAGGCCATGCACTGCCCCGGGGTGTGGATTTCACTTCTTCAACACCTTCACTTCCACCTTGCGAAACTCGACCGGATGGCTCTCCGCCTGAAGCGCAATGTAGCCGTCTTCGAGTAGTAGCATTCCGTCACGTGACTTGATGATCTTCGCGGCGTCCTCGTCCTTCGGGTCGAGTTGCGGGCGTTCGTACTCCATCACCGTGTCGCCATTGATGACGTGTTTCACCGTGCCGCTGCCGTTCACGTGCAGTTCCGCCACCACCCACTGATCGCCCGGAAAAGTCTTCGATTTCGAGGTGGTGCAGTGGCGTGTGATGAGTTCCTTGACCATCACAATGTTGGTGCCAGGCGTGCAGACGCTGCCCGTGGGTCGTTGGGCCTCCGTCACACCGCCGAGGAACTGGAACTCCACTGAAACGGGGAACTCCTGTTCCTTTCGCATCTCCTGTGGGGCCTGGGCGTGGAACATGATGCCGCTGTTGCGAATCGCCCAGCCGGGCCCGCCCTTGCACTGGTCGCCGACGAAGCGGTACTCGACGCGCAGCACATAGTGTGAGAACTTCTCCTTGTAGAAGAGATGGCCGAACTGGCCGCCGAACTCACCGTACTTGTCGTAGTTCACCTTGAGCAACCCATCCTCGACGCGGAAGGTGTTGCCGAAGTTCTCGCCACTGGCATGGCCGGTGATTTTCGGCGTCCAGCCTGTGAGGTCCTTGCCGTTGAAAAGTGAGATCCACTCTTCCGCTTTTTGCACCTCGGCCGAACCGGGCCACGCCGCGACCAGTCCGGCGAGCAACGTGAAGATGAAAGTGGGGCGCATGGGGTTCTCCGGGGGTTGCGACGTTGAGACGAGCGGCACAAGGCGGGCGAATTTACCCACTCCTTACAACCGAATTGACCCGACGATTGTACCCTTTCCCTCAAGTATTTGCGGCATGGAAGGAGTTACAAAGGCAGGAATAGCGCCGTGAAAGCGGTGCATTGAATTTTGGTGTGCGAAAACGCTTGAATTCCAGGCAGATAGGAGCCATTTCAGAAATCGCATGCCTGAGGATGGCGTGAATGGCACGCCTCGTGCTTTACTCTCTCCCATCAGCCAGTAAAACCTTCCCCTGCAAGGAGTGCATACCATGACCCAGCTTATCAATAAGCCCCGCAAGACCGCCCCGGCCGCCAAGGTTGCCCCGGCTACCGAGCGTCCTGACCCGGCCGTGGCCGCGGTGATGAACGATCTGGCCTTCGTGCTGCGGATGACGAAGCGTGTCAAGGATTCGATCATGGACGTGAAGCCGCTCGTGCCCGCTTCCAAAGCCTGAGTGAGGAACCTGCGATGCTAGTGGCGATGGCCGGTCTTCCCGGTACGGGAAAAACGACACTCGCCACGCGGCTCGCAGCAGAACTCGGCGGCATTGTGCTGAGCAAGGACACCGTGCGGGCCGCTCTCTTCCCGCCGCCTGTTCTGGACTATTCTCGCGAACAGGACGATCTCGCCATGGCCTCGGTGTATGCCGCGGCCGCGTTTCTCCGCATGTCGCAACCGAACGTCTCCGTCTTCCTCGACGGGCGAACCTTTCTCAAGTCGTACCAGATCAGCGACCTGTTCGCGCTCGGTAAATCACTGGGCGATTCCAACCGCGTCATCGAGTGCATCTGTGCGGACGATCTGGTCCAGGCCAGGCTCGAACACGATCACCGCCTCGGCGAACACCCTGCGAAGAACCGTAGCTTCGAACTCTATCTCGCGGGCAAGCAGAACGCGGAGCCACTCACGATGCCCCGGCTCACACTGGACACGGGCACGACACCACTCGACGAGTGCATCGCACAGGCACTCGCATTTCTCCGCACCGAGCCGCTATAACGTGATGAATCATCTGCCGTGATCGGCGGGCTCTGTTGGGAATCGACCTGATGTCGAGTAAACCATTCGCGATTTACCACGAACACCCGGACTGGTTTCGACCACTCTTCGCGGAGCTGGAACGCCGGGGCATTCCCTTCGTGCGGCTCGACCCGCGTGCCCACCTGTACGACCCCGCCGAGCGCGAGTGTCCTTTCTCGCTCGTCTTCAATCGCATGAGCCCGTCCGCCTATTTGCGTGACGGTGTGCAGGGGATGTTCTTCACACTCGGCTACCTCGCTCATCTCGAGCGCCTGGGCGTGCCCGTGGTGAACGGCGTGGCCGGCTTCACCACGGAGCTCTCGAAGGCCCGCCAACTCACCCTCCTCGAAGCGTTAGGGCTCGGCTATCCAAAGGCCCGCGTGATCAATCACACTTCCCGCGCGTTGGAAGCGGCGAAGGGTTTACGCTTCCCGATCGTGGTGAAGGCGAACATCGGTGGCAGCGGGGCCGGCATCGTGCGCTACGACACCACGGACGCACTCGCGAAAGCCGCGGCCGAGAACGCACTCGATTTCGGCGTGGACCACACAGCGCTGGTGCAGGAATTCATCCCGGCCCGTGCCGGCCACATCGTTCGCGTGGAGACGCTCGGCCGCAAGTTCCTCTACGCGATCAAAGTCTTCACCACGGGTGAATCGTTCAACCTGTGCCCCGCCGATATCTGCCAGCGTGCCGATGGCGTGGAACTCGTTCGCAGTGCCTGCCCCATCGACGCGCCGAAGTCCGGCCTGAAGGTGGAAGGGTACACGCCTCCGGCCGAGGTGGTGGACGCCATCGAACGCATCGTGGAAGCGGCGGGGATCGACGTGGGCGGCATCGAGTACATGATCGACGACCGCGACGGCAAGTTGCTCTATTACGACATCAATGCACTTTCCAACTTCGTCGCGGATGCAAAGAACGTGGTCGGCTTCGACCCTTTCGCGAAGCTCGTGGACTATCTGGAGCAGCGCTCGGGATTGTGAGTACGCCCCCCTCAATTTGTGAATTGAGCAAAAGTGAATCGAAGAGCTTAGCCACACAGCCACAGAACGCACAGCGAGTCCTGAGGGCAAGGGTGCTATTTTACTGTTGATCGCAGCCGTCCCGGCCGCTGGCGGATGCGTTTCCGTCGCCGCGAAATATTCCCAGTGTGCGATATCCACTGATGTGTTGGGGTCGGGCTCGCCGCGCTCCAAGTGCGAATGTGCGCCTCAGCGGATGAGCATGCCGGCGTTAGCGAGGCGGTTCAGGTTGCGTTCCAGCCCCTCGCGCAATGCCACCGGGTCCGGGCGATTGTCAGCGGGGAACGCCTCTTGCACGGCCTCGGCGAGTTGCTCGCGATCGCGGCTGCCATCGAGAAGTTGCAGCAGAAGCTGGCTCGGTGCGTCCTCGAAGTGCATCGTGGTGTGCAGGAGCGTGGTGGCGAGCATGCCCTGCTTCATCTGGAACCGGGCCAGCGGCGTTGCGACCGGCCTCTCGCTCGGTGTGGGCGTGTAACGCGGCACGTGGCCGAAGAGTTCGACCATGCCCGTCATCCACACCGTTGTGATCATCTGCGCCAGGCGGCTCGCATCATCGGGGGTTTGTTCCCGGCCCAGTTTCGCCAAGGCCAGGCCAACCACTTGTGGGTATGGAATGCGTTCGGGCCAGCGCTCAGTGAGCGCGATCAGTGCCGCTTTCACAATGTCCCAGTCAGTGCGGGCCAGTGAACCGCGCTCGCCTGTGAACGTGACGGCAACCCCCGGGGTGAGATCGATGTCACCTTCCCACTTCGCCTGACCGCTCACTGCCAGCTGGGCGATACGCGTTTCATCGGGTCGAGCCCGCGGCTTCTGACCATCCGGCGAGAGTAGGGTCTGCCGGAAGCGGCGGATGCGGAGGTAGTCGAGGTATTGCTCCTTGTGCAGCACATCCTTCTCCGCCATGCTGATGAGCACGTTCGCCACCTCGGCCGAAAAGGCACGAGGTTCCATCGAGTTTTGCTCGGACTCGGAGACGAAGCGCAACTGATGCCGCGCGGCCTGGGCCATGAATTCGTGGAAGTACACCGGATCGTTCACCGTGGCCAAATCATCGTGGTAAAGCACACTGGAGTCGTGGTGGTTGAGCAGCTGGTCAAGTTCATGGCGGTACATGCTGCGGAGTGGATCTTTACCTTCGGGCTGTCCGCAGAGCAGGAACTTGATGAGTTCACGGGCCTGTTGGATCTTCTTCTCGGGTTCGGGAAACCCCTCCGTATGCTGGCGGAGAATCTCCCAGATCATGCGGCGAATATAGCAGCCGGGGTAAACGTTGTAGCTGATGTAGCCGACGCCGGTGGGTCGAAGCGATCGTGCATAGAGAGCAAAAAGCCCCTCGCGCACGGGAGCGGGCACCCAGGAGAAGAGCCCGTGGGCCACGATATAGTCGAAGCCGCCAGGTGGTGGTTGCCATTGCGTAAGGTCAGCTGCATATAAGGAGACGTTGGTGAGACCCAGTTCGGCAATGACCCGGTTGCCGCGTTCAATGGCAGCCGTGGAGAGATCCACACCGATTAAGGTGGCTTCGGGCAAGCCGAGGGCACAGGCAATCAGATGCATGCCATCGCCGCAGCCAAGCTCCAGATAGCGGCAGTGCTCCACTGGAGCCGGGTCGAGGCCGAACATATGGGCGACCGCGAAGAGATGGGATGGGTGGGCTTGTGGCATCGCGGTCGAGGGATAGCCGACGACATCGTATGCGAAGGGTTCGGCCATGCGTCTGCTCCGGTCGGTGATTGACGCCAAGCATACACGCTGCCGATGCGAAAGAGAACGGGGGAGCGATGCGAACGATAGTATTTATTCAGGGTGGCGGGCTCGGGCTCGATCAGGAAACCGCCGTGCGCCGCATCCTCAGTGCGGTCGGCGTTGCGATCGAATTCGAGGTGCACACGGCGGGGCGTGCCGCGATGGAGCAGGGGCGGTTGGCTTTGCCT
The DNA here is from genome assembly GCA_041750275.1 of Gemmataceae bacterium. Classification (GTDB taxonomy): domain Bacteria; phylum Planctomycetota; class Planctomycetia; order Gemmatales; family Gemmataceae; genus JBGSZR01. The sequence continues at coordinate 6,992 of JBGSZR010000022.1, forward strand.
GAGTCGGCCTTTGCCGCGGTGCGGAAGCAGGGCATCGCGCTAAAAACCAAGCTGTTGCAGCCCAAGGGTGCCGGGATGCCCACGGCCCACGGGCCGCAGGTGCCCACCAATTTTAACGTGGCCTTTCGCCGCGAACTCGGGCTGTTCGCCAGCGTTCGGCCCATCCACAACCTGGCCGGCATCCCCAGCCGCTTCACCGGGGTGAACTTCTTCCTCGTTCGCGAAATCACCGAGGACATCTACACGGCCAGCGAACACGAACTCGTGCCCGGCGTGGTGCAAAGTTTCAAGATCGTGACCAGGGCCGCCAGCACACGTGTCTGCCGCTTTGCCTTCGAACTGGCACGCAAACAGGGGCGAAGCTCCGTGCACTGCATTCACAAGGCGAACATTCTCAAGATGACGGACGGCCTCTTCCTGGATTGCTTTCGCACCGTCGCCGCGGAGTTCCCCGAAATCACGGCGAAGGACTTGATCGTCGATAACACCTGCATGCAACTGGTCAGCAAGCCGCAGCAATTCGAGGTGATGGTGGCCGGCAATCTGTATGGCGATCTGCTCTCAGACCTGGGGGCCGGGCTGGTGGGCGGCGTCAGCACCACTGCGGCCATCAACGTGGCGGAAGGCATCCGCGTCTATGAAGCGGTCTACGGGGCGTCCCACGAACAGGTTCGTCCGGATAGCGCCAACCCGCTTCCCTTAATTTTGCCAACGTTGGAGATGCTGCGGGACATCGGCGAATCTGCCGCGGCCGAGCGCATCCTGAAAGCAGTCGAAGGCGTGCTCGTCGATGGTTCCGTCCGCACTCGCGACATCGGCGGCACTGCCACCACCACGCAATTCACCGATGCTATCGTTGCGCAGTTATGAGTGGCTTAACAGCAGGCTCACACCGGCCGCTCGCCTGGCGAGTCATCTCCTGCTGCCACATGCCGATCACTTCATATCATGGGTGAAGCAACATGGATGTCGCCCACTTCTCGGAACCCGCATCATGATGAACAAAATGCGTCTCCGTCTGGAACCACTCGAAGACCGCCTCACGCCCGTCACGCTGCCCAACGGTTTCACCGAATCTGTCTTTGCCGCCGGGCTCACGGCACCCACGGCGATGGCGGTCGCTCCCGATGGCCGCGTGTTTGTGGCCGAGCAGGGCGGGAACCTGCGTGTGGTGCAGAACGGCACGGTGCTCGCCTCGCCCTTCGTGTCGTTGAATGTCGATTCCACGGGCGAACGCGGCCTCCTGGGTGTGACCGTCGATCCGAACTTCGCGACCAACGGCTTCGTGTACGTGTACTACACCGTGCCCGGTGCTGGCGGCAGCCCTCACAATCGCGTGAGCCGCTTCACCGCGAATGGTAATGTGGCTGGCAACGGCAGTGAGGTGGCGTTGCTCGATCTCGATCCACTCGTGGCCACCAACCACAATGGCGGTGCCATCCACTTCGGCCCGGATGGCAAGCTCTACGTCGCCACCGGCGACAATGCGAATTCCGGCAATGCCCAGTCGCTCGCCGTTCGCCTCGGCAAGATTCTTCGCATCAATTCCGACGGCAGCATCCCCGCCGACAACCCCACCACCATCGCCGGGCTCGGCACGGTGCCTGCCGGAGTCACACGTGCGATCTGGGCCGCGGGGCTTCGCAACCCGTACACATTTGCCTTCGACTCCGTTTCGGGCAGCATGTTCATCAACGATGTCGGCGATAGTTCCTTCGAGGAAGTGAACCTCGGTGCGTCCGGAGCAAACTACGGCTGGCCCCAGACTGAAGGCCCCTTTAACCCGGCTCTCTTCCCGAATTTCACCCAGCCGATCTACAGCTACGGCCACGGCGATCCGTTCCCGGTGGGTGGAACCTCCATCATCGGCGGCGCGTTCTATCGCCCCAGCACGCCAACGTTCCCGACCCAGTATGCCGGCGACTACTTCTTCTCGGATCTCACCGGCGGCTGGATCAATGTGCGCGATGCCGCCACGGGCAATGTCAAGAACTTTGCCGCAAACCCCACGGGCCAGGCGATTGGCGGCGTGGAGGTTGGGCCCGGCGGGCAACTGCTTTACCTCTCACGAAACCCACAAGGCGCGATCTACCAGATCACCTTTGGCAACCCCGCAGCGGCGATTGCCGTGGGAGCGGGTGCAGGTGGCGGCGCAGTGGCAAAACTCGTCGATCCCGCCAGCGGCAACGCCATCCTCTCCGTCGATGTCTTCCCGGGTTTCACCGGTGGCGTGCGGGTTGCCACAGCGGATGTCACCGGTGACACGCTGCCGGATCTTGTCGCCGGGACGGGGCCCGGTAGTTCTCCGGTGGTTCGCGTGCTCAACGGCACCAACGGCCAGCAGGTCCGCCAGTTCTTCGCCTTCGAGCAAAGCTTCTCGGGTGGTGTGTTCGTCGCCGTGGGCGATGTGAACTCCGATGGATTCGCCGATATCGCCGTCTCCGCGGATGTGGGCGGTGGGCCGCGCGTGCGTGTGCTCAGCGGTAGTGATGGCACCGTGCTCGCCGACTTCCTGGGTATCGAGGATGCCAACTTCCGCGGTGGCACGCGCATCGCGCTGGGCGACGTCAGCGGCGACAACGTGCCCGATCTCATCGTGGCTGCAGGCGTCGGAGGTGGGCCACGCATTGCGATCTTCAGTGGCACGTCGCTGCGGCCCGGTGTGGTTCCGGTTCGGGTGAAGAATGATTTCTTTGCCTTCGAATCGACACTCCGAAATGGCACATACGTGGCCGTGGGCGATGTCGATGGTGATGGCCGCGGCGATTTGATTGTGGGTGCCGGACCCGGAGGAGCACCGCGTGTCACGGTGTTCGGCGGTCTGCAGGATGCCCCGATCGCCACATTCTTCGTGGGCGACACCAACCTGCGTGGCGGCGTGCCCGTGACTTCCCGCAATGTCGATGGCGACCAGAAGGCCGAGATCATCGCCGGAACCGCTGCTGGCTCCCCGCCCGGCGTGGGCATCTACAAGGTAAGCGGAGGCTCCGCCACACAGACGGGCAGTTTCCTCGCCTTCGATGCCAGCTTCCTCGGCGGCGTCTTCGTGGGCTAAAGGCCCAAGCGAAGGTTCAATCATCTTTGAGATAGGCTTCGTGGAAGGCGTAGACTGCATCCGCGAGGTCCTTCGCCATCTTGGGGTACGCTTCGCGGGTGCGGAAGTTCACGCCGAATTCAAGTTGAATCGCATCGATACCATATCCGGTGTGGCTGCCATAGGTGCCGACCATGTGGCCGCCGGCGAACTTCGGCTCTTCCTTGGTCTCGGGTGGTGAATCACATTTCGGCAGCACGCGGTAACCCGATTTCTCGAGCCGGCCCATCACGCTATTCTTGCCGACGAGTGCGGGCCAGCCGAAGCGATCGACCAGCAGCGAGACGGTCTTGCCGTTGCGTGTGCCGCGGCAAATGCTGTTGGGGTGCACACCCTGACCATGAACATCGAGCAGCAGACCGCGGCCATGCTTGGTCTTCACCGCCTTGCAAGCGGCGATGAGCGGATCGTGATACGCATCGTACACCGGTTTCGCCGCCGCGTTTTCGTAGGAACGCTCGGGTGGCCTGTTGGCGTCGATGAACGAGCGATCGAAGCGAGCGATCACGACCCACGGTTTGCCACCCAGTTGTTTTTCGAGTTCATCTGCCAGCGACTCGGCGAGCAGATCGGTGTTCTGATCGCGGACGGTGACGAACTGTTCGATGCCCACGCCCTTACGTTCCGGCACACCCGGCACCGCCACACGGCCGCCGTGCGGAGCCGAGATGATAATGGGGAGCGTGCCCTTGCGAACGATCACAAGTTCCGCGGGTGATGGAGGAGACTTTTGGGCTGAAACCAGCGAGCCCAGCGCGGCTGCGATTCCCAGGAACAGCCAGGTGAATCGCAGGTGCCGCATCGCGAGGTTTCCAATTGGTTCAGGGCGGACTCATCAAGTGATCGCGGGCCGTGCCGATCAAGAGTTGAACAGGAAATCCTTGCTGTTCAGCACGGCCCAGAGCAAGTCGTGGAAGAGTTCTTCGCGCGGCGTGTCCTTGAGCAACTCCTTCACCTTGGCCCGCTCGGCGTCGCGTGGTAATCGCGAGAGTGTGCGCAGAAAGAGTGCATCCAGCAGCTTATCATCATCCTTCTCCTCCTTGAGCGCCTTCGCCAGCCAGCCGTTGCCGTTGGCCACTTTCCCCGTGGTCACTTCACCACTGATGAGGTGCAGCACCTGTGGCAAGCTCACCTCGCCATTGCGTTCGCAGGCACATGCTGTGACGCGGTCCGATCGGCCGAAGGTGCGGAGGAAGTACGATGTGGTGCCCGGGTCCGGCACCTGCACCGCACGAATGCCGACCGGATAACCGTCGAACTTCTCGGGCACATCCGTCGCCTCGCAGATCGCATCGAGCATCACCTCGGCCGGGAGCCGGCGGGCGATGTAGTGCGAGTAAAAGCGGTTGTCCGCCTCGTTGCCCGGCCGCGTGGCGCTCGAAAGTTGATAGGCCCGCGAGTTCAGGATCACACGCATGAGTTGCCGCAGGTCGTAATTGTGCGAAACGAAGTCCGCGTTCAACGCTTTCCACAGGGCGGGGTTGGTCGGCGGGTTCGTGGCACGCAAGTCGTCGACCGGTTCGACAAGCCCGGTGCCGAGGTAATGCTGCCAGATGCGGTTCACCATCGCACCACTGAAGGCGGCATTGCCCGGGTCGGTCACCCATTGGGCCAGCACCACACGCGGATCGTCGCCGGGGTTCACATCGTGCGGTGTGCGGTCGAGCGGCTGGGCCTTCATGAACATTCCGGTGCGTGGCTGGCTCACGCCCACGGGCTTCGCATTCTGCTTCTCATCCGGATGGCTCACCACCAGCATCGTCGGGCCGGCTTTCGAGTCCTTGCGATTCAGCTTCACCCGACTGAAGTACGCGGCGAAGTGATAAAAATCGTCCTGTGTGTAGCGTTCGAGCGGGTGGTTGTGGCAGCGAGCACAGCCGATGCGTGTGCCGAGAAGTGCCTGGGCCACGGACTCGCCAACCTCGGAGTTCTCGGCGTGCCGTTGCTCGCCCACGGTCACCACAAAATAGCCCACGGCGGGGTTCTCGGTGGTGGAGCCCTTGGCCGTCAGCACCTCGCGAGCGAGTTCATCCCAGGGACGGTTGGCGGCCACCTGTTCGCGAAGCCAGAGGTGAAACTGCCGCACGCCTTTCACACCGCGAACGTCGTGATCGCGCTCGCGGCGGTTCTGGAACAGGTCGCCCAGTTGCATGGCCCAATAGTCGTCGAACTCGGGGCGGGCCAGGAGTGAATCAATCAGCTTCGCACGCTTTTTCGGGTCCGCGTCCGCGAGGAAAGCCTGCACTTCTTCGGCCGTGGGCAGGATGCCGCAGGTGTCCAGGAACACCCGCCGAACGAACTCGGCATCGGTGCAGCCATCCGAGGGTTCAATGTGCAAATCGTTCAGCTTCGCGAAGACGTGCTCGTCAACAAAGTTATTCCTCGCCTCGAAGCGTTTGGCATCCACGGGGCGATCGAAGGGCATGCTCACGATGGTGACGGCTACTTCCGTCTGAAACATCGCTCGCACGGCGGAGGCACCGTTTCGCACAGCCGTGAGCTGGCCAGCCGGTGAAACTTCGAGATACGCGGCATCGTTCGATTCGAACTTCGTCAGCCAGGTGACATCGTGCTTCGAGCCATCGGCGAAGGTGGCCGTGGCAACGAGTTGCACCGATTCACGCGGCTTGAGCACGGCATCGCCAGGGCTCAGTTCGAGCTTGCTAACGATTGCATCGTTCTTGTCCGGTCCGGGGAATCCTGCCTGGATCCAGTCGTGCAGCAATCGATACTCGCGGCTCTCCACGGAGAAGAGTCGGCCGCCCTCGTGTGGCACCCGACCCGTTGCCTTCAACAACAGCAAGCTCGCCGCGGGCTGGGCGGGATCGAGTCGACGGCCATCGAACTCACGCGTGATCCATTTGTAATCCTGGTCCGGCGCATATCCACGCAAGGAGAGGCGAAAGCCATTCTGCCCCGCACCCTTGCCGTGGCACGCACCCTGGTTGCACCCGGCCTTGGTCAGCAGCGGCATCACCTCGTTCAGGAACGAAGGCGACTTCGACTCTTCTGCACGAGCGACCGAGGGCGAAGCAACGGCGGCCACCGCAGCCAGGGTGAAAACGAACCAGCGCATGAAGGGCCTCTCAAGGCAGACGAACGAAAGGGCAAGCAGGCGGGACTTCAACGTATTTAAGGATAGGCCACTGAAGCATGGCGAACAAGCGCAAAGGGAAGGATGGAACGAGTGGGGAGTAACCGAATTTTCTTGGGAAATTGAATTGCTCCGCAGGAACGTGGTCCTGCCGTGCGGAATGAAATACCCAGCAAACCGCCGCAATAATCCTCGTGCCACCCCCAAAGAAAATGCTTGCACCCAACGAGTGGGGGTTGCTCTTGAAGGTGCCTCTCGCGCCATCAACCTTGGCCGCCGACCTGCTTCAGCAGGATTGAACGCTCGCCTATGGCAACGTGTCAAACGCCATCGCGGTGCGAGCAAGTCTGAAGTGACTCACTCGAACCGCGATGGCATCTCAGAACTCGGACGCACTCAGCGGTTGCTGATCGGCATTGGCGTCATCGTGGGCACACCCGTGGGCGGCAAACTCGGTGGGATGCCCGAGCCGAT
>JBGSZR010000023.1:0-24778 GCA_041750275.1 Gemmataceae bacterium
TGCTGCTCAGCGCCCCGGCGAGGCCGACCACGGCGAGGAAGCCGCGAAGCCCGCCGACCAGCGAGAAACGGGCCGTGATGCCGCGAGCAGTTCTGATGTTCGTATCCACGGGTCCGATCCTTCGGTCCTGGGGGCGAATCCCGGGTAAGGTCCCGGGTCGAGTGCGTTATCGTCGCGGTGTTGCACCTTGCTGACCAGCGCCACCGGTCGTGCTTCCGACGCCGGGTCGGATGCCACCCATGCCACGGTTGCCGCCACCACCACCGGGGAAGTATCCCAGCGTATTGCCGTACACCACGGGGTGCCCGGCTGGCGGCAAGAAGAAACCCTTCTCGGACTCGGGCAGGTTCAGGGCACTCGGATCATCGTTGAGATTCACGTTGAAGTACGGTGCTCGCGACCCTCCCGGAGCGAGATACGCTCCAGGGCCAAAGGAGCCGGCTCCACCCGTTGTGCCCGGCCTCACGCCGTAGTAGTAGTTCACACCGGGGTTGCCACCACGGAGCAGGTTCAGGTACGGGCTCAGCGGCTGCGTGCGCGGGTTATAGATGTTGGGCATCACGTTCGGCGTATTGCCGTATCCACTCCCGAAGCCGCCGTAGCCACCGGCTCCACCGTAGGAGGGTTGTGCCAGTGCCAGGGTTGCGGTGCCAAGCAGGCAACCGAGGCCGAGCAGTGCGCTTCGAATCATGGTGAAATCCTCCGCGTGGTGCGACACAAATCCCATGGATCTTAGAAGCCGCCGTTGCCGCCGAATCGGCCGTTAATCTGGTTCACCGTGCTCGCTCCAAGCAAGGTCACACCGAAGAGCCGCTCGATCGGGCTGATGATGCGAGCCAGTGCGGTGTCGAATGTCACGATACGCTGAGCCTTCACATAGATGCGATCGCCGGGCATCACCTGGTAATTGGTTTCCGTGATGCCATGTTGTGTGATGCCGATCCAGTCGACCGGGAGAATCTGCCAGGGCTGACCGCCGTGCGGCGTACGGCGTGCGACCCAGATATTCCGCTTGCTGGCGACAGCCTGCAAGCCATTTACATTGGCGATGGCATCGATGACCGTCTCGCTCCCGTAAACTGGGAACGGGTAAACCTGTTCACCATAACCGCCACCGTCCAGGATCACGTAGTAACGCTTGGAGTTGTACGCGAGCACATCGACAATCACGAAGAGATTCTCGGGGGCAATGCCTTCGCGGCGGAGAACATCCGAGGCGAGCAGGTGTTGCCGGATCGCTTCGGCGGCCTGGTCGAGCGTCAAGCCGGACACAGTGACCGATCCCCAGAAGCCGAGCCCCACGGAGCCATCGAGCCGCACCTGGAAGGATCCCGAGATATCCTGGATCGGCAACGGTCGGGCCGCATCCACGAGTGGCTTGTCCTTGTCATCCGCTTTCGGGTCCACCTTGCCATCCGCTTCATCCGCTGGCACGCGAGCCCGGCGGAACACCTGGATGAGCAGGTTATCGGGTGCCTCGATGACGTATGGCGGCAGAGTGATCTTTTTCAACTCCACCGGAACGGTGCCTGCAGGCGGCACGGCAATCGGCGGGGCACCATCCGCGAAGCTCGAATGCAACGGATGAGCGTGGAAGCAACCGACCCCGGTGAGGAGCAACAACACGACGGCGATGGACACCATCCTCACTTGCAGGATTCGCCAGTTTCGCATCGTCGCTTCCCCCACCATGAACGAATGAGCGCCGGCCAAGCACCGACGGGGCATCATCACTGGTGTTATCGGCGCACTCCGCCTAGTTCGTGAAGCATTTCAGCCGAGTTCAGAAAATGGATTGAAGTTTGGGAAGCGAGCGGAATTGGGGCAATGCAGGCGAAGCAAGCAAGGCTGGCAAGGCGGTTGGTCCTGGAGGGATCACGCAACCGCCGCACGTGACGGATTTCACTCCTTGATGGTGACAGCCACACCATCTGCCAGGGCACCCAGATTGCCATTCACCACCTTCTCGCTGCCCGTGAAAGGCTCGGGTGTACCAGCCGTGGCCGTGGCGCGACGGCGATCCAGCACCTGGATGTTGCCACTCTCCATACGCCCCACCCGCACGCGATACTTCACGGCTTTGCCATCTTCCACCAAATAGACGTAGTGCGTTTCGTCCGCCGCAAGGACGCAGGTTGCGGGGAGTACGAGGGCGTCGGGCGATTCGGTGCGAATGGTGACATAGGCATACATGCCGGGCCTGAGCATCCGATCAGCGTTGTCGATCTCGAGCTCGGCACGAAGAGCGCGCGTGCCGGGTTCCACGACACCAGTCGTGCGGGCCACCTTCTCGGTGAACTCGCGATTGCCGAGCGCCGGGATTCGCACAACGGCATCGACACCCGTTGCGGCATTGGCAATGGCGACTTCCGGCACATCGACCGCGACGCGCAGCCGATCGACGCGAGCCACCGTGAAGACCGCAGTTCCCGGTTGAACGTAGTGCCCGGGGTGCACGGTGCGTGCCGTGACGATGCCGGCGAAGGGTGCCTTGATCTCGGTGTAAGCGACGTCGGCCTCCACGGCTTTCACCTGGGCCGCGGCAACGTCCACGCGAGCCTGGGCGGCCTTGACATCGGCGTCACCGCGTTTGCGGCGGGCTTCGCACTCCGCCACGCTTGCCTTGGCCGATGCGACCCGTGCTTCCGCTTCACTCTTTGCCGCCGTCACCGCCGCCAGTTGCTTGCGAGAAACATCTCGGCTCTGTGCATCGATCTGCCCGCGGCTCAGCAAGCCTTCCTCGTATTCCAGTTGCGTGGTCCAGCGCTCGACATCCGCTTGAGCACGTGCCACGCCGGCTTCAGCCTCATCGGCCTTGGCCTTCGCCACATCGCCCAGAGCATCCAGCACTTTCAACCCTTCCTGGGCCGCGGCAAGTTCGGCCCGGGCCTGTGCCTCGGCCGCTTTCTTTTCTGCGAGCTGCGGTGCGAGTTCCGGCACCTCGAGCTTCGCCAGCACCTGCTCGGCCTTCACGATGCTGCCGATATCGATGGGTTTGCCCGCTCCATCCTTGGCAATCGAGGCGACAAATCCCGAGAGCCGCACCGCCACGGGTGTAATCTCGTACGGCATCACGGTGGCGGGTTGCTCGATGCTCCACTCCAGTGATTGCTTCGTGGGTGAGGTCACCTTGACGGCGATCACACCGCCAGCCGAGGCCGCCGACTGCTGCTCCGGTTTGGCTTTGTTGCAGCCAACAGGAATGAGAATGACGAGTGCGAGCCAGCGGCAGTGCATAGGAAACTCCACAGGGATCGAAAGAAATTCTAACATCCCACTGGCATATTCCGCGACGCCCCCGCTATCGGTTGGAGAATAATTTTACCCCGCACAACCCACCCAATCGGAATCTGACGCTTCGGCCGGCGTCTTCTCCGGTATATCCACTGTGCACGTCGCACACGATTCGCGAGGTGGTATGAGCCAGATCGACATCGCCGGGACCGCCGGGCGAATCATTGCCAATATCGAGAAGGTGATCATCGGCAAGCGGCCGCAACTGGCGCTCGCCGTCTCCGCGTACTTCTGCGAGGGGCACATTCTGCTCGAGGATGTGCCCGGCGTGGCCAAGACGATGTTTGCCCGGGCCCTGGCCCGCAGCGTGGGCACCACCTTCAAGCGACTGCAATGCACTCCGGATTTGCTTCCCACGGATGTCACCGGTGTCTCGATCTTCAATCAGAAGACCGCGGAGTTCGAATTCCGCCCTGGACCGGTGTTCGCCCAGACGCTGCTCGCCGACGAAATCAACCGAGCGACGCCCCGCACCCAGGCGGCGCTGCTGGAAGCGATGGGCGAACGCCGGGTCAGTGTGGATGGGCAGACGTATGTCTTGAAGCCGCCGTTTCTCGTGATTGCCACGCAGAATCCGATCGATCAGGAAGGCACCTTTCCGCTCCCCGAAGCCCAGCTCGATCGCTTCCTCATCCGCCTCAGCCTTGGCTACCCGAACATGGAGGAAGAATCGAACATGCTGACACGTCTGCAGCATGGCCATCCCATCGACGATCTCAAACCGGTGGTCAGTGCGGACGATGTGCTGGCGTGCCAGGAAGCGATCCGCGGCATCCACGTCGACGATAAGGTGAAGCGATACATCCTCGAAATTGTGCATGCAAGCCGCGAACACGAGGACATTGCCCTTGGCGGCAGCCCGCGTGCCTCGATCGCGCTCTTCCGCACGGGCCAGGCGCTGGCCGCCGTGAGCGGCCGCGATTTTGTGCTGCCCGATGATGTGAAGAAGATGGCCCAGGCCGTGCTGGCCCACCGCCTGATCCTGAAGCCCGAGAGCCGCTTGCGCAAGCGCACGCCGCCCGCCGTGGTGCACGACCTCGTGATGGATGCCCGCGTGCCCATCACGGACAAACACCGCGCATCCGCCGTGGATTATTTCTCGTGAAGGGAGTGCAATTGCGTCCGCATGCAGAACTGATTAGATAGCGTTGAGGAGATGATGCAGTGGCGGGCGCTCCCAACCCGAATCGACGCAAGACCCGCACCCGGCAACACGTGATCGCCGACCTGGGTGTGAATTATGTCCAGCGCATTTGGCTGTTGGCCGGGCACACTGCCGACCGAAATTTCTCCGATTATGGTTGCGATCTCAAGGTGCAGACATTCGACGAGAATGGCGGAGTGGAGAATGGTGGCATCTCGATACAGGTCAAATCAACCGATCAACTTTCGACCCATGCGGATGCTCTCACTGTTCCGCTGCGAATTGAGACGCGCGACTTCACATATTGGCTTCTCGAAACGGACCTCGTTGTATTGATGTTGTACGATGCCGAGGCGGAACGGGTTTTCTGGCTTGATGTGCAAGAATATGCCCGGCAAAACGACCTGGACGAGAATGCAGGTGGCGAAACGATCACGCTTCGGCTACCGATCGCGAATGCTCTTGATGTGAACACCGTTCGAGTCCTCCAGGATCGGAAGAATCTGAGGATGCGTGGAGTGTGACCTGGTGAGCGCGTCTATTGATGTGGAGTGCATATGGTGATGAAACAATGGCCCACGTTCGGCGAAATGCTCGATTACCTCCGGCAACTTGGCTATTCGTTTCGCACGACAAGGCCGGGGTATCTCGCATGTGAACTCCCACAAGCCGATAGCATCTTCGTTTTTCGCGAACGAGAGAGTACGGAACCCGCTCGCGAGGGCGAACTACTTGAACTCCGCGTCCAACTCACCTATCGCGGACTCGCCACCGATGAGGAATTCGCCCAGTTTTGGATGCAAGGCATGCCACGACCCAGCCACGAACACCACCCCGTCGCCCCTGCCCCATGATCTGGTTCATCGCCATTCTGTTTGTCATCGGCCTGGCCCTGGCCTTGCAAGCCGGGTTGGTCGCGTTCGCAGGCTACGTGCTGCTCGGCGTCTACCTCCTTTCACGCTACCTCGCTCGCCGCTGGGCCACGGATCTCAGTGCAGAACGCCATTGCGACCGCGAACCCCGCGAGATTGGCCAGTTACTCGAAGTCGCCGTCACGCTCACCAACACCGGCTCGCTCCCCATCGCCTGGGTGCTCGTCGAGGATCTCATTCCCGAGGCCGCACTCAAACTGAAGCCCGCCCGACTCAGCATCAAAGGCAAGCGACTCACCGTTGCCTATCTTCGCGGCGGTCAGACCAAACGCGTGAAATACAAGATCACCTTTGAGATGCGTGGCTACTATCCCATTGGCCCCACCGTGCTCGAAACCGGCGACGTCTTTGGCCTGCATCGCCGCCACCGCGTGATCGGTGAACCAGTGTATATCATGGTCTATCCCAAGGTGCTGCCCTTGCCGCAGTACGACTTCGCCTCCGAACGTCCCATCGGCGAAATCCGACTGCAAAACCGCCTCTTCGAAGACCCCACCCGCACCGCCGGCGTCCGCGAATATGTCTATGGCGACCCGCTCCAGCGCGTGCACTGGAAGGTCACGGCACGCACCGGCCAACTCCACTGCCGCATCTATGAACCCACCAGCCTCGCCGGGGCCACGCTCCTCATCGACTTCCACAAGGCTGGCTACCACAGGCGCGGCGAGCCGTACCGCTCGGACCTCGCCATCACCGTGGCCGCCAGCATCGCCAATGCCGTGTCCGTGCTGAATCAGCAACTCGGCCTCGTCAGCAATGGCCGCGATGCCGTCGATCGCATTCGTGAGGAAGCCCTGGAAGTGGAAGGCGATGATGTGAAGGCATTCGACACGCGCGAGGCGGCCCGCAGCCGCTTCGAGTTGCTCGAAGACAGCGACCGTGTCCGCCCCGTGGTGGTGGAGACCCGCCGCGGCTTCGACCAGTTCCAGAAGATTCGCGAAGCGCTCGCTCGGCTGGAACTCTCGGACGGCTTGACCCTCGCGCAACTGGCTTTAGAAATGGGTTCGCGCATGCCACGCGATGCGACCGTGATCGCCATCTTGCCGCGTGTGCCCGCCGAGACCGCCATCGCGCTGGGCACGCTGCGCCGCCAGGGTTTCGCGATCACGGCGTTGCTCATCGGCCTGGACGAAACGCAACGCCTCGAGTCCCACGGCCGCCTGCTTGCCGAGCGCATCCGCGACATCCGCTACATCAATTCCGAAGCCGAACTCGCCCTCCTCGGCAGCCGAACCACCAGCAACGGCCCCGCCCCCTACGAAGTGAATCTGGGTTCGGAGTGAAGCCCCACTCCGCCTGACTCGTTCCGCACATACACTGAGCGGATGCGCGATACTCGCTATCCACGTATGCTGGCGTTCGCCCAGTTGCTGCGTCTGCCCAATGTCTTCACGGCGTTCGCCGATATTGCCCTGGCGGGGTGCGTGGGGCTGTCGCTGATCTCCGGTTGGCCCTCCAGCGACTACTGGCTGCGCATCGTGCTGCTCGCGCTCGCCTCCGGCTCGTTATACCTTGCGGGCATGGTCTGGAACGATTACTTCGATCTCGCCGAGGATGCCCAGTCGCGTGCCTTTCGCCCATTGCCATCGGGCCGCATCACAGTACGCACGGCGATCGTTCTCGGTGTGCTGCTCGTGATTGCGGGGCTCACCTTCGCCATCCTCGCCGGCCTCCCGGGCCAGGCCGAGTGGAATGCCGAGCCGCTTGTGTATGCCATTGGCCTCGCCGGGCTCGTCTTCCTCTACGATGGCTGGCTGAAGCGCACGCCGGTGGGTCCGGTGGCGATGGCCTCGTGCCGCTTTATGAATGTGCTGCTCGGCCTCACTGCCATTCCGGACGAGTTGCTCCCCACGCCCATACGCGTGCATCTTGCAGGCGTGGTCGGCATCTACATTGTTGGCGTCACCTGGTTCGCCCGCACGGAGGAGGGCCGCAGTCGGCCACGGATTCTCAGCGCGGCCGTGAGTGTCATCGCGTTGTCACTGGTGCTGGCGCTGGTGTTGCGCAGCCGTGTCGGCGAAGGCGGCCACGGCGCGTTCCTGTTCCCCTATCTCCTCGTGCTGTTCGGATTCGTGGTGGGAATCCCGGCTCTGCACGCGGTGCGCAAGCCCGGTCCGCGTGAGGTGCAAGCGGCCGTGAAACGCTGCGTCCTCGGGCTCGTCGGCCTCGATGCCGTGCTCGCCGTCGCCTTTCTCGGTGCGGGCGGCTTGTTCATCCTTTTGCTGTTGCCCCCGGCACTCGTGCTGGGAAAATGGGTCTACTCCACCTGACATCGTCTGAACGAGCCCGACGTGTGAACGTGGGCAATCGTTGACCCTCACTTACGCTTCGAACTTGTAGTCGTGTGTTCACGAAACAAACGTGTATCATGCGATAATTCCAATCTGAACGGAGCTAGATATGATGCCGGATCGTCGCCAGTTTATTGGGGCCGGAGGTGTTGCCGTGGCCGGATTGATCACCAACACGGGTCTGGGTGCGGATGCGGCCGCGGATGCCGTGAAATTCATCGCGGACCACGAAGCGAAAGTGAAACCGCTGGAAATCAAGGCGTCCATCGCCTGGTGGAATGCCAACACCACCGGAAAGGACGACGACTTCCGCGCCAAGGAAGATGCCCAGAACAAGATTGATGCGGCGCTCTCAGACAAACCCACATTCGAGAAGCTCAAGACTATCAAGACCGCGAAGGACAAGGGCGAGATCAGCGATTCGCTGGTGGCCCGGCAAATCGATTTGCTGTACCTGGCCTATCTCGAGAAGCAGGTCGATCCCGATTTGCTCAAGCGAATCACGAACAAGGCGAATGCCGTTGAACAGTCGTTCAACGTCTTCCGGGCCCGCGTGGGCGGCAAGGAACTGCCCGATAGCCAGGTGCGCAAGATTCTGAAGGAATCAACCGACTCGGCCCAGCGCAAACAGACCTGGGAGGCGAGCAAGGCGGTGGGGGCCGCGGTTGAGGCCGACCTCGCGGAACTCGTGAAACTCCGCAACGAGGCCGCGACGAAACTCGACTTCAAGAATTATCACGAGATGATGCTCACCATCAACGAGCAAAACGGCGACGAGTTGGTGAAGCTCTTTGATGATCTCGATGCTCTGACGCGTGACCCGTTCGCCGCTGCGAAGGCCGAGATTGATGATATCCTCGCTCGCAAGATGAAGATTCAACCCACGGAGCTGATGCCGTGGCATTACCATGATCCGTTCTTCCAGGAATCGCCGGCGGTATTCGATGCCAATCTCGATGCGCCCTATGAGAAGGCGGACATCAAAAAATTGTGTGAGGATTTCTATGCGGGCATCGGTCTGCCCATTGCCGATGTGATTGCCCGCAGCGATCTCTTCGAGAAGAAGGGCAAGAGCCCGCACGCCTTCTGCACCGATATCGACCGCGAAGGCGATGTGCGCGTGCTTGCCAACATTGTGCAGAACGAATACTGGATGGGCACGATGTTGCACGAACTCGGGCACGCCGTGTACAGCAGCAAGAACATTCCCAAGTCGTTGCCCTACGTGTTGCGTGCCGAGGCCCACATCCTGGCAACAGAAGGCGTGGCCATGCAGTTTGAACGGTTCAGCAAGTCCCGGCTTTGGCTGGAGAAAATGCGGGTGAAACTCGACAACCCGCAGGCGTTTGCCGAGGCGGCCGCGAAAACACAGCGGAATCAGTTGTTGATTTTCAGCCGCTGGTGTCAGGTGATGCTGCGATTCGAAAAGGGCATGTACGAGAATCCGGGGCAGGATCTCAACAAATTGTGGTGGGATCTGGTCGAGAAATATCAACTGGTGAAGCGGCCCAAGGATCGCAATGCACCGGACTACGCGGCCAAGATTCACATTTGCAGTGCACCGGTCTATTATCACAACTACATGATGGGTCAATTATTCGCCTCACAGGTTCACCATACCATAGCCAATGATCTCTACGACAAGGCCGACCCGCGCACGGTGATCTACGTCGGCGATCGCAAGGTGGGCGAGTTCATGAAGCTCAAGGTGTTCGGCCCCGGCCGCACGCTCGACTGGAAGGGCCTGGCCAAGTTCGCCACCGGTGCGGAACTCAGCCCGGCCGCGTTTGCCAAGGATTTCCAGGCGAAATAGCGAGCGAGCCCTGGAAGGAGCACCATGTGCTTCTGGCTTGGACAAGATCGCGCTGACCAGAATCATCACCAAAATGGTGTCTATTTCCCCCGGACGTTCATAAGAAGGCAGCAGACGCCTTCTTTTCCTGTCTGGGGGTCTTTATGGACCGTCGTGAATTGTTTGGATCGTTGGCCGCGATCGGAGCGGGGTTGCCACTCCCGGCCAGCGAACCCGATGGCAAGATGGAGCACGCGGGCGGCCCGATGAGTGGGCCGCATGCCCATTTCTGCGGCATTCACATGGCCAAAAAGAATCCCAAGTTTCAAATCATCACACAACACTATTGTGCGGCGCACACTTCCGATGCCTCGGGCGAAGCAATGTTCCAGTGTGTGCTGTTCGATAACACCACATCGAATGCCAAGTTGCTGGGTGTTGAATACATCATCACCGAAGCCACCTATCGGAAACTACCGGACGGAGAGAAGAAATACTGGCATCCTCACACGTATGAGGTTCTGGGTGGCGGACTCATCGCCCCGGGCATGAAGCCGGAAGACGAGAAGAACTTCATGAAAACGATTCTCACTACCTGGGGGAAAGCCTGGCACACGTGGCCCGATCCGCTGACGCCCGTGCCGGTGGGCGAACCGTTGCTCATCTGGTCGCTGATGGCGGATGATCAGGTCGACCCGAGTGTTGTCGCGAAGCGGGACAAGCAATTCTCCTGTTCAACGAAAAAGATTCGCGAGGAGCGTGCCAAGGAGTTGGGGTTCGCCGTGCCGGACGTTGCTGCACCACGTTCGCTCGAAGACCTTGGCCGGCAGTGGACCAACTCCGGTGATGACAAGCCAACCAAGAAATGAGTGCCATGGCCGAGACGATTCCGGAACGGCTCCGCGACTGGCTGGCGTACGCGGTCCGCTCCGGTGCTTCCGACTTGCACCTCATCCCCGGTCATGCACCGGTTGTGCGCCTGCACGGCGATCTCAATGTGCTGCCCGACCCACCACTCACGGAAGAAGAAGCCGGGCCGCTCTTGCTCTCGCTCTGCTCGCCCGCAATTGCCACGCGGATCGGCACACACAAAGATGCGGACTTCGCCTTCGATCTCTCACTCGATGGGCAATCCCAGCGCTTCCGTGCCAATCTTTTTCACGCCGGCGGGCACCTCGCGGCCTGCGTGCGCGTGATCCCGGCCACGATCCCCGAATTCCACTGGGCGAGCTTTCCCCTCGAACTTGCCGAGCGCCTCGCCTTCCTGCGCGATGGACTCGTGATCGTGGTGGGTGCCACCGGTTCCGGCAAGAGCACTACGCTCGCCATGATCCTGAACCTGCTGAACCAGGGCGGCGGCTCGCGCATCATCACAATCGAGGAACCCATCGAGTACGCTTTCCCGAAGTCGCCGGGTTCCGTGGTGACGCAGCGCGAAGTCGGCGTCGATGTCGCCAGCTTCGCCGATGGCCTCAAGTATGGTCTGCGTCAGGACCCGGATGTCATGCTTGTGGGGGAAATCCGCGATCGCGATACGGCCCAGATTGCCCTCAGCGCTGCCGAGACCGGGCACCTCGTGTTCACCACGCTGCACGCCCGCGATGCGAAGGGGGCCGTCACGCGGTATGCCGATCTCTTCCCGCAGGATGCCCAGCGCGATGTGCGCAGCCAGCTGGCCCTGAGCCTGCGAGCCGTCTTGGCTCAACGATTATTGCCGGATCCCACACGCGGAGCGAAGCGACACCTTTGCCTGGAAGTGATGTGGAACACGCATCCCATTGCCAGCGCCATCCGCACCGGCAAAGTGGAGAGCATCGATAACTATCTCGTTACGGGGCGAGCCGAGGGAATGATCGGCTTCGATGAAGCGGTGCGGCAGCTCCTGCGAGCCCAGAAGATCACCCGCACCGTGGCGGAGCAGCACGTGAGTGATCTGGCTGTGCTGAATCGCTGAGGCGACTGGTTTGCGGATTGCAACGATTCTTTCACCGGGCCGGCATCGACTCCCCGGAACGAATCGTTGACATGCCACGCATCTCCCCTCATTCTGCTACCATGCGGTCATGCGCAAGTTGAAGCGACTGCGGTGAGCCCGGAAGCACGCGGATCCGTGCCGATTGTAACGATTGTTCGGATGAATTCATGGATCACACCCAGGCGGAATTCGGTCTCTCCCGTGAGGCGTTTCTGGATCACCTCGTGGCCAGCAAGTTGCTGGTCGAGAGCGATCTTCAGGCCTTTGCCGCCGCGTATGCCGAATCGGATGCGATTGAACTTGCTCACGTGCTGGCAAAGAGCGGTGCGCTCACTCAGTTCCAGATCGACGCCATCGGTGAAGGCAAGCCCGGCAGTCTCCGCATCGGCAACTACGACATTCTCGATCGTCTTGGTGCTGGCGGCATGGGCACGGTATTCAAGGCCCGCCATCGCCGCATGAAGCGCATTGTCGCACTGAAAGTGCTCTCCGCCGCCTTCTGCAAGGACGAGTCGTTTATCCAGCGATTCCAGCGCGAAGTGGAAACGATCGCCCGCCTGGGCCATCCGAACATCGTGATGGCGTACGACGCCGATGAAGCGGAAATCGGCCACTTCCTGGTGATGGAATTCGTCGATGGCCGCGATCTTGCCTCCACGGTTGAAAAGCAAGGTCCGCTCGATGTTGTCCATGCTCTCGATTACACCATCCAGGCCGCCCGCGGTCTTGGCTACGCCCATTCATTGCAAATCGTGCATCGCGACATCAAGCCTGCAAACCTGATGCTTGATCGCACCGGCGTGGTCAAGGTCACCGACCTCGGCCTGGCGCGCCTGAACTCCACCTCGGAGAGCAGCACCGGCACCACAGGCATCACGCAGGCGGGCGGCATCCTCGGCACCGTCGACTACATGGCACCCGAACAGGCCATTGACTCGACCACCGTCGATCATCGCGCCGATATCTACAGCCTCGGTTGTGCGCTCTTCTTCCTCCTCACCGGCCGACCCGTTTACGTTGGTGGAACCATTCTCGCCCTGCTGATGAAGCACCGCGAAGGGCCGATTCCGGCACTCTCGGGGGTTCGCCCGGATGTTCCTGCAGAACTCGAGGGCATCTTCGAGAAGATGGTGGCGAAATCGGCCGAGGCACGATACGCGAACATGGCCGAAGTGGTCACCGCACTGGAAGGCGTGCTGCAGAAGTTGAGTGGTGCAGGCTCGATTGCGGCCCCGGCTGCGACGTCAATAATCCCGTCAACCGGTTCCTCGATCGCGGTCGGTCGGCCCGATCAGCAGACGATCGTGACACCACCGCGGGGTGCGATGCCGAGCGTGTTGGTGGTGGAGCCGTCACGCATGCAGGCGGGAATCATTCGCAAGTATCTCGAAGCGCAACAAATCTCGGTGGCAAGCGTGGTGCCCACGGGAAATGCCGCACTCGAAGTGATCCGGACCAGCGTGCCCGAGGCCATCGTTTCATCGCTGCATCTGGATGATATGACCGGCATCGACCTCGCGAAGCAGGTCAGAGAAGAGTTCAAGCCGAATGCCCCGGGCTTCGTGCTGATTTCGAGTGAATCCGAGCAGGACACCTCCGCGATCAGTCAGTTGAATCGCACGGTGGTGCTGCACAAGCCATTCAGTGCGGCTCAGCTCTTCGACTCGGTGAAGCTGGTCACGGGGAAATCGCTCGATCAGGTGAAGTCCACAGACTTCTCCATCGCCGGGCTGTCGGGCGTGAAGCCAGCGATCTCGGGCAATCGGGCCGGCACGAAAGTGCTCATCGTGGATGACAGCGTCGTGGCCCGCACGCACGAACGCGGAGTGCTCCAGCAACTCGGTTTCAGCAATTTCGTGGAAGCCGCCGATGGGGCCCAGGCCATTGCCGCTGCCACGCGCGAACCGTTTGACCTGATCATCACTGATTACAACATGCCACTGATGGATGGCCTGGCCTTCGTCAGCTACCTGCGGCAGACACCCGCTCTCGCGGCCGTGCCGATCGTGATGGTCACCACGGAAACCGAGCCACACATCCTTGAACCCGTGCGTCAACTTGGTGTGGCTGCGATATTTCCGAAGGAATTCCCCGCCGGTGAAGTGGCGGCGTTGCTCGATCGCCTGTTCTGAAATGCCTTCATGATTCTCGGGACCACGGAGGAACTTGCCCGCGTCATCCCTACGGCTGGGGCTCTCGTTTGGGATGGCCATGAACGAAGTGATTCGCGAATTCTTGCTGGAATCCCAGGAGAATCTCGCTCAACTCGATGCCGATCTCGTAGCCCTGGAAAAGGACCCGCACGAGCGCTCCACTCTGGCCCGCGTGTTCCGCAACCTCCACACGGTGAAAGGCAGCGCCGGCTTTCTTGGCCTCGGCAAGCTCCAGGCCGTGGCTCACTCTGCCGAGAGCTTGCTCAGCAAATTGCGGGCGGGCGAACTCACATTCAACGCACCCATCGCCACGGCCCTCCTCAAGACAATCGACGCCATCCGCGAGGTGCTTGCGAGCTTGGAAGCGGAACTGGACGAAGGCCCCGGCGATTACTCCGCACTCGTCCAAGAACTCGATCAACTTCGCGAGGGAGCGGCACCACCCGCCGTCGCACCTCCTCCGCCTCCTCCGCCACCCGTCACGATGGCGACTCCGGTCGTGGAACCTCCACCCGCTCCGGCGATGGATGCCAGTCGCTCGATCGTGCACGAGCCGGCCGAACCACGTGGCTCCGCGATCACCGATAGTGCCATCCGTGTCGATGTCGGCCTGCTCGACAAGCTCATGACACTCGTCGGTGAACTCGTGCTCGCCCGCAACCAGGTCATGCAATTCAGCAGCTCCCAGGAGGACGCCGCCTTCCTCGGCACCGTGCAACGTCTGAACCTGCTCACCACCGAGTTGCAGGCGAACGTGATGAAGACACGGATGCAACCCATAGGCAACATCTGGAGCAAGTTCCCACGTGTCGTCCGTGATCTCGCCGTGGCCTGCGGCAAGCAAGTCCGCATCGACATGGATGGCCAGGAGACCGAACTCGACAAGACCATCGTGGAAGCCATTCGCGATCCACTCACGCACATGGTCCGCAACGCCGTCGATCATGGCATCGAGACGCCCACACAGCGGCAACAGCGCGGCAAACCGGCCGAGGGCCGACTGGCGCTGCATGCCTTCCACGAAGGCGGAAAGGTCATCATTGAGATTGCGGACGACGGTGGCGGCATCGATCCGCATCGCGTCCGCGACAAGGCCATCAAGCAGAAGGCCATCACCACGGAAGAAGCCAGCCGATTGAACGAGCGCGAACTCGTGAACCTCGTCTTCCTCCCCGGCTTCTCGACGGCGGATCAGGTCACGCACTTCTCCGGTCGCGGTGTCGGCATGGATGTCGTTCGCACCAATATCGAACGCATCGGCGGCTCCGTTGAACTCGAAAGCCAGCCCGGCGTCGGCACCACCGTGAAAATGAAGATTCCGCTCACGCTGGCCATCATCCCGGCACTCACGGTCACCAGTGGCGGCGAGCGTTTTGCCATTCCGCAGGTGAACTTGCTCGAACTGGTGCGGCTCGAAGGGGAACAACTGCAACATAAGATCGAAAGTATCCACGGCTTCCCCGTCTATCGCCTCCGTGGCAACCTGCTCCCTCTGGTGTACCTCGATCGCGAGTTGCAAATCGGCAGCGAAAATCGCGAGGCTCACGAACTGAACATTGTCGTGCTCCAGGCGGATGACCAGCAGTTCGGCCTCGTGGTCGATGCCATTCACGACACCGAGGAAATCGTCGTCAAGCCGCTGCAGAAACAACTCAAGAGCGTCCATGTTTTCGCGGGTGCCACCATCATGGGTGACGGGCGGGTGGCGCTGATCCTCGATGTGCTCGGCATTGCTCAGCGTGCCCAGGTGGTGACGGGGGCTCGCGTACGGGCGATCAGCGAGAAGAACGCGGGTTCATCGGAATCCAGTGCCAGTGCTCGCCAGTCGCTCTTGCTGTTCGCGACGCGAGACGGTGGACGCCTGGCCATCCCGTTATCACAAGTGGCCCGGCTTGAAGAGTTCCCGCGAAGTGCTCTGGAGCGCACCGGCCAGCAAGTGGTGGTGCAGTACCGCGGTGAGATTCTGCCACTGCTCGACGTGGCTCGCGAACTCCGCGATGGACCCACTCGTGCGAAGCGTGGCAAGCGTGTTGCCGCCGAGCGCGTGCCGGTGGTGGTCTACGCGGGAGCCGTGTCGCCAATCGGTCTGTTGGTCTCCCGGATTCTGGACATCGTCGAGGAAGAGATCACAACGCTGTCGCACTCCACACGTGTGGGCGTGCTGCACACGGCGATCGTTCAGAACCGGGTTACGGAGTTTCTCGACGTCGAGGCACTGCTGCAGCGGTCCTTGCAGGCTACGGCCGGCGAGATGGCAAAGGTGTGAACCGCTGTTCTGGAATATGAGGATGGGTCGTCATGGCGGGGGAACGACAGTTCTGCACCTTCTTTGTCAATGACCTGTACTTCGGCATCGATGTGCTGAAGGTGCAGGAGATCATCCGCGCCCAGGTGATGACGCCGGTGCCACTGGCGCACCGCGTGGTACGCGGGCTCATCAACCTCCGCGGGCAGATCGTGACGGCGATCGATTTGCGCCGCCGACTCGAGATGCCGGACCGCCCCGACGACATGGAACCCGTGAACGTGGTGGTGCAGACAGACGATGGAGCCGTGAGCTTACTGGTGGACGAGATCGGCGACGTGCTGGCGGTCGATGAATCGTGTCACGAACGTCCACCCGCCACACTCCGTGGCGTGGCCCGCGAACTGATCCTGGGAGCGTACAAGCTCGATGAACACCTGCTGCTCATGCTTGATGCGGAGCGAACGGTGAGCCTCCACACCGCTGTGACAGCCTGAATCAACTGAAACCAACACCATCAGAAACCTCGGATACTGGAGAAGCCGATCATGGCCAAGAGCAACGCCCTTCGACCCAAACCCGCCTCGCGCCGTGGCACGAGCCAGCCACTCGAGTCCATCGAGTTCCTCAAGGCTACGCTGGATGGAGTTCAGGCGAACATCTTCCTCGCGGACACCGACTTTAACATCATCTACGCGAACCCGCGTGCACTCCACACCGTGCGGCGCTTCGAGGCCGAGTTCCGCAAGGCCTTCGATGTCTCGATTGAGGAGATTGTGGGTGGTTCGATCCATCGATTCCACAAGGACACGCGGATGGTCGAGGACGTACTGAAAAACACCTCCGCACTTCCTCACAAGGCCGAATTCACCTTTGGCAACGTCTCACTGCAGGCCAACATCAACGGCATCCGCGGCGCGAACGACGCCGTGCTGGGCTATGTCGTCTCCTGGGAAGACATCACACATCGCCTGAAAGTCGAGGCAGAGTACATCACACAGGTCGAAGCCATCGGCAAGTCGCACGCCGTGATGGCCTTCAAAATGGATGGCACGATTCTCACCGCTAACGAGAATTTCCTGAAAGTGACAGGCTACGCGCAGGAGGAGATTCTGGGACAGCATCACTCCATGTTCGTGGATTCCACGACACGAAATAGCTCGGACTATCAGGATTTCTGGGCCCGACTCAACCGCGGCGAGTTCCAGGCTTCCGAATACAAACGCATGGGCAAGAACGGCAAGGAAATCTGGCTGCAGGCAAGCTACAACCCGATCATGGATCGCAACGGCAAGGCCTTCAAGGTCATCGAATACGCCACCGACATCACCGCGGCTCGCATTCGCAATGCCGATACCCAGGGGCAACTCGGTGCCATCAGCAAGGTGCAAGCCGTCATTGAGTTTTCACTCGATGGCAACATCCTCACGGCCAACGATAATTTCCTGAGCCTGATGGGCTATCGGCTCGATGAGATCCAGGGCCGCCATCACAGCATCTTTGTGGAGTCGAGCTTTAACGGCAGTGCCGAGTATCGCCGCTTCTGGACGGATCTGGCCGCGGGCCGACCCAAGTCGGGTCGATTCAAACGCATCGGCAAGGGGGGTGGCGAAGTGTGGATTCAGGGTTCGTACTTCCCGATCCTGGACAACAATGGCAAACCATTCAAGGTGGTGAAGTATGCCACGGACGTTTCGGCAATGAAGCACGTGGAAGCGTCGCTGGAGCAGACGGCGGAATCGCTCGCGAGTGCGGCGAGCGAACTCACCGCGGTGAGCCAGCAGATGGCGGCCAATGCCGAGGAGACGGCGGCCCAGGCGAACGTTGCCTCCGCGGCTGCCGAGCAAGTCAGCAGCAACGTGGCCACGGTGGCGACGGGTACGGAGGAGATGGGGGCCAGCATCAAGGAGATCGCCAAGAGTGCCAACGAGGCGGCCCGTGTCGCCACCTCGGCCGTGAAGGTCGCCGAGCGCACCAATGCCACCGTGGCAAAGCTCGGTGAATCGAGTGCCGAGATTGGCAACGTCATCAAGGTTATCACCTCCATCGCTCAACAAACCAACTTGCTCGCGCTCAACGCCACCATCGAGGCAGCCCGTGCGGGTGAAGCCGGCAAGGGCTTCGCGGTCGTCGCCAATGAAGTGAAAGAACTGGCCAAGCAAACGGCGAAAGCCACCGAGGACATTAGCCGTAAGATCGAGGCGATTCAGGGCGATACGAAAGGTGCGGTCGAGGCCATTGGCAAGATTAGCAGCATCATTAACCAGATTAACGATATTCAAAACACGATTGCCAGTGCGGTGGAAGAGCAGACCGCGACGACGGGTGAGATCAGCCGCAATGTGAACGAGGCGGCCAAGGGGAGTAATGAGATTGCCCAGAACATCACCGGCGTGGCCCAGGCGGCTCGCAGCACCACCGAGGGTGCGGGCCACACGAAGAGTTCCGCAGACGAACTGGCTCGCCTGGCCATCGACCTGCAGAAGCTGGTGGCCCAGTTCAAGTATTAAGCCGGAGGGACGACGCGATGCACGCCCTCGTAATTGACGACTCGCGGGTCGCCCGTGCGGTGATCCGCCAAATTCTGATTGAGATAGGCCACACCGTCCTCGAGGCCGGTGATGGGCGAGCCGGATTGGAAGCTCTGGCGAATTCACCGGATGTCGCGCTCGTGCTCGTGGACTGGAACATGCCCGTGATGGACGGCCTGGAGTTCATCACGGCCGTCCGGGCTCAGCGTGTGTACGATGCCTTGAAAATCGTGATGGTCACGACCGAGACCGAGAGCGAACAGGTGACACGGGCGATGGCGGCCGGGGCCAATGAATATGTGATGAAGCCGTTCACGCGCGATGTGCTCGTGGCGAAGCTGAGCATGCTCGATGCTTTTGGAGAATAACCGATGCGGAAGATTCGGGTTCTCGTGGTCGATGATTCGGTGGTGATTCGCAAGGTGGTGAGCGAGGAGTTGAATGCCGATCCCCTGATTGATGTGGCGGGCACCGCGGCCAATGGGCAAATTGCGATTGCCAAGATGACGCAGGTGAGCCCGGATCTGGTAATTCTCGACGTGGAAATGCCGGACATGGACGGCCTCACGGCACTCGGGCTCATCCGGAAATCGCACCCACACGTGCCCGTCATCATGTTCAGTTCGCTCACCGAGCGCGGCGCGTCGACGACACTCGAAGCACTCGCCCTGGGTGCGAGCGACTACTTCGCCAAGCCTTCCAGCGGTAGCGGGCTGGAAGAATCGCGGCGCATGATCCGCGAGGAATTGATCCCGGAAATCAAGGCACTCTGCAAGCGCGACACGCTACCCAAAACACAGATACTTCCCCCGCTCTCGGCGAAGGGCCTGGCCACTCCCGCAGGCACAGGACGCATCGATGTGGTCGCCATCGGCGTCTCGACGGGTGGGCCGAATGCCCTGGCGGATGTGTTTCAATCGCTTCCAGCAGACCTCGCCGTGCCCGTGCTCGTGGTGCAGCACATGCCGCCCATGTTCACGCGACTCCTGGCCGAACGGCTCAGCCACACCTCACACTTTCGCACGGAGGAAGCCAAGGCGGGCACCGTGATTGAACCGGGCAAGGCCTGGATTGCGCCGGGGGATTTTCACATGCTCGCCGCACGCGACGGCACACGTGTGCGCTTGCTTCTGAACCAGGACCCGGCCGAGAATTCGTGCCGTCCTGCGGTCGATCCGTTGTTTCGCTCGGTTGCAAAAGCGTACGGCGCGAACTGCCTCGCCGTTGTGCTCACCGGCATGGGTCAGGACGGTCTGCGTGGTTGTGAATCGATTCGAGCAGCGGGTGGGCAGATCATTGTTCAGGACGAAGCCACGTCCGTGGTGTGGGGGATGCCGGGATTCGTGGCCCGGGCGGGGCTCGCCGACAAGGTGCTCCCGCTGGCGCTGATCGGCAATGAAATCGTTCGCCGTGTCGCCGCCACGCGAGGTAGCCCACAATGAGCGAACAGGACTACGTGTTCTGCGCCAAGTTGCTCTTCGACCGGGCCGCCATCGTGCTCGAACCGGGCAAGGAATACTTGTTGCAATCCCGGCTCACACCGGTGGCAAAGCGGCACGGCCTGGCCTCGCTCGAGGAGTTGATCGCAAAGTTGCGCCAGCCGGGTGCAAGTGGCCTCACGACCGAGTTCGTCGAGGCGATGGTGACCACGGAAAGCAGCTTCTTCCGCGATATTCATCCCTTTGAGACGCTTCGCCGCTCCGTGTTGCCACAATTAATGGAAGCTCGTGCCACGAGTAAGCAGTTGAATATCTGGTGTGCCGCGAGTTCCAGCGGTCAGGAACCCTACACGATTGCGTTGATCCTGCGCGAACACTTCCCGCAACTGGCATCATGGAAGGTGACACTGCGGGCCACCGATATCTCGGAGGCGATGCTGGCCCGCTGCCGGGAGGGGTGCTACTCCCAGATCGAAGTGAATCGCGGCTTGCCCACACCGCTGCTGTTGAAGTACTTCCGCCAGGAAGCAGCCCGCTGGCAGATCGTGCAAGACGTGCGAAACATGGTGGACTTTCAGCCGTTCAACCTCGCCAAGCCCTGGCCGGCCATGCCCGCGATGGACCTGGTATTTCTGCGGAATGTGATGATTTACTTCGATGTGGAGACCAAGAAACAAATCCTCCGCCGCCTGAGTCGCGTGCTGCGGCCCGATGGTTATCTGGTGCTCGGCGGCGCGGAGACGACCTTTAATCTCGACGATGCCTATGCACGAGTCGAGAACCTCAAAGGCGGCTACTACCGCCTGGCGAACGCCTGATTGGAAGGTCTGCCATCATGGAACAACCCAGCCACAAGCGGCCAATGGATGAGTCCATCTCGGCGGAAGTGGTCGAGGCATTCACTGCCGCCACCGTGGCTGCGTTTCAGGAATTGTGTGCGGTGGAAGTGGTGCCCGGAGAACCCGGTATCACGGATGGTGATGTGGTCGGAGATGTCCTGGCCACGCTAACACTGAAGCGTGAACCAGATGGGCGACTCGTGCTCGCCTTTCCGCTGGCCGTGCTGGAAGCACTCGCGAAGTGCTACCTGGGTGAAGCAATCTCGTTGAGTGCGGAAATCCTGGACGACGCAGCCGGTGAGTTCGCCAATGTGATCGCCGGGCAGGCCAAGACGATGCTGAAGGGCCACCCGGCGCACTACCTCATCACGCCACCGATGGTGCACCGCGGCACCCTCCCCGGCGCAGGCAATGACTGGCTTCACTTGCCGTTCGAGTGCGAACGGGGGGCCTTTTCTGTGCTGGTGCGTCTCCCATAGACCACGGTTCCCACCGAGAACAGCGGGATTCGTCATTCACGGGATCTCCACGCTCACTTCGGCATCGAACGTCAGTTCCGGGTCGCCGCGGCCCTGCAGGGTGGCGGTCATGGCGGCGATGTTGCGGTGCACGACTCCCTCGAACAGCACCTTGCCCTGATAAGTGACCTTCACGGGCTTATCGAGATCGAGCATGCGGTCGTCCAGTCGTATCCGCAATTGCTTCACGCCCTCCGCTTTCTCAATGTCCACGGTCTGCCCGTCGCGGGTGGCGACCACGATTGAGCCGCTCTTCGCTTCCCCTTCACCGACTGCAAGCCAGTACATGCGATCGGTGCCAGCCGATTGTCGCCAGACCACGCGTGTGGGCACGGGGTTGCGTGTGAATTTGGCCATCCACGGCAACGCGGCCTTGTCTTCCAGGTCCATCCAGTGCCCTTTCTCGGGATGGATCTTGAAAAAGGTCTCGTAACCCTTTGGATCATCCTTGTGGAGTTTTGCGAGCTTCTCGCCCCATTCAGCGGCCTTCGCATTGCGCTGGTACGCCGCGTCCTTGCCGCCAACCTGCAGGGCAAAGGGGACGTTGCGGAGGTTGAGCGGGCTGGCATCGTTCGGGTGGCCCGCCATCATGGAAGCCGCGGCCCAGCGGTCCGCGAGGCGCGGCGCGAGTTGATAGACACCATCGCCGCCCGCTGAATAGCCAAGCACGTAGACGCGGTTGGGATCGACTCCTTCGAGGACGATGAGATCCTCAATGAGGCGTGCGAAGAGGCGGTCGATGTGTGCCTCATGCCAGAGATTCCAGGTGTTGGTGGGTGCCCGCGGTGCGAGGTACATGCCTTCTTCGAGTGTGTAGAGCCGCTTCTGATTATTCCATTGCTGGTCGTTCACCTGCTTCGTGGTGCCACCGCCGCCGTGGAGCGAAAGCCACAGACTCCAACCCTTGGCGGGCTTCTTGCCGAAGGTCTCGAAGGAGAATGGCATCTCCAGCGTGCCTTCCTTCAGCACGCCAGCCTTGATCTCGTCCGCTCGTTCCTTCTCGATGCGGGTCGCGTGTGTTTTCCAGAGTAGCTCACGTGCGAGCGCGGCATCGGGCCTGGTAAGCGGCACCGTCGTGAACGAACCCGTGAGTGGCTCACTCCTGGGAAGTGCATCCAGTTCCGCACGCAATGACTTTAGTGCCGCCGCGGACTTCGCGGCATCAGCAGGCTGACCCAGTGATGCTGTCGCACAACACAAAACGAGTGAGAGCGCGAGCCATATGGCGCGAACGGGCATGGGAATCACTCGAGGGGGAATGTGACGGATGAAGGCTGAGGGCGAGATCGTGATCAACGGCAGTCGACGCTATTCGCCGAGCGGCTTGTCCCACTCTTGAAGCTGGCGTTTCAACTCGGCGAAATCGATGTCCGCTGTGGGTGTGTTGTCGAGTTCGAGTTCTTCGGGGTCGGTATCGCGGTTCTGGCGGAGCGATTCTTCGAGGCGGCGCACCCAGGCAGGCACTTCGAGGCCGACTCCGCTCACCGTGGCACCGAGCGGCCCAGTGGCGGCGAGCAATCGCAGGAAAGCGGGGTGCGTTTCGTCACCACCTTCGCGGGCGGCATCGGCGGCGGGGCTGACCTGGGCCGCGGCGCGATCAATTTCGAGCGGAAGCAGGAAACGCTCCTCGATGCGGTCGCGGATCGTACGGAGTTTCACACCATACTTATTCTCGCGCTTGCTGAGTTCGGTGAGCAGATCTTCACCGGCCTTGCGTGTCTTGCCAGCCACGAACTCGCGCCAGCGGACGGCGAGCGCATCGTGGCCGCGCCGGCAAAGCACTTCGTGAGCAATTGCGAAGGGCCGCATCCGCCAGGCGAGTCGGTCGTACTTCACCTTCAGCCGCAGGAAATCCAGGAGAATGTGAATGTTCTCGCCGTAATCGGATTGCGTGGTCGTGGTGTTGTAGTCGCGGTACTCGTCGTAGTGTTCGATGAGGGCCTGAAGCACGATCTCGGCCGAACGGGCCGTGCGGGTGCGGTCGATCTTGCCACCTTCCCAGGCCTCCACGAGCTTGGGTCGGCGTTCGTGCGAACCGTGTTCCACCTCGTGATCGAGCCAGGCCGCGACGCCCCGGGCGAGGATTCCACGCATGTTGGACATGCCCAGAAATGGCACGGTGAAGAGATCACTGCCATAGCTCTTGATGAACTTGCGAACCGCTTCCCAGTCGCCATCGTCCGCGAGCGATTCGAGCACGGAGAGCCGCAGGGACTGGCTGTGCTCGATCCACAATCCCTGGAATGCCTCGGCCACCTGGAACAGCATCGGCGAGAGCGGCCCATCGGGCCCGGCTTTCTCGTCCCAACTGGCCGCGGCGGCCACCAGCGTCTCCACCACGCCGACAAGTGCTGTCTTGAAGAGTTGATCGAAGCTGCTCACACGCCGGCCGGTGGGGGGCGAGTTCCACTCCATCTGCCGGGCCAGCTTGGTGAGGTGGAATGTCTCGCGAAGCAGGCCCAACCGCGGCAGGTGCGTCAGGAAATCTTCGAGAATATGCAGGGCGGTCTGCGCGCGAAGCACATCACGCGGATTGCCGCCATCCGAGGGCGGTGAATAGAGCAGCGGTTCATGGCGGAACTGGGCGATAAACGTGGGGAGCAGCTTGCGGAGTTGCCCGGCATCGCGCCGGCCAATCGCGCGCACGAGGCGGACCAGCAGCGGCCGCCAGTCAGTCGGGAGCGGATCGAGTTCACCCGCCGCCGGGAGCACACCCCCTTGCACCAGCACCGCGGAGAGTGTGAGACCGGCGCGATTCGATTCCACGCATGTCGCCACGGTGAGATCAAGCAGATGCCCCTTTGTTGCCCGGCGGCGATCGAACTCGATCATGCCTTCATGGCCGCCGAGCGGTTCTGGCACTTCGATCTCGGTGATCTGATCGAGGAACTGCGTCAGGGCCTCGCGGCTGCGGTCGGCCGCATCGAGCCAGGCCGCCAGCACCCCGCGCTCGGCGGAATCGGCGTTGTTCCAGAGTTCGGGGCGAGCGGCAATGCGCCACAGCCGAGCGACGGTGTGCAAGAACTTCAAACGCGCTTCGAGTTGCTCGGCTTCGCCTTCCAGCGGGAAATCGCCGACCAGTGCGGGCAAGCCGCCACCGGCCACAGAACCTTCCTCGCCGTCGTCCGCGGAGTCCTTGAAGGACATGTTCTCGTACGCGGAAGCGTATTCCGAGCCCTCGTCGTCCTCCTCGTCGAACTCGTCTCCGTCCTCGATCTCCTCGTCTGAACCACCGAACAGCCAGCGGTCCGGGCTCGCCCACGACTCTTCTGCATTCGCATCAAGCAGTTCGAAGAAGCGACGCAGGAAGGCGGTGCGCTCGGCGAGCGGGAGCTCCTCCGCGTTCACCACGGAGCGCAACCACAACTCGGCGAGTTGCTCGAATGAGGAGGACGGGTCTTCGAGTGGCACGGTGTCACTCTCGGAGAGCCACGTCATCAACAGCCCCATCGCGGCGCGGTACTGTTCGTGCTCTGTGAGGGCCACAATCACTTGGGCAAAGGCAGCAGGGCTCGTGAACCCTTCGCGGTGTTGTCGCCAGAAGGCGATATCGTTCACGGCGGGATCCCGGCGCGACCAGGCGGCCAGCGCCCCGGCGACATGCTCGGCACCATCGGCACGCTCG
>JBGSZR010000024.1:0-17670 GCA_041750275.1 Gemmataceae bacterium
AAGGCGAGCGGCCCACGTCCGTGGGCTGTTCCAACGCAACGGCTCGACTCAAGGGAATCCGATTGCACTGTGCACGTAGAGGAACAGCCCACTGACGTGGGCCGCTCGCCTCACCGCTCGCCTCAGCTGTTCGCCACAGACGCTCGTTACTTCACTCGCAGCGTCACGACTTCCTTTTCCTTGATGATGCTCTTGGTCGGCGGTGCACCCGATTGCAGCAACTGATAGGTGAAATCGCCGGTGGGGATGTCCACGTTCAGCGTGGTGCTCGGCTCAACGCGGTACGATTTCTCGTTCACGATGATCGACACCGGCACCGGGTACTCGTTCACCACCCGCACCGTGCCCTTATTTGTTACCGGCACACTGGGCTTCAGAGCCGTGGTCGATTTCAGGTCGCTGACCTGCTTTTCCAGCGAAGCAATCTTGTCCTTGAGCGACTTGATCTCGGCGACCGCACCGGGGTCCGATGGTAGTGGGAAGCCCTTCTCATCCTTGCGGCCTTCGACCAGGGCCAGAAGCCGCTTGATCTCCAGTTCGGCATCGTCCAGGCGCTTGGTGGCCGCTTCCAGCTTTTTCGTCAGTTCCACCACATCGGTTTGTGTGGCATCGTCGGCGCGAACGGGGCTCTCGGGGCTGAAGGCCAGGCCGAGCCCTGCGACGGACGCGAGAATGGTTTGGCGAGTTGTCATGGTTGTGTCTCCAGGGAGTGTGGTCGGCAGGGTGGGCGTCGGCGCCCCGATGTTCAGTGGCACGCTCGGGGCAATGGCGGATGGCGGTGTCACCGGCGGCTGAAACACATCCTTCACCGTCGGATCGATCGGTTCATCCACCGGCTTCGTACGCGAACTCGAGAACGTCGGCACACCCGGATCATTGGTGCTCGTGGGCACGGCCGGCACCGGGTCGACCTTCTCAGGCAACGTCGGCGCTGGCAATGGGTTCACCACTGCGGGCACAGGCAGTGTCGGCGTCAGCGCGGGCACGGTCACCGGCGTCGGCACGGGCAGCACGGGATCCGCCGATTTGACATTATTCCCCGGCTCGGAGGGACGCAAGTTGAAATCCGGTATTGTCGGTGGCATCGGTTGCAGTGGTTCGGCCGACTTGACCGGTGGCGGGACCGGGGCAGGATTGAGAAGCGGGGGTGGTGCCGGAATAGCGGGGCCATCCGACTTCGGCACGAATGGCTTCGGTGCCGGGATCGCATCGGGAATTGGCGGAACCGGCGGTTGCACGCGCACCGGCACGGTCATCGCGGGCACAGGTGGTGCCGGGATCTGCGCGGCAATGGGCAGAATCGCCGGATCCACATTGGGTTGCGGGAACTTGCCTGGAGCCGCTAATACCTTCAAAGGCTCCGATGCGGGCCGCACCACTACCGGCGGCGGCGCGTTCGAACGCACCCAGGGCACCACGGCATCGGACTTGGCGTTCGGCACACCCTTTAACTGGGGGCTTGGCAACGGTTCGGCGCGGGCCAACCCGAGCCATCCGCCGGCGGCTGCCGAGCCGCTGACCACCGCAATCGCGGCCATCCGCCACCACCGCTGATTTGTTCCGCTCATGTTGGGCGCTCCTTGCCCTGTGCGAATGACAAAGCCCACCCGCATCCGCGAGTGGGCTCCGGTTTCATCCCTGGTTCAGTCCGAGTTTAGTTTTCCTCGAACTGAGCGATGCGATTGACCGAGCCTTCGTATTCATCGTCATAATCGCTACCCAAACGATACTCCATTTGGAAAGCATCTTCGCCGGAGTCTTCGTAGTAGTTGCGAAGCACTCGCGTCGCCTTGAAATCGAAGGAGCGGAAGAACATCTGGGCCGGGAGATTGCGCTCGCGGACCGCGAGTGTGATCTTCTGGCGGCGATGCGTGGAGAGCTTGTTCACGAGCTTGGACACCATCATCTGGCCAATGCCCGTGCGGCGGACACTCGGCTGAACGGCGAAGTTCAGGATGTGGAGTCGGCTCTTGTGAAGCTCGTAGATCATGAAACCGACAACACGGTCGTCGACCTCGGCGACCATGCCGATGCAATTGCGTTGTCGCAGGCAGCGGAGGAAGTCGTCCTCCGTCCAGGCGTAGTCGAAACTGGCTCGCTCGGCGACCATGACTTCGGGCATGTCTCGCCGGATCATCCAGCGAATGTGCATCCGTGCCGCGGTCTTCATTGCACGTCCTGTGCTCATCAACGGACTCCTCCCCCGGCCGGGGCTGATCGTTCGCACGTCAAGCCCGGGCAAATCCGTACCGGCGGGCGGGGTGACTCCTGGTCCACCAAGCCGCCGGATGGTATCAATGTGCCGCCGCTATCGCAACCCCGCCCCCCAAGGCGGGGTTGATGTCCGTCCAAAACTCCACCCCTCTCAGGGGCGGGTCACCGTTACGCTAGTTCTTGTAGAACCGCGTGCTTTCTTCCTTGATCAGCGGGGTCTTGAGTTGATCGCAACTCAGCTGAACCCGCATGCGGAGAGCACCTGCCACCGAACCGCGGATGCGAACGCGGTACACCGCTTCACCCTTCACGCCGAGCGTGGCGATCGGATCGAAGATGATTCCCTGGCCCTGCACCTTGGCCTGGGTCGGCGAGTTCGGCCCCAGCCCGATGAATTCGAGTCCTTCATCCAGGCCGGCGGCGATCTGGATGTTCATGCACGGCCCCGTGCCCTGGTTCATGACGCGAATCTCATAAACAGCTTCTTTGCCGACTTCAATGGGATTCTCGAGAGCGGCCACTTCGAAGCGAACGGCCGAGACGCCTTCCGAGACCACGATCGTTTCCGCTTTTGCTTCGAGCCCACGGGAAGCGGGGCGAACGGCCACACCACCCGCCGGCGCCGGACCAGCTTCAGGCTGCACCGCACCCGTCTGGGCCAGGGTTCGCAACGAGCCTTCCGAGGCCGCCACGGCTCGCAACTTCAGTGTCACGGAGCGGCTGCCACCCGCGGCCAGCGAGGGAAGCTTCCAGCTAACAGTCTTGCCATTGGCACTGCCGCCATCGCTGGCGTTCAGGAACTCGAAGCCATCCGGCAACACCGAGTGGATCGTGACCGGATCGGTCGCGGCGGTGCCAGGGTTCGAGAGGTCGATGGTGTAGTTCGGCTCGGCCCGCACCAGAACGTGCTCGGGGCCGGTCTGCTTCACCACGAGCATTGGCTCAACCACGTTCACCGCGGCCTTGGCTCGCGTGTCCGGGCTGCCATCTGCGATCACCACGATCTCGCACGACTGCAGGCCCGAGCGAGCGGCGCTTACCTTCAGCGGAATCGATCGGCTCTCGCCGGCGGGCAGGCTGGCGAGTTCGGCTTCGATCACGAGGCCTTGTGGATGCAAGAGGCCATCCGTGAGACGAGCCTGAAGGATCATCTTGTGGGCCGGGCCCGTGCCGCCGTTGGTCACCTTGATCTGGAAAGTGGTCTCTTCACCGGCACGGCAGGTCTCGGCACTGTTCACGCCGACCACGAGCCGCGGCCGGGTGACGCGTGTCTTGGCATCCACCGAAGCGGCGAACACCACCGTGGCCCGGCTGCGAAGCTCACCTTCTTCGGTGGGCTTGGCCCGCACCACGATTGTCTTCTCGGTGCCTGGTTCCATCGCACCGAGCAGCCACACCAGCTTCTCGCCGGTCTGCTCGGCGGGAGGATCGCTGGTGATGTAGCGAGCGCCAGATGGGAGTTCGTCATCGACTCGCACCTGGCTCACCGGCACGGATCCGGTGTTGCGCACCACGAGCTTGTACTGGAATTCCTGGCCGAAGCCGACCGTGGTATCGCCGATCGCTTCGATCTGAACGGAAGCGGTCGCCTTGTTCGGCAGCGTTCCCGCGACTGGAGCAACAGCCGGTGGTGTCTGCACGGCGGTCGGGGTCGTCGGGTTGAAGGTCGGCAATGGGCTTGGTTCGACCTTGAGCGTCGGCGGCTCCGGTGTCGCGGGGTTCGTTGAAGTCGGAGTTGGAATCGTCGGCACGGGCAGCGTGTTCGTTGGTGCTGTCGGAATCGGCTGCACCGCGGGCTTCGCATCCATGGCTGCGCCCGGAACAAATGTCGGCGTCGGGATCGACGGCGGCGCTGTCGGCACGGTCGGCGGTGCCACAGCCGAGGTCGGCGCGGATGGGGTGGGCGAGAACTTCGAATCCGGGGCTTCCGGGTTCAGCGTGGGCGGCGGCAACAGGGGGCCGCCAGTGCCGGGTCCCGTGCGGAAGCTGGGGATGTCCAGGTTCGGTGGCGGGATGTCGAACGCACCAGCAGGCTGGACGCCGCCGGGGCCTGCCATCACAGGCGTCGTGGGTCGGCCGGCCGAACCCACAGGACGTGCCAAATAACCGGGAGGCGGTTGATAGCCACCCGCTGGCGTCACTTGGCCGGTTGGCTGGGTCGGCGGTGCCTTTTGCACATAACCCGGCGGCGGGTTCGGCGACCAGTCGGAGTAGGGCCGCACGGTCGTTGCCGGCAGCGTTCCTCCCGACCCGGACGACATCTTCGGCTGGCCTGGCAACCCGGACGGCGGCTGGGCCACCACCGTTCCGAACAAGGCCAGCCCCGCCGCGGCGGCAGCCGCGGTGAGCAAAATGGGTCGTGTACGCACGGCCAAATCCCCCTCTTCAGGACGAACGAACAATCCCCGCACCGCAGTGGTCTATCCCCCGACCCACTGCGATTCGCGAACGGTTAAAAACTTCCTCACTCGCAGCACGGGCAGGCTTACCCTTGCCCCACTTCCCAGACTCTGTGATGCATGTTCGGATTCCACTACGTCGGTTCCGGATACTTCACAGCGTTCTTGATGAGCTTCGCCTGTACGGCTTCGCTCAAGTCAATCCCCGTGTGCTCACTGAGCAGAAACACGATGTTGGCCACGTCGGCGAGTTCATCCGCAATCGCCTCACGCAACCTCGGGTCGGCCGATGCGGCACGCGATTCCTCGGCTGTGAGCCAGCGGAATTCCTGACACAATTCGCCCACTTCGCTGGCCAAGGCCATCGCGAGGTTTTTCGGCGAGTGGTACGGCTCCCAGCCGCGGGCATCCGCAAACGCGCGAATGGCCGCCTTGAGTGCCGCGACCGTGGTGGTCGCATCCGGCATCGGTCACATTTGGTTCAGGCAGGGTTGACAGCCACACGATTCCCCCGGCGGCCACCGACCCAAGAGCGGGCGAGGTATAACCTGTCGGGAAACGCTGTCAACGCGAAGTGTGTGAGAAATGAACGTTCGTCACGATTTTTGTCGATTAAGGCGAGGCAAGCGGAGCCCGTCCGGGCGACGTGCAAAGTGAGAAGAATGCTTATCGCGCCAAATAGGCGTTGATGGCGACCCAGAACGATTTGCCTTCTTCAGTCTGATCGGTCAGCCCGATGGATTTCGCGCGAATGCGTGCCGCGTCGCTGTTCATGGCGTCGACACTCCGGAAGTGCAGATACCACACCGCACCGGTTCGCACACCCGTGTCATCAAAGACGTACATCGGTTTGGTGCCACCGGCTGAGACTAACTTGTTCACTTCACTCAGAGCGGCGGGTAGCGTCTCCGGCGTGGTCTCGATGGCGGAGAAAGTGAAGCCACGCCTCTCGGCGAGATCGCGCATTGCGGACGTGTCTTCGCCTTCATCATGCAAGTAGACCAGGGTGCGGTAGCCATTGAGCTTCAGTGAGTCGAAGCCTTCGAGATCAGGCCGGCGCCCGGTGGCCACACCTTCCTTAACAGTGGTGAAGCCGGGCAACCCAACTGCAGGAGCCTTGACGGCCGCTGCCACCTTTGGCTCGGCGGTCGAATCAAGGAACGGCGCGGTGGCGGGCTTCGGATCTGGATAGAGCGAACGCGAAGACGTGCCGCCCGGCAACGGGTCCGGCAGGAGCACATCCGGACCGGCTGGCTTCGTGATTGGCGGTGGCGGGCTATACCCCGGTGGCGGGCTGTACCCGGATGGGCCTGACATATCGGGTGGAGGAATCGAGCCCGACCCGCTCGGACCCACTGGCGGCAAGAAAGTCGGCCCCGGTGTGGTGGGCAGTGCCGTTGGGGGAATGCTGCTCGCACCCGGTGGTGGGGTCAGGAACGACCCACCTGGAGGCGGCGGCAAGTACGGAGACGGTGTCTTCGCCATTCCGCCCTTGCAGCAGCGATGCCGACATCCCGCCGCGATGAAAAGCGGAGCCGCAGCCAGAGCAACCAACATCATGCGGCGAATCATGGCGAACCTCCCGACAGACACACGGACACGCTCTGAATTTTACGCTCCGAATGCAACGGTCTGAAGGAACTTGAGCCATTCCCGGACGATTCCGATTGTTTCAAGGCGCGGACATACCGATTGTGCAAAATGCGCAGCCAACGCGGTGTGGGCAAAGCTGATGAACAATTCCGCGACTTCCGCTTGCCCTCCTGCGAGTGCCTCGTTATAGCCCGGTCGCAATCGTTTGCGTAATTGGGGAGTCGTCATGCCCGTGGCCCTGAGCCTGGACGCTGTCCGCGTTCGCTATGGCAAGACCATCGCGCTCGATGGCTTGTCACTGGACGTGCAGCGTGGCGAGATCGTCGGCTTGCTCGGGCCCAATGGCTCGGGCAAGAGCACGGCCCTCGCGGTGGCCGCCGGTGTGCTCATACCTGCTGAAGGTGCGGTTACGGTTGAAGGTGTGCGCCGTGAACGTGACCCTTTCGGCTTCGCCCGCCGCATCGGGCTCGTGCCACAGGAATGCGCCCTGTACGACGAACTCACCGCCGCCGAGAACCTGATTTTCTTCGGGAAGCTCTATGGCCTCAGCGGCTCGGATCTGCGTCGCCGCGTGGTACGCACACTGTCACGGCTCCGCATGGGAAGTCATGCTGCCACGCGGGTTGGCACTTTCTCCGGTGGGATGAAGCAGCGTGTGAACCTGGCCGCTGCCCTGCTCCACGATCCAGCTGTCTTGTTGCTCGATGAGCCCACGGCCGCGCTCGACCCGGCCACACGCGACACACTCTTCGCCGATTTGACTCGCTTGAAGGAAGATGGCCACGCCGTGCTGCTGAGCACGCACCATCTGGATGAAGCGGAGCTGGGCTGCGATCGCGTCGCAGTGCTGGAGCGCGGCAAGTTGCTCGCAGCGGGGCGACCGTGCGAACTGCTGCGGTGCGGGCCAAAGGATCGACATGTGCTTTATGGGCACCTGCACGCCAAACTGCCGAAGTTCCGCGAACGGGCGATCCGACAGCGGCTGAGCGCGAAGGTGGCATTCGATATCACGGGCCGCCGGTTGCGACTTGCCGCTGATAGCGCCGAGGAACTCGGCCTCGCCCTCGCGGCTGTGCTGATCGAGGGGGTGGAGATCGACACATTCCGCACGCCAGTCGGCACCATGGAGCGCGCCCTTCGTGGTGAACCGGACCTTCCGACTGTGGCATCGGCGACAACGAATCATTGAATGATCACAGGAATTACAGGACCCGGCATGGATCGCTTGAACCTGATTCTGACGCTTGCAGCCAAGGACTGGCGGCTTTTCTGGGCCGACCGGCGTGCGGCCCTTCTGTGCTTCGCCGTGCCGGTTGTGCTCGCCTCCGCGTTCGGCCTCATTTTCGCGCGACCCACACAGGAAAAAAGTGCGACACGCTTGCCCGTGCTCATCGTGGTAGAAGATTCCGGTCCCTTCACACGAATGGTGGCCGACGATTTGCTGGCATCCTCACGCCTGGAAGCCGTCGAAGTGGCCACACGCGCGGAAGCGAATCAGCGAATCGCGGAACGCCGACCGGGTGTGGCGATCGTGTTGCCTCAAGGCTTCGAAGCACTGAAGCACTGGGAACCGGGCATCGCCGCACCGCGGCCACGTGTCGATGTATTGCATCATCCGACTGCTTCCGCAGAACGACAGTGGGCTGAGGGTGTGCTCACGGACCTGGTCATGCATCGCACGGCGAAGGAAGCCTTCCGCGATGCACCAGGCGACGAAGCAGCACTCGCGCTGCCATTCGAAGTGGCCGCGGCTGCCGTCACGGGTTCATCGGGTGCTCGCTTCAATTCGTACTCGCACAGCTTCAGTGGTATGACCCTGCAGTACTTGCTCTTCTGGGGAATGGAGAGCGGCTTGCTCTTCCTGCGCGAACGCCAACGAGGTGTCTGGATGCGAATGCGTTCGGCACCGGTGCCGCTCTGGAGCATGATCGCGGGCAAGGCACTGACCACGGCCGCCGTGGCGCTGCTCATGGTGCTGGTGACTTTTGGTGTCGGCCATCTCGCCTTCGGCGTGGCGATCACTGGTTCATTCCTGGGGTTCCTCCTGATCGCACTGGCCGCCAGCGCACTCGCGTCCACGGTGGGTTTGCTTGTCGCGGCCATTGGTGGAACGGAGGCCCGTGCCCGCGGTGTGAGCATTCTCGTGATCCTCGGCATCTCGATGATCGGCGGTCTATGGCTGCCTGCCTTCTTGTTGCCGGGTTGGTTGCGTGACATGGCGTTGTCACTCCCCACTACCTGGGCGATGCGCGGGCTCGACGGCGTCACCTGGCAGGGGCATGGTTTCATCGCCGCGCTGCCCAGTGTGCTCGCGATCAGTGGCTTCGCCTTGATTTTTCTGGGTATCGCCCTGGTGCGTCTCACTCAGATGGAACGAAGGCTTCGGCGAGGTATGGCATGATTTCACGTGGAGAACGCTTGATGTCAAAGTCGCTCGTGCTGAGTCTCGGGGCAGTGCTGGCCTGTTCCCTGAGCAGTTCCGCCTACGCACTGGCTCAACAGCCGGCCGCTCCGCAGCCGGTTTCGCTCGTTCTCGAGAATCAGTTCGAGCAGCCGGCAAATCTGGCCGATCATCGTGGGGCTGTCGTGGTGCTCGTGTACGGCGATCGCAAGGGAACCGAATCGTGCCGTGTGCTGGGCGAGCAATTGCATGTGTGCTGGCATCCGGATGCGAAGGGTCAACCGCCGGCACAGGCTCGTCGCGCAGCCGTAGTGCCACTCACGGGAGCCCCGGCAGGCCAGCCTGCACCCGATGTTCGCGTGATTCCGGTCGCGTGTTGCGGCAAGGTGCCTGGTGCCATTCGCAAGACGATCCGTTCGCAGGTCGCCAAGGGGAGTCCGGATGTGCCGGTCTGGCTCGATTTCGGCGATGACATGAAGAGCGCCTTCGGCCTCACCAGTGCCGAGCCGAATGTCGCCGTGTTCGATGCTGCGGGTCGCCTGCGCATGACCATCAACGGCACGCCCGATCAGGCTGCGCTCGATCGCCTGGTGAAGGCGGTTGAAACTCTCCGCATGGAAGCGGCGACGGGGAAATGACCAGTCGCTGGAATTCGTAGGTCACGGAAGATCCATTATGCTGCTCGTGCGACACTATCCCGCGTTCCTCGTGATTGCTCTGGTGGGGGCCATCCCTGCCTGCGCCCCGGAACGCAACTGCGTGCCCGAGCATCTTGCCAAGTCCGCCACGCTCACTGATTGTTGCTTGCCAATGGGGTCGCATGCGCCCGTGGATCCGGATGCGATTCGGCGTGTCTCGGATGAATTCCGCAATCGTGGCGTCTCGCAGCACCCGCCCGGCACGCGACCGTACAACTTCCTGGCAATCTCCGGGGGCGGGCTCTATGGTGCTTTCGGAGCCGGTGTGTTGTTCGGCTGGGAAGAAAATGGTACGCGACCCCAGTTCGATGCGGTCACCGGAATCAGCATCGGCAGCCTCATGGCGACATTCGCCTTCCTCGGCCCGCAGTACGATCATGTGCTGCGGAAAAACACCTCGGGTATCGCACTCGACGATCTCGTTCGCCGTCGTTCCATTTTGACGATTCCGTTCACCGATGCCATCTTCTCCTCGGATCGACTGTCCAAAAAGATCGATGAAGCCTTCCCGGATTCGGTGCTCTGCGACGTGGCGAAGGCCCACGCCACTGGCCGCCGGCTCTACGTTGGCACAACGAACCTGGATGCCCGGAAGCTTGTGATCTGGGACATGGGTGCCATTGCCTCACGCGGCACACCTGAAGCGTACGCCCTGTATCGCAAGGTGAGCCTGGCGTCATGTTCCGTGCCCGGTGCGTTCCCGCCTGTGCACATCTCCGTGCAAATCGATGGCAAGACTTATGAAGAGTTGCACGGCGATGGCGGGGCCAGTGAAGAAGTGATTTTCCGTCCCTTCATGGTCACGGATTTGAACCGCGCTGCAGGCCGACCCGGCATGATCGCACCACCTGGCTCGACGCTCTTCATGATCGGTAACGGGAAACTGTACGCCGATCCCGAGTGCGTCTCGCCGCGAATCTTCCCGCAGGTCAAGGCCGGTGTGCGTTCCATCATCTATGCGAAGGGGCGGGACGAATTCTATCGCATCTACCTGAACTGCCTCGAAACGGGTGTCGACTTCCGCCTCACGGCCGTCCCTGACTCGGTCCCACTCGGTCGCAGCAGCCTGCAGCTTTCTGCGGAAGATCAGATCAGGCTGGTGAGCGAAGGACGGAAAATTGGGCTGACGGCTCCGTTCGGTCCTGGCTGGCTGGACGTCCCGCCGGGTGCCGATCCCACCGGCCACGCTTTGCCGCGAGCCGGTACCTGTTTCACCAGCACACCCGTTCCCGATGTGGTGTATCCTGGCCCATGAGAACGGGGGCACATCTTCAACGACACAAAACGGGCCGCCACTGATCAGTGGCGGCCCGTAGACATTACTGCTGGGGCGGCGCGACCTCGCGGATCATGGCTCCGCGGTCCTCGCTCAGGATCAGGATGCTGAAGCGCTGAATCGCCTGCTGCTCCGGTGCATTCACGCTGGCATAGTCGAAGCGGCCGCGAATATCCGTGTAGCCATCCTTGTGGAACTTCACACTGCCATCCGCAAGCCTGGCGTACACCTTCACGTAGACCTTCGTGAGCGGCTTGCCATCCACATCATCCGCGACGCGGACCTGGCCGTAGTTCTCCGTGAACTTCACATCCATGTCCGAGGCGAAGTACGTTGCCGTACGCGTCTTGCCAGCCGCGCTCACCTCGACCAGCATGTTCCGCTTCTGCAAATCGTCGGGCACCGGGATCGCCACCTTGTCGCGGCCCGGCTGCATCTTCACCACCTGCGACCACGCTGGCCGTGCAAAGGCGAACTGGCCGCCCGTGGCCTGGGCAAACGGCGTG
Source organism: Gemmataceae bacterium (assembly GCA_041750275.1). Lineage (GTDB taxonomy): Bacteria > Planctomycetota > Planctomycetia > Gemmatales > Gemmataceae > JBGSZR01. The sequence continues at coordinate 11,088 of JBGSZR010000024.1, forward strand.
CGGCTGAAGAGCAACTCCACGTCCATCGGGATGTAGTTGATCGTTACCGTTTCCAGATTCTGCCAGGTGATGTTCACGTTCTTGCCCTGCACGCCCGCTTCGAATGAAGGCTCGGTCGCGGCCAGCTGGTTCTGGTTCTGGGCCTTGTCGTTCGGGTCCGCGAGGCGCGGGCCCTTCCCCGTGGCCTCGTCGATGGTGGTGACGATCGCGGCGAAGGCGAGCCGCCAGCGCTCCACGGGATGGCCGACGTAGCGTGAAGCGATGTCGCGGGCCTTGGCGGGGTTCTCCGCGAATAATGCCATGTACGCGGCGCAGTAATCGTACTGCAGCTTCGTCGCCAGTTTGTCCGGGTTCACGCGGGCGAAAGCTTCCGAGGCTTCTTCGATGCGGTCCTGCAACAGCAAGTAGTAAGTCGTGGCAAGCAGGTCCGTATCATCGAGCGTGGTGCGATAGGTGAGCGTCTTGAGCAAGCGGTGGTATTGCTCGTGAAGCGCCGCATTCACAATCTGCCGGCGCGAGCCGAGACTGTGGGCCCGGGCGTTCACCAGTGGCTTGTATTCGAGGTGCTCATAGCTCGTGCGCTCGACTGGGTCGATGGTGAGCAGCGGCGAATCGATGGGCCCGCCGCACTGACCCACGAGCGAATCGTGATGACTCAGATATTCCTTCGCCGCGGCCGGGATGTTGTGGTGCAAGCCATACGACCACAGCGTCATATTGAAGGCGTGCCGCGTGCGGAGCAGTGCCGTCACCTTCTCGAAGAAGGAGCGATCCTTCATGCGGAAAGCGATCTTGTCCAGGTTCAGGCCGCTGACGTTCTCGCGATTGAGATAGGCATACACTTCGTCGTCCGTGCCGAACTGCGACAGGTATTCCCAGGCCTGCGTGTCCAGGTTGCGTGCCTTCGCCAGCACTTCGAACGTCATCGGTGCCGCGGCGGCCACCAACTTCTCCCCCTTCGACACGTGAGCCGGGAAGTGCGTGAACAGCCCCGGCATCGGGAAGTAGAACAGCGTGTCAATGGTGAACGTGCGGTACGGTTCGAGATCGATCGGCACGGACTTCGTGAACTGGGCATTGGCGACCGGGATGGCCCCGTTTGGCAATTGCACCAGCACGGAGAGGCGTTGCCGCGTGGATGTGGGGTTCGTCACCACGACCTGGCATCCATAGACGGTGTGCACCACGAAATCGCCGTCGATGTACTTGTCCAGGCGTTCGCCGTGCTCCTCGCGGAAGCGATCATTCGGGCGGTAGAAGTTTTGCCCCACGAGCACGGGCACCTTGCCATCGGGTGCCGCGGTCGGCCGCACTTCCTCGTGGAAGGCGATGATCGGCCCGGCGGGCGTGAGTGTCATCTTCCCCTTGGCGAAGTCGACCTCATGCTTGGCCGCCTCGAATGGCAGATCGAGCACGGAGAGGGCAAACATCATCTCGGTGAAGTTCCGAGACGAATCCGCCAGGTGCCGAGACAAGAACGGTTTCTGGGCCGGGTGCTTCGCATAGTCCACCCAGAAAGGGCCGACACCGATGAGGCTGGCATTCTGCTCCGTGATGCGGAGCTTGAAGTAATTGTTCTCGGCCCACTCCATCGTGGGATCGACCTTGCGGTACAGTTGCCGAACGAGCCCGAGTTCGCGGCGATCCTCGTAGAAGTATTCCGTGGCCTTGCGATTATCGAGCGCTCTGGCATCCTCCTTGCCATCACCCCGGCCACTTTTCTGCTTGGCCATATCCTTCTTGCTCTCCTTGGCCGCTTGGTCGCGCGGCAGTGCATTCGGCTTCGGCGAGGCCAGCACCGGTGCCTGCGCTCCCTCACCGCTGCCACCCATCGCTCCAGGTCGAACTGACCCGCTCGACGAAGTGACCACCGGAAGCCCTCCACCTTCGGCCAGGAGCTTATCGCGAGACATATGTGAGTGACCCTGGAGGAAGCTGCTTTCAAGCTCGGCTCCATCAGTGGCTGCGAGGATGTTCGACTCGATGCCCGCGTCGAAGAGCTGAATTTCGCGGTCCACGTTCGGCGGCAAGAGAGCGAGCAAGTCACCGAGATGCCGCGTGGTCTTGTCCGGTTCACCGGCAATGCGCTGGGCGAGCAGCACGCGCTCCACCGTGTTCAGGCGGGCGTGTTGCCAGGGGTCAAGATAGCGCGTGAGATCGTCGCCCAGCAGCCAGTGATCGAGGAACGTCTTGTCTTTCTTGTTGGCGAGGTACGGCTTCACGACGGCATCGAAAAAGGCCCGATCCTTCTTGAACAGGAAGAAATGCAACTCGTGGCAAGCGAACTTCGAATAGAGTTCGCGTTTCTCGGTGTCCTTGAGTTTCGGCCAGGTCAGCACGAAGGCGAACTCGGCCAGCTTCGGATCCTTCGAGAGTGCCGAGTACAGCGTGAAGACTTTCGGCAAACTGTCGTAGGCCTCGAAACGGCTTGCTCCGGCATCATCGAGCACGAACGGCTGCTTCGCACTCAGCACGCTCACCTGCTTCTGCTGCGTGAAGTGCTCCGCAGGGTTCAACCCGTCCCGCAGCCGCAAATCGACGAATTCGGCAGGCTTCTCATTGAGGCTCACGGTGCGGACCGTGGTGGCCAACGGATCGACTGCGACCACCTGCAAGAGTGCGTGCGGCCCGAGTTTCTTGCGATCAATGCGAACGACGCCCTCCGCGTCCGCTTCGAGGTTCACGAGTTGCACCGATTGATCGGCGAGGAAATCGAGATTGGCGAAATCCGCCCCGGCCGTTGGTGCACTCCAGCCCGGCTTCGGGCTCGGATTGAACGGGATCGCCGCCGTGGGCTCGGGCTCGCCCTTCGGGCGGTACATATCGCCATCCATTGCGGTCTGTTCGCTCGTTTCGGTCGAACGAATGGCCCACGGATTCAAGAGCATCTGCGGTCGATCGAGCATGTTGCCGGGGTACTTCTTCATGCCGCGACGATCGAGCACGTAGCGGTATTCATCGCCAATGTTGCGGCCTGTGAGATACACCGATTCGGGCCGCGTGGGGAACACGCCGGCGAGTTCGGCATCGCGCACCTTGCCGAGGTTGGCGAATGGCGAGAACGCCGGCACATAACGGCTGGCAAACACATGGACGCGGGCGAACTTGTTCGCATCCTTCAGCTTCACGATCACGAGGTTGTCGTCGGCAGCGATCGAGGCGATTTGCGTCGGCTTGAGCCCGGGCACTTCGAGGTGCCGCAACTTGCCGAGCAGTTGCCCCGCCACGGCTTCGCCCGCCGTGATTCGCAGACGAATCTTCTGGTTCTCGCGCTTCAGCACGAGGTCGTAGTCCCCCGCCGGGAGTTCGCGTGCCTCGAGCAATCCTTCCTTGATCGCGAGGGTGTCGAATCGGTCCGCAATGATGGTGTTGCCCATCACTTCGAGCAGCGCGAACTCTTCTCGCGAGGGCTTCTCGCCGCCGCCGAGATACGGCACCGTGACGACATCACCCTCCCTCGCATGGAGCGTGCTGCGGAAGGTGTGCCGATCCACCGGCAGTTGCCAGGTGTGAGCCGTGCCTTCGGGGCCCGTCGCGGTCACGGAAAGAATATCGGCCAGGGGGCCGAGCACGACGCGGCCGAAGGCATCGGTCTTGAGCGTGACGGTCACCGGCTCCTTGAAATCCCGGTGCTTCAGCACGGCCGTGATGGGTCGATCCACCTTGCGCTCACCGGTGCGGCCGAGTAGTTCGATAGTGAAGTGCGGGCCAAACTTCGCCAAGTGCAGATCCTCGATCTTGTCCGTGCGGTCAATCTCGTTGAGGCCAAATGTTTCGGTCGCCATCAGGTCCACATGCTGCCCGGCGTTCAGGCTCTTCACCTTCGCTTTCAGCGTGATATTGAGCACGTGCAAGCGGCCCGGTGTGCGGAACTCGTGCGTCGAGTCGCGATCCTCGAACAGCTTGAAATCGGGCACTTCCGTCGTCGCGGCGGTGCCATTCTGATCCACGGAAGTGATGCGGAGTTTCACCTCTTCGAGAATCTTCACGGATACCGGCAAGCCGTTGAGGAACAGGGCCGGTCGTACGAGAACGGAAGTCGTCTGTTGGGCAATCAGCGCCTCGCGATCGACGTGGATGCCTGCAACGAAGCGATAATTCTCGGGCTGGTGCTCGATGGTATCGAGGCAGGAGAACTCGCCCGCGGTCATCACAATGGGCCGCCGGCCGGGCTGAGCGCTGAATGGCACGATGGCCCGGCCATCTTTGTTGCAGCGGTACTCGACGCCGCCGAGCCACACGATCGCTTCGGGCACGGGCTGGTTCGCCTCGTTCACCACGGTGATGCTTTCACCCGCAGTGCTCGTCGCCACAAGCGGCTTGAGCCGACCCTTGCGAATCAGCGCCCGGCTGCTCTTGCCGCTGGCGATGAAGTCGATCACGTACACGCCCGGTTTGTTGATCTGCGGGAACGCGAACGATTTTGGCACCCGCCGCAACGGCGAGTCTTCGTAGCGGTGCGTTTCCTCAAAGTTCGCCACCAGGCCATCGAGGTTGATGTCCGTGTCCACTTCGCGCTGCTGGGCACGGTAGAAGTTGGTCGTGTTCACCTCGAAGACTTTCACGAGCAGCGTCGGTGTGTTCTTCAGGAACAGATCGAGCTTCACCGGTTCGTCGATGCCGAAATCGGTCTGCCCCGTGTAGGCGAAATCGATGTCGATGCGCTCGCGCAGGGAGGCGAACAGGCTCGGCGGCAACTTCGATACCCACGTTTCGGGATCGCCGATGCCGTGCTCCACCTTCGTCTCGGCGAACAGGTGCGTGAGCCACGTGTTGTCGATGAATGGCTCGAAGTCCTTGATGTTCGCGGCATCCACAAGGAAGTGCTGCAGATAACTGCGGACCAGTTCCTGATCGGAACCTGGAGCGGCAAGCAACGTGTGAGCACTGAAATCGATATCCAGCCGGGCCGGGAAACTGCGTGCCTCGGCGCGGTTGCTCCACGTGGCGGACATGTACGGCTGCAAACGCGGCAACTGGACATAGGCAAGGAAGCGCTGCTTGTCGTAAACACCCTCGGAACGGTCGAGGGCGAGCCGGTGGAACAGCACATGCGCCTTCAGAGCGTTGTGAACCGGCGGCAACGTGTCCGTGAACTTCTGCAGGCGTTCGAGGTACGCCTTCGCAATCGCCTTGTCACGCCGCCAGTCCGCATCGGCACCCGGGCAGAGCTTCGAGACCCAGGTGAGCACGAAATTGCCATCATTGATGAGATCAGGGCGAAGCTTCAGCAACTCTTCGAGTTGAGGCAACGTCAACATCTTGTGCACCGCGAATGTGCCGAACGGCGACGGGTGCTCCGCGCTCAGGTCCGCGTGAATGAGTTGCACAAGGTTCGGCACGTCGGGCCGCGCCAGACGCTGCAGCAAGTGCCGGCGACGATGATCAGTGAGCTTCTCGTGAGCCAGCCAGTCCAGCGCGGAGTCCTCGAAGTTCTCGAGATTGCTCCACTGGAACGAACGTGCCAGCAGCGCTTCGCGACCAATCAACTTTTGATCGAGCACCGTGGGCAGGTTCGGCGGCGTGCCCACCGTCTCACGTTGATGATCGAAGCGTAAGCCCAGGTGGCTGATGAGGAAATCGGCGGATTCGCGCGGGTTCGTGTCATAGCGGAGCAGGGCACGCCGCACGTGAATCTCATACACACGCTGGGTGTGGCCGTGGCGTGAGACCCATGGACGAAGATACTCATCGATGACGCCAAAGTTGCCGGTGTTCAGGGCATGCAGGCAGTGGTAGTAGTAGTAATCTTCCGTGCCGGGGATGAGTTGCTTGAGCGCGGTCGAGCGGTCCTTCGCCAACGCGAAGTCCTCAACGAAGCCGATATCGGCCGCTCTCGAACTGGGAGTCATCGCCAGCCCTCCCATCAGTGCCACCACAAGCCCCGCGGGGGCCCACTTCATCGTGCTTGCCATGATTCACCCTCAGTGCGCAACGGCGCGGAAGAGTCCGCCGTGATATCGACGTGCTGAGCATACCCGAAGATTGTCGCGCGAATGTAACGAGCGGTGGGAGGTTGCGAATGGAATCGGTAATAGCGAGTACTTACTCACGTGCCGCCCGGCGGGCGGCGGCACTTTGGGTGGTGATTTAGCCCACGTCCACACCGTGGAGGGCCCAGGTGTCCTCGTCGGGTGTGGTGGCTGTGAGTGATGCGCCCGTGCTGAAGACCGTGCCGGTTCGCGGCGATGTGGAGTCCTCGGAGCGGAACGCCGGGGTTGCCCTCGGGCTGCGGGTTGCACCGGATGCGACTCGTGCGAACGCCTCATTCACCGGCGTGGCGTAGGGTGTTGTGGTTGCACTCGCACTACCCGTCGGCACGCAGCGGGTGCCGGTGCCCAGGGTTTCGCTCATCAGGTCGCCGACTGCGACGTTGCCATCCACGTCGGCGAGGCCGGCCTGGTGGCCCAGTTCGTGCATCACCACCGTCAGCAAATCGACCCGGCTCGCTGCTTCACCACCATTCGCCTGCAACTCGGTCGCAGCACGCGTCGCCTGGAATTCACTGTCGTCGCCCGGCGTCAGGTCGACGAACCAGCCCGCTCCGAACGCGTCGTCATCGATGCGGATCAGGCCCGGGGCC
>JBGSZR010000025.1:0-14882 GCA_041750275.1 Gemmataceae bacterium
TGATGTTGGCGGTTGCGACATCGACCTGTTCGAAGCGAGGAAGTGCGGCTAAAAGGTCGACGCAGAATGGTAAGGAGCCCCGTTAACCCTGGCTGGTTTTGAAGCGCCCATCAGTGGCTGGTTTTGAAGCGCCCAATGACAACAACGTTTGGGCTGCTACGCCGAGTTGAGCGGGCCAGCCGATGATGGCTTCCGCATCACCGCAGGCGCAGGCGTCGAGAATCTTCGCGGCCGCCCGCTCGGCGTTCATCGAGAAGAACGGAATGGCTCCACCCGTCGCGAACCAGGCATATTCCTCCTCGTGCCGTCCCTTGAACTCGGCATTCAGGTGACTGCCCGTTCGCATGAGCCCCGGGCAAACCGTCGTGACGACAATGCCATGTCGCTTCAACTCGGCCCGCAAGCCATTCGAGTAGCCCACGAGTGCGAACTTCCCCGTGGAGTACGGCAATAAGTGGGGAACCGCCACCTTGCCGCCGAACGAAGCAATGTTCACGATGCGGCCGTTGCCGCGGGCCTTCATTTCGGGGATCACAGCCTCGGCAAAGTCCCGTGCCGCCCAGAAGTGTGTGCGAAGCGATAGTTCGTAATCTTCTTCGCTCATCTCTTCCATCGGGCCGACCCGGATCACCCCGGCATTGTGGATCAGCACATCAATCGGGCCATGCTCATGTCGCGCCGAAGCAACGAACGCGTGGATGTTTTCACGGTGGATGACATCGCACACCTTCCCAAATGCGTTGGCACCGTGCTGCGACAGATCCTGGCGTGCTCGTGCGATTTCCTCTTCGTCACGACTGCAAAAGGAAAGGCGTGCCCCGGCACTGGCTAGTTGCCGGGCCAGAACCAGCCCGAGGCCGCGCGAACCACCGGTGATGAGGACATGCTGATCCCGGAAATCGTATCGTGGCTTGAAAGCACGATATGCGAGGTATCCTCCGACTCCCAGAGCCGCCAGAAGCACGTTTTTCATCATTGTGGTTTCTCGCGATGAAGAACCCGGTAGCAACTCGACTCCATTCGTGTGTGGGCGCGATGAGCAGTCGCTACCTTCGTCAATCACTTGCCGAGCCCTCTGCGGGACTCATGAACTTATCGGTCATCATGCCGCATCCGTCATTGAATCAGAAGCTTTCACGTCGCAGCCTTGTATGTGAAGAGCCCGAGTGCGAACAGCACGGCGCAAATCACGACAAAGAGAAAGAATAACACCTTTGCAATATCGGTGGCACCTTCTGCAACACCGCCGAACCCAAACACGGCGGCAATGCCGGCAATGATCAACGCCACGAGTGCCCATTTGAGTAAGGCCATTGATGTTTCTTCTCATGATGTTAATGAGTGAACACAGAATCATGATTTTCCATTGGCTTGAATCGCCTGAAATGCGGGCGATTCCTCCATCTCCCATTCGCCGCCCTGATTCCAGGGGCCGCGGGCATCCTTCCCGAGTTCGCCTTCACCGGTGGAGTCGTTGAAATACTTGTTGACGACCTCTTTCGAGGGCGGAATCTTTCCTATGGAGAAGCTATCCTGGCCCAGGCTTTCGAGCGCCGCCGTGAACACTTTCATGTGGGTGATCTCACGTGTCATCAAGAATTGCAGGGCATCCTTGGTGCCGCGATCATCACAGAAATTGATGAGCCGTTCGTACACGATTTTCGCCCGGGCCTCGGCTGCGATGTTGCTGCGGAGATCGACATCGAGTTCGCCGGTCACTTTGAGGTAATCCGCCGTCCAGGGATTGCCCTGGCTGTTGAACAAGCCGACGCCTCCGCCGCCTGCCACGGCGGTGAGGGGGTCCACCTGCGCTTCCTTGAAATCATCCTTGAGGGGCTTGAGATGGAGTTTGGCGAGCATGCCGATCACTTCGAGATGGCTCAACTCTTCGACCCCAATATCGATGAGCATATCCTTGCGGTCCGCATCATCGGCGTTGAGGCCTTGCACATAGTATTGCATTGCGGCGGCCAACTCTCCATTGGCTCCGCCAAACTGCTCCAGGAGCATATTCCCGAAGCGCGGATCGGGGTTGTCGACACGAACCGTGTACATCAACTTCTTGACATGGTGAAACATGGAGTGGTCCTGATAATGGTGATCACAGAGCATGTAAAAGCCGCCATATCCATGAACGCAATCGATGTGCCAGATCAAGCAAGCATGTTCCATCAGCAGCGGCCTCTTGTGATGGAACCGTCATCACGCCAATGCGAACCGGGTTGCACACAGAGGTGCAACCCGGTTCGCAATGAGCAGGATGCCTATGGCGATGGTTACCTTGTAACAGCGGTACCACAACACTCTTCGAATTTCCGCAGAATGGACTTATTGAACGCCGGCAAGTCCGCGGGCTTTCGGCTCGTTACCCAGTTCTTGTCTTCGACCACTTCCATGTCGAACCAGATGCCGCCCGAATTGACAATATCATCGCGAATGGTGTGATAGCTCGTGAGTGTGCGGCCACGCACCAGGCCTGCAGAAATCAATTCCCACATGGCATGGCAAATCGAGGCAATCGGCTTTCCTGCCTGATCCATTGACTTCAAGAACGCGAGCACGTTCTCGTTCACGCGCATAGCATCGGCATTCAGCGCACCGCCTGGCAGTACCACGGCATCGAACTCGTCGGCGCTCACGCTGGTGATTTCCCGATCGACGGGAACCCGATTGCTCTTCTCATGGTGATTCATCCCCTGAATAGAACCCGACTTCAACGAAACGATGCTCACTGTCGCACCGGCTTCCTTTAACGCTTTGACCGGTTCAAGCAATTCCGATTCTTCGAACCCATCTGTGGCGAGCACGGCCACACGAACTCCAGTGAGTTTCGGCATGATTATCCCTCCAGAATGTGTGTCAGGGGTTAATCCGCAATCCCGATGCCGGAAACAGGATCGGTGAATCTTTATCCGTTGCTTTTCAGTGGCAAGCCCACAGCCATCGGTAGGAGTTGTTGCCGAATGCTCGTGAAAACGCTTGTGCATCGCTTCACTGGCGCTGGGATTGCACAGATGGCTCGCGCGGGCCGGGATGGGCCTGGTCGGTATTACACCAAACGGTGCGTCAACTATGAGAGGAAACCCATGACAAACGACGAAACGATCCGCACCCGCGATCTTGTGCCGGTGTATAGCCGGATAAGCTGGGGGGCACTGCTGGGCGGGCTCTTCGTCACACTTGCGGTCTTCGTGCTAATGAGCACATTCGGCGTGGCGATGGGTGTTTCCACGGCCGATGATTTCAGCTCAGATACGATTTCCATCGCCGCCGGTTCCTGGGCCGTGGCCACGGCGCTCGTGGCGTTCTTCTGCGGCGGATGTGTCACCAGTCGGCTCACAGCCGGTGAATCGACCAGTGAAGCTGTCATGTACGGCACTGTGCTCTGGGGGGCGGCCTTCGCCATGATCCTCTGGACAACAGGCTCCGCACTTCGCACCGGTGCAACCCTGGCGGTGGGCTCGGCCAATGTCGCGGCCAACGCTCAGAATGTGCCCGCCAACTGGGAACAGTCGGCTCAGCGAGCGGGTGTCAATGAAGCCCAGATCAAGCAAATGCGGGCCCAGATGCCTAACAGCGCACGAGTTCAGAACATCTCGGCACAGGCCGCGTGGTGGTCGTTCGCCGGAGTGGCCCTCTCACTGGCTTCTTGCATCGGCGGCACACTGGCAGCCTCGGGCCCCAGTCCCTTGTTCGGTGGATTCCTCATTCGCCGCTCCGGCCCGCAGCCAGCACCAGGGCTTTAACCGGCAACCGCTTTAACGCATCAGTAACCACACTTATGAGGCCACGGGAACTGCTGTTCCCGTGGCCTCATGCCATTTTGTTTGCCTTCGAGATGCAGGAGTTTCGCAAATGCGCCCGAACATCACGATCGCTCTATCACTGGGCCGAGAGTTGCGTTAATATCAGTTTGAACAAGAAAGGATGACGGCAATCGCGGTTGGCAGGCGACGCCACGTTCTCTTCACAGTCCTTTCCTCCTGCCTTTACTGTGGGGCACTTTTCGAAAATCAACGCGAATTGTTCACACTTTATCTGAGCCTGTACGTTAACGCGCCGAGTTCGATTTCGCCCCTTGTTAAGTTTCACTTCGTCTAACGCCTGAGATGCCGCGGGTGTCTTGCGTCAGGCGTCCGTTTCACCGGACCGCTTTTTGCGAGCGCACGTCTATGAAGTCTCAGGTTCCCGGGAACCGCCTCCTTGCGTCATTACCTCGTGACGATTTCGAGCGATTAAGCACCCACATGACCGAAGTGGAGTACGACCACAAGCAGACGGTCTACTGGCCCAACCAATCGATCGAGCACGTCTATTTCCCGCACACCGGCTTGATCTCGGCCGTGATCGTCATGGCCGATGGATCAAGTGCAGAAGTGGCGGTTGTCGGTCGGGAAGGCCTGCTCGGAGCCAGCGTGGTTCTTGGAGCGAAACAGAGCACTGAACACGTCTACTGCCAGGTGCATCCTTCGCTGTGCAGCAAGTTGTCCGTCGTGGATTTCCTGGCCGAGGTTTCACGTGGCGGAATACTGCAAACCCTGGTTTATGCCTATCTTCGTGCGGCTCTCACCGTCTCGGCCCGCCAGACCGCGTGCAATTGCCTTCGCATGGTCGAGGAACGCTGTGCCCGCTGGCTCTTGATGTGTCACGATCGAGCCGGAAGCGATGAATTCCCGCTCACACACGAGTTTCTTGCGATCATGCTCGGGGTTCGCCGGGCCAGCGTCACGGTGACCGCGCGGGGCTTGCAACAACAGGGCTTCATTTCTTATAAACATGGCCGGGTGACCATGCTGGATCGGAGCGGCCTCGAACAAGCCGCCTGCGAATGCTATCAGGCCATTCGCGATGCCTTCGTTTATCCAACTACATGATTCGTATGGTATGTTCGGAAAAATGCCGAGAACCGGCCAAATCGTTACGATATCGTACGAATCAATTTGTGCTAATGAGATAGTTTACCTTGGGTCAAGCATAGTGCGAGACGGATCTCTCACCTCTGCGCAGACCGTTGCGCAACCACGGTGCAACGGTCATGCTCAGAGCCTACCACTCCACGGAAGGGTAGTACAATTGATGCAATAAATCATTGAATGGGTGAATATGATGCTCACTCTCCGTGTCCTTGTTGTCGACGATGATGCCGATTACGTAGACACCATGGTCGATCTGCTGCAGACTTGGGGTTTCCATACATCGAGTGCAAGCTGTGGAGCGAGTGCACTAGTGGAAGCACGGAATCACCAGCCCGATGTGGCGATTCTCGATCTGTGGATGCCCGGCATGGATGGTTGTGAACTCGCCCAGCAACTTCTCGGGAACCCGTCCAAGCCTCCTTTTCTCATTGCATTAACGGGGTGTAGCACAGACGAGGATCGCCGCCGCTCGGCAGAAGCCGGCATCCATCTGCACCTCTTGAAGCCGGTCGATCCGGCCGTTCTCGTGGGTATCTTGAAACGTTTTTCCCAGGTGGTGTTGCCTGCGAATGAATCACCCAGCGCAGCCTCACGTGGATTCATTCACGAAATCGAAAGTGAGCAGTTGCGGACGTGAAGGAAATGATGACATGACGCGGCCGGGGACGCACCAGTTTGGGCCTGATCGCATCCCCGGCTCACAGTTAACTATCGACCCGATTTCGTGTTCGGGCTGCCCGTATTGTCCGAGCGCATGGAGCAGGCGGCATCGATTTCTTGACGATCGAGTGCTCCGTCGCTGTTCTTGTCCAGCTGAGCGAAATTATCCGCCCAGAGACCGCGGGCTTCGTCCTTGCCGATCTTTCCATCCTGGTTGCGATCGAGCGAGGTCATGATGCTGTCGAGCCGTTCTTTCTTGCGATGCTCCTGGCAAACCTTGAGTTCGGACTCATCGATTTTGCCATCATTGTTTTTATCGACTTTGCGCAGTTCATCGTAGGCATCCTGGAGTTCCTGGATGGTGGGTGTCTCATCCTGAACATCCAGCGCATAGAAGATCACCTCAACGAGTTGCGGGCGGCGTTGGGCCATGCGGTTCGCATAGGCTTGCAGTTCTTCCTGGGTGATCGCTGTATCCTTGTTGGTGTCGATCTCCGCGAACTGCTCTTGAACGCCGGCCGGCAACTCTTCCTTGCCCAGTTTCCTGTCCGAATTCTTATCGTGATCCTTCAGGAAGCGGGCCGCATCGAATCGCGGCTCAGTGCTTTTGCCGGGTTGCTCGCCCGCCTGGGCCGGTTGCTTGACGGGTTGCGGTTGAGGTTGCTCCTTCTGAGCCGAAGCGACTGTGATAGTAAAGGCGCAGAGGGCTGCGATTCCGAATGCCGTTGTCCATTTCTTCATTGCAACTCCTTGTTGAAAAAATCGAGAAACGGGCGAGGATCGGGTGCGAGTTGGGGGACCGGCTTGGTGGGGACTCGCCAGTGGCTCGATCATCCCGCGATCGAGAACACGCCGCCGCACTCCAAGCGACGTGCCTGGTCGTGGCACACTTGTGCAAGAGCAGTACCAACAAAGCTTCGGATTGTCGGTACGACCGGAATTCTTGGAGAAAATCGTCCACGTGGAAGAAATGGGATGTGAGAATCAAGTCAGGATAATGTGGATGATTCACCGCATAACGAATAGGGGCGCGAGTGGTTTCCCATTCTCGCGCCCGCAACTTCACATCTCAACTCGTGAACATCACAGAGTGATGACACAGAGACCCCGGTCAATAGTACCAGGCCCACGGGTGGTTCCGCGAGGAGTTGTAGTACGGATAACGGTTATAATAACCGCTATAGTTGTTTTTATAGTTTTTCCCGGTGCGGTAAGGCGAGTACGCACGATACGGGTTGTAGTTGCGCGAATAGTTGCCATTCCAGTAATACGGGTTGCGATAGCCCCCATATCCGGAGTTGTAATAACCGGTTTGCCAGAGAGAACCGACGATCTGTCTCGCCAGATTGCCGTTCTGGGCGCGTGCCGTTTCCGCTCCAATTGTCGTGATGCCGATAAACGCCAACGTGAACATGACAGCGGCGGATCGAATTGAACTCATGGATTCTCCTTAACGCTATGCCGGCCCCGCTCGAAAAATTTCGCAACACGCGTGCCGAACGCATTCACAATTCTCGTCCGGAGCAATCTCACGCTATCCACTCGCACGCTCTCGAAAGAGTGTCAAACGCACGCAAAGTGCAGCAACTTGATGCCTGCAGAGTCACAGGCGTGTTCACCCCCTGGCATCTGTCGGAAACTCTCGCCGTTCCGAATGATTTGTCGTCACGCTCAGCGGTGGCATACCCACGATCTCGAACGTGGCGGAGGCGAGGCCGATGCCCGCCGCTTCAAGTTCCTTCAAGATGGCGCGGCTCATGGCATCTTTCACATCACGAATGCCCCGATCACGCACCACGAAGCGCACGGTGAGTTCCAGCCAGTTGTCGGTGAGTCGGTAATAGACGCGCGGCTGGGTGCCGAGGCGCTCGAGGAAGTAGCGGCGTTTCAGTTCGTCGATGGCGGACGCGTCCAGTTCGTCGGTTCTTACCGCGTGCTGCGAAGCCACATCCAGCAGAATCCGTTCCGCGCGATTGCGGTCCGCTGCGTACGAAATGGGAAGCATCATTTCTTCCCACAGGTACGGGAATTCATGGGTGTAGTTATACACCGGCTCATCGAAAATCTTCGCATTAGAGACCGTCACCACGCGGCCGGTGTATTGCCGACTCAGCACCCACATGGCCGGATCTGCACCTTGAACGGAAGGCGGTTGGCCCATCTCCATGATGGTGGTTTGCGTGAACCCCAGCGCGATCACATCCCCGCGAACGCCGCCCATCGCGATGCGGTCGCCGACGTTGAAGGTTTTGCCGCGGAGAATGACGAGGTAACCGGCGAATGCAGTGACGACTTTCTGAAGGGCAAATGCCAGGCCCGCCGTGACCAATCCCAGGCCCGTCGTAAGCGTGGTGGGGTCGTCGAACCAAATGGAGGCAACGCCGAACACCAGGAACACGCCAATGAAAAGTCGCACGCCCTGGCGCGTCCAGAACGCGGCGCGTTCGTTCGCATGGCCCCGCAACAGGGCACGTGTAAGCACTCGCAGAAGCCAGCCGAGCACCAGCAGGGCAATCAACAGTGTTAGCGTGAAGAGAAGCTTTTTGCCGTTATCGGCATTGAGGCCGACCAGGCGGGTGTCGAACAAGTAGACGGCATGCTGAGGACCTTCCAGGCGAATGATGCTGAGCATGAGTGGTGACCTCGGGGAGCGCGAATGTCGTTTAGGGGGGCAAACCGGGTGCCGAGGCTGCAGGAGCGTTCACGGTTGGAAGAAGCGAAGTGGAGCAAAGATCATGAAATGACTCGCGGTGCGGCCTGAAGGCACACGGGTTGCGTGGCTACCGTTCGGAGGATTATTTTATGACTGATAATCGCCTGAGCGACCACGCCACACTGACGCCTCCATCCGACACGCACCCCAAGAGTTTCCTCTCACGGGTGTTGATCGTGGCCGGGGTATTTGCACTTCTGGTACTCGCGGGGGCGATGTTCACCGCGGCTTCGGACGTGTTCTTCCTGTTTTTCCTCGCGGTGCTTCTCGCAATCCTCTTGCGAGGCAGCAGCGACGTGCTGGCCCAGCGAACCGGGTTGAACGCAGGCGGGTCATTGGCGCTCGTGATCCTCTGCGTGAGTGCGATTCTCGGAGGCGGCCTGTACGCCCTCGGCGCGGTCATGGTGAGCCAGTTCAACCAACTCACCGCCCAGTTGCCACATTCGATCGGCCAGGCCCGCGCCTACTTGCAACAGTTCGAATGGGGACGGCAACTGCTCGAACATGTGCCGACGTTTGAACGCATGCTCAGTGGAAACCCCGGCGACAAGGCCGCGCAATTCACTGCGTTCTTCTCCAGTTCTTTCGGGGCACTGGGGAATCTGCTGGTTCTCACCTTCCTCACGCTCTACCTGGCGGCCGGTTCAAAGACATACCGTGCTGGCGTGATTCGCCTGATTCCACCCACCCAACGGCCGCGCGGTGCAGAAGTGCTCAACGCGATTGGTTATCACTTGTGGTGGTGGCTTGTCGGTCGCGCGCTGGCAATGGTTGCGGTGGCCCTCATCACGGCAGTCGGGTTGTGGTTGGCGGGCGTGCCCCAGTATCTGGTTCTCGCGCTCCTCTCCGGATTGCTGACCGCGGTACCCTTCTTTGGCCCCATCGTGGCGGCGACCCCTGGCATTTTGCTCGCGTTGATGCAAGGGCCGACCACCGCCCTGTGGACCACCGCCGTGTACATTCTGGCTCAAGCTGTGGAGAACTATCTTCTCACACCGCTCATCCAGCAGAACACCGTTGAACTGCCGCCCGCACTGGCCATCATCGCAGTCGCCCTTGCCGGTGTGCTTTTCGGCGTGTTCGGGCTCATCGCCGCCTGCCCGCTGATGGTCGTCATCTTTGTGGTCGTGAGAATGCTCTATGTCGAGGATGTGCTCGGCGACCAGCTCAATGTCCAAGGAACGCGGCCGAATACGGAAACATGATGCGAATTTGGCGGGCCAGCTCATGACCAGTGAGAATGCGGCGAATAGCGAATGACTCGGAACCGCCCTGCACCTCGACGGTAAGAAATTGACACGGAAACGATTCTCAGGTTCGATCTCCATTCCCGACCACTACCGCTTGGTGTGGGATAACGTGCTCCGGATACCAATACTGTTCGGCACACAATTGGAGTTGCATTTTCGAGCACCTTCTCTGAAGCCGTTGGGTGATTTGACGTCCTTTTGCACGAAAGCATCTGCATTTTTTGTCGGTCGGCAGGCCGGATGAGCCTGTCCTCCGCTTGGATGGCCGCTTGCCGAGGCTGCGTCATGGCACCCAAGGCCAAACCCCGCGTCACCGCCAAGACCGTTCCGGGTCTGAAATATTTCCAGCAGCTTCAACCGCTCCTGGCCCGCTCCACAACATCGGCACCCAGCGCGATTGCGCCGGCAATCGTCAGTTGTTCTTCGACGACGATGCTGCACTCATCCTGCTCTTCTTCTTCAACCCAACGCTCGGCAACTTGCGTGTCTTTCAACAAGCCAGTTGCCTCGACAAGGTGCAGAATAAACTCGGCTGTCGGCGCGCCTCTGAGTTCGCTCAGCGTGGCTGCTCGCGAGTACGACGCCGAACCGTCGCAGGCCGTTGTCGGCGAACTGGCCCAACAAACCCTGCCGCTGACGGCCGGCAAAGACGCCGAATTCCTGAAGGGTCTCACCGCTGTCGATGGCAGTCTGCTGCCCGCGTTGCCGAAAATGGCCTGGGCGTTATAGGTCGACGACACGCATCGCGCCGCCAAACTTCACCTGCACTTCGACGTCTTCAAGGGCGTGCCCTGCCCTGCCACCATCACCGAAGGCAACGGCAACGAGAAGACGGAACTCCGCGCCGCCCTGCAAGCCGGGCGACTCTACGTCAACGACCGCGGCTACGCCGAGTACCGATTATTTCAGGACATCATCGACGCGAAGTCGAGTTTCATCGGCCGCCTCCGCGACAACGCCGTGTACGAGGTCGTCGAAGAGCGGCCGTTGTCCGACGACGCTCGCCGGGCCGCCTTCTCGCGAGGGTCTCCTGAATCAACGCCTGCAGGACGGCGGGACCCTGTTGAAGTGTGGTGAGAAGTTGTTGATGACGCTGACCAATTTGCTGCTC
This sequence comes from Gemmataceae bacterium, assembly GCA_041750275.1. GTDB lineage: Bacteria > Planctomycetota > Planctomycetia > Gemmatales > Gemmataceae > JBGSZR01. The sequence goes on from JBGSZR010000025.1 coordinate 10,651, forward strand.
AACCGTGGCAATCTCCGTCGGATCAATCCGCTCGTTCGGATTGAAGCAAAATCGGCCCTCAAGCTGCTGACGCCAGGTGACGAGAGCGTTTGTGTAAGCGGGACCGAAGCCGGAGATTTCCAGAATCGACCTGGCATCGACATCGACGGCAGTTTCGATGTCAAAGGAGGCAAGGAGTGCCGAGCGACTTGCACCGATCTTGGGGATGCCAGCACGGACGATATTGTGCCCATCAAGATAGCGGTATCGCTGTTGAGCCTCTCTTTTTGAGTCTAACACGGCAAGTTGCCGGAGACGCACCTTTGGCAATTCCACCAACTTGATCTTCGCAGCTTCAAGTTCTAATAGCTTGAATCGGAGTTGCTTGTTTGTTGCTTCGCGAAGCAACCGGCTTCGCAGATCGTCACAGTCGACTTTTGCGACAGCCACGGCACGCTGTGCATCCGCACGCGTTTCGGGTGAGACCCAGGGCCAAAATACAAGACCGACTACAAGCAGAAGCAACGTCAACGGTACGCCGACACAGCAATGGACGGCGGACGCCTGGACGCTCCCTTCAATTCGGCCACGGCGGTGAAACCGTGGAGAACTTCGCCAGTGGCGATTTCGAGCCACGAACCTTGGCGCTTCAATTCGGCCACGGCGGTGAAACAGTGGAGAACGCGGTTGGTCTGGCTCAAGACGGAAGACACGGTGCTGCTTCAATTCGGCCACGGCGGTGAAACCGTGGAGAACTCTCGCGTTGCAAAGTGTGAACGGCAATGTCAATCCGAGCCGTTCCGCGAGAGGTGGTATCCCATACACAACTCAGAGGTGCAGCTTGCTGATTCTCGGATACGGAACCCCTGTAGAAATTGAATGTTGCGCTACGCGAGCGGTATGGCATCACAACATTCGCTTCAAGTACTGAGTTGTCAAAGACCTCGGGCGGTTTCGAAGACACTGTTTCGTTTCAGCACCATCCCGCTCGGAATGGGTTTAGCCGATGGCGATGGCGGCTGTCAGGTTAGGCGTCTTCCCCACCAGAATTCGCTGACTCCGAAACGCTTGTCGAATGCCCAGTGAGCGAATCGCCCGCCGTTCGATGTCGCTCGTGTCGCGCTGTAATACGGGCACGCCAAGTATGCTCGCCACGGCATCTCGACTAAAGCGTGGCTCCCAGAGAGGCCAGGTCCAGAACGTATTTTTGATGTGATGGCCCTGAAATCCACGAGTTTTGACCCGTCCACGCTCTTTCGCGGGGAACGAGGGCATGAGCGGCCACGCTTCAAGTGCCAGTCGGTTTGCACCGAGCATTCCGCCGAGTCGCATCCGCGTCGGGTCACACGAGGGCATGTGCCACTGGTAAGCATGTCTGCGATCTTCTGTCGGTTCCCAGTGGAGTGATTGATTCGCCAGCCCATCGGCAAAATCCCAGTTCTCGAAGAGCGTTCGCCGTATGTGATCGGCTGTGGCGAGTTTCATGAGCGATCTCAGATTCCCAACCAGGTAATCGCAGCGAACTGTTTGAAGCTGGCTATCGGCGTCAATGGCCGATTCGCAGGACAGTGCTGTGACCCAGTCGAAGTTCAATCGATCGATCGGGTTGGGTGGAAGCATCCGCGTGCGAATTAGCTGGAAATCTCGGATCGCGTCTCTGGGTAATCCGAGGTCCAGCATCCTTACCACCCACGAGGATGGATGATCCTCGATATTACGCTCAAGGTGGCCCGCCAGGAAGTTGCTAAATTCGTCGTCGGTCGGAGACGCGTCGTTGAAATACAGAACAGGCGTAAGTTCGGAATCATCCGCACCCCAGGCAAGCTGCGGCGGCGCAGCGAGCCAGTTGGGACGGTCGTGCCGTCGCGCCAGGCGATCGCAGATAGCGAGTGTCCCCAGGGCTGCCAGGAATGCCAGCGGGTTGGCACCGTCGAGTCCGGGGAGCGGCAGTGGAAACAATCGAGGACGCGGTGCCATCGGGAGTAAGGCTATTGACTTTGCGTCGTTTGATTTCGGAGTGTAATCGGCTTCCTGTTCGGCACGGCTCTGAGCGTGATCGGCGAGGCGGAAGGCAGCTTCGTGGTAGGCCGAACCCCACCAGCCAAGCTTGCGGACCACACGCCAGAATCGCTCAGGAAGCTCGGCATTCCAGGCGGCGATGTCCTGCTTCGACGTGGGGAATATCGTGTTGAATAGTTCGACCTGGAAGGAACGCGCGAAAGCGTTCTCCTCGACGGTGTCGGCGAAGGGGCGGCCGCTTCCGTGGTGTGTAGCAATAAGGTGGAGGAGCAAGTCGTCGTTTGTCTTCTCAGCCAGGATCGCGGCCGAGAGCAGTTCGTGGCGCGCACCCCTGGGATAGCGGTGAACCTCGCGGGCCTGTTCGCGTTCGGCGCGGGAACGGGGTGCCTTAACCGACTTCGCCCATGGTTCGCCCACGGCAGTGCTCGGCGAGCTTCCCTTGAGCATCGCCTGGAAGCGCGGATCGAGTTTGCCGAGATCGTGGAAGAGGCCGGCCTGTGTAAATGTGTCAGGATCGAGGCCGCAACCAATGGCGAAGCGGCAGGCATAGGCGGCGACGCCTTGCGAGTGGTCGGCGAGTGTGATGGCACGCTGCATCGGCGAGAACGACGATTGCTCGTCGTCCAGGAATTCAGGGTCGAACTGATGCAAGCGGTACTTGCCTGTGACGACCAGCCCTCTCAACATCATCTCTTTTGATGCAACTCTTGTAGCAATCGGGCCGTTGAGTAATGTTTGTGCTTCTTGTCGTACACGGGCTTCTGCGCGGGTGGTTTCTTCGGTCCCCGTCGGCTGCGCATCAAGCCTTCGATCCGAACGTGTTGAGCGAGCGAACGCAGTAACTCGGCCATCGCCGATGGGGACAGACCGCTCCAACCCAACCATTGCTCGGGCGGGAGGTACTTCATCACCGGGCGATAATCCCCAGCCACCTCGTCCGCCAAATAGTACCCGGACACCTCGGCCTCCGCCTCCACCCCATGCACGGACCGCAACGTGCCCCGCACCACCGCCAACGCATTGGCCGCCACCACCGCCATCGCAAACGCGAACAACGCCGCCCGCGGTTGGCCCAGTCCCGACACCTCACAATTCAACGACTGCGTCAAGAATTGAAAATGTGACTCGATCGTCCAACGCTCCCGGTACAACTTCACGATCTGAACCGCCGACACGCTCTCGGGAAGATTCGTCAGCACGGCAATCGTGCGATCGCCGTCGCGGGTCGTTCCGGAGAGCCGCAACTCGATCCGACGCAGCGTGAGAACCTCCCCGCTGGCAGGATCGGTGACCTGGACGGACTGCTCATAGACCACACCCGTGTCGGTGGAACCGCACTTCTTCCACTTGCTGAGCGATTGGCAGGGGAGACTCTTGCCGTGCTGGCGAACAATCGTGAACGCCTTCTGGGCCTGCACGGCAAACACAAATCGACTCGTGCAGAAATTGCGGTCCGCGACGACCAGATCCTGGGCCTGCAACCGGGGCACCACCTGCGTCAGCAAGGCGCGTTCCTGGGTGTAGGCGTCTTCCTCCAAAACCAAATCGGTGACCAGTCCCAAACCCGGCTCATAGACAACCAACGACTTGCCCGGCAAGCAGGCGTTGAGCCAGCGGCGGAGCGGAGTCAAGCGATGATCGGTCCCGGTCAACACGTTGCCATCCAGGATGCGCAGGCGATAGCCGGGCACGGGTTCGGGATTGCGAGCGGGGTGAAGCGACAGCAGTTGCGTACACCGCTCGGCCGTGGACCGCACCACCGCTTCGCTGACGGCAGTCGGGAATCGTCCCAACTTGCCGTACAAGGCCTGGTAGGTCGTGGGGATCGTCGGCGTGGCGGACATCTGATCCGCCTTGTAGGCCGCATGGACCGAACGACGCGTGCCCGTCGTGACCTGGATGAACAGCCCGACCAGAGCGGTAATGGTCAGTTCCCGCGTGTAGTGATCGGGCGCGTGGTGGTGGAACAGGGTCTCGACCGTTGTCGGGTCCAGCAGCCATTCCAGGGTTCCGCGAACCATGACGCCCAGGGGCAACACCTCGCCGTGTTGGGCCAACGCGGGAGGGAGATGCTGGTACACCGGCGCGGCAAGGAGACGGTTCAAGGGCTTCGGTTTGAGGGACAGTGAGCGCTTGGGTGGCAGGATCATCCGTGATCCCTCCGAGACAAGAACCAAGTATCTGCTTTACACACCAGGATGTTACGGAAAAGCAGTCAATGTTGAGAGGGCTGG
>JBGSZR010000026.1:0-15623 GCA_041750275.1 Gemmataceae bacterium
CAATCACTCATCGTCACGCAGGAAATCGACTTCACGGGAACCGATCTCGATCCACTTGCGAATGGTGGTATCAGCCCGTTCATTACAGACTTGAATGTCACGCTCAACGTTCAGCATCCTCACCTGAACCAGCTGCGCATCACCTTGCTGGCTCCCACGGGCCAGGCGATCAACCTGGTTCGCAATGGTGTGGTCAGCGATAGCGGACACCCCGGGACAGGTGCGGGTTTACCGGATACGGATGGGCTCGGTGTAATCAATAGCCGCACTCAGTCTGCATTTGCAAGCGGGACCATTTTTGACGACGAAGCTCCGCGTTCAATTTGGGCCCCGGTTAATGGCGTGCCCGAGAACAACATTGCGCCTTACGCGGCGGCCTATCGTCCGACTGGTTTCGGGATTCCCAACGCACCTCCACCCGCTTCACAGGCGTCGTCTGCACTCTGGTACCCCACGCGCACCAATTCGTTCACCCCCCCGTTCCAGCCGCCGCTGACGGCCTCGCCTCCGGGCATTCCGCCGGAGCCACCGACGTTCACCGCATTCGTCAACAATCTGCGCTCCATCTACGCCGGGCTCACCGCAGAAGATCTCTCCGGCACCTGGACACTCATCATCACGGACTTCCAGGACGATGACGGCAATGCACAGACGCCTGTACCACCACCTGGCCAGTTCCTGGATGACTGGAGTTTGAGCTTTAGTTCGTTCATCGAGAACACGCCGGGCGGTGGATTCGGAGCCACGGTCTTTGGCTTCCCCGGCGCGATCACGGGCGTGCCCACGGTACCACCGGCCGGGGCCCAGTTCACGGGCGATCAGACATTCCCAACAGCACTGGGCAACGCGGCCGGGCCGTCGCCGACCTTCGGCATCGGACCGGCGTTCTCTTTCGCTTATGACCGCAGCCTCGGTGCCTTCAGCCCACACAGCGGCCGGCTCTATACCGTCTACACGACGGGTGGAGGCACGAACACGGATGTCGTCATTCGCTGGTCCGATAACAATGGTCTGACTTTCAGCGCGCCGGTTCGCGTGAACAACGACTCACTGAGCGATAACTTCACGGAAGGGAACCGCCACCAATTCATGCCTACTGTCACGGTCGATCCTGTGACGGGCTCGGTCATCGCCATGTGGTACGATGCGCGCGACGATGCTTCCAATGCGCGCCTCACGCAGTACATGTCCGTGAGCACGGATGGCGGTCTGACCTGGGGTGAGCAGGTTTCGATTAGCATGCCGAAGACCGCGGTCGACACGATCAGCGGCCAGACCATCACCACCGAATCGACGCCGGCAAACCTGGCAGCGGCGGGCACAATCGCGGGCTTCGGTGTGCGGCAGGGGCTCGCAGCTTACAACGGTCGTGTGACGGCGACCTGGACCGCCAACCTGAACAGCGGTGGTGCCAGCGTCTTCACTTCCACGGTGCAGACAGCAGCAGGGCCGCGAATTATTGCCAGCGACATCGGCACGGTGAACAGCCCGATCGTGTTGTCCGGCACGGCCGCTTCCGGTCGCGTCTTCGCCGATCCGATTAGCAAGGTGCCCACCACCTTTACCTTCAACAACACCTTCGCTGCCGATGGTTCGCGCGTGGTCGATGGCTTCACCGTGACGTTCGACCGCGACATTGATGTCTCCAGCTTCTCGCCGTCGGATGTGTTGGTGACCTTCCGTGGCACCGACACGCCGCTCACGAGCCCCGGCACGGTTGTCACAGTGGCCACGGTCACGCCACTTGATGCGGGTATTACGTACTTCGGCCAGTCCGATAACGCCACGGTCTTCTTCATTCGCTTCACGGTCCCGCAGACGGCGGTGGGCACGTACAGCTATGCAATCAGCCCAGCTGTACGCGATCGCATGCGAAAGTACGAGGGCTTCAGCCTCGTGCCGCCACTGGATGTGAATGGCAATCCCTTGCCTGCGCCCTACACCGCACCCATTAAACTGACGTACTTCCCGACTTCGCCGCCGCCGGCTGGCACTCCCGTGCCGCCGACTTTCACATCGCCCCCCGTGACGGTGCCGACCAATCCGAATAACACGGTGACCGGCACGCCTGGATTGCCCACACCCGATATCGGGCAAACGACTTCGCGCGTCACCATTCCCGTCTTCCCGTTGAACCCGGCCACGAATCGCATTGCGGATGTGGCGCAGGTGACGGTGAAGATTCTGAGCCTCACGCATGCCCGCCTGTCCGACCTGGAGCTGGATCTCGTTTCGCCACTGGGTGAAACGATCATCCTGGCCCAGACGGGTTCGCTCCGCGGCAGCAATCTGGTGGACACGGTCTTCACCGATTCCTCGGCGATTCCGATCATCACAGGCAACGGCACGCCGAACTACACGGGTTCCTTCAAGCCGACGATGAGCCTGTCGCTTTATAACGGTGCGAAGAATCCAATTGGTGGATGGACGCTCGTTGTACGCGACACGGTCAGTGGTGAAGTCGGTGTGCTTCGCGATTGGGAACTGACGGTGATCCCGACAACTTCCGACCCGGAAGTGAGCGTGCGTCAGGATCAAGGTGGCACCAACGTCGATTTCCCAGTTCCCGATGCACCGGTTGCAGGAGTGAACTATCCACAGCCATTTGCCCGGGCCGTGTCGCCGCTGAATGTGGCCACTTTCCCCATCGATCCGGGAACCGGACAGATTGCGGATGTGGCCAGTGTGACGGTGGACATTTTTAGCCTGACGCACGAACGCCTGGCCGATCTCCAGATCACACTCATCGCGCCGGATGGCACACGTGTTCTGCTCGCATCGGGCCTTGCCGGCGCGAATATGTTGAACACGCGTTTTGACGACAACGCAGCCACTCCAATTTCCGCAGGCACGGCACCGTATACCGGCAGCTTCCAGCCGGCGGGTTCCCTCGGTGGGTTGGCGGGTGCCAATAACCCTGTCGGCGTCTGGCGGCTTGAAATCATCGATCTCATCGCCGGGAAGACGGGACTCCTGAGTGACTGGGGCCTCACCATCACACCTGTGAACGGGCTGACACCGGTTACCGTGACACAGGACACCACCGGCCCCGGCAACGACATCCCGGTCCCGGACGCGCTCGGCGCTGTGATCGCACTGGAATCATCGATCAATATCCCTACCTTCCCGATCGATCCTAACACGAATCAGGAAGCAGCCGTTTCGCAAGTTCAGGTCAGCGTCGACGACTTGACCCATGAACGACTCTCGGATCTGCGGATCGAGTTGGTCTCCCCACTGGGTCGGCGTGTCACGCTGGTGAACCCCGGCGACATGAAAGATGATCCGGACCCGACGTTCAACTTCATGTTCTTTGCGAACTTCACAGACAACTCGGTCGTCACCATTCCGAGTTTGCCTCTGACGGTCGCACCGCCGTATAGTGGCAACTTCCGGCCCGCCCAGCCCCTCTCCGGCTTCAACGGATTCCAGTCGCCAGTGGGCAACTGGACGCTCGTTGTCACCGATACCCAGTATGGCCGTGTTGGCGATCTGGACTCCTGGTCAATTTCGATCACCGCGGCGGGAGGGCTCGGAACTGTGGGCGACTTCGCGGGAGGCTTCTTCCCGCTCGATTTGCCTATTCCCGATGCCCCGTTGATCCCGCAGGGTGGCTACAGCACCTCCATCATCACGGCACCCACCGCGCCGGCGGGCATGGTTGTCGGCGATGTGATTGTCGATCTGAATCTCGATCATCCAAACGTTGGCGATCTGTGGATTGCCCTTGAGCACAACGGCGTGATCGTTGAGCTTGTGAACCGCCGCGGGCTCGATCCAAATAACCCAACCCAGTCTGGCGATAATTTCACGAACACACGCTTCGACGATAACGGCACGCGGTCGATTAGCAATGCCATCGAGGAGGATGCACCCTTCACGGGTTCATGGCGCGGCGAGCCAGGCTCGGCGTTCATCGGCACAAATGGCCCGGGCACCGAAGGCGTGCTGCCGATGACCCAGTTCCGCGGCCTCGATCCGGCCGGGGAATGGCGGCTCATCGTCGTGGATCAGGCCTCGCAGAATGTTGGCATTCTGAGGGACTGGTCTTTGACGATCCTGCCTGGTCGCGAGAACAGTATCGCGAACCAGGCACCCGGGAACTACATCGATCAGAACGCCAATAGCCGCACGCTGGAATACCCCGCTGCCTTCCCGAACTCGAGCGATGTCTTCTCGGCTCCCACTCCGCAGGGCGGCGTGCCGTTCCAGGGGCCGTATCAGGACAACACGCTGCCGCTCAGCGTCACAGGTCCGTACATTCTGCAGACCTCGATCATTGGCCAGCTGGCCCTGATCACCACTGTCACGCCCACCGTCGGTCAGCGAATCCTGACCGTAACATTCGATCGCCCGGTCGATCCCGCGACCTTCACACCCGCCCAGATCAGCCGCATCACGCAGACCCTGGGTTCGACCACCACGGACCTGACGGGAACGTACATCGTGACGCCGCTCTACACGGCGACAGCTGGCACGGTGGTGCCCGGCACACCGACGCAAAGGTTCCGAATCGATGGTTTGACCAATCCGACCGTGGCCGGTGCGAGTTACACGGTGGTGACATCCGCCTCGATTGCAGCGGCGGACAACATCGCGGTGAACACCGGGGCGACTGGCATCAAGGTCACCTTCAATCGGGACATTGATGTCAGCACCTTCACGCCAGCCGATGTCCTGTCCGTGGTTGGCCCCAACGGCTCCGTTCCGCTGGTGGATGCAACAGGCCGACCGCTCGTTCAGGTGACACCGATCAGCCCTGTGAGTGGAGCGGCCCGGGCCTTCAATGTCACCTTCATCCAGTACAACACCGCCGGCCAGGTGATCCAGAGCGGCCTGACGGTGCAGGGTGCGTACTCACTCGTGGTTGGGCCGGAAATCCAGTCCGCGAACCAGTCTCAACTTGTCGTGACGTTGCCCGTCGGTGCGTCGTCGCTCAACGTCACGTTCGATCGTCCCCTCGTGGCCGGGCAGCCCTCGCCACTCGACAGCTTGAATGTGACCGGCCCGACCGGGCGTTTCATCGGGGCTTTTTCCCTGACGGCGGTTCCCGGCCAGACGAACACGTACACGCTCACATTCCCGGCAGCAGTCGCCACGGCCGGGCAGTACGTCTTCGACTTCACCACACAGGTGACCACACTGACACCGGCCGAGGTGGCACTCGATGGCCAGAACCTGACGCTGACGTTCTCGGCACCGGTCGCGCTCACGCCCGCCTCGTTCCAGGCAGTGCGTGGTCCGCGCGGTCTCGTCGTCGGGGCCAATGGCACGAGCTTGCCCACCTCCGTGACCGCGGTGAACCCAGATGGCCAGGGCCGCTCCATGACCTGGCGGCTCACATATCCCGACCAGTTCCCGGGCACGCCCCAGATCGACAAACTCGCCGCCGGTATCTATTCGGTGGCCTTCGCCACGCCGTACAAGGTCGCGCTGGGCACCTTGAATGTCACGACCGCGGCGGCTTCGAACTCGCTGAATATCGTCCTGCCTCAGGCTGTGCCGAACCTGAACATCACCAGCATCTATCGCGTGCTGAACTCTGGCGGCGCAGCAGTTCTCGGGCCGACTTCACTCGCCCCGACTTTGATCGCGGGTGTTCCTGACACCACGGGCACACTCTACACGCTCAGCTTTCCCGACCAGAATCCCAGCACCCCTGCGCTCGATGCACTTCCCGCTGGGACATACACCGTCGTCTTTACCACCTCGGCGAAGCTCGACACGAACTGGAACGCGGGCCTCGATTTGCTGCTGGGGGGTGACGCGCTCACGGGTCAGGTCAAGACGATCTCGACCAACTCGACTCCAACCGCGGTTCCGATTCCGGCGAATGCGACCGTCTCGATGCCGTTGAACGTGACGCAGGACGTGCTGATTGCACAGAACCTGGCGAAGTTCCCGGATCAACGCATCGAGTTGACGCTGAACATATTGCACCCGAACGTCCAGGATCTTGACCTGTTCCTGGTCGCACCGGATGGCACGCGGATTCAGTTGTTCACCGGTTCCTTGATTGCGACACCAGCACCGAATGCCACGGCCAACTTCATTCAGACCCGGTTGGCGGATGAGACGGATCCGAGCCTCGGCACTCCGATCATCTCGGGCCAGCCTCCATTCACGCCCGTGCCAGCCACGCGTGTGTTCGTGCCGCAGTTCCCGCTCAGCAGGCTCGTTGGCACACGCTCGCTCGGAACCTGGCAACTCGAGGTGCGGAACAATGGTGCCACGGGGCAAACGGCCACGAGTGGCCCGATCCAGATCACGAGCTGGTCGCTGAAACTGCCCTTCGTGGACAGTGGTAACGGCCTCGGCGAGACCTTTGCGGATCGCTACACCGCCGGGTTCCGCGTCTTCACGCAGGATACGACCCAGGCCGTCACGCAATCGGTCTGGAGCCCAATCGGTGCGGCACCCACCAATGATGCGGTGTACAAGAACACCGGCCGGGCCACCGCGATCGCGGTCGATCCCTCCGATCCTTCCGGTAACACGGTCTTCGTAGGTGGAGCCACGGGCGGCGTGTGGAAGACCACCAACTTCCTCACCCAGGCTTTGCAGGGTCCAACGTGGGTTCCGCTCACCGACTTCAGCCTGGCGAAGGGCCTGAACATCGGTGCCCTGACCGTAGTGCCGCGGAACAACGATCCGAGCCAGTCCATTGTGTATGCCGTGACGGGTTCCGCCGATGGCTACGAAGGTGACGTGGCGGGAACACAAATCGATTCCGGTGTGGGTGTGCTGCGCTCACTGAACGGCGGCCTCACCTGGCAGTTGCTTGACAGCACCGTCAACGTGGTGGGGAACAATGTGACCCCGTTCAACGATATCTCGCGCGATCACATTTTCTCAGGCGCGTACGGCTTCAAGATTGTGGCAGACCCGGCACCAAACCCGACGCCCAGCGCGACGGGGACCGCAGCCAAGAACGTGATCTTGTACATGGCTGTCAGCGAAAGCCCGGACACACCCGTTGCGATTCGCGGCCAGCAAGGTGGCATCTGGCGCAGCACGAACGGCGGCGACTCGTGGACGCGACTCACGCTCCTCAATGGTGCCGGCGCCGTGATCACCGGGCAGGGCACAGACGTCGCCCTCGCCGCCGGCAGTGTTGGCTCCAGTGGTAACTTGCAATACCTCTACGCAGCTATCAGCGGTGCGAACGGTGGCGTCTACTACAGTTCCCAGGCACTGGGCACCAGCAGCTTGCAGATCGCCGATGGCTCGGTGAATGCGAGCCTGGGTGTCGGCAACGGTAACGTTCAATACTTCGGCTTCCAGACGCCAGTTCCTGTGGCCGTGACCGGAACGCCAACAGGGAACCGAGGCCGCGTCGTGCTTGCGGTGCCGTCCCTGGTGGTCGATAACCCACTCGCGAATTCGTTCTACCAGGGCTGGGTCTACGCTTTCATTGCCAATGCGGATGGCTCGCAGAATGGCCTCTACCGCACCAAGGACTTCGGCCGCAACTGGACGCGAATTGAAATCCCGGTGTTGAACCAGGCAGGAGGTATTGCCTTTGGTTCGAACAACGAGGCCCAGCGCCCTGACCACGATATCTTCGGCAAGATCGAAGCCGGTGCTTCCGACACGGGCAATATGAACATCTCGATCACGATCGATCCGCTGAATCCGAACATTGTGTACCTGGGCGGCCTGGGTGCAGGCAATGATGTCAGCCAGCCGGCCGGTGGTTTGATTCGACTTGATACGACACTCGTGAACGATTCCCAGGCACTCGTGTTTCACGATAACAGTGCCGGCGGCGTCGGGCCTCAGCAGCAACTGCCCAGCCCAGGTGCCATCACCAGTGAAGGCGGCCTCCTGGAAATCGTGCAGAACGGCCTGCCCGGTGCCAACCTCTACACCAACCGCCGGACCGATCTGCAACTGGAAGCCACGGACTTCCTGAACCTCTACCGCGATCCGAATAATCCGTTCAGGGCGGACTCGGTGATGAACCTGTTCTTCGGAACGAACCCACTCGGTTCGTTCACGAACAACGGGCAGAACGTCCGCTGGACTCCGTTCACAGAGTTCATCCAGACGGGCCGACGCCTCGATTCCACAACCGGGCAACCGGGCGGCGATCAACTCGTCCCGGAACCGCTGGCAACGGGCATCCACCGTATGATCTCGATGATCGACCCCGTGACGGGGCTCACCCGTGTGATCGCGGTGACGGACCAGGGGGTCTACACAGGTGTGGATCGTGGCGATGGCACACTGGCCACTTCGATTGGCACGCTGCCCATCCAGAACCGCAGCCGCAATGGCAACCTGCAACTGGGTCAGTACTACTCCGGTGCCATCCAGCCCACACAGGCCGCTGCCGACATTGCCGGGGCACTCACGTACGCAATGTCTCAGGATAATGGCTTCCCGACGTCCTCGCCGAACCTGCTGCGGAGCGGCGATACCAGCTACAATGGCCAGTTGTTTGATCCCTTTGTCATCAGTGTCGCTCGCTCGCTTTCCGCACCGGAACTGCGTCCCGGCTCGGGTTCGCAAGTGGTGGTCGATCAGACCGGCACCGGCACGTCCTATCAGTACCGCCAGCCGGCTGCGATGGGCAACGGTGCCTCGCTGATCAACTTCTTCCGCGTCTTCGATCCAGGCAGCGACCCCACCGGTTCTGGTCAGGGCTCCACGCAGGGCCTGATTCGCGGTAATGGCGCGGATGTGCCAATCAACAACGTGGGACAGTGGCCGATTCGCGATAACGAAGTGGGCTACTTTGGCGTGAACCCCATCGATCCGAACGGCATCGTGATTGGTTCACTGGAAGGCCGTGTTTACCGCACCTTCAATCGCGGAGCCCAGTGGGATCCGATCGGGCCAGCGGCACTGATCAACGTCGGCGGAGCCAACTCGATTCGTTCCGTGGCCTTCGGTGCTCCGCCCACCTCGGCAGGCAACAACTCGACACAGGTGAATAACTTCATCTATGTCGGCACCGAGAGCGGCCAGGTGTGGGTGACGTTCAACGCCGGCGGTAGCTGGTCCAACATCAGCGCCGGTTTGCCCGCAGGCGAATCGATCCTCAAGATCATTGCCGATCCAAGGCGTTCGACGACAGGCACACCGTTCCGCGATCTCTATGTGGTGACCGAGTCCGGCGTGTTCTACATGGCCGACTCCGCCGCCCCTCCGGCCTGGGTGAACATCACGGGCAATCTGTTCACCTTCGAGAAAGGATTGTTCGACAGCACGGCCCCTGGTGATCAACTCCCGGCCCTGGCCGCCTTGACGACCATCGCCGCGGACTGGCGATTCTCGATTCCACTGGACGCCAGCAACCCAGCCGGTGCCGTCCGGCCCGAACTCTACGTTGGTGGCGATGGTGGCGTATTCAGGCTCACCAGCTGGACACTGGCTCCTGCTTCGGCTCCGGTGTGGGAATTCTTCCCCGCCTCTTCGACCTACACCGATCAGTTCGGCAACGTGGTCAACGTCGCAGCTGGTGGCCGTCTGCCCGATGTGAAGGTCACGGACCTGGACATCTCGAACGGTGCCATCAACCCGGCGACAGGCTTGCCCACACCGCCACAGTTCGACCCCGCAACGGGTGTCGTCACGGGTGGCGGCGGCTTGAACGTGCTGCTCGCAACGACATTCGGCCGTGGCCAGTGGGCTGTTCGTCTGGATGCGGACTCGGTGCCCTCGCCGAACTTCGTTCCTGGGCCGCAAGTGCAATCCGTGCTCGTGCGTCCGACCTCACCGGGTGTGCCGACCACAGCCATCACGGTCACATTTAACCAGGGTGTCGATCCTTCGACATTCACGGCCGCTGATGTGCGTCTGCTCCGCCCGGATGGTTCCGTTGTGCCGATCACGGGTGTGACGCTGGTCTCGCCGACGGCGGCCAACGGCAGCAATCCTCGCAACCAGTACGACATCACATTCGCCCCGCCGACCGTGACGGGTGCGTACACCCTGACAATCGGCTACAACCCTGGCCCGGGCAATCTGGGTCACACGCAGCCACTCAACGTTCCGGAAATCGCCGGTCTCGGCGGCGAGTTCATGAACCAGAACGGCAACAATACCAACGGCGAGCCCGGTCTGAGCCCCACGGGCGACCAGTTCCAGGCCACGGTTCAACTGGCCGTGAATCCCGGTCCGGCCGCCACTGTGCTGCTGACGCCAACGTCGCCAGCCCCGTTCACAGTGGGCCAGCTGGTCACGTTTAACGTCCAGGTGCTGGATGCCTTTGGCTCGCAAACCCAGGACAACGGACCGATCAACGTGGTGCTCACACCCACGGATGGCTCGGCCGTTATCAACACAGTCGCGGTTTCCAACGGCACCGGCTCATTCACCGTGATGTGGGGCACGGCTGGCACGTACAACGTGGCAGCGACCGTCGGTGGAACGGTGAACCTCACCGGCACCCTCACCGCCCTGCAAGTGGTGCAACCGGGGATTCCGACCGCACTCTCGATCGTCCCGACCGTGCTGGGGCCCTACAGCCTCGGACAGACTGTGACCTTCAACGTGCGTGTGGTCGATGCGAATGGCGGCCTCGTGCCAACCATCAACGGGCCACTGACGCTCGCGTTGAACCCGAACGACCCTGCCGCCGTTTTCGTCCCATCGAGTGTGAACCTCGTCAATGGTGTCGCCACCTTCACGATCACGTTCAACACCGTCGGCAACTACACGCTGAACGCTTCGGGTGGTGGCGTAACGGGTATCCTTCCGAACTTGCTGGTGTCCACGCCCCAGACGGGACGCTTGACAGGCCCGGTCGCGGTTGGCTCGGATACGGGAGGGTCCCCCGTCGTTTCGATCTTCGATGCGGGCGGCAACCCCATTCGTTCCTTCGTCCCGTTCCCACCCGGGTTCAATGGCCAGGTGGATCCGTTCAGCAGCGGCTTCACCGGCGGCAACCGTGTCGCACAGGGCCGCCGTGCAGATGGCAGCCAGTTCACGGTCATCGGCACCGGGCCCACTATCACCAACTGGGTGCTCGTCGTCGATAACGCCACGGGTGAGACGCTCTATAGCAACAACCCGTTCGAGTTCTCGTTCACCGGTGGTGTGTTCGTGACGGTGGGTGATGTGAACGGCGACGGCACGGATGATATCGTCATCACACCCGACCTCTCGGGCGGTCCGCGTGTCATGGTGCTCAGTGGTATCGACTTCCGGAAGCTCGCCGACTTCCTCGGCATCAACGATCCGAGCTTCCGCGGTGGAGCCCGGGCCGGTGTCGGCGATATGAACGGCGATGGCTTCGGCGAGATTGTCGTCTCGGCGGGCTTCGGCGGCGGCCCACGCATCTCCGTCTACGACGGCAAGTCCCTCACGGCTGGTCGCATCAACCATCCGATCCCGGACTTCTTCATCTTCGAGCAGGCACTCCGAAACGGTGCTTACGTCGCTGTGGGGGATGTGGATGGCGATGGCTTCGCCGACATCATCGGTGGTGCCGGGCCGGGTGGTGGACCGCGTGTGCTGGTGCTCAGTGGCAAAGATCTGCTGAACAAGCCTGCACCAAAGGCCACGCCGATCGCCAACTTCTTTGCGGGCAACATCAACAACCGCGGTGGCGTCCGTGTCACGGCGAAGAACCTCGATGGCGACAAGTTCGCGGATGTGGTGGTTGGCGACGGCACCGATGCCGGTTCGCTGGTGACCGGATACCGTGGGAGTTCCCTCACGGCCGGCACCATCGATGTGGTCTACAGTTTCGATGCCTTCCCGAACATCAACGCCGGGGTGTTCGTCGGCTAAGCTGGTCTGGTTCGTGACTCGCAGAAACGGCTCCGGGATCAAACCCGGAGCCGTTTTCGTTTCTGCCTCGCCCGACCCAGGCTTCTGCATAAAACCCCTTGCAGATTATCTTCCATCCCTCTCACCTTTCCCTGTAGCCATCCCATGTTCGCACGCGTTGCCATCCTCTTGGTGTTTGCGCTTCCACTTGGTGCACTCGCGGCCAGAACTCAGAAGCCCGATGACCCCGCGAAAGCGGTCGTCCCCAATGTGGCCGACACGCCCAAGGGCGAAGTTCTGCAGTTCACCTTCAGCAAGAGCAAGGTGTTCCCCGGCACGAACCGTACCTTCTGGATCTATGTGCCGAAGCAGTACGACGGCAAAACACCCGCCTGCGTTTATGTGAATCAGGACCGCGTGCAATGGAACGCACCAGCGGTCTTCGATCAACTCATCGCGGAAAAGGCCATGCCGGTGACCATTGGCGTCTTCGTGCAACCCGGCGTGCTGAAGCCCGTCGACCCCATGGCCTTGCCCCGCTTCAACCGCAGCTACGAGTACGACGGCCTCGGCGATAACTACGCCCGCTTCCTGCTCGATGAACTTCTGCCCGAAGTCGAAACCAAGACCGCAACCGACGGCCGCAAAATCGTGCTCTCCAAGAACGGCAACGACCGCGCGATCGGTGGCTCTTCCAGCGGTGCCATCGCGGCCTTCACAGCCGCCTGGGAACGCCCCGATGCGTTCTCGCGTGTCTTCAGCGCCGTCGGCACCTATGTCGGCCTCCGCGGCGGCAACGTGTACCCCACGTTGATTCGCAAGTACGAACCCAAGCCGCTCCGCATCTACCTTCAGGATGGCAGCAAGGACAACAACATCTACGGCGGCGACTGGTGGATGGCCAACCAGGAAATGGAACGCTCACTCGTCTTCGCAGGCTATGAGGTAAACCACACCTGGGATGAAGGCGCCCACAATCCCACCGGCGGCACCAGGGTATTTCCCGCAGCCGCCCGCTGGCTCTGGAACGGCTGGCCCGAACCGGTTAAGGCCGGGCTCGGCTCACCGCAGATGAAGGACATCCTCATCCCCGGTGAAGACTGGAAGCTGGTGGGCGAGGGCTACAGGTTCACCGAAGGGGCTGCGGTCAATGCCCGGGGAGAAGTCTTCTTCAATGACGTGGGCAACGCGAAGACGTACAAGATTGGGCCCGATGGCAAGCCGGCCGTATTCCTCGAGAACTCCCAGCGTGGCGACGGCCAGGCCTTTGGCCCCGATGGCCGACTCTACGCGAACACAGGTGCCGAGAACAAGCTGCTCGCCTGGGATGCCGAGGGGAAATCGACGTTGATCGCCGAGGGCTTCCGTGGCAACGATCTCGTGGTGCGAAACGATGGCAGTATCTATGCCACCGCACCATTCGACACGCCCAACAACAGCAAGATCTGGTACATCTCGCCGAAGGGTGAAAAGAAGACGGTGGACAGCGGGCTGAAGTTCTCCAACGGCATCTGCACCTCGCCCGATCAGTCCTTGCTCTACATTGCCGATAGCCGCAGCCACTGGGTGTACAGCTACCAGATTCAGCCGGACGGTTCGCTGGCGAACAAGCAGAAGTTCTATCACCTGCACGTGCCAGACAGGGCCGAGGATTCGGGTGTGGACGGGTTGCGCGTCGATCGCGATGGCCGGCTGTGGGCTGCGACGAACAGCGGCTTGCAAGTGTGCGATCAGGCCGGCCGCGTGAATTGCATCATCCCCACACCCAATGGTAAGGTCTCGAATCTGACCTTCGGCGGCCCGGAGTTCGACCTGCTCGTCTGCACATGTGGGGACAAGGTCTACCAGCGGAAGGTGAAGGTGAAGGGAGCGAACAATTACCAGGCACCGATCGTGCCGAAGGCTCCGCGATTGTAAGACCGGGCGAGCGGTGCCCATGAGGGCACTGTTCGCACACCCAACCGCAACCTCACGGTTGCGGCTCGCCTCTGTCTTCACTTCGCACGGTTCATCGTGCCGGACATCGTCAGCACCGTGGCGCTGCCGGATTTCACCAGCAGATTGAACTCAAAGCGGTCATCGCTGGGGAACTCCCAGCGCATGTCACCGGCATAGCCGCCCTGAAGCGATGCCTTCCAGTTGAGCACCGTCTTCTTCTCGTCCCAGGTGCCTTCCCATTCGATCACGGTGCCCTGGGCGTTATAGGCTCTGTCTTCCGAGCTTCTCTGCAAGTTGCGGAGAAGTTTTCTCTCTGAAGAGCGTTGTACTCATGCGGCTTGGGCGGTGTAGCGGCGGTACGTTTTCAGCACGTCGTTCAAGGTGCTTCGGCCCGCCTCCGTCACGCGCCAGCGTCGCGAGCGTGGCACCTTCACCACCAAGCCGCGGACGTGCAAGCGTTTCAACAGCCGGCCCACCGCCGCGCTCTGCCGCGGCCGACCGGAGGCGCGCGTCCCCGCGAACAATGCCGTCCGCACGTCGCGATTGCAAAAGCCCCGCGCGATGTGGTCGCCCGCCAGCACCGCCGCGAACAGTTTCGCCTCCTCCGCCCGCGCCGGGTTGAACCCCGCCGAACTCCGACCCTGCCGACGACATCGCTCCGTCAACACCTTCAACCTCTCCGCGCTCGGCGTCGGATCCTCGACCGCCGACAACGCCTCCAGATAGCGATGGTTGCAAGCCGCGGCTTGGCGTTGATAGTGATGCAAATTGCCAATGCCCTTGCACATCGCCAACCAACCCGTCGAGGTGGTCCCGTCCCGATGCCGACACTCCCGGAAGACCTTGAACTCTCCGGGTTCATTGATGACGGTTTCCACACGCAGCATCCGGCCCAACTTGTCGTACATCTTCAACCAGTTCCGCTTCATGAAGTGCTTGATGCAGGCTCCCGGCTCACGCACCGACTTGTACCGCGTCTGCACTTCGCCATCGAACCGCGCGTGCCAGCGTCGCCCCAGATACTGGAAGATCTTCTGCGGGCTGAACGTCAACAACGCGAACTCCAGCAGTCGCGCGAACAACCCCGCCAACGCCGACCGGCTCGCGAAGAGGACGTCCGTCGCGTACTCGGCCTGGTCGATCGCCCAGTAGTGGCTCAGACCCTTCAACTCGTCGGCGAGCAATGGATTGACCTGCCGCGCCATGCGTTCCAAGATCTTCGGCCACGGCAACTTCGCGAACCGGTCGGCGATTCGCTGCGTCGCCGCCGGGTCGTCCAACTGCACGAAGGAGTTGTCGATCTGCTCGAAGCCGATGCCCTTCTTCATCAGTTGCCGCGCCACGTAGTCGTGGCCGTTGACGTAGACCTGGCACGTGAACGGCGCCCACGTTTGCAGGCGGACGTGCATGAACCCCAGTTCTTTGTCGAGGAAGTAGTAATAGAGGACGCGTTGCGGCACCGACCGCGAGACGAAGCGAGGCCGGCCGCTGCCGTACGCGAGCTTGAACGTGCGGCACGCCTCCATGACGCAGAGCACGCCGATCAGGCCCGCGGCGACCGGCGAATCGTGGAGGAGTTTCCTGGCCCAAGCGTCTTTGTCGACCGAACCGGAATGGAACTCGTAGCACCGACCGGTTCGTTCGGCCGTGTGCTTGGCGTGTTCAACCAGACGATCCGACCAGCGAGGGGCGGTCGTCTGGAGGAACTCGGCCCGTCGCACCTTCAGGACGCCATCGACGAACCACTCGAACTGGTCGATGCGGCTGATCGGGAGATAGCCTTTGACAATCACCCGGTCGAAGCAGGAGAGAACCCAGGTGATGAGGCTGGCGAATTTGGCGGCGAAGGCGGATACTGTCTTCATGGCATCCGGGGGTTCAGATTGACTGTGTGGTAACAATCATTCTGGGAAACCGGATGCCTACTTCATTTTCTTGGGGCGGTGGGCGGAGCCCACGTTAAG
>JBGSZR010000027.1:0-16278 GCA_041750275.1 Gemmataceae bacterium
TCGCCGTGGCGGCGGTGATGCCCCTGCCAGAAGGATTGCCCGAACTCGCCTTCGCGGCCGCACTCGGTGGGCGCCGCTTGCGCCTGATCGCCCACGACCTGCCCTTTCCTGCCGAGGCGGACTTCGTGATCAGCGGCACAATCGAGCCGACACACACGAAGAGCGAAGGCCCCTTCGGCGATCACCTGGGGTACTACAGCCTCGCTCACGACTTCCCCGTGATGGCGGTCGATGCGGTCTACCACCGGCCGGGTGCGATCTGGCCGTTCACCGTGGTGGGCCGTCCGCCGCAGGAAGACACGACCTTTGGCGAACTCATTCACGAGCTAACCGGCCCCGTCATTCCCACGGTGCTGCCGGGCTTGCATGCGGTCCACGCGGTCGATGCGGCCGGGGTGCATCCGCTGTTACTCGCCATCGGCAGCGAACGCTACGTGCCTTATGCCATCGAACGCAAGCCGCAGGAACTGCTCACGCTGGCCAACGCCATTCTCGGGCAGGGGCAACTCTCGCTGGCGAAATACCTTTTCCTCGTCGCGAAGGAAGACGCCCCCGCACTGGATATCCACAACATCGCCGCATTCTTCATCCATTTGCTGGAACGCTTTGACCCGCAATCGGACTTGCACTTCCAGACGCGGACAACGATGGACACGCTGGACTATTCCGCCGGGATGGGTCTGAACGCGGGAAGCAAACTGGTGTGGGTGGCAGCGGGTCGCAAGCGGCGCGAACTGGGCACAAACTTGCCGGGCGAGTTGAAGCTGCCTGAAGGCTTCGAGGAACCGCGTGTGGTGTTGCCCGGCGTACTGGCGATTCGCTGCAAACGAGCCGCTTCGAATGAGGACACGGAGATACGCCGCTTCGCCGACGCAATGGCCACGAACCCCGCGTTCGCCGCATTTCCACTCATCACGATGGTGGATGATTCCGAGTTCGCGGCTCGCTCGCTGGGCAACTGGCTGTGGGTCACATTCACACGCAGCGACCCGGCCAACGATGTGCATGGCCTGGGCGAGTTCATCGATCGTAAGCACTGGGGATGCCGCGGCTCGGTGGTGATCGATGCCCGCCTCAAGCCGCACATGCCGCCACCGCTCGTGGAAGACCCCGCGATCACGAAACGCGTCGATTCACTCTTCGCCCGCGGCGGTCCCCTGCACGGTATCGAGGCGTGATCGACAGCAGGCGGGTTAAGACCAGCGATCCTGGCGGGCTTTCACACGATCAGCATCGCATCGCCATAACTGTAGAAGCGATACTCTTCGCGAATGGCTTCCTCGTAGGCTTGGCGTAGCAAGTCTGAACTGGCGAACGCACCCACAAGCAGCAGCAAGGTCGTCCGTGGCAAGTGAAAGTTGGTGATCAGGCCATCGAGCACCTGGAAGTCGAACGGTGGGTGAATGTAGATTTCCGTTTCACCCGAGAAGGGCTTCAACTCGCCACTCTGGGCTGCGGATTCGAGCGTTCGCGTGGTCGTCGTGCCGACAGCAATCACACGTCCACCACGGGCCTTGGCGGCCTGGATCGCATCCACGGTGTGCGGTGCCACTTCGCACCACTCGGAATGAATGGTGTGCTGGGTGGGATCGACCGCCTTCACGGGCTCGAAAGTGCCGAGCCCCACGTGCAAGGTAACGGAAGCCGTGTCGATGTCCTCGTGCGAGAGTCGGGTGATCAATTCCGGCGTGAAGTGCAGCCCGGCCGTGGGTGCCGCAACCGAGCCGCTGTGCGTGGCGAACACGGTCTGGTAGCGATCAACATCGGCGGTGCCTGCCCGCCCCTTGCGAATGTATGGTGGCAAGGGAATCTGCCCGCAGCGTTTGAGCCACTCCGTGGGTTCGCCAGCAGGGTCTGGCTGCACGAGCCAGTGCCGATCGGCCGTGCGGTCGCGGAGAATCAGGCGGAGCGGCCCGGGTTCGATTGCAATCGCTTCGCCCGGTGTGGTGAAGCCACGGGTCTGGGCGAGTAGCTCCCAGAGCCCACTGGCCGTGCCGCGGAGGAAGAGCCCTTCCCACTTGCCGCCGGTTTGCTCGCGCCGGCCCACGAGCCGGGCCGGCAGTACCTTCGTGTCGTTGAGCACGAGCAAATCGCCCGCCGCCAGAAGTGCGGGCAGGTCGCGGAAGTGGTGGTGCTCGAGTGTGCCTGCCTCGCGGCGAACCACGAGCAGACGCGACTCGTCGCGCCGCTCGGCTGGTTGCTGGGCGATCAGGTGTTCCGGCAGGATGTAATCGAAGAAGTGTGCTGGCGTCACTTGAAGTTCTTCACCCACTCGTCAAATGCCTTCTTGTGCTTCTCCACCGTCTTCTCTGGCCCGAGCAACCACAGCGAGGCCACCGCACCGTCCTTGGTTTCGAAGATCACGTACAGCATGCGATAGCCCGGCGTCGGTGTGCCTTCCTTCGCCATCGGGAATGCCTTCTTGAGGTACGTGCCGGTGAGATCGAGATACACGGCCTCGTGCGTGCCGAGTTTGAGTTTCTCCTGCTTCGAATCAACCTTATCCTTGCCCGCGGGAACCTGAAACTTGTCGAACTGTCGCTTCAGGTTGGCTTCGACACCGCCACCACCCGGCGAAAGGAAGATGGCGACCTCGGCGTCGTCCTTGTCACCTTCGGCCTTGGCGAGGCGAAACTGCCCCTGACGCAGATTGCTGCTCGGCTGCTCTTCCTTCCAGTCGCCGGGTGCCGTGGACTTCAGCCCGGCCCATTCCACGACGGTGCCCTTCTTGTCGTCGCCGGGCGTGGCTTCCTCGGCATTGCTGCAGGCCACGTTAATCGCGGCAAGCGAGGCAACGGCCATGGCCATGAATGCGAAGCGCATCCGGAATCCTCCTGTGTGCGAAAGCGTCACCGCAGGAGATTGTACGCCGTGGGCTGGAACGGGGAAGCGGTTCACTCGATCGCCAGAGGGATCGTGGCGGGAGCCGAGATCGCGTGAACGGGGACCGATGGTTCCTCTCCCATCGCGGTGAGCACAACCCCTGCAGGGGCACCCTCAGCCCGTGGGATCGCTGGTGGATCGAGCAGCGGCTCGATGTCCAGCACATCCACCACTTCTGTCAACGGTCGTAGCTCGGGAGTGGGTGATGGTACAGGTTGCGGTAAAACTTCAACCTGCCTCGGCGTCACCACAATCGTCTCGCGTTTTTTCTCAGCAAACGCCAGATAAAGCCCAATCGCTCCGATGCCGAGGATGATGCTGCCAATCCACCACCGGTTCATGGTTTCCCCTCCGCAAAATGTCTGAACGTGGGGAGATAGCCACTCCTGCGGACCCTGGCAAGTTCAAGTGCAGAGTGGGGCCGCTGGCCAGTTCCTCTTGCTTCTCTGTTTTGCCACGGTATGGTTCCGGCCGTCGGAGTGGAATGAGTCACCGCTCGGACGATCCCCTTACCCGGAGCCCGCTGATGATCGCAGGAACCCGCTTGGCCGTTTTGGCAGTGGCTGGTGTGCTGGCTGGGGTTGCCCCGGCGATGGCGACCGAACCGCAGACCGATCCGGTGGAGTCAACCACCCGTTTCGGGGCCACCTGCACGAAGGGAATCGCCGCCGTGGTGATGTCCGGCGTGCCGCTGTATCAGGATGCCGTTGCCGTCGCAAAGTGGTTCGCTTCGTACACGGCCGTGCCTTCGTCCGGCACCGTGTCGGCAGTCGATGCTGCGAAGGTGTTCGGTGGCAAAGTCTTCGAAGCGTCGTTCAAGAAGCCCTCGATTGGCGATCATCGCTAAAGCGGCGCCACTCAAATAGGCAGTGACGACGGCGGCCCGGTTCGGTCGCCGTCTCGCGTTTTGCTCCGGTGCCTGTACAATACTTCAAATTCGTGACGCCCAAATCCCTGCCTGATTCCCGATTCCGGGGTTCGCCGTGTCGATTGTTTCCGAGTGCCCGCACTGTGAGACACGATTTAATCTGCAGCCGGAGCTTGCCGGGAAAGCGATGCGGTGTCCGAATCCGGACTGCCGCGAAATCTTTCAAGTGAAGTCGGTGGGCGAGCCGCTGGCACCGCCGGAACCGGAGCCGCCCCGGCAACCGACCAGCAAGCTGGTGGATGAGTTTATCCCGGTGATTGAGGCGGAGCCGGTGAAGCCGCCCGTTATCCCGCCACGCCCCCAGCGCTCATCGGTGGTGCCCGTGCAGGCCGTGGTGGTCGAGGCGAAGGTGGTCGAAGCAGTCATTGTGGACGCCACGCCAGCGGTGCGGGAGGTGGTGTGGACTCCCGGAGCGGAGGTGCCAGTGCCAGCAAATGCTGGCGAACCGCGCGAACCGGTACCAGAAGCCGAGGCGTTCGTGCCGCGGCGGCGTAAGAAGGCGAAACGCTGGCCCGCGTATGCCCTGATCGGCATGGTCGGGGCGGTAGTGCTCACAGCCCTGTACATTGGACTGACGGTGCTGCGGAACCAGAGCCTGGCCGAGACACAACTCGCAGAACAGGCCGATGCGGAATACCAGGCCGGCAACTATAGCGCTGCGGCCAAAGCCTTCGATCAACTCGCAGCGGAATACCCCGGACAGGAAGAAAGCAAACGCTACGAATTCCTGGCAGCACTGTCGCGCCTGCAGCGCGATGGCCGAAGCGCTGGTACACGAGAGAACCCGACGGAGGTGGTCGCCAAGTTGCTGGCCTTCATCGAGTCGCACCAGGATTCGCCGCTGTCGAAATCCGGTGAAGGCGGCTACGGTGCCGATCTTGTCGAACTTGGCCGCAAGCTCGCGAACGACACCGCCGACCACATCGATGATCGCCTCAAGGCGTTTCGCAACGACCGTTCGCACCCAGAAGAACTCGAACGCGCCGAGGCAGCCATTGCTTCGGGCCGCGACTTCCTCCAGAAACTCGAGCCGCATCGTGCTCCGGAGGCCCCGCCGTTCGATGCGGTGCGCGTGCGGTTGGATGCGGCCGAGCGTGAGGTGACCGCGGGGCGAAAGTGGCTGCGTGTCACGACGGAACTGCGGACGCTACTGGCCCGGCCGACTGATCGCAACGTGGAAGAGGCAAAAGCGAGGCTCGCCGCGAGCGGGTTGGGTGGCGATGCCGAAGCGGTCCAGATCGTGCGCGATGCCGAGGCGTTGCTGGGTCGACAGGTGCGCTTCGAACCAAGCCCCGCACCGGCGCAGAAGCCGCCTACGGATTTCGCGGGCTCGCTGGCCTTCGTGGCTCCAATCGGCGACACCATTCCCTTCAACCGGATTTTAGGGCAGGCACCAGAGACATTTCTGGCCGTGGCTCGCGGGCTGGTTTATGCCTTCGACGTCGACACGGGCGAACCGCTCTGGGTCGCACGCGTGGGTGCCGATGTCACGCACGTGCCCACGGTCGCCACACTGGATCTTGGGGGCGGACACGCCGGCCTGGCCATCGTGCTTTCCACTGCCGGTGGCACACCTTCTGTGGCTGCTCACGACCTGCGCACTGGCGAACTCCGCTGGTCTCAGTCGCTCCCGGGTGCACCAGCAGGGCCCGCACTGGTTGTGGACAATCGCGGCTTCATTCCCATCCGCGATGAATCCGGCACCCTGGTGGAGATCGACCTGACCACGGGTGAACGCGTGGGTGCCCTGGTGCTGGCTCAGCCGTTCGGCCCACCTCCCGTGCTGCGACCGGGATCGAACCTGATCTACGCGGTGGCCGATGCACGACGCATTTACGTCATCAACGCAGCCCTGCGTGATGCCGAGGGCAATCGTGCCGGACCGCGCTGTGTCCAGGTGCTCACGACGGGCCACCTCCCGGGATCGGTTCGCTTCGCACCCCTGCTGCTCGGGCCGCCCGGGGAAGCCACAGCGGATCGCGGGATGCTTCTGGCACGTATCGCCACACTGCGGACGATGCAGCTGGATGTGCTGCCGTTGCCAGCGGTACCGCCGCCGAGTGCGGATGGGTTGCTGCCGCCCGGTGTCGCCGTGGCACCGATCGCCAGCGAGAACCTGCCGGGCTGGTTGACATTTCCACCCGCCTCGAATGGCGAACGCATCGCCCTGGCTCTCGATACGGGCGAAGTGCGACTCTTCGGGGTGAACCAACCGGGGAATCGCGATCGGGTGCTCTTTCCTCTGCCAAGCCCGGAATTCGTGGCTGGCAACCACCAGGACATTTTCCCCGGCGTCGTGCTTCCGGCGGATGGAGCGACCTTCTGGAGCCTGACCCGCGGCAGTGCCCTGCAGGGCGTGAGTCTGGGAATCGACCCGGTGAAAGGCTTCACGGTTACGGTTCAGCCACACGAAAGCGACAGCAAGAAGGCCACACTCATGGGTCTGCCGCTGAACCCCCCACAGGTTGCAGAGCAGAGCCGGGCCGTACTTTTTGTGGTGCAGGACGAAGCTGGGCCCGGGTGTCGGGCCGTGGCAATCGATCGCACGACGGGAGCCGTGCACTGGCAGCGAAGCCTGGGTCTGCAGGCCAGTCGTGTGGCAAAAGGAAACACCGGCCTCACCTTGGCGGGGAATGCAGGAGCATGCGCCGTGCTGCCGGGCTCACTCAGTCTACCACGGGCCGGTCAGGTGAAGCTGATGCCGGCCCTGCTTCCCGGTGACACAGCTAAGGGCCCCGCGGGGCGTGCCATCGCAGCGGCAAGTGAGGATGGCTCGATCCTACACTCGCTTCTGCCGATTCGCGTCGAGGACACGCCCTCTGTTGCCGTGCGACGCATCGTGAATGGACGTGTGGACCGTGATGGCCTGGCACGCAGCGATGCCATCCCGGCTGGCGAGGCCATCGCCTTCGGTGACACCGTGGCATTCCCAGCAACCGATGGCTTTGTCTACCGTGTTAGCTGGAAACCCAAGAAGGCGGAAACTGTTAACGAAGGACCGAAGTTTTCTCCAGTGATCGAGCCCGGGCCCCGCTGGCGAACGAATGACAACCTGCGCGATGCCAGATGCTTCCTGGTGGCACTTGGTCCAGATCGCTTGGCGATCACGGATGGTGAACGCACGCTCACAACCTGGCTCTGGCGGAAGGATGAAGCGGCCGAACCGGGTGGCGCCACCTGGTCACTCACAGGCTCAATCGCAGTCACACCTTTGTTCCTGCCAGGGGCAACGGGTGAACCGGCACGACTCTTGATGGCCGACATCAATGGAGAGCTTTCACTCTTCGCGGCGGACCGAGCAGGCGAACCACTTCGGCGCTGGCGACCCGATGGCAAATCGATACCAATGGGCAAGCCGACCTCGGACTTCGGCATGCAGCCCGGAGCCTTTGGCGGTTCGTCGGTCGTCTATACCGTGGCGGGTCAGCATGTGGTAACACTGGACCCTGACAGCGACAAAGCGCAATGGGTGTTCAAAGGAGATGGCACGGTGGAACGGACCATCGTCGGCACACCCCAGGCCGCGGGGCAAGGAAGCTGGCTGATCACGGATCTCGGTGGTCGCGTGCTTCGTTTAAACCTGGCGAATGGGCAAGTGGCCGTGGCCGGCCGCGTGGGGCTCGTGGGAGTGGTGCCCGTGGCCGCGGGTGTGCCTGTTGAACCCTTCGGGATTCTCGTGCCGCTCTCGGATGGTTCCGTGGCTGTCCTCGATACCACGGCTCCCATCCGCGAGCCCTGACTAGGGTTGCGGCGCGTAGCCCGCCTGCATGATCGGGTTTGGGTTCTTCACAGCATTTGGCTGGGCGAACTGATAACCCTGATCGAGTTCAGCCAGGAAATCGCGGGCCTCGGCATAGTTCGGATCGGCCTGCACGGCCGCGACCAGTTGCTGGCGGCTCTGCTCCGGGAAGTTCAAGTGTTCCATCACCCGCGCCAGGCTGTAGCGGGCCTGCGCTTCCGGCATCACCTGCTTCAACGCAACAAACGATTCATCCCACCGGCCACTCCGGGCCAGGCAGAAGCCCAGCGTCTTGCGATGGGTCCGATTCTCGGGATCGATCTTCAGAGACACTTCACACCACGCCACCGCACCATTCCAGTCCTTCCAGCGGCCGAACAGCAAGGCCACTTCGTGGGGCACGACCGCATCATTCGGGTAGAGCTTCATGTACTCCTGGAATATCTCGAGTGAGCGTTCCTTGTCGCCGACATTGGCGTACATGCGAGCCATGCCGAGCAAGGCCCCTTGATTCTTGGGATCTTCTTTGAGTGCTTTCTGGTAGCGAAGGCGGGCCATATCCAGGAGTTCGTCGCGATTGGCCGCGGGCGGGTTGCCAAGTGCAGCGGCGACGTGAGTATCCGCGATGGCCACCTCACCATCGGGTGAGAAGCCCTTGCCCTCGCGTTTGGGCGGCGCCGATTCGATCGGCATGCCAGCCATCGGCCCTTGCCCAATTGCCGGGCTGTTGCTGCTGAACAGGGAGTTACCGGATGAAGGAACCTTCCCACCCGGCATGAAGGCGCCGAGCGACTGATCCGTCTTGGGCATGCTGAACTGATTCTGGACGTTGTTGCGATGGCAGCCGAGTGCCGCTGCAAGCAATCCTCCGCACATCGCCCATTTTCGCAATCGTCGGCCGTCCATGGCATACCTCGGGTCTGGTCTGCACCCGCTGGCCGCCGAGTCACTGGAACTCGGCGATGAAGCTGGCCGACGCCTCGACCATCAGGTCGCGCGTCAGATGCACGGGTTGCCGTCTGTATCGACAAATCGACTGGACCGTTTCCAGTAAATCGCGACAGTCGGATGCTCTGGGGGTTCTGCCCCGGGTGTAATATCGCTCGTACAGGTAATCGACCGCATCCGCGGCATAGTTCAAACCGAGACGTTTGCAGTTCGCCATGAAGATGCGTTCGTACACATCGCGTGTCGGAGCGTTGATACCCACCTTGTGCCGGATACGACGAAGGAACGCGTCGTCCACCAGGTCCTTCGGGTCGAGGTTGGTGCTGAAGATGATGAGTTGTTCGAAGGGCACCTGGAACTTCTTGCCTGTGGCCACGGTGAGGAAGTCGTGGCGATCCTCGAGCGGCAGGATCCAGCGGTTGAGGAGTTCTTTGGGCGTGCACTGCTGCCGGCCGAAGTCGTCGATCAGGAAGACGCCGCCGTTGGCCTTGAAGTGAATCGGTGCCTGGTAGAAGTTGGCCTCGGCGTTGTAGCGCAGGTCCAGCATGCTGAGGTTCAGTTCGCCACCGGTGACGATGACAGGCCGGCGGATGCGCACCCAGCGCTGATCGGTGGCACCAGTCGAGAGCAACTTGCGAACCGTGGCATCGGTCTCATCACCGTAGTCAACCGGAGCGTCATCGATCACGTGCAACGAGGGATCGAAGACGGTGATGATCGCACCATCGGCCACGAAGGCGTACGGGATATAGACCGAGCCGCCGGCCGTATTCATGTAGTCGCCGATGGCACGGGCCATGGCGGTCTTGCCGTTGCCAGGCGGGCCGTAGATGAAAACCGAGCGACCGCTGATGATCGCGGGGCCGATGTTATTGAACATCTCTTCCTTCAACACCAAATGGCTGAAGGGCGCCTTCAAGGCTTCGGGGAAGCACGACAAACCGGTGACCGTCTGGCGGTAGCATTGCTCGACGTAGTCTTCGAGCGGCACCGGTGCCGGGCCGACATACGCACACTGTTCCGTGGCTTCCTGGGCGCGTTTTCGGCCGATGTCCGTGAGGCTGAACTTGTAGCTGACGACGCCAACGAGGTCGCCGCCATCCACCTGGATGCACTTCTCATCCTTGAGGAATCGCAGCGGTTCCTGGATCACCTTGAATGGCAGGCAGAGCAGTTGCGCGATGTCGCGGCCGATCATCGAACCACGCGAGTAGAGCGTGCGAAGCAGCATCTCGCAGATAAAGCCCGTGCTGAGGCCGGACTCCTTGAGCGACTCCGGTGCGATGGGTGCCTCGGGGGCCGGATTCATTTCCCAGTCCGGTAAGGCTGGTCGTGCCATCGACATGTTCGCTCCCTCTTCACACTGCTCGGCCAGGACGAAATCGTAAAGCTATCGCAACAGTAGCACGCTCTTGCGTGAGTGTGCGTCAATCAAAGCGATTACTTTTTCCACTTGCCACGCGTGATGATGAAGAGCGAGACGGCTCCGACACAAAGAGCGAACACAACCACACCATTTTGCTTTTGCAGCATCCCCAACCAGTGATCGACGAATTCGTCCCAGTAGCCCGCGAACACTGGTGCGACATGCGCGGCCGCATCAGAAGAGGCAGCCGTTGCGGGTGAGGCCGTGAGTATCAGAAGCATGCCCACGACGACGAGTCTGAGCAGGAATTTCGTGGAGCGCATCGTCAAGCATTCCTTGAGTGAGAGAAGCCGGGTGTGGAATAAATCGACCCCACAGTGGACACGAACCACTGTGGGGCCGGGCGAATGCAACTATCGGCGTTCGAATGACTAATTCGGACCCGGTCCGGCCGGTCCGGCCGGTCCAGCACCACCACCACTCGGTCCAACACCACCATCACCTCCGATGTTGGTATTGGTGTTGTAGTTGGTGTTCGAGGTCGGCTGGGCCGGTTGCTGGAGGCCGCCGCTGCCGGTGTTGAGGGCCGCGGTACCACCGCCCGCCGCCAGACCACCGCTATAGCCCTGCCGCTGGCCGCGGAAGGACGAGGCACCGAACTCAGCCGGGACGCCTGGCACGGCCGCGTCATGGACGAAGAGTTCGTAGGCCACCTGGTTCACGGCGGGCTGCGAATTCATGTACTTCTGCACCGCAGCGGCGCGCTTGGCCGTTAACTCGGTTCGCAGTTCGCCGAGTTTGTCTCCATTTTCGGCGGTTGGGGCGATATCGCGGGCGGCCTGCAAATAGATCCGGCTATCGGGAGCCGGGCGAACCTGCGCGATGGAATCGAGCTTGGCAAAACCGGCCGGGGTGAGCTTGTCCGAGCCTGGCTCGAAATACCAGTTCCACACCGTCTGGTTCATGATGTGGCCATTGCTCACCTGAGGAGCAAAGGCGGCCACGGTTTCCTGGCGAGCGATGGCGTTGTAACGTTCGGGGTAACAGGTATCAACCCAGTTGCGGTACTTGGCACCATCGCCATGCGTGCTCGAAGTGGTGCTTCCGCCGGTGTGCATGCACCCGAGGGATCCACTGGCCGCGATCGCCGCGGCAGCCGCCGTTCGGACGAATCGTTTCATCACACTCCTCCGTGAGACCCGCGGGGGCATCCTGCCTCCGACTGGGTAAAAAAGATTAGCCACCCTTCAGCAGGTTCCGCTGAATCTGAATGGCCGCCGGGCCAACCAGAACCACGAAGATGGCCGGGAAGATGAAGAGCACAAGCGGGAAGATCAGCTGGACGGCTGTCTTCGCCGCTTTCTCCTCGGCCAACTGCCGCCGACGCGTCCGCATGGAGTCGGACTGCACCCGCAGCGCCTGGGCGATGCTCGAACCAAAGCGATCGGCCTGGATCAGGATCGCGGCCAGGCTGCGGACATCATCCACACCTGTTCGCACACCGAGATCGTGCAACACTTCGCGTCGCGGCCGACCCATCTGAAGCTGGAGATTAGCCAGCGACAGTTCTTCGCAGATCACCTTCGCATGCGACTTCATCTCATCATTCACCTTGCGGAGAGCGGCATCCAGGCCAAGCCCGGATTCGACGCAAACCACGAGGAGGTCGAGCGCGTCCGGCAGCGTCAGGAAGATTTCCTTCTGCCGCGAGGTGCGCAGGTGCCACATGATGATCTGAGGGAGGTAGAACCCCAGACCCGCCAGGAACACTGTCCATTCCATCGTCCGAATGGTGAAGCCGTCTTTGAGAACAAAGAAGAAAAGGGCTGGGAGGAGGAAACAAATTAGGGTAACTACGCGGATTCCCTGGTAAACACTTGCCGCGTGTTCACTGCGGAAGCCGGCATTGGCCAGCTTTACCCGCATCGAATTCCTCTCCAGTTCGCTCTGCGGCTCCATCACGCCGCCGAGGTTGCTGAACATATTGCGCAAGCCGGAGAAGCGGGCCTTGCTCTCCGCTTGCGACATTTCGATTTCGACCAGCGACTTGGGCCGGCCGATTCGCTCGAGCCGCTCCTCGGCTTCGCTATTGCGATTCGAGATCATCGAGAGCAGCCAGAACACGCCGGCCATGATCGCGACGAACACCAGGATCGGCGTCACTTCCTCGGCCGATAAGAATGCGAACAGTTGCACGGCGGCTTCTCCAGGCGCGAGTGTTCAGAACAGAGTGAGTGACTCGTGCGATCACCGGCGACTGCCCGCCCGGCAGTACCTGCAATCGCGATTGCCACGTGTGTGTTAAACCTTGATGTCGACGATTTTCTTGATGGCGATGGCACCCAGGATCATGAGCACGACCGCACCGATGGACATCTTCACGCCCATCGGATCTTTCCACAGCAGTTCGATGTAGTCCGGCTTCATCCACAACATGAGCAGAAACAGACCGATGGGCAGGGCGATCAGTACAACTCCGGACAGGCGGCCTTCCGCCGTCAGGGCCTTCACCTGACCGAGAATCTTGAAGCGTTCGCGGATCACGTGGCCGATGCGGTCCAGGATTTCGGCGAGGTCGCCACCTGTTTGCCGCTGAATCGCAACGCTGGTGACAAAGAAGCGGAGGTCGAGATTCGGCACGCGATCGCACATGCCCTTCATCGCGTCTTCTAGCGGAATGCCGAGATTCTGTTCTTCGTAGACGCGGCCGAATTCCTTGCAGACCGGGGCCGGCATTTCTTCGGCTACCACGTGCATGCCTGCCGCGAGTGAGTGACCGGCACGCAGGGCACGGGCCACCAGCTCCATCGCATCGGGAAGCTGCCCCGCGAAGGCCTTGAGACGATTGGCTCGCTTCATGTACAGCCAGAGCCACGGCATCGTGAAGAAGAAGAACGCTCCGACGGGCGCAACGTACATATTCAGTGCCCAGATGCTCAGGGCAGCACCAAACACACCAAGGGCACAGGAGATCCCGAACAGGGCGCTTGGCTTGATGTTGGCATCCGCCTGCTCGAACATCTTCGTGAGGTTGAAGAAGTCCGGCGTCATCTTGTCGAGGAACGTCTTCTTGTCGACCTCTTCGAGCGCCTGCTTCAGCAGCATGTCGGCGGAGGAATCCTTGCGGACGTTCCGACCGACGATCTGATCGAGGCGATCCGAGGCGTGGCCATCTTCGTTCTTGCGAAGGGCCATCATCAGAAGCACAACGGCCGCAACGACCAGGCCGCCAATCACGAGTGGGATCAAGGAGAACATGCGTGTGTCACCTGACGGGCAATGGCCTGGGCGCAGAACTTCCGTGTGCCGACGACACCGGGTCGCCGGATGCGTGTGGTTTGGCCTGCCGCCCGTTGCGGAAGGCCTCATGATCCCATCCCTGGGAACTCTAGTTCGCGTTGGGCGAAAATGTCGGCCGGAGTCGAATCAATTCCGGCCAGAATTTCAGGTTCGGCCTTCGAGCTGGTAGCGATCAGTCGCGCATGAGGCTGCGCTCGGCGAACATGTTAGACGGGAGCTTCACGCCCTTCGTCTCGAGGCGATTGATAAACGTGGGGCGAACACCGGTTGCTTCGAACTGACCGAAAGCCCGGCCATTCTGGTCGATTCCCGTCTGCTTGTAGCGGAACACTTCCTGCATGATGATGATGTCCTGCTCCATGTTCATCACTTCCGTGATGCTCGTGATCTTGCGGGGGCCTCCCTGGAGGCGATTCGCCTGAATAATGAGGTCGATCGCCGAGCTGATCTGTTGCCGCATCGCCTTGATAGGGAGTTCAAAGCCACCCATCATGATCATGGTTTCAAGTCGCGTGAGAGCCTCGCGCGGTGTGTTGGCGTGCAGTGTGGCCAGTGAACCGCCGTGGC
The DNA here is from genome assembly GCA_041750275.1 of Gemmataceae bacterium. Lineage (GTDB taxonomy): Bacteria > Planctomycetota > Planctomycetia > Gemmatales > Gemmataceae > JBGSZR01. Next base: position 13,732 of record JBGSZR010000027.1, read on the forward strand.
CGGTGTTCATGGCCTGAAGCATGTCCAGTGCCTCGGAGCCGCGAACCTCACCGATGATGATGCGCTCAGGCCGCATACGCAGTGAGTTGCGGACGCAGTCGCGCGTGCTGACCGCACCCTTGCCTTCGATGTTCGGCGGCCGCGTTTCCAGACGCACCACGTGATCCTGCTGCAGTTGCAGTTCGGCAGCATCTTCGATCGTCACCACGCGTTCGTCGCCGGGGATGAAGCTTGAGAGCGTGTTCAGCAGCGTCGTTTTACCGCAACCGGTACCGCCGCTGATGAGCACATTAAGGCGAGCCTTGATGCACGCCTCCATGAGCATGGCCATCTCGGGTGTGAACGCCTTGTAGTTCAGCAAGTCTTCCAGCTTCAGTGGGTTCGCACCGAAGCGACGAATGCTGAGGCTCGGACCGTCCAGCGAGATCGGCGAGATCACGGCATTCACGCGAGAACCATCCGGCAGGCGGGCGTCCACCATTGGGCTGGTCTCATCGACTCGCCGGCCCACCTTCGAGACAATGCGGTCGATAATCTGGAGCAGGTGGTCGTTGTCGCGAAACTTCACGTCGGTCTTTTCGAGCTTGCCACGACGTTCGACATAGACCTTCGCGAAACCGTTGACCAGGATATCGCTGATCGTGGGGTCTTTAAGCAACACCTCGAGCGGACCGAAACCGAGCGTTTCGTCGAGAATCTCCTCAATGAGCTTCTCGCGCTCGATGCGATTGAGTAGCGGGTTCTCGGTGTCGCACAGATGCTCGATGACGCGACGAATGTCGCGACGCATGGCGTCCGACGAGAGATCGCGAACACGGGTAAAGTCGAGCCGCTCGACGAGCTTCGAGTGGATTTGCCGCTTCAGCTCTTCGAAATTCTTTCCGCCACCCGACGAGCCACCCATGCTGGGGCTGGACAGGCGCGAGATGCTGCCGCCTTGGTTGCTCAGGCTATTGAGCTTCGAGATGCCTTGTTGCAAGCGGGACATTGTGTCAAACCTCGGTGTGCGATTCGCCAGGTGGTGTTGCGATGAATTAGCGCTTTCCAAAGAGATTCCAGCCGCCCTTGCTTCCGCGAACATCCGGTGCCGAACCCGAGACGGGCTTGCCGTAAAGAATCTGGGCGAGGCCGTGGATGCTCTGCTGAACGCGGCTCTTGGGTGCGTGGATCACAAGTGGTTGGCCCGAGACACGCGCACCGATCACGGCTTTGGGATCATTGGGAATCTGCCAGAAGATCGGTTTGCCGATCACTTCCTCGGCCTTCTTGAGCCCGATACCTTCTTCGATGTTCTCGGCACCTTGCCTGTTGATCACGACGCGGACCTTCTCCGCAAGGCTCTCTTCGCCGCTGAGGCAGTGAATGAGGCGAACGACATTGCGAAGGCTTGCGAGTTCCAACTGCGCGACGAGCAGGATCACATCCGCCATCCGCAAGGCCATCAGGTCTGTGGGGAGCAGACACTTGCTGAGATCGAGCACCAGGTGCGTGTAGCTGATCTTCAGCAGGTTCAAGATGCGCTCGACATGCCCTTCGTGAATGATGCCGACTTCGGCGATTTCCAGTGGATGCCGAAGGATCGAGAGGCCGGATGCTTCATGCTTCGCCATGGCACGACGGAGGAAGTTCATGTCCAGTCGTTCGATGTTGCGGGCGAGGTCTGCGATGGAAATATTCTCGAACCCATTGACCTCGAGTGCGATGTCGGCGTCACCCAGCGCCAGGTCCAGGTCGAGCATGGCAACCTGATTGAGGTGATCAGCGGCCAGTGTGGCGGCGAGGTTCACGGCCAGGCTGGTTGTGCCGACACCTCCGCGCGAGCCGAGCACGGCGATCAGGCTGGAGGCTCCGGTCTGGCCGGCCATGGAGCCCTGAGCATCCTCGGTGCCGCCGTTCTCGCCGAGCGCACGGCGAAGGGCGGTTAACATGTCTTCAAGACTGACCGGGTGCGTCAGGAAGTATTTCGCTCCCTTCTGGAGCGACATCAAAAGAGCCTGGTGATCGTGGCTAATGGTGAGTATCGAGAGTTTCGGATGCTCGGCCGAGAGTTGGCCGATCATGTTGAGCGCTTTATTTTTGTCGGCGTCGAGTGCCACGATGGCCAGGTCGGGCATCGAGGTGGAGATGACATCGTAAAAATATTCGTAGCGGGCGCACTCCGCTTCGAGCCAGACGAAGTCCACACCGAGCAAAAGGGTGCGGAGGGATTCGCGGGTCGATTCCGTCGGGTCTACGATCGCGACGCGTTGCATGGAAGCCACCGAGTTAAGGAAGGTCGCGTGTCTTGCTGTCACTCACACGGACCCAACCCCGGATCGTTCCGGGGTTGGGCGGATGCTACCTCGTAGAAACCTTACCGCTGCGGCAGTTCCGGGATGGGCGGAATCCCGAGACCAGGCGTTTGCGGCAAGTTCACCGCTCCGGGTGGCACTCCAGGAACCGCTGGCAAAGGCGGTTGTGGTAGTGCGGCTGGAGCCTGGTCCATCGGTGCCACTGGAGCCAGCTGGTATGCAGGCATCGCAGCTGGTGCCGGCTGGGCGGCGGGCG
>JBGSZR010000028.1:0-4110 GCA_041750275.1 Gemmataceae bacterium
GCGGACGCCTCAAATTGTTATGCCGAACTGGGCCGGCTCGTGGGCGAGGTGAGCAGGGGCCGCGATGCCGCGGCACGCGATCGCATCGTCTTCGCCGCAAGCTTCCTCGAACCCGTTGCGGCTGCCCAGGATGGCCGCACATGAACGGGGCCGGGCCAAAACTGTCCATTGTGATCCCATCCCAGCGCCGTGCGGATTTGCTCGAACTCTGCTTGAAATCCGTGACACGATTCGCCCCGATCAAGACGGAAATCATTGTCGTCGATGATGGTTCGAAGGAGGCGGTGATCGCGTCCACAGCTTCCCGTTTTGCCGGTGTGCGGATCGTGCGTCGTGCGAAGTCCGGCGGATTTTGCGCGGCCGCGAATGCGGGAATTGCAGCCGCGACGGCTCCCATTATCGAGATGCTCAACGACGATACCGAGGTAACGGCTGGCTGGGCGGAAGCGGCTCTCGCACACTTCGCAGACGAACGCATCGCTGCCGTGGCACCACTGGTCTTGCAGAACGATCCCGAACGGCGAAGACGGGGGTTGCCGCCACGCATCGACACGGCGGGCGACGACTACGACCGCGGTGGCTTCGCCCGGAAACGCGATGCTGGCGCGATCTGGAAAGGTGATCACATGGCGACCGCGGTGTCAGGAGCATCCGCGTGTGCGGCCTTCTATCGCACCAGCACACTACGAGCGGCGGGTGGCTTCCCCGAGCATTTCCAGGCGTATTTTGAAGATGTGGATCTCTCATTCCGACTCAGGCGGCTTGGCTTCGCGATTCAGTTCGAGCCCGCCTCAGTGGTGTGGCATCGTGTTTCGAGCAGCTACGGGAAGCGGCCCGCCCGCCGCACTCTCGAACAGCAATCTTGTAATGAGGAACGCGTCTACTGGCGAAACACTCACGGCCGCGATCGGTTGAAACTGCTGCCTCGCCACCTGGCCGTGCTCGCCGGAAAAGCCCTGCGCCGCTGGCAGGACGGTAACCTGATCCCCTGGCTCCTGGGTCGCATCCGCTCCGCCGCCGGTTGAGTGGAAAAGGGTAGACCTTCCGTGCTTTCCCGTTTCACGTTGCCAACCTCGCAGAACCGTCCGCTCTCAATAAAGGCAAACTTTAGACCGAGCGGAATCTCGGATACAATCGATCACTTTCATCATGGATGCTGCCACGGTCCGCGTGTTCGCCATCGAATTCCGACCGCATCAAGAACGTGTGGGAGCCATCGGCTGTTGCCATTCACTCCCCGTTCTTCGTGCGAAATTTCGCAATTCGCTCGAAGGTGATGAAGTTGGCGTCGTGGGCGTTATGGGCTCCACCAAGGCCATCGTCGTAGGCGGTGCGAACGGCGGCAATGATATCGTCGCCCTCGAAGAGCCAATCGACATACTGGAATCCGTGGGCCTTGGGGTCCTCGTGTTGAAGCACGATGCCGTGCAACTTCCAGGTCTTGAGATCATCGGATGAGGCGAGCGAAAGTGTGTTGCGTGTCGAGGCCGGGGCTCGCTCGGCACTGCGGAATTTCTCGGGTACGGCGTTAACAAGCGTCCAGTACTTCTTCGTGACAGGGTCGAAGCGGATGGTGAATTTCTTGGCACCGCCCGGGAAGTGGCGGAAGCCCGTGGCAGGGTCGAACAGGGCCGTCTTGCCATCGGCACTGATGTTCACCTCGGCACAATACTCATCGTAACTGGACGGATGCTGAACCCGCAGGATGTCCACGAGTTTGCCGTCGGGCGTCACCACGAAGTTGCCTTCAAGCCAGGCTCCAAACTTGCCGTCGAGCCAGGCAGGGTCTTTCTCCAGGTGGTTCGTGCTGGTCCAGCTGGCCGCATTCAGCAGGTCCGCGCCCACGGGTGCGGACATCACGAACGCCTTGAACGCGCCCCACTTTGGCCCCGTGTATTCTTCCATCGCCCGCCAGATGCGACCATTGTGAATCATCACGGGCACGGGGGCACAGTGGTACATGCCTTCGCCAAGCAGCAACCCCGTCCTGGGGTCCTTTGGTTCGGTCCAGGTCTTGCCGCCGTCGCTGGAACGGCGAATCACACATGTGCCATATTCCTTCGATGTGCCCATCAGATAGACGGCATTGCCATGCACGAAGAGGGTGGACCACCACTGCCCCTTCATCTCGGCTCGCTTCAGCCAGGTCTTGCCGCGGTCGGCGGAGGAGTAGACGTGGGTGCGGTCGCGTGTGCTGCCCGGACCGAACAGGTCGTGCGAGATGAGGTACTCGCCGGAGGGCAACACGGCGATGCTGGGCGAACCGCAGTACTGCTTCGACGATGCCGGGGAATGGGCAACGACCACGCCGGGCACCTTCGAAAAATCCGGTTCGGGCGCAGCAGCGAGGAGCACGGAGACCAGGAGCGTGGACATGGGAGAGCCTCGGTGTGGGTGGGCACGCTCAACGTCGCGGCATCGCGATTCGCGTGCGGCCGCTTATTGTTCCATCACTTCCTTTTCCTTCTTGCTGCTGAGATCGTCGATGCGGGCTTCGTAAGCCTTGAGAAGTTCCTGCATCTTCTCCTTACCCTTGTCGCGGTCGTCCTCGGTCATCGCCTTCGCTTTCTCGGCGTCTTCGAAGTGTTTGTTGCCATCACGGCGAATGTTGCGGCACGATACCTTTGAGGCTTCCGCCTGCTTCTTGATCTGCTGCACGATCTTCTTGCGCTGGTCGCCGCTCATGTTGGGCACGCTGAGGCGGATCACCTTGCCGTCGTTGTTCGGGGCGAGGCCCAGGTCGCTGGAGCGGATGGCCTTCTCAATCTCCTTCAGGTCGGCTGCCTGATACGCCTTGATGACGATCGACTGGGCATCCGGGCAGGTGACCGTGGCGATTTGCTTGATCGGCGTGGGGCTGCCGTAGTAATCGACGCGAAGGCTATCGAGCATCGCCGGCGAAGCACGGCCCGTACGCAGGCCCTTGAGATCGTTGCGGAACACGTCGAGCGCTTTCTCCATCCGCTCTTCGGCATCGTGTTGAATCTGTGCACTGTTCATGGGTTCACCCAGGTTGAGAGATTCGGCCGCGACTTTGCCGAGTAATTATCGCGGTTCGCGGCGAATGCGGAAAGGTGTTCCTGGCGCGATCAACCGCTGACCACGGTGCCGATCGCCTGGCCAGCGATGGCACGCTCGATAGCGTTTTCCGTCTTGTAGTTGAAGACCATGATGGGCAATTTCACGCGTCTGCACATTTCGAACGCCTCGAAATCCATCACTTGAAGCTGCCGTTGAATCACCTCATCGTAGGTGAGGTGGTCGTACTTCTCGGCGAATTCGTTCTTGGCCGGGTCGGCGGTATACACGCCATCCACCTTCGTGGCCTTGAGGAGCACATTAGCCTGGAGTTCGGTGCCACGCAGAGCCGCGGCGGTGTCGGTGGTGACGAAGGGATTGCCTGTGCCACCGGCGAGAATCACGACGCGGCCCTTCTCGAGGTGCCGTTCCGCTCGCCGGCGAATGTACGGCTCGGCCACCGTCTCCATGCGCACGGCACTCTGGAGGCGGGTGGGAACGCCGAGGGTTTCAAGCGTGTCCTGCAGGGCCAGGCCGTTCATCACGGTGCCGAGCATGCCCATGTAGTCCGCGGTGGCAGGCTTGATCGTCTCGCCACCGGCCGTGAACTGGGCCCCGCGAAGCAGGTTGCCACCACCGACGACGACCGCGAGTTGCACTCCGCGTGCAACCACGCGCTTGAGTTGCTCGGCGAGAGCCGTGGTCTCATCCAGGTTAATGCCGAGTTGCCCGCGGCCATAGCCGAAGGCTTCCCCGGAGAGTTTGAGCAAAACGCGGGAGTATTTTGGGTTCAGCGAGTCCGGCATGAGCGCTTCCAGGAATGACAGGTGCCGGTGAACAGGCTACGAAAAGCCCATCCCACCGGCATCATTCTTGAAGCGAGTGCGGTGTAATCACGAGCCAGCGTGAACAAGGTATGGCGTGGCCCTTGCTCACGCGGTGGGTTCATAGGCCCAGCCCTCTCAACATCAGCTCTTTTGATGCAACTCTTGTAGCAATCGGGCCGTTGAGTAATGTTTGTGCTTCTTGTCGTACACGGGCTTCTGCGCGGGTGGTTTCTTCGGTCCCCGTCGGCTGCGCATCAAGCCTTCG
>JBGSZR010000029.1:0-5539 GCA_041750275.1 Gemmataceae bacterium
TCGCGGGCAATCCGACGCTTCGACCAGCCACGCTGATGCAGCGAGACAATCGTTTCGATCATGGCCACTTTGAGCAGATTCGGCATCGACAATCTCCTGGGGTACGGGCGGTACCCACGAGACTAACGACACAATCTGCCATTCCTCAAAGTGGCTGGTTTTCAAGCGCCCATCACTGGCTGGGTTTGAGCGCCCCCTGACGCACTGTTCAGCGAGCACCATCGTTCGATAACACATCAACGAGGCGAGCAGTGCCCTTCAGGGCACTGTTCCTTGACCCGTATCACACATCAGACAGAAACCAATTTGTACGAAAAAGCTGCGTAATGATGCCCGAATGCCGAGACCTGATACGCGAATAAGTTCCAAGTCAGCCAAAATTCAAACCCTTTGCCAACCCTCGAGCGACTTCCCATGCGCTCGCCTGCGCGGTAACCTGTGGGTGCAACGGGATTGATTACCGTTGGCTGGGGGCGCGGATGGAATTTGAGTGGGACGATGCCAAGGCCGCGTCCAACGAGCGTAAGCACGGAGTGTCGTTCTCGGAGGCTGCCACCGCGTTTGCCGATCCATTGGCCGCGATCTTTCCCGATCCCGATCATTCCAGCGAAGAGGAACGAGAGATCCTCGTGGGATACTCCGAGCAAGGCCGGTTACTGATCGTGAGTTTCACTGAACGATCGCCGATCCTGCGGATCATCAGCGTCCGGGTGGCAAGCCCGTCCGAGTGCCGAAACCACGAAGAGAATCCGATGGGAGGGTGGCCGTGAGCGACGAATTACGAGACGAGTACCAGTTTGATTATCGCCAGGCCAAGCCCAACCGATTTGCCGCGTCCGTCCTTGGCGGGCGAGTCGTGTCCATAGCAGATGTGGCTGGGGGCATTCACTCGCGGCGGGCTGCCATGCGGAACGAATCGCTAGTCCGAGAAGCAGAAAGGCGGTTACGGGATGTAGTCAACGATACGCCTGTTCAAGATCGCCTGATGTGCAATCTTCATCGATGGCGGCAGCTTTGCTCGTCGATGGATGTTATCGGTGACACCGAGTTGGCCGTCGAGGCGTATCTGGAAACCCCTGCAGGCGAACGCCAGTATGGTCAGCATTACCTGCGGGCCTACGGCCTACTGCAAGTGCTTTTCGTCCAGCAAGATGCAATAAAGCACGCAGCCGAGGCCATAGGCTTGGCCTACTCGTTTCCTGTGTCGCTGGGCGCGATTCGGGAGGTCAGGAACAACGCCATCGGTCACCCCACCAAACGCAGCGGTTCGCCGTGGGAGTCATTCGGTATCTTGCGTGTCTCGCTCTCGCACGAGGGGTTCACACTGTACTCGTTCGACATCGGCCGCCCAGACAACTTCCAACCGGTGCGGCTGCCGGAGTTGGTCGCCGAGCAGAGGGAAGCCGTCATCAGTGCCATTGAGCAAATGATTCGCCATCTGCGCAACACCCAAAACGGCGAACCGCTTTCAGGCCCTTCTGACGTGAGTGAATAGTTCCCCCGCCCGATCATTCACGTGGAATTGCGAACGTCGGTGTTGCATTTTCGGAGGCGTTCGCGTCTCAACCAGACACTTCACGGCACCGGGATGGTTCGTCGCTGGCCTCTCATCTCGGGGTGGCGACAACACAGTGTCACAACCGCGGCGGGACCAAACAGCTCTACGGGGGTCGGCCCGTGGACACGTGTGTGACAACAAACGTGGCGTTCGTTCGGAATCTCTCGCTGACGCAGCGGGCGAGGCGGGCACGTCCTTCTCGATCCGGGGCGTGCCGGCGGGGTCGAGAAGCCGTCGGATTTCCGTTTGCCTGGGACCTGTCAGCGTCGTTACACTTCTGGCAGTGACCGTGGAAGCGATTGAATCTCCATAGGCCTCCGCTCCACGGTTTCGTTCAACCGAAGCTATCCTGCATGCTCCGCCGTCCAAGGCCGACGGCGCTGCGCCATAACTCACCGAGCGGAGCACGCAGGATAGCTTACTCAGCGTTGGCCGACGGCGCATCGCCATGACTCACCGAGCGGAGCACGCAGGATAGCTTCCTCAGCGTTCGTACTAAACCTGGAGGATGTCATGCTTGCGGCGGTGGTGATGGTGATAGGGGTGAGCGCCGGTCAACCGGACGCTGACGCCCCGCCGAAAACAACTCTCCTCGAACCCAAGTCCCGGCTGTGGCAGGCAACTCTTACTCCCGACGGGAAGGCGGTCGTCACGGTCACGGGGGACGAGCGAACATTGAAGATCTGGGACCTGGCCACGAACAAGGCCCGGACCTGGGACAAGGGTGCGACCGACGCCGGTTCCGTGGCCTTCGCTCCGGATGGGAAGTCCGTGCTGGTCGGTCGACGGGACGGGACTGTGAGCCGCCACGACTTCGCGACCGGAAAGGAGTTGGCCCGCGTCAAGGTCGGCGAGAATGGCCGGGAGGGCGAGTTGTTTTTTCCGCTCGCCGCGGGCACCTATGGAAAGCCGCGACTCGACATGAGCCCGGACGAGAAGTTGATCGCCCTGGATAACCCGAATGAGATGACAATCCCCATCATTCGGTGGCCCGAGGGAGAGGTCATGGCTCGTCTGAAGAACGAGCCGAAGAATGGAGAGATCTACGCGACCCACGTCCGGTTCGGCGACGGCGGGAAGACGCTTTACTGCTTGTGTGCTGGCGATGCCCGTGGATTCGTCGCCGTCTGGGACGTGGCAACAGGCAAGCTTTCTCGGACGCTCATTTCCCGACGTATTGCGAGTCATATGACGGTGTCCGACGATGGCCGATGGATCGGGGTCTGCGGCGGATTCAACCGCGTCGTGACCGCCTGGGATTCCAAGGCGGACTTCAAGCAAATCGAACTACCGATTCCCGCCGTGAATTGCTGGGGAATCGCGTTCAGCCGTGACGGCAAACAGACCGCGTCCGTTAGCACTTATTCGATGGGTCGCAAGGGAGCGATGGCCGTCGTGTGGGATCTGACAACCGGCCGCCCGACTCGGACATGGGCGGTGTCGGACGATTACTGGCTCGGGGGGATCGTGTTTTTTTCCCACGACGGCCAGACGCTTTTCACGGGCGGGCAGAGCGAGGGGCTCCTCGCCTGGGATTTGTACGCCCCCAAGAAGTAACCCCGAACCAGCGGTGGTGAGACTCGCGAGTTGCATTTCCAGAGGCGTTCGCGTCTCAACCACACACTTCACGGCACCGGGATGGTTCGTCGCTGGCCTCTCCTCTCGGGATTGTGACAACGCATTGTCACACCGCGGCGAGGGCAAACTGCTCTACGGGGTCGGCCCGTTGAGACGTGCGTGACAACAGACTGTGGCGTTCGTTCAGAATCCCACGCTGCCGCGGTTGGCACGTCCTTCTCGAACCGGGGCGTGCCGGCGGGGTGGGGAAGCCGTCGGATTTCGGTTTGCCTTGGGCCTGTCGGCGTCGTTACACTTCTGGCAGTGACCGTGGAAGCGATGGAATCTCCATAGGCCTCCGCTCCACGGTTTCGTTCAACCGAAGCTATCCTGCATGCTCCGCCGTCCAAGGCCGACGGCGCTTCGCCATAACTCACCGAGCGGAGCACGCAGGATAGCTTCCTCAGCGTTGGCCCCAAGAGGAGACGGGGATGACCCAGACCTGTTCTACTTGCGGTGGCAGTGGCAGTACCACTTGTTCGTCTTGCTCTGGCCTGGGCCACACTGAGTGTCGATGCAGCAACTGTAGTGGTTCAGGTTACATTCGCCGTTCCTGTGCAAATTGCGGTGGTTCAGGTTTCAATCGGAGCGCTCCATTCGGCACGCACCCTTGCGGATATTGCCGTGGTGGGCAGACCGAGGAGAGATGTGCGTATTGCACAGGCGGAACTGTGCGATCTAGTTGCAGTTGCTCAAACGGAAGGCGTGCATGCAGCCGCTGCAGTGGATCTGGCTCCACGTTTGACATTACCAACACTTGGCCGAATTCCGATGCTACGAATCCATCTGCACAAGCACCAAACACGACTAGCCTACCAAGGGCAACACGCCCTCTCACTGACGACTATTCATCTAGCCTCAGCAATGTCCACGGAGGATGCATTATATTTGCTGTAATTGGTGGTCTGATTTATGTGTATGTTGGCATATGGGCTGATCTATTCTGGGCCGGTCTAATCGGTAGTGTATTCTCGGTCATTGTAGGAATTGTAATACATTGCAAGTATTTTGATCGTTAACACTCTGCAATAGACTGTGGCCTCGGCGGCGCATCCACTGTCTGTGTTGCGGGGTGCGAGATGGACAAGCAAGCAGGCCGAACCGCTCTCATGTCCTCCCGACTTGAAGAAATAATTCCCCCGTCCGATCATTCACGTGGAATTGCGAACGTCGTTGTTGCATTTTCGGAGGCGTTCGCGTCTCAACCACACACTTCACGGCACCGGGATGGTTCTTTCGCTGGCCTCTCATCTCGGGGTGGTGACAGCACAGTGTCACAACCGCGGCGGGACCAAACAGATCTACGGGGTCGGCAGGGTTGTGATTCAGATCCGGACCGTGAGAGAAACGCGTCCCCGAAACGCAATCCGCGGATTCACACGAGTGCACACTCCACATTCCGTTCACCCTGCGTGCCGGTCGCAGCAAGTTGAAGGGATTATGTCTCATCTCACTCCGCTCATCACCGCTCGTGCGGAATTAACACTCGCTTCTCTCAGCGGCCTCATCGGCTTCGTCTTCACGGCTTCTTCCTCAGCACCTTTGCGGTGCCGCCTGGTGTGGTGAGCCGCCAGAGGGTGCCGTTGGCGCGGCGGAGGCGGTCGGCTTCGCCGGGCCAGGCGGGCTGGATTTCCGGGAGTGTGGCGGGGCGGGCTCCCTGGAGTGTGAGGCCATCGGCGTGGCCCGTGACGCCGAGCCACTGGATCACGCTCTGGGCAGTCGTGGCGAGTTCCACCGGGCCGATGGTGACGTATGGCAGCGTGACCGAGTTGCCGGTCTCGCGGAAGCGGACGCGGACGGCGGCACGCAGCACCTTGTTCGAGGGCGGGACGTCCAGCACCCAGCTGAGGCTGGAAGCGGTGCGGGTTTGCTCGGTCGCAACGACGCCGGGTGGCAGTTCGAGTTCAACGGTGGCGTCCGCGGGCAGGCGGTCCGCAACCAGGCGGAGGCGATGCGGTCGATTCGCTCTTAGCGGAATCTCGACGATACCGCGGAAGATCGATTCCTTTTCGCCAGGTTCGAGCAAGGCGAAGCCGCGGGGGGCGGCAGCGGGGAGTGGCGAGAAAAGCTCAAGCAAGACAGGTTCAGCCGCGCTATCCGTGGTGAGGTTCCATTCGTGTTCGGGCCGTGTGGGGAGTGCTTTCCAGCCCTTGCTGCGTCCGATTCGCACGGCACAATCCTCGTCTGGCAGGAGCCGCAGCGCATCACTGTGAGCGCGCGAATTCAGTGGTTTCGGTGTGAAGGCCGCGAAGGGCTTGGGGTCGGGGCGTCCGGCGGGACTGTGGGCGAGGCGGCCGAGCCACTCGATGGCGGGATCCTTCACGGGCTTGCGGAACCACACCTGCAAACGGCCGCCGCGCTGCC
>JBGSZR010000030.1:0-1840 GCA_041750275.1 Gemmataceae bacterium
CCGGCGGGCGGCCCGGTCGAGCAGGGCGCGGACGACCTGCTCAGCCGGCTCACCCCCGGCCAGTTCGTCCAGATACCGCTGCACCACGAAGCTGGTGCGGTCATCGGCCATGGCGGTCTCGCAAATCGGGCGACGGTCGAAGTGCTACCCACGATCGTACCCGGATCGGTGTCCACTTGCCACGCTTGAGTGAGTGAACCGGGAGGGGTACGCCGGCTCCCGAACCGAGTCCTCGACCCATCAGGAGTGAAGACATGGCTGCAAGCAACAAGTGGATGATTGACCCGACGATGCCTTGATGCTGCTGATCGACCACCAGAGCTGGCTGTTCCAACTGGTGCGGGACATCGAACAGCCCGTGCTTCGCTCCCACGCAACCGCGCTCGCCAAGGTGTAATATCTCACCAAGCTCCCCACCTTCACGACGGTCTCCGTCCCCGACGGGTCGAACGGCCCGTGGATCCCCGAAATCCATCAGTGTAACCCCTACACAGTCTACATGCCGCGGACCGGTCAGATCAACGCCTGGGGCAACCCGGAGTAGGTCGAGGCCATCGAGAAGACCAAGCGCAGAACGCTCATCATCGCCGGCACGTTCACGAGCATCTGCATGGCGTTCCCGGCAATCAGCGCTGTCGAGGCCGGGTACAAGGTGTTCTGCTTCGTCGACGCCTCCGGCAACGGGAGGAAGAGAGCGACCGACCTCACGGTCGACCGCATCTCGCAGGCGGGCGTAATCCCGATCGACATCAACGCGCTGCTCGGCGAACTCATGGAGACGTGGAACCGCCCCGACGCAAGGGACTTCGCATCGATCACGATTGAGCAGATCACCCCGGCCTACCGAACGGTGATGGAGAACTACGACAAGGCGCAGAGCGTGCAGAAGGTTGGGCGCGAGACGAACCTGAACCGGCTGAATGCCGCACAGACGAAGAAGTGATCCGCGCTCGGAGTGGCCCCAGACGCCGAACCGCTATCATGTCCTCGAAATTTGAGTGAATAGTTCCCCCGCCCGGCAATTAGTTGGAAAAAGTCACGAACGTCGGTGTTGCATTTCCGGAGGCGTTCGCGTCTCAACCACACACTTCACGGCACCGGTGTTGTGACAACGCATTGTCACACCGCGGCGTGCTCACTTCAGAACAGGGCGCTGTTGAATTTGCCAAGATGGATGGCGAGAATCGTGATGCAGACCGTGTGATGTCTCCGGGAACGATAATGGGCTATCCGTTTCGATAACCCACCCACAGCAGGCATGGATTCTTTCGGCGGCGATAGAAGTCACTGGAAGTTGCGTGCCCAAGCGGAGTGAACGATTCGAGATGAACGACTCCCGCACACTCTACATGCTCATTGCCCTCATCGCTGCCCCGGCAAATCTGCTCGCGGGAAGCCAGGGCTATCCGCAGCACACGAATGTCGTCGATGTGACCCGTGCTCCGTATTCGGCCAAAGGCGATGGCGTAACGGATGACACAAAAGCGATCCAGCGGGCTCTCAACGAAAACGTCGGCTGGCACCGGGTGCTGTACTTCCCCAAGGGGACGTATCTCGTCTCGGCCACTCTGACCTGGCCGAAGTCGTTCGCCAAACACGAGAACTGGGGGAAAACCATAATCCGCGGAGCCGACCGCGACGCGACGGTGATCCGCTTGGCGGACGGGACTTTCACCGATGACAAGAAGCCGGCGGCCACCATGTGGTGTGGCGGATTCGGGAGTGCGGACTGGTTCCACAATTACGTCGAGAACCTGACTTTCGATGTCGGCCGTCGGAATCCTGGCGCGATCGGTTTGCAGTTCTACTCGAACAACACCGGTGCGGTTCGCGACTGCCG
>JBGSZR010000031.1:0-23736 GCA_041750275.1 Gemmataceae bacterium
CCTGACGCTGACCCGAACCGGCGGCAGCACCGGGGCGGTGTCGGTCACGGTGAACACGGCGGACGGCACCGCGGTTGCTCCGGGCGACTACACCGCCCTGACCAGCCAGGTCGTGAACTTCGCAGATGGCGAGACGAGCAAGACAGTCATCATCAGCATCATCGACGACGCGGCCATCGAAAGCCCCGAGACGTTCACGGCGACGATCAGTGCTCCGACCGGCGGGGTGGCGATCGGGGGTAACGCAACCGCCACGGTCACCATCTCGGACAACGATGCCCCGCCCGTGACGGTGTTCATCAACGAAATCCACTACGACAACACCGGGGCCGACGCCGCTGAAGGCATCGAGATCGCCGGCCCGGCGGGGACGGACCTCACTGGCTGGACGATCGCCCTGTACAACGGTGGAACTACGCCGACGGCCGCTGTCCTCTACGACACCATTACCCTGAGCGGGACCATCCCGAACCAGGACGATGGCTACGGCACCCTCAATTTCTTGTTCGCCGGCATTCAGAACGGCCCGACGGATGGTCTTGCTCTGGTCAACGCCAGCAGCCAGGTTGTCCAGTTTCTTAGTTACGAAGGGGTGATCACGGCCGCCGATGGCCCGGCCAACGGCCTGACCAGCATTGACATCGTCGTGAGTGAGGTAGGCAACGAACCGCTCGGCCAGTCGCTGCAACTCATCGGCACCGGCACGGTCTACTCCGACTTCACATGGACCGGCCCGATCACCCAGACCGCCGGGTCGGTCAACACCGGCCAGGATTTTGGTGGGTCCACGCCGTTCCTCCTCATCAATGAAGTCAGCGTCAATCCGCCGAGCAGCTCTGATGAGCCGTACGAATATATCGAAATCATCGGCACGCCGGGCCAGACGATTGCGTCAGGCACCTATCTCATCTCAGTCGAGGGCGAGGCCGGTAGCTCACAGGGGTTCGCCGATGTCGTCTGGAACCTGAGCGGTCTGACCATTGGCTCGAACGGCCTGCTGCTCATCAAGGCCGCCACAGGCGGACACAGTCCGCAGGACTCGAATACGACCGTCTTACTTTCAACCGAACTGGATGTCGGCACAGCGACCGGTCTGGAGAATGGCAGCAACTCCTACGTCCTGATCCAGAGCGGCCAAACCATCACCCAGGGCACGGATCTTGACACGAACGATGACGGTCAGCTGGATCTTGTGCAGAGCAGTCAGGCGACTTTGATCGACTCTGTCGGCTTCACAGATGGGTCCGATCCGCTGGATGTCGTCTACGGTGGTGTTGTTCTCAGCCAGATCCAGGGCACGCCGGACGCCATCACCCGCTTCCAGGGCAATACCAGCGCGAACTCACTCCCCGCCTGGTACAACGGCGACCTGTTCGGGTCCGTGAACACAAGCCTGGACTACGAAGGCGGGAATCGTGCCAGCAGCAACTTCCCGGCGGGTGCGGTTCTCACCCCGGGTGCCGCCAACTACGCGGCCCCGGCCGGCGGCGTCTTCTCCTTCAGCGCCTCGAGCTACAGCGTAACGGAGGGCGCCACGACCGTTACCATTACCGTCCAGCGTCAGGCTGGCTCGACGGGGGCCGTCTCGGTCCAGTACGCGACCGTCAACGGCACCGCCGTCGCACCAGGCGACTTCACGGCAGCCGCCGGCACGTTGAACTGGGCGACTGGCGACACGGCGGACAAAACGTTCACCGTGACGATCATTGATGACGCCGCGGTCGAAAGCCCCGAATCGTTCACGGTCACTCTGTCCAGCGCGACGGGCGGGGCAGCGATCTGGTCGATCTATGGCACGTCCACGGTCAACATCACCGACAACGATGTGGCACCGACGGTGCTCATCAACGAGGTACTCGTCAATCCTCCGGGCAGCCCCGATGCGACGACCGAGTACATCGAACTGCGGAGCATCAACCCGAGCTTCTCGCTGGCCAACCACTGGCTCCTCATCATTGAGGGTGATAGCGGCTCAACCCGCGGTTACGTGGACAGCGCGATCAACCTCGGCAGCCTCAGCACGGGGAGCAACGGCCTGATCCTGCTCGGCCAGAACTTCTCGACCAGCAACCCATGGGCCGGTCAGACTTCCGTCGGCACTGTTGTGGCGAGTATGGACCTGACGCCCAACACCGACATCGAGAATGGCGGCGTGACCTTCCTGCTTGTCACCGGGTTCACCGGAACGGCCGGCGGAGTTGGCATTGGCACCGACATCGACACCAACGATGACGGCGTGATCGATAACGCCCCGTGGACGACGATTGTGGACAGCGTTGGCTGGACGGACGCTGGTGTGGGCTTTGCCTACAGCCCGGCCGCCCTCACTCAATCTGTCGGCACCACGGACGCCGCGACTCGGTTCCCAA
Source organism: Gemmataceae bacterium (assembly GCA_041750275.1). Lineage (GTDB taxonomy): Bacteria > Planctomycetota > Planctomycetia > Gemmatales > Gemmataceae > JBGSZR01. Next base: position 2,370 of record JBGSZR010000031.1, read on the forward strand.
CGAGTGACACGCCGAACAGCCTGGCCGCCTGGTACAACGGCGACCTGATCGATACCGCCGGGATTAATAGCACGGGTTACGATCCCGCCGAAGCCAGCAGCAACTTGCCGGCCAACGCGGTGCTCACCCCGGGTGCGTTGAACTTCCCGCAGGCAACACCCGGCACACTTGCCTTCTCGGCCGCGACTTACAGCATCGTTGAGGGGAACAGCGGAACCACGACGGTGACAGTCACTGTCACCCGGACTGGTGGCACAGCCGGTGCGGTATCTGTGAACTATGCAAGCAGCAACGGCACTGCGACCGCAGGAAGCGATTATGTCGCTGCCAGCGGCACGCTGAACTGGGCTGATGGCGAAGGCGGCAGCAAAACCTTCACGGTCACCATCAATGGTGACACGACGGTTGAAGCTGACGAGACCTTCAACGTCACCCTGAGCGGTGCCACCGGCGGTGCGGTCATCGCTGGAACGAACCCAGCAGTCGTCACGATCACAAATGACGACGTTGCAGCTGGGGCCACCTTCCAGTTCAGCGCAGCGACCTACACCACGGCGGAAGGTTTGGGTTCGGTGACGGTGACGGTGACACGCTCGAATGGAACGGGCACAGGTTCGGTGAACTACGCAACGAGCGACGGTACGGCAGTGGCTGAATCGGACTACATCGCTTCGAGCGGGACGCTGAACTTCGTGAACGGCCAACTGACGGCAACGTTCAACATCATCATCATCGACGATGGCTCGAACGAGAACTTCGAGCTGTTGAACCTGACGCTGACGAGCCCGGTCAACGGCACACTCGGCACGCAGAACACGGCGACCATCGGGATCAACGATCCGTTGCTCCAGGTGCAATCGCTGACCGCGACCGAGAGCGGTGTGAAGATCCTCTTCAATCGCGCGGTCGATACGACGACGCTGAACCTGTATGACAGCTTTGCCGGATTGTTAGGAGCCGCGGATGTCACGGTGACGGGTGCGACCACAAATGCCCAGCGGGGCAGCCTGGTGGTGACACCTGCTGCTCAGATCGCAGGCGGCCAGGCCAACCGCGAGTTCTACTTTATCCGTACGGGAGGCGCGCTGGCTGCGGATACCTATACGGTTGCCCTGCGTAGTGCAACTGATGGCGTCAAGGACCTGGCAGGCGTTCTACTCGACGGCGACAACAATGCCACCGCGGGCGGCAACTTCAGTAGCACGTTTGTGGTGTCGGCCCCGAGCCAGCCGTTGATTCTTACACTGGGCGACGTGGCACGGGGTGCCACGCAGTCGCTCGGAACGGCGACGGTGCCTGCCGGCATCCCGCTGACACTGAGCGACACCATGGTGAACGGCCATGGAATCATCGCTTACGATGTCCGAATTGTTTACGACCCGGCCTTGATCACGCTCACCGGGTTCACCACCAGCTTGAGCGGGTTCTCTCCGAGCTTCAACGCCGACTACGCGACCCTCGCGGATGGCCGGAAGGTAGCTGCTCTGGGTGCATTCAACAGTTCGCCGATACCCGGTAGCGGCCCTGTCCAGCTGGGTCTCATTCAGGGAACTGTGCCCAGCAACGCACCTTACGCCAGCAAGGGTATCTTGTCGATCGTTGCGATGGATCTGCCAGTGGTATCGGGCGGAGTGAATGGCTTTGCTCCTGCCAGCACGGTGTTCGACGCCACGACGACTCTGGATATCCCTGTTCGGGGCGACGATGCAATTCACCTTCTTACGTACTTTGGTGATGCAAACGGCAGCGGGACGCTGACCCAGGGTGATGCGGCCCTGGTTGGCCAACTGGCAGTCGGTCAGGGGACGGGCCTGACAGCTTACCAGAACGCCGATCCGTACCTTGTGATCGACGCGAACGGTAGCGGGACGCTGACCCAGGGTGATGCGGCACTTGTCGGTCAGAAAGCAGTTGGGTTGACTGTGACTCAGATTCCCAACCCGGGCCCAGCGATCTCCACAGTCGGCGGCCCTGACCCCCGAGTCTACATCACCGATGTGACCGGTGCGATTGGCGAAACCGTGCCGGTGTCCGTGAACTTCCTCGCAACCGAGACCATTACTCCGGGCCTCTCGGGGCTCCAGGTGGTGGTCTCGTGGGATCCGACCAAACTCCTCATCTCCAGCACGGCCCTGGGTACCTACCTGGCGTCACTGCCCGGCTGGGGGGCACCGTCTGTGAATCTGGACAATGCGGCCGGAACCCTGGCAATCGGCTCATTCACAATCGCTCCGGAAGGGACCACCATGCTGAATGCTGGTGGGGAGGCGTTCCGATTGAACTTCACGGTGAAGCCAGGAGCCGCAACAGGAGCGACCAGGCTGAACGTTCGAGATACCCTGCCAAGCAACACGTTCGTCGCAACGGTTGCAGATAACAACAACGGCGCTTTGACGCTGATCCCGGCCCCGACGAATGCCGATACCGACGTGGATGTGGACGCCACATTCACAATCATCGCGGCAGCCCAGCCGACGGCAACGGTGTTCGTCCAGAACACGAACGCTTCAGCGGGTTCGACGATCAACGTTCCTGTGCGGGTGCAGTTCAACAACGCCACGGCGACCGGGTTCGCCGGTGCCCAGGTGGCAATCTCGTTTGACCCGACCAAGCTCCAGGTGACCAGCGCATCGGCGGTCACGCTGGGCACACTGCTCACCACCTCGCCCGCTTCCAACTGGGGGGCTCCGAGCGTCAACCTGGATAACGTGAATGGCCTGATCCGGATCGGGTCGTTCACGAACGCTCCATCGGACTTCGTCGCCGGCACACTGGGTGATTTGTTCATCATCCCATTCCAACTCGCTCCGTCCGCCACAGGGAGCACCGTGATCAACATCAACCAGGCGATCGGGCCGGTTCTGACTCAGCTCGATTACGAGAACGGGGCTACTGCTCTGCCTCTGACCCCGGCTCCGACGAACGCCGCGACCGACAGCGGGGTTGATGGCACGGTCACCATCACGGTGAATCCGAACAAGCCGCCGTTCAACAGCGTCCCGCTGACGCTCCAGCAAGTGCTGTGGAACGGCAACAACCAGAATGGCACACCGAACACGCGAGTCTTCTCGACCGCCAACGGCAATGCCATCACGGTCACCGATGTGGACGCCGGGACATCGAATGTGACGACCACCCTGTCGGTTGCAGCCGGTACGGGAACTCTGACGCTCGGCAGCCTCACTGGTGTCACCATCACCGGCGGTGCGAACGGCAGCAACACGGTGAGCATCCTGGGGACCACGACCGCAATCACCACAGCTTTGAACGGCCTGAGCTACCGCCCGGCCAATGGCTACACCGGCACCCACGTGCTGACCGTCACAACCAATGACGGCGGGAACAGCGGTTTCGGCGGGCCGCTCACCGACACGCGGACGATCACCCTCCAGGTGGTCGGCCTGTACCTGAACGAGGTGATGTTGTCCGAGGCTGATACCCCGGGCGTGTCGCCGACCTTCGGGATTGGTAGCGCCTTCTTCTTCGGTGGCACGAGCTTCCAGCTCATCACCAACGGCAACATCGACGCTACGGTGAACGACGTACTCCTTTTGAGCGGGACGACCGGCGGTAACGGGTATGTGACCGTGACCAGTGTGTTCGCTCCGAACGTGATCGTGGTCTCGGGTAGTCAACTCGACGTCGGCGACATCCTCGCCGGCGGGTCTGCGACCAAGACGGTCGGAACGGGCATCGGAAGTGCCTTCCCCTTCGGGGGCACAAGCTTCCAGCTGATTTTGGCAGCTAATCCAAACCCGGTTTACACAGTCGGGCAGGAGATCTTCCTGACTGGAACCACCGGTGGTAACGGTCCAGTGACGGTCACGAATGTCTTCGCCCCGAACGTGGTTGTCGTCTCAGGGAGCCAGCTTGATGCGGCTGATACACTCGCTGGTGGGACCGCATTCCAGCCGGCACCGGCATCCGCACCAGTGCCGGGTGCAACAACCCCGGTCCAGTACATCGAGATCTACTCGACCGTACCGAACTTCGTGATCCCTTCGAGTGTTTACTTGATCGGTATCGAAGGGGACAACGATACTGGGGTGAGCTCCTTCAACAACCCTGGTCTGGTGCAGGACGTGTTCTCACTGGGTGGTCAGACGACCGGCCCCGCCGGCTACCTGGCTCTGTTGCAGACTGGTCAGCAGTACACGTTCGTCTCGGGTGTCACCGATGCACAGTCCGTGAGGCCGAATACTGGCACAGGCAACGGATTCGGCAGCGGCTCGGGATCGAGCATCTACGGTGGTCTGTCGAACGTTCACACGGGTCAGGCGACGGGCTCGGGAACACGGGCCGGCGCAAGCCAACTCGAGAGCGAAATCGAGAAGGGCTCGGCCAGTTACCTGCTGATCCAGTCGGCCGCGGCTCCGACTTCCGCGCTCGATATCGATAGTGATAACAATAGCATCGCGGACGGTGTGGACTACGCTGGCTGGAACCTGCTGGATGGTATCGCCATCCTGGATGGAAACAGCGGCACGACCGGGAACGATGCTTCGTACGCTCCGATCACGTTCAAGCCGACAGCGAACACGGCAACGCCCGCGGGCACCGTGGTGAGCACAGGAGCGTGGGTAGCCAGCTACGCCGGTCGGATTGGCCAGAGCCAGGGCTCGTCCAGTGCCGACTGGGTCGCCAGCACGCCGACAGGTAGCAACGGTTCGTACATCTTGAGTGCGACCCAGAGCACCGCCTTCGGCAACGCCCGACTGAACCACATCGGTGAAGTGAATGCGTGGGCTCCGCAGGCCACGGTTCTGGTGAACGATGGCACCTCGGCCCAGCGGTCGCAGGTGTCGCAGATGACCGTCAACTTCACCGAGGGTGTCAACTTTGACACGGCGAATACGGTGTTTGCGGTGTACGACTCGAACGGGACGGCGATCAGCATCAACGTCCTGCCGCAGAACGGCACGCAGGCGGGTAACGCCTGGTCCAATGTGACCTCGGTGAAGATCACCTTCAACGCAGGAGTCGGAGCCTATGCGTTCGGAGCACCGGACGCACAGGGGAACACGGTGGGCCTCAACGACGGTAACTTCTTCCTGAAGATCTTCGGGTCCCAGGTGACCGGAACTGCGACCGGCCTCATTCTCGACGGGGATAAGGATGGACTCTCTGGTGGCAACCAGATCCAGCAGTTCCACCGTCTGTTCGGCGACACGGATGGCACCCGCAGCGTTGACGGCGTCGATAACGGCGTCTTCAAGGGCACCCGCAACAAGGATGAAGGCGACCCGGCGTACCTGTGGTTCCTGGACTACGACCAGATCGGCGGTGCCGGCGGCATTGGCCGAGTAAACAACGCCGATCGCACCGAGTTCACCAATCGCCTGTGGTCGTACCTGCCGCCGAGCAGCACGCCGCCGAGCATCCTCCCTTAGTCCCATCTGAGTGGGGGCGTGGCTGCCGCGCCCCTTCCCTGACTGTAGCAACACCTTCCGGGGTGGTACACCACCCACCCTGGTCTCGAAAGATGCCTCGAACTCCTACACCACGATTCCCAGGTGATTCATGCGGTTTCGTCTCCCTCCGATCCTGTTCGCAATGCTTGCACTGGGCCTCACCTCCGAGGTTGCCAGGGCGGGTTATGAGTTCCGCTTCGCCGATGCGAGCGGCAATTACACGAACTCGTTCAGCTTCGATGCCACGTCGACACCGACCATCGACATTCGCATCTACCTGGTTCAGACAGGTGGAAGCACGGGTCTGAGCAGTTCAGGCCTGGTCTCTTCCGGCGTCAAACTCACCTACGGTGGGACCGTTGCGAATGTGGCCAACACGGGCGACATCTTCCAGAACGCGGCCTTCGACGACACTCCCAACAAGTCGGTCACCGGCACTGATGCCACATTGCGACAGGCGACCGATCTGAATGGACCAGTCACTGCTCCGCTCGCCGGGGCTGACGCCAACCGAGTGTTGCTGGGTACATTCCGTTTCACCGGCCTGACCGTGGGCTCGGAACTGACACTCACGACCGATCCGAATGCATTCCCCGTGGGTAATAACGTCCTCGATGATGGCACCGTGCTCGACTCGTTGATCGCGAACGATTCGGCCGTGATCACGGTGACGGCTATTCCGGAGCCAGGGACGATGCTCCTGAGTGGCATCCTGGCACTGGGTGTTGCGGGTGGTGCCGTTCGGCGCTTCCGTCGGCAGCCGCCTGCTATCGCCTAATCCAGGCCAATTCTTCGAGGTGTGAATCGGGTCGGAAGGAGTCCGATCCGATTTACCCGTTCACACACAGGTCACGAACCAGGTCAATCCCATGAAGCAACATGATCCGGACAGAATGGTGAGGAGAGCCTTCACACTCATCGAGTTGCTCGTCGTCATTGCTATTATCGCCATCCTGATCGGGTTGTTGCTCCCTGCTGTTCAAAAAGTCCGTGAGGCAGCATCGCGGGCGAAATGCCAAAACAACATGAAACAATTTGGGCTCGCGCTCCACAACTATGCGGGCACGAACAACGAGAAGTTTCCAGCAAGCCGGATCAGTGCTCCCAAGAAGCGGTCCTGGACTCCGCACGCTCTGGCGTATGTCGAGCAGGGCAGCACCGGGACGAAATGGAACAACGGATTGCACTGGAACGAGGGGGCCAATCGACCGCTGTCCGAGACGAAGTTTCGGCTCTTCATCTGCCCGTCGGCTCCAGATGATCGTCGCCAGCCCCCGGCGTTCGTCCTGGCCGGCCTGGCCCCCTATGGACCCGGTGACTACGGCTCGACAAACGAAGTGAAGACCGATTTTTATCCCGCGAATGGGCTCACCACTCCCGCAGCAGCTGCACGCCAGGGTGTGCTGGAGAAAGAGAAAGACGTCCCGATTCTCGCGGTCACAGACGGCACCTCCAACACCATCATGCTGGGCGAGGACGCCGGACGGCCCAACCTGATGATTCGGAATCGCGACACCGGCATCGTGACAGGTGATGGTCATGGCTGGGCTGACCCCGATTGCGGTTTCAGCATCAGTGGTGTGGCACCTGGCTCGAACACGAATCCGGGAAAGTGTGTCGTCAATTGCTCCAATGATAGCGAATTCTACTCGTTCCACACTGATGGCATGAACACGACGCTTGCGGACGGTTCGGTCCGATTCGTACGGGCTTCGATTGATCCCGCCGTGCTGGCTGCACTCGTGACACGGGCTGGCGGAGAGACAAACGCAACATTCGATTGAGCTTACTCTGTGGTTACTGCCTCGTATCGGCGCAAGTCTCACGCCACCGCGTGAAACTGCCTATTCAGTCGTTCCTCGCTGTCCCGGTATTCATCCCCATTATCAATGTGATTTCATCATGCCAAAAATGCTGCCTCATCGAAGACCCGGCTTCACGCTGATCGAGTTGCTGGTCGTGATTGCCATCATCGCCATTCTGATTGGCTTACTGCTCCCCGCAGTCCAGAAAGTTCGCGAAGCCGCGGCCCGGGCGAAGTGTGCCAACAACCTCAAACAACTGGGACTCGGTGCACACAGCTACGAAGGCACCTATCAACGCTTCCCGATCGGCATGGAATTGCGAGCCGGAGCGACGACGACGAAATCGACCTTCTTCATTGATTTGCTGCCGCACATCGAGCAAGACCCGCTGTTCAAATTGTGGAATTTCTCGAACCCTGCTGCGAACACCAGCACCACAATCGCGGCATCGCGCGCAGCGACACTCATCCCCACGTTTATTTGTCCCTCGGATCAGTTCAAAGAAAACCCCTATGTGCTGGTGAATTCGGGTGCGACTTTTAGCCCCGCGACGTCTTCGAGCGGGAATCCTTACGGCGGTTACTACTCGGGCACCAGCTATGCCGGCAACTACGGCACAGGTGCGTACTACACGAGTTTCTCGCAGTTCCCGGTCAAACCCAACGGCATGTTCTTCATGACGGGGCCTGGTAATGAGATGAAGCCGACTAGCCAGGGCGGCTCGCTCCATACGCTCTGTGATAACCATCAAAATCTTCAGGGTGTGCGACTCGCGGACATCACCGATGGAACCACGAACACACTGATGATGGGGGAGAAGTACCACAAGGACGATCATTTCGACAGCTACACCTCATCCAACAGCGGCCTGAAAATGCACCAGGTCTCGGCGTGGGCTTGGGGGGGTGGTCGCAAGGGATCGGCCATGCTCTTCTGCTCGTCGGCGGTGGGCATCAATCAATCGGCCAAGAACTTCAGTGCCTCGATCAACAACATCAACGCCCAGGATCGTCGCTTCAACGCCTGGGGCAGCGGCCACACTGGTGGAGCCAACTTCGTCATGGGCGATGGTTCCGTGCGATTTCTGCGCGACACGACTCCGATCCAGACACTCGCCATCCTCTCCACGCGTGCCGGTAACGAAGTGGTTCCTAGTGATGGCTTCTAGTTCTGGCTTGTGAACTGACGCTGGAATCTTTTGGGAGAGCACAAGCATGATGAATTTCCGGAGCCGATTCTTCTCCATGGCGATGCTCGTGCTCGGATTAGCAGCACTCGCATTTTCAGGCTGTTCGTCCGGACCCATGTTTGCCACCGTCACCGGTGTTGTCACGGTCAATGGCAAGCCGGCCCCGAAAGTCCATGTCGAGTTCCATCCCGATGCCTCGAAGGGCACGAAAGGTCCGTCGTCTTATGCCGACACAGATGATGCAGGGCGGTACACGCTGAGCTACTCCACGAAAGATCTGGAAGGCGAAGGCGCTGTGGTGGGCTGGCACAAGGTGGTGCTCACCGACAGCCGATTGGCCGAGTCCGAGACCGGGCAAGGAGTGCCGGTCCGGTTTGGGGAGGCCTATGGCAATGTGCTCTCCACGCCGCTGAACTATGAAGTGCAGGCAGGTGCACAGACCATCGATATCGAAGCCTCGCCGAAGTAGTTTCGTGATCTCCGACTTCACACCCCGAGGATGCTGATGCTCTCATTCCGCCGTGTGGCCGCTCGGCTTTTTCCGCCGACGCGGACGGTACGCCGTCGGCCATCGCTCACCCTGGAACAGCTGGAGGCACGCGAAGTCCCCGCCGTCGTCGGGCAACTTCGCATTGTCAACTACAACGTTTTGAATGTGCCTGATACTGCAGCGATGACCACGGTGCTCCAGGAGATCGGCAATCAGACCTTTGCGGGGTTGGCTCGGCCGATCGATGTGCTGTTGCTTCAGGAGGTGAATAATCAGGCATCACAAACGCAATCCGTGCTCAACATCCTGAATGGGATTTATGGCGCTGGAGTCTACGCTCGCGGCAGCTTGGATTTTCCTCAATCGGGTGGAGATCGCCAGGGGATCATCTATCGGTTGAGCACAGTCAACCTCTTGCAAGAAACCTTCGTATCCGGCACCACCGGTCCACGAGCACCCTCGCGTTATCTGCTCTCCTCGGATCTCGCGCCCAGCTAACAGTTCTACGTTTATAACAGCCATTACGATTCAGCCCATGCGTCGGACAGGCTCAATGAAGCCCAAGGCATACGGGTGAATGCCGATGCTCTGGGACAAGGAACCGAGATTCTGTACGTCGGCGATTACAACATCGATAGTAGCAGCGAAGGAATGTACACCACGCTGCTCAGCCCCGGGAATGGCCAGGCATTCGACCCGATCAACATGCCGGGCATGTGGAATGTGAACGCTGCCTTCAAGGGTATCCACACGCAGTCCACTCGAACCGCGGATCTTGGCGATGGCGGTGCGACGGGGGGAATGGACGATCGCTTTGATTTCGTTTTACATTCTCAGGAAGTCGGTGGATCGGGCATCGCGAGCAATGGGATTGGCCTCGAGTACCGGCCGGGCTCCTACCGAGCGTTTGGAAACGACAACACGCACGCCTTCAATGGAGCGATCACCTCGGGTGCGGGCATCTATTCCTCGACCGTGCGGACGGCGCTGATGAACGCTTCAGACCACCTGCCCATCGTGGTGGACTACGACATCATGATCCCCGATGTCACCTTCACATCCGTCGCCCAGAGTGGTGCCGAGAATGGTGCCGCGCTGACGATCACCGCACAGCTCTCCGCGATCTCCCCCACGAGCGTGACGGTGCCGTTCACGGTCACGGGAACCGCAACCGGCGGCGGCGTCGATTACAGCATCACCTCCAGCCCACTTATCATTCCCTCGGGCCAGTTGAGCGGCACCGTCACGATAACGCCCGTGAACGACTTGCTGGACGAGGCAGACGAGACCGTGATCGTGACGATGGGAACGCCAATCAATGCAGGGCAGGGTGCGAACACCGTCCACACGGCCACGATCCTGGACGATGATCCCACGCCGACCGTGTCGTTCACCGCTGCTTCAGGGAGTGCCGTGGAGAGCGTGGCAACGCGGACGCTGACAGTGCAGTTATCTGCGGCATCCGCACAAACTGTAACTGTGCCGTACACGGTGAATGCAAGTTCAACAGCAACCAACCCCACCGACTACACCATCACGACGAGCCCGCTGACGTTTGCTCCCGGGCAAATCTCACAGACAATCGTCATCTCAGTTGTGGATGATGCAGTGGTGGAATCCAGCGAGACGGTGATCGTGAATCTGGGCTCGCCAACGAACGCGAACCTCGGCGCGACGACCACGTTCACCGAGACGATCGTGGACAATGATGCGGCGGGTGCCAGCTACCAGTTCACTGCCGCAAGCTACACCACGGCTGAGGGGCAGGGAACCGTGACGGTGACAGTGACACGCTCGAATGGCAGCGGCACGGGAGCAGTGAACTATTCCACAAGCAATGGATCGGCAGTGTCCGGATCAGACTACTCTCCGGTAAGCGGGACATTGAACTTCGGGAACGGTCAGGTATCAGCAGCATTCGACGTGATCATCATGGATGATGGTTCAAACGAGAACTTCGAGCTCTTCAACGTGGCACTGAGTAGCCCGGTGAATGGTAGTCTGGGTGCGCAGAGTACGGCAACCGTTGGGATCAACGATCCCCTCCTGGTCGTGCAGACTCTGACCGCGACGAACAGCGGCGTGATCATCAGCTTCAACCGGGCATTTGATCCGATCACACTGAACCTCTACGACGCAGTCGGCGGGACGCTTGGTGCAGCGGATGTCACTGTCGCCGGCACGACAGGCTCGCTTGTCGTGCTGCCCGGAAACCAACTGTATTTCATCCGCACGGGCAACGAACTGGCGGCCAACACATACGCCACAACCATTCGCAGTGCGGCCGACGGGCTCAAGGATCTCGCAGGAGTGCTTCTCGATGGCGATAGCAACGGTTCAGCGGGCGGCAATTTCAGCGGGAACTTCGCCGTTGCTTCGTATGCCGAGCGAGTGGTACGTCTCGGCGACTTCGCCCGGGGCCAAACACAGACGATGGCGATCCCGTTGACGATCAGTGAGGGGAGCGGTGTGACAGCGGTCCAGGCCGAGCTGATCTATGATCCGACGCTACTGGATTTTGGCAGTGGGTCGATATCTTCCCCGATCAGCGGCTGGAGTGGCATACTCAATCCCAACTTCGCCACATTGCCGAACGGGCTGCGCGTGGCCCAGTTCACGATCTCCTCGGCGACACCGCTGTCCGGGTCAAATGTGCTCTTCGCGACCATCCCGGCGACGATCCCAACCAATGCTCCGTACGCATCGAAGCAGGTCTTGCGGCTGCAGAACGTCTTCTGGAACAGTTCGAACGTGATTCGCACGGACGATGCTATCCATGTGTCAGCATATTTCGGCGACGCCAACCGAAGCGGAACACTCACCTCGGGGGATGCTGCACTTGCGTTGCAACTCGCGGTCGGCCAGGGCACGGGACTGACTGCGTATCAAAATGCCGATCCGGCCCTGATCGTGGATGCGAATGGGAACAGCACCATCACTTCCGGCGACGCAGCCTTGATTCTTCAGAAGGCAATTGGTCTGACGGTGCCGCAAATTCCCACTATCGGTCCTGCCATCAATACGATCGGTGGACCCGATCCGAAGCTCTCGATCCGTGATGCAACCGGAGTTCCAGGCTCCAGCATTGTGGTGGATGTTGATTTCCTGGCAACGGAGACCATTGCACCGGGGCTCAGCGCGATCCAGCTCGCAATCTCATGGGACCCATCCAGGATCACGTTTTCTGGCGAAACCCTGGGCTCTTACCTTGCATCGCTTCCGGGATGGTCTTCGCCCACAGTCAATCTAAATCAAGCAGCCGGCACGCTCATTCTCGCGGCCATCACTTCGAACCCTGAAACAGTCACACAACTGCATGCCGGAGGCACGGCTTTCCGCCTGAACTTTTTGATCCCGGCAAATGCCCCGTCCGGACCGACACGGATCAACCTGCGGGAAAACCTCGGATCCGTTTATACGGCAGCCGACAATAGCCAGGGCGCGTTGCTCCTGGTTCCCGCCCCGACCAATGCGAGCACGGATGCTGTTGATGGGATCGTGATGATCAGGCGGGGCCGTGCAACTCCGCCGAAGTTGGCACAGTTCCTCTTCGGGCGGAGCGAGGTGCGCGTACCATCGCTCGAAATACCGGCTGGCTATCACGGCTCACGGCGAATTGCCGATTTCGACAAAGTGAATGAGAGTGTGCATGACCAATCGGCAACTGGTATGCGATCGGATCTCACGCACAGGAATGTGGCGTCACCGAAGAACCAGCGTGTGGATCAGGCTGAACAGGCGGGTATCAACTTGGACGTGGAGATGCTTGTCACGGGATGACGGGTTGCCTTACAACACTCTGACGTTATTTGTCCGTGCGACGAGTAACGTCAGAGTGCAGAGGGACTTTAGCGAAGTCGGCGATTCGGATCCACTTCGACTGCGCCGAAAGCCTGCTCGTGGCGAGCGACAACCACGCGCATCACTTCCGCCAGCTTCTTGGCGGTTACAAAGTTCATAATTGTTCGGTGGCTCAACTCGATCGGTTCTGGTCCTGTTGGTGTGTTAACCTGTGAATACATGCCCAGATCCAACAGCACTTCATCAGGATTACCCGTGACACGAAAGAAGTTCACATAGACATTTGCCATCTCGGCATCGTCGATGCGGACCTGAACCTGCTGTCCTGCTTGAGCTGTAGATGGTGTGCCTTGTTCGATCGCTTGAGCTTCAGCCATGGGTGCACTCCTCGTGGGTTGGAATGAATTTGACAGTCCAGAACTTGGTCGCTCCTTTGTCACGGCGACTTTCTGAGTCTGTCTATTTCAGCCTATAATATCATGGATGTCATGAGAAGGAGTGCAATAAGAAGACATTGTGTGATATCGATCAAAATTCGTGCGCAACATTCCTGAAAGCATGAGACCTGTAAGTTCGCTCCACAAAGTAGCCTGCACAATTGTTGCGATTTTGTCTTGTTTGAAATCGAAGTCCGTGACGATCTTCAAGTGATCTTCACCCAATACTCGCCTGATATAAACATGCCGACATAGAAAGTGATGTGCCTGATCCATTGTGTGATCTGCAGGGCATGAGAGATTCGTCACATTCGTGATGGTTTGCCCGGGGGCAACTCGATGCAATCATTTGAGCCTACTGCTGGGAAGATGCAGCGCATTCGAATCTGGTGGCGTGGGCGCGATTGGAAGACCTTTCTTCTGGGAATCCCAGCACTCGCGGTTGGTTTGCTGGTGATCGTGCTTGGGTGTCTCTGCATAAACTTGTCGCCGCGTGAATTGCAAGCACGATATCAGTCCGAAGCCCAGGCAGCATTCAAGAACCAGGACTATCCCCGTGCCCAGACCTGTTACGAACGAATTGTGATACTTGATGGCAGTGATCCCGAGTTCACGTTCCGGTTGGCGTTGATTCGAGAAAACACCGGTGATCTTGCTCAGGCGGCAACACTGATGCGGTCGCTTGCTCCGGAGGACCGCAAAGGATATCCACCCGCACATTACTGGTGGGCGCGGAAAATATTGGCTGCCGATGCACAGTCTCCACGATCACTCGCTTCGGCCGAGGCGCACTTGCTGCGAGCGCTTGACGGTGAAGTCGAGGACCGCAACGCTGTACATGGTTTGCTCGGAAGTTTATATTTAAACAGCGGCAAGCTCGAGGATGCTGAATATCACCTCACACGAGCGGTGGCAAGCAAGCCCATTTTTCGTCTCCCGCTGGCTCGCGTTTATGTATTACGCGGCAACCCCACACGCGCTCGCCAGGAAGCGGAGTTGGCAGTCCGCTTTTTTCGAGAACGTGCCAAGGCTGATCCAATCGATATCCCCAATCGTCTTGCCTGGGCAGATGCCGAGAGTTTCCTCGAAAACTTCCCTACCGCGATTCAGATATTAGAAGAGGGTCTGGCGGTCTCTCAGGATCCGCTCTATCACCTGGCTATTGCCCGTGTTTACACAGGCTGGTTCGATTACAAAAAACAGCAGCAGGAAGTGTCGGCCGGTGAGCTAATCGCCCTGCTCGACCAGGGACTCCGGCACGATCCTGCCAATCGCGACTTACTCAATCGCATCCTGGAGCAACTCCACACCGGGGGGCCTCAAGCCGATGAGGCTCGCCAGGCTCTCCGAAACGCACTGGCGAAAGGGGGGACTGCACTGGGGCCGATCCATTTTGCCTTAGCGATCGATGCACATGTCCGAGGCGACACGGACAGCGAACGTTTTCACCTTGACCGTGCCTGGGATCTCGATCCCAAATCATCACTGGTTGCCAATAATCTTGCCTGGCTGTTATCGCAGCCGCCATCACCGGACTACGCTCGTGCTCTCGCACTCGCGAGTACCGCCATCGAGCGAGAACCATCGAATGCCGCATTCCGCGACACTCGCGGGAAAATCTTTCTGGCACAGGGACGATGGAAAGAAGCCCTGTCCGATCTCGAAGTGGTTCTTTCCAAATCTCCTGAAACGCCCGGCCTCCATATCGCATTGGCGGAATGCTACCAGAATTTGGGACAGCCCTTGCTTGCTGATGAGCACAAGAAACTCGCGGCCGCCAGCGCGAAAAAATCTACACCTTGAACTGTCGCGGTAATGTGGCACAGCTTATTCGTTCTCAACTTGATGTACAGGATATCATGACAGCCACACAGCCACTGCCCGTGATTGATCGCTTCGAGGAACCCGCCACGAAGATCGGACTCAGGTGGTCGTTATTAATGATCCTGGCGGCGACGTGCCTCGCATACTTGCCAATCTTGATTGTTCATGGCCAGTGGCTTTGGAACCGGCCGCATTATCAGTTCTTTCCGCTCGTCTTGCTTGGGAGTGCGGTGCTGGGATATTCGCGCCTTCGAGCCATCGATGTGTGGCAGCCAGGTCAATTCGGCTATGTACTGGCCGGGTTTGTCATCGCGTGGAGCATGTTGGTTCTCGCCATGCTCTTGAGTTCGACCTGGTTAGGGTGCATTTCCTTCATGCTCATGGTTCCTACACTCATTTATGCAGTTGGTAGCTACAAAGCCGTTCGAGCGGCACTGCCTGCCTGGGTTCTCCTCTGGTTTGCCATTCCGCCTCCGCTCGATCTCGATCGTGTTCTCATTTTCAAACTCCAGAATCTAACGACAGGCTGGAGTAGCGGAGTGCTCGATACACTCGGCGTCTTTCATGTACGTTTGGGGAATGTCATTGAACGAGATGGGGAAAGCTTGCTGGTGGAACAAGCTTGCAGTGGGATCAACTCGCTCTTCTCGATTCTCAGTTGCACACTGTTTCTAGTATTATGGACGCGCCGGGACTGGATATGCAGCAGCATCTTACTCTTTGCCGCGATTGGGTGGGTGATGGTGGCGAATGTGGCGCGGGTCACGGGTATCGTACTCCTCGATCAGTATTGTAGTCTCGATCTGTCACAAGGGTGGCGTCATGATGTGTTCGGACTGTTCCTTTTCCTACTAGCAGTTGGACTTCTACTCAGTACCGATCAACTGCTCGCCTTTCTCGTCCGTCCTTCCAGCTCAGACGCACGAACGGCCCTTATCGCTACGAGGTTGCCGTCAGTGACGAGTGTCTACCATGCTCTACCTGGCCGAAATCGCGTCCTCATGCTGGCATCAAGTGTGGCTTTTGTGTTATTGGCGATTGGAGTCTGGTCTCAAGTTATTCTTCGTTCCACTCAATCACAGGTCGCTGTTCTACCCAAGGAGGATCCCGAGCTGCTGCCATCGTCGGTGGGTGAGTGGAAGCGAGAGCAATACTCGATACTTAACCGAGACTCGCAACATTATTTTGGCGAACACTCTCAGACGTGGGTATTCCGGCGAAACCGATTAACGGCGGTTCAGTCGCTCGATTATCCATTCCCAGACTGGCACGACCTTACCTGGTGCTACACAGCGCGCGGCTGGGAGATCGAATCCCAGTCCATTACTACCTTGCCAGATTCGTGCGGATTCGTGGAGGTCTCGCTGACGAAGGCGCCCTGTCTGTATGGATACTTAGTCTTTTGTGAGTTCGATGGCTCCGGAATGCCATTGGCGGCCCGTGCCGGCGGCACTCAAGCGAGTATTTTCCGTCATCACGCAACGATTAATCGGTTGCGTTCACACCTTGGATTCACAGACACCCCGCAACCCGACCCAGCGGGGCCTGTATTCCAGTTTCAGACTTTCATGGAATCGCCACATCCGATTGAGGCCGAGGATCGCGCGTCATTACGACGCCTCTTCCTGCAATCGCAACAAGTGATCCGGAACACTTGGTCAACAAAGAATTAGTCGTCAACTCTCGCATTCCGGTAGTTTTCTGCTTTATGAACCAGGCACCGGCGAATCCTTTGTAACGCCCGTGTGAACTTTTGTCTAACTACGGTTGCGGGTGAATCAAATTCAGCCGCAATGGAATGCCAGCTTCTTCCGCTCAAGCGAGCCAGAAGAAGGCGATGTTCCTCTTCGGAAACGAGTTCAATTACCCGATTATAAAGTTCCTTCCACGCGAGGTCATGCACGGGTGAAGGTGCATTTGTCGCAATCAGTTCGAGTTGCTCCTCGACTCGCCCCTTTGAAAGTCGACGATGATCACGACGCTCAGCCGTAAGTCGGCGAACTTCATCACGAATCTTGTTTTTGGCGATCGTGGCAAGCAATGCTGTGAGTTGATCTATCGTGCTTACCGGCGGCCAATTTGGGCATAACCTCGAGAAAAAGCTACCAAAGGTTGCCTGACAAATATCCTGGTAGTCAATTAAATGGCGCAGATTGTCTTGAGATAACTTGATCTTGACGATGCGGTGAATTGTTGGTGAAAGCTCGTTCACAAGATCTGAGGCGGCCTGAGAGTGCCCAGCGCAGATGCGTCCGAGCCACTGTTTAATAGACTCACGTCCAGGCACACCGGACCCCACGAACTGACCGCGATTAGGGTACTATCAGTTATAATGATAATCTGATAATAATATCAGGGGATATCGTTCTGCACACTATATCTTCGTACATCCTACACATTGAATACGAGTGGGTCCAATATGCACAGTATCAACTTGGCGAGCAACCGCGATAATCAAGATTTATCAACGATCACCGAGTATCAGAACACGCTTTATTCGGATTGGCCCCGCCAGCAGCATGCGTCTTACGGCAGGCGTATCACGGCCGATTTGCTTGGTCCCGCTAGTGTCGGGTGATCAGTATCACTATTCACGCGATAATACGAATGTAGTGATCTGTGCGGCCTATGAGCGTCACACGGTACTTGCCATGGCTGATGGATTAAGAGATCGAATCTATGTGCGAGCGACACCTGATTGCCTGACATGCCGAGCGAGTCTGCACTCCCGATGTATGTCAACGAACTAAAACAAATGTTCAGTAATGAACTGACTGCAGATCGACGACATCGTTCCTGACGGCGTGATTCGCAGGCGTATGATCGCATGTGTCATCCCAGGCAAATGTCTGTAATTCAGGATACGCGTCGAATACGTCCAGGGATGTGTAAGAGACGCATACTATGTGCGGGAATAATGGCACCTCGCACAGTAGCGTGATAGACTCGCTTACAACACAGACTTGTGATTCTCATAAGAAGAACTGACGAAGAATCCTCAGAAGCATTTCCTTTCTCGGAGTCAATGCGTAACATCTCAACTCAGTCATCCTAGCTATCCCGAATCACCAGGGATAATTACGGACTTGGTCAAGCTGGTACCTGCCGGGAATTGTCGTTCTGATCCTCAAGCCCCAACACAAATGTTCTGAGGCCCGTAATTCATCGGCAAGGAAAGCCGAATTAATGTCTTAATTCATTTATGAATGAGCCGAAACCAACTATGAGTCTTTGGCGATGGATTCTACTCCCATGAGGTCTACTTCGATGCTGCGCACAATCTTACCATTCTCAAAGTCGTCTCGTCCGTCGCGACTTCTCGACAGGGGCTCACGCTTGCAGATCGAATTACTCGAAGATCGCTCGATGCCAGCGGCATTCGTTGTTGGATCTGGCTTCAGCACGATACAGGCTGCACTCGACCAGGCCGCTATCACACCAGGAGCCGATACCGTCTTTGTTCCAGCGGGCATTTATCAGGAATCGCTCCTCATCAATGACAGTTTCCCGGTCATTCTCATGGCAACCGGGTTGGCCACGATTCAGTCGCCGGTTGCAGTGTCTCCCGTCAGTCTCAATGGCACAAATGTCGGCGCTGCGGTGATCGACATATATTCCCAGAGCGTCACATTGGACGGGTTCATAATCGATAGCTCCACGAACACGGACGGTTCGGTCTTCGCTGGAGTCCGCGTGCTCAAGGGTGGGTCTGCGAAGATTCAGAACAACACGATCACAGGAATACTGAACGCCAGCGATCCCAATACCAATATTGGTGTCCAGATTGGCACAAGTCGTGTCAGTGTGGCTGACGGCGGCTCCGGATCAGCGACTGTGCGTAACAATACGATCGCGGAATACAAAGGAGCTGGCGTTTTAGTCGACGGCTCCGGAGGGTCGGCCGCGGTGTCAGGCAATACCATTATCGGCCGCGGGCTCGGAAATTCTGGAATCACCCAGTATGGAGTCCAGGTCAGCAACGGGGCGACCGCTCAGATTCGGCACAACACGATCAGCAATAACAATATCGATGGGCCAGTCGACGGCGGAAGCAACCCGCCCTCGCTATCGGCGGGCATCTTCTTTTTCCAGGTCGGCAGCACGAGCGTCATTGCCGAACGGAACAGAGTCTTCGGCAATGACGAAGGCATCCGAGTAGAAGAGTCAACCGGGGTCTCCAGTAACTCCATTACCATTGCGAATAACGATGTCACCAGCAACGATGGCTATGCCGGCATCAACATCGCCACATCCGATACGGTGCTTGTTAAAAACAACTATGTGTTCTCAAACACCTCCTTTAATGGGATAGCCCTGGACCGATCGACGAACGTTGTGGTCGATAACAACGAGATTGCAAACAACGTTAACGCAGACGGCATCTATCTATTCCAGGGCTCTGCAAGCACGATTGTTGGAAACGATTCCTACGGTAACGGGTTCAATGGAATCTTCGTCGAGCAGGGCTCCATGCACACGTTGGTGAGCAATTATGAGTTCGGCAATGCAATCAACGGTATCGAGGTATTCGAATCCGACAGTATAGTCATCACATCGAACCTGGCCCTGGATAACGCCATTGGATCGATCAGCATCGACTCATCTACAAATGTCGTTCAGAATGACAACCAGAATGGTGCCAGACCCATCAATCATAGCATGCGCGGAGTTGATGGTGCAGTATCGATCTTTGGGTCTCCCGCATTCGCGGCTGGTGCAGGTATGAATGGGCCATCAGACGTTAACCTCTATCAGTCTGACGGTTCGATCGCCACGACTCTGAATCCATTCCCGGGCACGTTCGGTGGTGTTCGACCGGTTGTTGCTGACTTTAATGGCGATGGAGTTCTGGACCTTGCTGTTGGCACAGGACCTGGCACGCTGGCCGAGGTCAAGGTCATAGATGGTGCGACTGGTTCTGTTATCTTCAATGTGTTTCCATTTGACAGTTTCACAGGTGGTGTGTTTGCCGCAGCCGGTGATGTGAATGGTGATGGCAACGCCGATCTGGTGATCACACCAGATCAGACTGGTGGTCCTCGTGTCCTGATTTATCGAGGTGGGGACTTTATGCGAGTCGCCAGTTTCCTCGGGATCGATGATCCAAGCTTTCGTGGAGGGGCGCGGGCCGCGCTGGGAGACCTCAACGGGGACGGCGCAGCTGAGGTCGTGATCTCGGCAGGGTTCAGCGGCGGGCCACGTATATCCATCTTTGACGGCGCCTCGCTTATGCAAGGGCTCTACGTCCACCCCATTGGCGACTTCTATGCATTCGATCAGTCGCTGCGAAACGGGGCGTTCATAGCAGTTGGGGATGTGAATGGAGACGGAACCAACGATCTCATCTTTGGTGCTGGGCCTGGTGGGGGGCCGCGGGTATTAATCCTCTCGGGTCAAACATTGTTATCGCAAGGTGTGAGTGCTGCGATGGGTGCGCCGGTCGCAAGTATCTTCGCGGGAGATTCCAACAATCGAGGCGGCATCCGCGTCACGGCCAAGAAAATGGATGGCGATATGTTCGCAGATGTGATAACCGGAAGTGGGCGTGCCGACGGTAGTCAAGTCACTCGTTACCGGGGCGAAGACCTGGCACTCGGAATAGCTACAGTCGATTTCACTCTCGATGCATTCCCAGGATTCAGGGGAGGGGTATTTGTTGGTTAGTGCAGTAAACGACGAAGCAATATCAATAAGCGGAAATATGGTTCATCCGACTAAAACGTATCGGGCTTCGTGGATGCCGAGGATCTTAAGTTTGTAGAACGCGAGGTCGCGGAACCCCTAGTCCTACAGCCGTACTTGCTCAATCGGGCGGCACCGTCCCGCGTTTCCGGTAGTGGCATTCGCGGGTGCGGTGCGGTGCTGGTGTTGGCGTCGCCCCGCGGACCACGCCAACACCGGCTCGTCCTCAGGCACCGCCGCCCAGAGCAGTTTCAACAACAACTTTCTCACCTCGGGCACGCTCAACGGTACCAGCCGCTCGCCCATTTATTTCGCCCCGGCGGCGGCACCCGCGAACGGATCACTGTGACCACGGCCAGGGCGAACAGGCTCAAGGTCACGTGCCGGTGCCAGCCGACCCAGCCCCGGACCTCGTACTCGTCCAGGCCGCAATCCCCCTTCGCGAGTTCGAAGCATTCCTCGATCATCCAACGCTTCCCCGCGACCCGCACCAACTCGGAGAGCGTCGTCGCCGGTGGGCCGCCGCACGCGAAGTACGCCACTTCGCTCGGATCGGATACGCTCCGCCGCACCAACAACACCCTGAAGCAGATTCTCGATCCGGCCACGTTCGCCGGTCTCGTGGTCAGCGACGACGCGGCGGTCTATGCGAACTTCACCCAGTCGCAAAAGTGCTGGGCGCATCTGCTGCGTAAGGCCATCAAGCTGACGCTCCAGGCGCCGGACAA
>JBGSZR010000032.1:0-12102 GCA_041750275.1 Gemmataceae bacterium
GGTGCGGGTGTCCCGATACCGCAAGCATCCGCGGGGTGCAAAGAAGCCGCCGGTGCCACGGCGAAGGGACAAAAGGAAGCCGCACGTGGCCACCGCTCGCCTCCTCGCCGAGCGAAAGTCCGACGACAAATGACACCTTCAGAGGGCTGGTTGTGGCACTTACCCGATTACACCTTTACGCTTGCCCCTCCCGTGCAAGTCAAGACCGCGCCGGCCGAGGTGAATCCGCCGCCAAATGCGCACAGCCCGATGTGGCCCTTCAACGATCCTGAGAGGATTTCGCGCAGAGCCATTGGGATGCTAGAGGATGATGTGTTCCCGAGTCGGTGGATGTTGCTGAGAACCGGTACTTTCAACCGTTGCCCGACCGCATCCAGAATCCGCTTGTTAGCCTGGTGCGGGACAACAATCGCAAGATCTTCCACCTGAACTCTGGCAGCATGGCATGCGCGTTGAAGAATTGCTCCCATCGATCGCACCGCTTCGCTGTACACCTTCGCACCCTGCATGACGATGTAGTTGTCCATACCATCAAAGGGCACGGATAACGCGCTGCCGTTCTCACCCCGCGCCGAAAGTACCGGGCGATGCAGCACACACGTTGCTCGCTTCGTGTGCTCTTCGCCGACCACGAGTGTCGCAGTGGCTGCGTCGCCGAAGAGAAATGCCGTGTCAAAATCACGGACATCCAACTTGGTGGAAGGTGTCTCGGCGGTAACGACCAGAACCCGCCCGGCTGGTTCCGCCTGCAGGAAATCGTGAGCAATTTGAAGTGCGTAGAGATAGCCCGAGCAGGCTGCGTTCACGTCGTAGGCCGCGACCGCTTCGCCAGCATCGCCGACCTCCGCCAGAATCCGACAGGCTAGCGACGGCGTTACGGACAGCGGGCTGCCGGTGCTGCAGACGATCAGGTCGAGATCGCCGACGCTAATTCCGGCTTGCGCGAGGGTCTGACGAGTTGCCGCTACGGCCAGCGTCAAAGCGTTTTCCCCTGGGCCAACCCAATAACGTGTTTCGATCCCCGTGCGGCGATAAACATCTTCAACGGTGCGGCCCGGATGGTGGACCAAGAGTTCGTCGTTCCCGACCGCCCATCCACCCGGCAGACCTACAATTATTCCTATTCCAACTGTTCGAGAAACCGATGGCAAACGAGTCTCCTGCGTGATTTGAATCGGAATCGGCTGACGACTCAAGTGTGGAATGGCAAGCGGCTCCTGCGTGACGGGAAGTCTACGTGTCGCGTCATCATTTCTGAGCACGAACAGCGGAAAGCCGACCGGCACCCTCTCACCCTCAACTGCCCCCACGGACTCCAC
The DNA here is from genome assembly GCA_041750275.1 of Gemmataceae bacterium. Classification (GTDB taxonomy): domain Bacteria; phylum Planctomycetota; class Planctomycetia; order Gemmatales; family Gemmataceae; genus JBGSZR01. The sequence goes on from JBGSZR010000032.1 coordinate 1,320, forward strand.
CACACCGCTCACCGGGGCCACCATCTCTACGGTCGATTTGCTCGCTTCCACCACCGCGATGGGATCGCCAACCTGGACTACTGCATGAGGACTAACGAGAAGCTTCAGGATGAGGACCGATTCATCCGATGGACCCGACCCGATGGCAGGCACTACGACCCGTCCGTTTGCCGATGACGTGGGCGGTTCCCACTCCAGATCGAGGCCGAGCAGTTCGGCCGCGGCAGTAAGCGTGCTGCGGAAAGAGGGAAGAAGTTCTAACTGGTTTGCGAAGTGACACGAGACGTAAGTATCGGGTCGGGTCACCCGATTCGATCGAATGTGGCGGGTCGATCGCTCGGCAACGCATGCCAGGATTTCGGAACCAAAGCCACAGGTCTGACTATCCTCGTGCACAACCAGGAGCCGGCCGGTTCGGTGCACCGATTCTAACACGCTTGCCTCGTCCCACGGCGAGATTGATCGCAGATCGATGAGTGAAGATTCGATTCCAATTAAGCCAAGAGCTTCGGCCACGCGCCGGCAGAGATCGACGGTGTTTCCCCAGGCGACTATCGTTAGGTCCTGACCGGTACGGATGTGCCGCGAGACTCCCAGCGGAACGAACTGACGACTCACATCAATCGACGTAGACTCGGCAGCGAGGTTCAAGGCCGCTTTCGGATAATAGAAGATAGTCGGTCGCGGCGACTCCATCGCTGCGTTCAAAAGCCCCGCAGCATCGGCAGCCGAATAGGGCATCACCACATCAACTCCCGGAACGTGGGCGACGATCGACTCGAACGTCTGAGCATGGAAGGGGCCCATCCCCGGCTTATATCCCCCGCAGGCGACCATCACGACCACGGGGCACGAGTAGCCGCCATTTGTCCGCCAATACATGCTGCCGAGTTCACTCGCGATCTGGTTGAAGGCGAGCGGTAGGAAGTCGGCGAACTGCAAAAACGCCACCGGTCGCTGACCGACGAGTGCCCTGCCAATCGCTGTGCCTATGATGGTCGATTCCGTCAGGGCCGCATTCACCACGCGGCCTGGAAATGAGGTGCTCAGTCCCTGGGTGACGCCGAACACATCACCTTTGGGGTCTTCGATATCCTGGCCTGTCAAAATGACTCGCGGATCGGTTTCTAGGCGATGTCGTAGGACAGCGCCGATTGCCTCTCGCATCGTGAGCCGTTCCCCGCCTTCCATGCCGCGATATTCCCGGCTGTGATCTGACTGTTCGGATGGAAGCGGTGCCTTGGCCGTTCGGATGGGCTCCGGATCAGCGGCGGCAAGCGTAGCCTCTGCTTCGCTATCGATCACAGCTTCAAGTTCGATGCGAATCGCGGCCAACTCGAAAGCGGTGAGGCCGCAAGTCAGCAGCCAGCGCTCCAAAGAGATGAGAGGGTCCGACTCCTGGGAAGTCTGCAGTTCATTGGTCGAGCGGTAAATCGCCTGATCGTCGGCGTTAGTATGGGAAGTCAAGCGAACTGTCCGAAGACACACGAGTGCGGGCTTGCGGTTCACCCGTACTCTCTGAACCACTTGTCCGAAAGACCCGTAGGCAGCGGCCGGGTCACGCCCATCAATCCGCTGAATCGGGAGTCCGTAGAATTCGGACGCCGGTCCGGACGGTAGCGAGAGAAATGTCGACGCTGTCGTGGGAGTCGAAATGGCGTAGCCGTTATCCTCGACCACGAACAACACGGGAAGCGAGCGGCGCACGGCCTCCGCAATTGCTTCAAGATATTCTCCTTGCTGCGTCGTGCCGTCGCCGACGCAGCAGACAGTCAAATGAGTCGAGTTGGATTCGCTCAGTGCAGCAGCGACGCCGACCGCCTGCAAGGCATGATTCCCAACCGGAACGGGCATGCTCATGACATTCCGGGAGTGATCGCACAGAATGTCCGGCAACTGCCGCCCGGCACCCGGCGCATTCGAACGACAGAGCTGAGTCGCTAGATAGAAACGTGGTGGCACGCCCCGGTACACGAGCAGTGCCTTGTCCCGGTAATGGCAGGCGAGCCAGTCAGTCTCGCTCAAGTGCGGACCGAGTGCCGCGATGGCCTCGTGACCTTCTCCCGGGATGTGAAAGAACGCTTCCCCACGGCGAACGAAGGCGGCCTGACAGCGATCAATGAGGCGGGCGGTGAGCATAGCCCGGTAGACCGGGATCAACGAAGTTGCCGAGGCCGAACTATCCGCGGCGTGAATCAAGAGGTTCTCCAATCAAGCCGATCGAATACGAAGGCACCTAATCGCTGCTCGTTCGAATCGACGAGTCGAGAGTACCTAAACGGGTTCGGATCGCGGATGCTCAAGCCACTTACTCTTCCGCTGCCCGGCGCTAAGCGGAATTCCCACGAACGAAGTAGTCTACGACATTCGCCAGGGCTGAATTCAAGTTGAGCGTCGAATGGCACACTCAAGAGATATGACTTCGAATCGATGGATTCTTTCACAGATCGTCCAAGAATCCGTCTACCTCCCAGCGCAGGAGAGCCTGACCCGGGATCGTTGCGGTGTTTCACAATCACTGCCCGAAAAGGAAGCTCGAGCCGGTCTGGGAGCTGACCGTAGCGGGCCCGAATGAGTTGAACCCCGCGAATGGCTAAGCTCGACTGATGCCGATTCTTACGTCGGTCATGGGATGGGTGCGAGCGTAGTGAGCAAGAGTTCCCGCACGGGCTCCGCGAATTTTTGCAAGACCCATGCCATGGCTTGACCAGCCTGCGGCAATAGCAACTCGGCCCACAGCCACCGCCGCCAACGCATCCGAAAATCTTGTCACGGTTTTGCCCGGCCATTCCACGGCCCCCGTTCGCTTCGATTCGGGCAGCGCGTGGAACAGGATCGCCACCACGGTGTACAACCCGAACAGGCACGGGGCCGCACGCAACACGGTCTTCTCACGCCAGCCACGCGTTGTCTCCAGGCCCAGTTCCGAACGCATTTCTTGAAACGTGGTTTCGATGTTCCAGCGACTGCGGTAGGCCCCGATCACGGCCGACACGCTCATCCGTATCGGTGGACGTTCACAGGTGAACCGTTGGTTCGAGCCACACCGTGCAGCCAAACCCGACGACAACGACGTCACAGTCGAGCCGGATTCGGCACTCGACCGCAACTCTGGGAATAGAGATTTCACCCACCACGACCCTACCAACGCACAATCAAAACAGTGGCAGCAAACTTATGAAACGGTCATCATGGCCATACGACTCTTCCCAGATGTGCACTTCTTCCTACCTCTCGGCCATCCTCTTGAGGATCATGGTGGCTCGCTTGGAGACATTCTGTTTTTCCGCCCATATGTTGGTTACACTTGTTCGATAGTTACCCTACGCTGGCTGGCACGAAGCATGGATGTGAAACATGGATCACTGCGAATCCGATCACCCAAACATTGACATGTTACGGCAGTTCGTCACCGGTCGGCTTCCAACCGATGAAACAGACTTTCTCGAGCGACATCTTCTGAATTGCGATGAGTGCAACAGGATTCTGGAGAACTTCTCGGGCACCAATTTCCTGGCCAGGCTCCGCTCCGCACACGATGCTGGCGACTCACTCCAAACCCTGCAAGATCTCTCCACCGCACCCGACACAGCACAAAGAACCCCCGAAACCTTGCCTGGCTATGAGATCGTTCGCGAACTCGGGCGCGGTGGAATGGGCGTCGTCTACCTCGCCAAGCAGATTCGACTGAAGCGATTAGTTGCTCTGAAAATGATCCTCCACGGTGGGCACGCAGGTGCAAACCTCGTGTCTCGCTTTCGGACCGAGGCCGAAGCCGTCGCCCGGATTCGTCACCCCGGCATCATTCAAATCCACGAAGTCGGCGAACACAACGGATTACCCTGGTTCTCACTCGAATACTGTTCGGGCGGAAACCTTTCTATGCGCCTGGCAGAAAGCCCTCTCACCCCAGTCGGTGTTGCGGAACTCGTCGAGAAACTGGCACGGGCTGTAGCCGCGGCACATGCGAAGGGTGTTATTCACCGTGACCTCAAGCCCGCGAACGTGCTACTGGATGCCGATGGTGAGCCGAAAGTGACAGACTTCGGGCTGGCGAAGTTGTTGGATGCGGAAAGCGGCACCCGCACGGGGAACGTGATGGGTTCGCCGTCGTGGATGGCTCCGGAGCAAGCCGCGGGCGATGCACGCAAGGTTGGACCGACAGCCGATGTGTACGCACTTGGAGCGATCCTCTACGAGTGCTTGACTGGGCGCCCGCCGTTCCGCGGCGCGACAGCTTTGGAGACGATTGATCAAATTCGCCGACTCGAGCCCGTTCCGCCCCGCCAACTCAACCCGCGAGTTCCCCGCGACCTTGAGACTATCTGCCTCAAATGCCTGGAGAAGGAACCTGATCGGCGCTACTCTGGAGCCGAGGCGCTGGCGGATGACCTGGCACGGTTTCTCTCAGGGATGCCCGTGAGCGTCCGAGCGGTGGGGGCGTTCGAGCGCACAGTGCGGTGGGCAAGTCGAAAGCCGACGTTGGCTGCCGCCTATGGGCTGACCGCCGTTGTGGGCGTTCTGGCAATTGTCGCGATTGTCGTCGGGTCGCTGTGGCGCAAAGCCGAGTCCGCGAAGGCGGTCGCCGAGCAGACGTCGAAACACGCCGAATCGGCGTATGCGCAAGAGCAAGCGGCCAAGGGGAAAGTCGAAGAATTATTACGGATCGAGTCCGGGCTGAAAGGTGATTTACAAGAGTCGCTGACCGCAGAGACGGCAGCGAAGAATCGCGAGGCACAATTGCGGCGGCGGCTTGCGGCTGTAGAGTACGGACAGCGGATGCAGGTCGCCGATCAGGAATTGCGTGAGAACAATATCACCGGTACGCTCACCCTCCTGGCCGAAGCGGACGAGGATTTCCGCGGCTGGGAGTGGCGTTACCTCCACCGCCGGTGCAATGCCGACCTGGTGCGATTGATCGGGCATCAAGGGCCGGTTGCGTCCGTGTGCTTTAGCGCGGATGGGGCACGCATCCTGACCGGCAGCTGGGACCGGACGGCACGAATTTGGGACGCGTGGACAGGTGTGGAATTACGAGTCTTTACGGGGCACACAGGGTGGATCTGGTCTGCCCGGTGGAACCCGGACGAGACCCGAGTTGTAACCGGGTGCGGCGACACAACAGCACGCGTGTGGGACTCAGTGACCGGCAAGTCGCTCCGGACGGTAACGCGCTCCGGCTGTGTGAACTCCGTCGCGTTTAGCCCGGACGGGTCGCGCGTACTGGCCGCAGGGTGGGACGGCATGGCGCGAATTTGGGACGCCGACACGGGGGTCGAACGGGTCGTCCTCGAAGGACACGACGGGATTGTCATGCGGGCGGTGTGGAGCCCGGATGGGTCGCAGGTCGCAACGTCCGGTTTCGACGGAACGCTCCGATTGTGGAATTCAATCACCGGGAAACAGACATGGCTGATCCGGGCCGACGAGCGACGGGCCATTGGGGTCGCGTGGAGTCCGGATGGCACCCGGCTGGCGTGCGGCGGTTTGGATGGCATAACGCGTATTTGGGACGCGAAGTCCGGCAAGGAACTGCTGGCCTTGCGCGGTCATGCTGGCGGTGTAGTTGGCGTCGGTTTCAGCCCGGATGGCACCTGCCTGGCGACCGCCGGGGGTGACCGGACAGCACGAGTGTGGGATGCGAAGACCGGCCTGGAACTCCTCGTCCTGCGAGGGCACACGGACTCGCTCGAAGCGGTGGCATGGAGCCCGGACGGCACGCGGATTGCGACCGGCGGCGTCGACGGGATCGCGCGCGTCTGGGACGTACGACCCGAGGCGTCGGGATCGCCCCGGAAGGTTCACGATACGGGGATCATGGCCGCCAGCGTGGACGATACGCTCGTTGTGGTCCGCAACGAGGGTACCACGGCGACGGTCCGCGATGCGCGTAACAGCCGGGAAGTGGCCGTACTCGCCGGGCATCAGCGTGAAGTCTTGTCCGCAGCGTTCTGCCCGGATGGGACGCGGGTCGCCACCGCAAGTTGGGACGGAACGGCTCGAGTGTGGGACGTTACGACCGGGGTCGCAGTCTGTACCTTCCGAGGTCACACGCCGGTTGCCGGACCCATGCCAAACCACATCGTCTGGGCCCCGAGTTACAGCCCTGACGGGCGGTGGGTGCTGACGGGCGGCAACGACGCGATGGGGAGAATCTGGGACTCACGGACCGGCACCGAGATCACAGTGCTGAAAGGTCACGTCGGCACGATCACGGCAACGGCGTGGAACTGGGATGGGAGTCGAGTGGCCACGGCTGGCGAGGATCGTACGGTGCGCATCTGGGACGTGCGGACTGGAGCCGAGGTGATCGCCCTGCGCGGGCCGATCGGTTCCGTCTCATCGATCGGGTTCAACCCGGACGGGAAACGTCTCGTGACCGGCGGCCGGGATATGACCGCACGTCTGTGGGACACGACAAGCGGCGTCGAAGTGTTCAAGCTTCGAGGCCACACCAGCGATGTGGTGTCCGTTGCTTTCAGTCCGGACGGATTCCGTGTCGTCACGCGGGACGCAAACGGCGCGGTGCGGACCTGGGATGCCAGACCCCCTGAACGACCGCGTCCATCGCTTACAGTCGCGCCGGTGCCACGGCTCGTTCGTTGATGGGGGAGGTCAATCCGACTTTGCCCGCGAGTCCGGCACGCCGTAGGTCCAGCCGATTGATCCGCCCGGCGTTCCCGGTGGGCTCGTGATCGCATACGGCGCACCAGACGGTGCGTTCCACGGACTCTGCCGCGCGTGCGATTCTGAAGCCGATCGGCAACCGGCGGACAGCCCGTCGCCGCCGCGGAACGTGGTATCAGCCGCCCCGCCGCGGTCAGCTTGGCGATCGCCAGATCACCGCCAAATCCGAGGAAGCCCGCACCGGCGAGGTTGCCGGCCAACACCCTCTTGCCTCCCGCAACTGGCGCAGCGTCGGCAACGAACTGAAACCCCGCCTGCGAGCCAAGGGCGTTGAATAGCACGCCCTCGCTCCCGAACGTCGGGTCGAGACCGATCGTCGGAACCTCGCGGGTTTCCAGGATTTCGAGCAGCAAGCGGGGCTAGAGAGCCCTATTCACCGCTGGTAGCTCGATGAATCCCTACCCCTCAGGCGTGGGCCGATGATGTTGCCGCGCGATGAACGTAAGGTCAATCGCGATGAGATGTCGAGCGGGTCAGTAGTTGAGCGACAGGCGAGCCATGAGTGTGTTGCTGGGGTTGACCGTTGGCAGGTTCAACGGTTCGAGGCTGCGGCCGAAGACGTAGCCAAGTTCACCACGCAGATTCCAGCCGTCCGCGCGGCGGCTTTCCGAGCCCAGGATGATGCGATAATCGTTGTAGTCGACGGACGTGGCCGATCCGGCGCGCCGCTCGTAGCCCCAGGTACCTCCGCCGAACTCCCCGGCCAGGTAGAGCCACCACGTCTTGTCATCAAAGGTAGTGATGCGTCTTGAGATCTTCGGTTGCGGGAAGACGATCTGGAACTTCGTCTCTTCGTTCGGTTGCCAGATGAAGCCGCCGGCGGGCACGATCTTGGGGCCGTTCCGGTTCACGTACAGCGCGCCACCCACGAACTGGAATTTCTCGGAGAGCGCGACGATGCTCAGGCCACGACCGCGCATTCGGAATGCATCCGAGTTCAGGGAGTGGAAGTCACTGTAAAGGCCCGGTGTGACGCCGAGATCGAAGAAGAGCCATTCGGCGAGTCGCGGCTTCCAGCCGATGTCGACGAACAGATCGTACACGGCACCCGGCACGGCGGGATCGATGTTGCCGGGCTGCGGGCCTGGGCCGTCCCAGGCGTGAACGCCGAACCCACCTCGGAGCAATATCGGTTTGCCGCACGGTTCCCATGGCAGCGCGAATTGCGCAGAGAACTCGGTGTCGTGCGTGCCGAACCCGTTCTCGCCCAATCGCGGCAGATAAGTCTGACTGAGTTTGAAGTCGGTGAGCGACGAAGGTGCCTTGTCGGACAGTGGTGGGGTCGCAGCGAGGAGGATCGGATGCAAACGCGGTTGGATGACGAGCGATGGTGCGAAGACAGGGTCGATGTCCTGCGGCAAGTTCGGGTTCTCGACGAGGCCGTTCACGCGCGAAATGCCACTCGCAGGAGCATCGCAAGCGGGTTGGGCAAGCAGTGGCACGGGAGCGAACAGCACAGCGCAGGCCGCGGCGCGGGCGAAGAATGAGAACACCGGTGGCCTCCTTGCAACCTGGGGCTCGAAGCACAGCCCTCACCCCTGAGCGTCGGGTGAGGGCCGTTTTGTGGCGCAGGTATCTTGCCCACACATTCTCTCAGCTGGGGCAAGCTTGTCGCCGCGAGCGAACGCGGCGGCCGATCACAATCAGGGAACCGAACGCGGCCAGCACGATCGATGGCGGAGCCGGCACGGGCTTCGATGCGTCGATCAGTTGTTGCGACTCGACTTGATATCCCTGGCTGTTCAAGTGGACGTTGTTGATCGGGTCCGTCTGCCAGCGGTCAATGAGCGTCAGTTCCCGCTCGCGACCCACGATGGGTGAGTAGAAATCGACGTAGGTCGCGCCGAAGGGAACGCTGATCTGGGCGATCACACCGTTCAACCCTTGCACGGCGGGTGCCGCGATGGGATAGAACGGGTGCTCCGGCGTGCCACCATAGGGGTTGTGGTAGCCGATCACAAAAAGGTTGGCATTCGGAAGCAGCGATCGCACTTCGCCGAGAATTTGAGCCTCATTCTGTCCCACCGTGGCGAACGTACTCCCGATCTGTGCCGTTTGCTCGTCAGGCGAGAGCGCCAGAAAGCCGGGACTCTCGGCTGTATTCGACAGGTCGTTCGCGCCAAGTTGCACGACGACATTCCTGATGTCATTCCCGGCCACGATTTGAGCGAGTATCGTGTTGATCAAATACTCGTGCTGGCTCGGGTAGTTGGGGGCAAATCCGGAATAGTTGCTGTTCAGGAAGATCCCGTCGGTTGACGCCCGATCGGCGACGTTACCCGAGAAGAAACTCTTCGTCGTCTCACCGTTAATAGCGGTGTTGATCACCGTGGGGCGAACTCCGCCATTCTGACCGGCCAGGTAATCGGCGAAGGGCGCTACGTACCCGCGATCGCCGTTCGACGGATTCTGCGTTCGATCGGTTTCACCAAATGCGCTGGAGTCACCGAGCACCAGAAGCACACTGTCGGCCCGAGCGTGTGACGTCCCAAAGACGATCCCTGCCAGAAGCAAACCCATGCGATACCACTTCATTTGAATCCCTCCACGGTTGTGGTGTTGGTAGACGCCTACTGATTCCGATCTCTCAGGTCTTGTCGGTTGGGTCGAGGCTTCGCGGCCCGGCAAAGGCACTGCACTGGCTTCGATGGCCGGCTCTGATCGCGCGTGGGGTGATATTCTGTTGAGCGGTAAAAAGTGCGGAGTCGCTTCGGGAAGATCATCCGTGATTTCTCCAGGTGTGTCGCCCGGTTGGCTTCCATCCCGATCCGATTTTGCACGACATGAGAGATATGACGGATCGACGCCCAACTCTTTCAGCGGCTCGCAAAATAATGTGTGAAGATCGAGGTGGCTGTGGTGGAGAGCCGGTGAGCGATCAATGAACGCGACGTGTGGATGCGATGCGATGAACACGAGCGTGGTCAGCAGCGATGGCGACTCAGCGTCCCTCGGGAACGGCGGGCAGGGTCGGAAGCTGCCAGACGCGGGCGATTCCATCGTCGTGAGTCGTGACCGCGTGCCTGCCGTCCGGTGCCACGGCAATGTGTAGCGTCGGACTCGTGATGATGGAATCGACCGGACGGCACGAGCGAGTGTCCCACATCATCAGCCAGGTACTGCCATTACCACAGGCCAGCAAACCGTTTCCGTCAGGAGTGAATGACAGCGCCCGAATGTGGTTCTGATCCGCCCTCGGGCAAGAACAACGCCGGATGCTCCCCTCTTCTGTCAGGTCACACAGAGCGATTTCGTTCGCCCCGCTTTGCCAGGCGAGCCGCTGACCATCCGGGGAGAAGCGAACGGCGTAGATGGGAAACGGGGTGTCAAATCGCTTCAACTCCTTCCCGGATTCGGTATCCCAGAGCCGCACGATTCCCTCGTTGCCTCCTGAGGCGGCTCGCTTGCCGTCCAGAGAAACGTCGATGGCACACACCACATTCTTGTGGCCCGACATCGTCGTCATCACTTTGCCGGCAGCAACGTCCCACACGCGAAGCGAGTGATCGGTCTCATCGGAGGTGACCGCCCATCGTGCATCCTGTGAGAATCCGGCAAATGGCCCGAAACCCTCGCCTTGCGGCCGCGGCCCCTTGAGTGTTTTCAACGGCGGCCCGGCGTGGGTGTAGTCCCAGATTCGCAGTGCCTTCTCGCCACTCAAGAGCAACCGTCCATCCGCGGTGAACGCGATTGTTCCCACGCGTTCGTCCCCCGCTCCAAACGTGCGTACTTCCTGCCCGTTATCGAGTCGCCAGAGCCGGACGAGGTCCGGTTCGCCGCGTGATCCGCACGCATAGGTGGCGGCGTGCAACCCGTCTGGCGAAATAGCCGGGGAGCAGACCTGACGTTGCACGTGGCCAGTGAATGTTGCTCGGGTCGTGAGCCGCTGAACCGGGCCGATCTCGCCAGGCTTCTTCGGTACCAGTCGAACGCTGGCAATCTTCTTCCCGTTCCTCTTAACGTGGGCTCCGCCCACCGCCCCAAGAAAATGAAGTAGGCATCCGGTTTCCCAGAATGATTGTTACCACACAGTCAATCTGAACCCCCGGATGCCATGAAGACAGTATCCGCCTTCGCCGCCAAATTCGCCAGCCTC
>JBGSZR010000033.1:0-3620 GCA_041750275.1 Gemmataceae bacterium
GGTTATCCGTTAACTCAAATGTTGCGATTAAGTGTCTCCTCGAGTGAGCTTTTTGATTTTGCCTGTAAGCCCGTCCACAAAAGAGTTAACGCGACGAAGCCGAGAGCGACCCTCTCGGCTTTCTTCGTTTCCCGCCTTTCCTTGTGGGCTTTGGCCTGTTCGCGTCGCTACTCGAAAGTCTCGGTTCCGAACCCGTCTCGTTCGGGGTGCGGAAACGACCCTTCCCATCGGTCGAAAACCGCCCCAAAGTCTCTCGATCTCTCCGATGACGACCGCGAGAAGTTAACAACCCGTTCTCGAACGCGGCCCGGAAGCGACGGTCTGCAAAGTAGAGACTTTTCGGGTGGTTTCGCAGCAAAATCACGTCTGGACAGTCTGCGTAAAGCCCCACGTCGCGAGTGTTGTGGTTTTGCCGATCACCGGTTACGGTGCTGGTCATAGCCACGTTTACGGTTTCGCGAGGGGCCATCGATCTTCGAGGGCGAGGCCAGCCAGTTCGCTTGCCGCCCGCCATGCCTCGCCGAGCGAGCGGATGTATTCCAGCCGGGCATCGGCTACGGCCCGTTGGGCTTGAAGAACCCGCAGGTACTCGAATTGCCCACCCTGGTATGCCTTCAATGAGAGTTGATAGCTCTGTTCTGCCTTCGGCAGGATTGCAGATTTGTACCGCTGCGCTCGCTGTTGAGCCGCAGTGTAGGTGGCGTAGGAGGTGGCGAGTCGGCCGACGAGGTCATTCTGGACGCGACCGACTTCGCTGGTTGCCTCGCCGATCAGTGACTTCGCCGCCAAGATATTGCCCTGGTTCTTGTTCCATAATGGCACCGGGACGCTGACGTTGATGGCCCAGTCATTAGACTTGTTCTGATTCTGGCGAACGTACCCCGTGCCCACCGTCACGTTCGGTATCGGCTCGACACTGGCCCGTTTCAGTACTAACTGAGCACGCTCTACTTCAAGCTGGGCAACGCGCAGTTCCGGATGGATGCCCAGCACGTAGGTTCGCAAACGGTCGAGATCGTAGTCCGGCAACTCTAATTCAAGTTCCCCTTGGATCTTGCCCATAGGGAGTTCGCTAACACCGACGCTCGCTGCCAATCGCCGGAATGCCGCGGGTAGTGTTTTGTTCGTCGCTTCGAGTTCGGCACGGTATCGCTCCAGATCGACTTCGAGTTGAACGACATCGAGTTCGCTCCCCTCTTTGGCCTTGAGCAACTTGTTGGCGTTCTCGACCGACTTCTCGGCCAGAGAGATCAACTGGACTAAAACCTCGGCTCGCTTTTGGAGCGTAAGTAATTCCCAATAGTTTTGCCGAACGTTCGTGAACAAGACGTATCTTTCCGTGATCACCCGGAGAGACGACTGATCGACTTCCTTCAACGCTGCCGCCTTACTCAAGCCGAGCTTGTTTCCTGTCACGATTTCCTGCTGAATGAACGGCGCGGTCCAAATACCACCTGGCCCTTGAACATCGCCTAATTCATCGCCCGTCACACTGACGGTGGGATTAGGGTACAGCCCGGCCTGAATCGCTCGTCCACGAGCCGTTTCGACCGCCCATGTGACCTGTGCCAGACGGGGGTTCTGCTGGACGGTTAAGTCGATCAATTCGGGCAAGGTCCAATCTCGCGTCGCAATCGCTGGAGAAGCATCCGCGTCGTTGTGTGCGACCGGAACAACACTCATTGGCGGATTTGTGACGGGAGATGCATTTGACGTGATTCGCCCCGGTTGTGGCGGCAGTGCGGGTTGTTTTTCAGCTCGGTCCAAGAAGCTTGCACAGCCGCCAGTAACCGCGACGAGTAGGAGAACAGAGGCAGCCGCGCAGCGATACATAAATCAACCATCGACCGCATCGAGATGCCTACTTGATCGAATCCGAATTATCGGCAAGCTTGGCAGTCGATGCGACGAAATCGCCAACTTTCGATTCAGTTCCACTTTGCAGACATCAGTGATGGGAGCCGGCCTGGAAAACCAGCATCGCCGCCGCCATGACCACCATGAGCAAGTCTTCGGTGAGGGTGACGTAGCTCATCGGCAGGTTGAACACCGACCCGAGACAGGCGCAACGAATCTTTCGACGGGCGAGTAAACTCTTGACAACGCCCACAGTGCTGACGCCCATCACGACGAGCGTCACCGCATTGGTCGCTAGAGGTTGGAACCCGGTCAGGTAGGCTGCCCCGAGTGCCAGTTCGATGAACGGATAGACGAATCCGTAGGGCCGCCATCGGGCGGCCAAGATGTCGTAACTGGAATAGGCGTCTGCGAAGGCAGAGAGGTTCAGCAGCTTAAAGAAGCTAAATACCAGGAAGAACCCGGCCATAAAGTGGTTCATGGCACGCATCCCATTGAACATTCCGTGCGTGAACTCGATGAGCGCGGAAATGCCCAAGATGTAACCGAGTATCAGGATGATCGGAAAGTAACTTGGCTTCGGATCATTCACTGCCGTCGATCCAGCGCTCGATGAGGGAGACAGTTCGCCGAGGACCGCGTACCCCTTCTGTTTTAACAGTTCATCGACTTGGTTCGGTGTCACCCGGTCGCCCTCAACTGTCAGGGGCTTATCGGGATCATCGATGTCGGCCGACCATCGGGTAATGCCGGGTGCGGTATCGAAGAGCGACGTGATCGCCCTTACGCAGGCCCCGCATCGCAGGTTTGTTTTCACTCGCAACGTTTTCATGTTGAACCTCGCCTTTCTAATTTGGTGATGATCGGGCATCCGGAGGCGGGGCCATCGCCCGCACAGGACGCCAGTAATTCAACCAGTGATGCCTTCATCGCTCGCAGATCACGAATCTTGGAATTGATGTCGATGACCTTCTCGCGTGCCATTCCACGAACGTCCTCGCGTCGGGCATCCGGATCGTCGCGGAGGAGAAGCAACTCACGGATTTCCTTGAGCGTAAAGCCAACCTGCTGAGCCGTTCGGATGAATTTCAATCGTTCCACGGCTTGGGAGTCGTATTGGCGGTAACCAGATTCTTTGCGGGAAGGCGCTTCGAGTAGCCCCTTCCGCTCGTAAAAGCGGACGGTCTCCACGCCTACACCGGCTGCCTTCGCCAATTCGCCAGTTGTGATCGCGCTCATGTGCGTGCCTCCACCAGAAGTCTACACCCCGTACCTAGGTACTGAGTCAAGGGACAAAGTGCTGTTTTGATCGGATCGGACGAAATATCTTCTGAATTTGGATGCATCGGCATCTCAAGACAAGTCTGCCGCTCGCAGCCGCAAGGCGTTGGCCACGACCGACACGGAACTCAAGCTCATGGCCGCCGCGGCGATCATCGGGTTGAGGAGCAGATGTTCGGAGATCGGGTACAGGACGCCAGCCGCGACCGGCACCCCGAGGGCGTTGTAGGCGAAGGCGAAGAATAGGTTCTGGCGGATGTTCCGCATCGTGCGGCGGCCGAGGGTGACGGCCTTCACGATGCCCCGCAAGTCGCCTTTCAGCAGGGTGACGCCCGACGATTCAATCGCCACGTCGGTTCCCGTCCCCATTGCAATGCCGACATCGGCTTCGGCCAGGGCGGGCGCGTCGTTGATCCCGTCGCCGGCCATGGCTACCATCAGGCCCTGCGCCTGCAATTCTTTGACTTTCGCCGCCTTTTGGT
>JBGSZR010000034.1:0-13450 GCA_041750275.1 Gemmataceae bacterium
ACCTGATAGTGGCCCGGCGGCCGCGGGAGGAGGGCCGGGTGGTCGCCGTTAACCCGCCCGGTGCCACGGTTCGCGGCGAGTCCTCACCCACTCATCGGGTAGAAAGTGGGCCAAGCCCGCACTGGCCAGACGTGCCGGAAACCCGGCCCGGCGTAAAGATCGGCGAACTCGTTCCCAAATTCTGCGCGCCGAAATGGGAGGTTCCCGCACTACTATGGTGAGTGCCGCTGGAGCCACCGAGATCTCCCATGGCGAAGGAACTCGCTGCCAACGCTCTCGATCGGGTTCGCCTGCTGGCGGCCGCGGGCCGCTTCACGGACGCAAACGACGGGGCACTTCTCAACCACTGCGCGACCGGGCCGGATGAGGCGGCGTTCACCGCGCTGGTGGAACGGCACGGGGCAATGGTTTACAGCGTCTGCTTCCGGATCCTGCGGAACCCACACGACGCCGAGGATGCCTGCCAGGCGACGTTCCTGGTGCTGGCCCGCAAAGCGTCGAGCATCCGCAAACAGCCGTCTGTGGCAAGTTGGTTGCACGGTGTCGCACGACGGGCCAGCCTGACCCTTCTGCGCGAACGAGGCGCACGACAGCGGCACGAACGAAAGGCCTCCAGAAGTGAGCCGCAAGCGACGAGCGAAGCAGACATGCTGTGGTCGGAAGTGATCGTGCTGCTGGACGAGGAACTCGAACGCCTTCCCGAGCAGTTGAGGGGCCCGATCATCCTGTGTTACCTGGAAGGGAAGACGCGCGACGAAGCGGCCGCGGCGCTGGGACTCAGACAGGGGCGGTTGCACGGTTTACTCCAGCGGGGCCGCGCCTTGCTTCACGATCGCCTCGTCGCCCGGGGAGTCGCGCTCGGGGCGGGGTTCCTCACGGTCGGGCTCAGCGGTGGGGTTGGCCAATCTCTCACGCCCACCTTCGCCATCCGTATCGTCCACGGCATCATCGCGAACCTGGGCGGGCAGGAGTTGGTGCCGGCCCTCGCCAGTGCCCAATCCACTTCCCTCACAAACGAGGTACTGCAAGCCATGTTCTACGCCAAACTGAAAACCGCTTCCGTGTGGTCGGCCACGTGCATCGCGGTGGCCTTCGCCCTGGTCGGCACCGGGCTGCTCGCGCCGGGCCTCGCACGCGACGAGGAGAAGAAGACGGACGGCCCGGCGGTCGCCGCGTCGGTGCCACAGCCGGACCCGAAAGCAGACCCGAAACCGGCACCGGTAGAGGTCCGCAAGGTGATGTCCATGGCGACCGACAAGCCGAATGATTTCCGGAAGGCCGTGATTGTCGTGAGCAGCGAGCACAAGTCGCTGTTATCGCGCAACCTCATCACGCGCGATCCCGACGATCCCAAGACGAGTTCTTCGGGCCTCCGCTTGTGGACGCTGGACGGAGACAAGTCCAAGCGCACGAACCTCGGGGATTCCACGACGATCGGTTTCATCCCCAAGAGCACACTGTGCTTCGCCGTCGATTACGGTTCGGGCGTCACCCTGTACGACACCCGCACCCACGCCAAAGTCGGTCGGGCCTTCCCCCACGAACTGCGCGAAGACACAGAGCCCCTCCCCGCCGTCAGCCCCGACGGCGAGGTCCTGGTCACACGGCCCAAATTGGATCACGTGCAGTTCTGGAACCTCAAGACCGGCAAAGCGATCGCTCCCGCGAGCGCGGTGAAAGACATCGTCTTCCTGATGGTGTTCTCCGCCGACGGGAAATGGCTCTTCTCCCACGACGAGTCTGGCGAGTTGAACGTCTGGGATCCCACGACCGGCAAGCGGGCGGCGGGACCGTTCCGGCACGACTCGCCGTGGTATGCGAAATTCGATGCCAGAAACTATTCTCCGAAATCGCAACAACTCGTGACGGCCGAGGTCGGGAGCGAAAAGGACGCGGAATGGAAGAGCGAAGCAATCGTCCGTTCGAGCAAGGATTGGCGTGTCGTTCACCGCGTGAAAATGGATGGCCTCATTCAGGACGTGAAATGGCTCGACGACACCCATCTGCTGATTGCGAACATGGAAAAGCCCAAGCTCGATGATCGGGGCCTGACGAGCTTGCCGGAGCGAAATCTCCTGCAGGTCACATTGAGCGGTGAGAAAGCCGAAGTGCAAACGATCCATCGCGGTATCGGCGCTCCGACAGTCGCTCCGGACGGCAAGCACTACATCGCGCGTTCGAGTCTTTGGAAACTCGGCGAGCCGAAACCGATCTGGACGAAACCCAGCGGGCATAGCGCGCAATTCGGCGAAGGCGAGTGGGTGCTCATGACAGACAAGGGCGGCGCGGTCGTCTATTCACTGGCGGACGGAACGGAACTCTGGCGGCAGGAGAAGGTCGAAGACGTCAAGGTGCAGGGCTCGGATATCTGGGTCTTCAGCCAGAAGGCGGTTGAAGTTTGGCGAGTCAGTGTCAAGACGCAGTAAAGCTCGACGGGTCCGCGGACGGTCCACTTGCGCGTCCTATTAACAGGTTCGACCATGATGGCGCATACCGCCGCTTGCGGTACATTCTAATTTCCGGAGGCCAACTGTGCGAAACGCAGCTCTACTACTACCCGGACTTCTCCTCGGGTGCCTGGCGAGTCTCGCCCCGGCGCAGGAACCACCGGCGGGCCACACCACCGACCCCAAGAGTGTGGCTGTGAGCCACGATGGCAAGCACGTCCTCACCGGTGGAGGCACGACGGCGATCCTGTGGGAGGCGGCCACGGGCAAGTCACTCCAGACCTACAAACACTCCGCGGACGTCAACAACCACACCGCGGCCGTCCACACCGTCTCCCTGAGCGGCGACGGCAAACTCGTCCTTACCGGCTCCAAGGACGGAGTATCGATTCTGTGGGACGCGGCTGGCGGGAAAAAGCTGCACACCCTCAACGGTCCCAAACCGGTTCGCGGTGTGCAGCGGATCATGGGAGAACTCGTTGAAGTTCACCCCGAAACTGGGCCGGTGGTCCTGAGCGGCGATGGTAAGCTCGTCGTGACTGCCTCGTTCGACGATGCGGCCATCCTGTGGAATGCGGGCGATGGCAAGCAGCTGCACACCCTCCGACACAAGGCACATGTCATGGATGTGGCCGCGAGCCACGATGGCAAGCTGGTCGCCACGGGCTATGCCGACGGCACGGTGGTCTTGTGGGAGTCCGCCGGCGGCAAGGCGCTGCGGACCCTGGACGGGCGCAGCGGCGCGATCAACTGCCTATCCCTCAGCAGCGACGGCAAGGTTCTCGCCTCCGGGTCGGCGAACGGAAAGACCGTCCTGTGGGAGACTGCCAGCGGTAAACAGCTTCGAACCTTCGAGGGAGACTACCAATGGGTGTCGAGTGCGTCCCTCAGCGGGGACGGTAAGCGCCTCGCCACCGTGGGCGGGTTTATCAATCCGCCGGCGATCCTGTGGGACGTGGACAACGGTGAGAGGCTTCATGCTTTCCAGTCCGTCAGCCGCGTGATTCTGAGCGGTGACGGCAAGACCGTCGTCACGTATACGGGCTCTCCGGTCGATGTTTGGGATGCGGCGACAGGCAAGAAACGGCACTCCCTCAAGGTGTCGCTTCGCCGTTAGCCGGCGCTCGAATTCGTGCCCACAACGAGGCGTCCACCGGCGCATCCTGATAACAAGTTGGGCGACAAGAAACGGAAGGTGGATGGTGGGAGATATTGCTGTCTGGCCAGTCGCTCTGGTGGCCATCATCGCATTCGTCCGGTGTTGGGCCTTGGCGCGGAGAGTTGATGCGTTGGAGCAGCGGGTAGCAGTGCTGGATCCGGGACGACTCGAGATCCCACCGGGTTGACGCGGCCTCGCCGAACCAGCCATTCAAGCTGACCGGTCACTTATCCCTTGCTTCCCCGGTTTTCGTGGTACATCATCACAATCTCGTGCGTCAGGCCGGAGCTTCATTTAACGTTCGGAGCAAACTCCTCTTACCCCCGATGTGGAGATTCCTATGAGATGGTGCTTGTCTACACTCCTGACGGCTGGCTTATTTCTCGGTGCCGCTGGCGCCAGGGACGACGCCAAGGGTGACCTTGAAAAAATCCAGGGAACCTGGATAGTGGTTTCGGCCGAGGACAGCGGGGGCAAGGCACCCGACGAAGCCATCAAGAAGCTCAAGTTGGTCATCACCAAGGACAAGATCACCCACAAGTTCGGCGACAAGACAACGAACTGGTCCTACAGGCTGGAAGCCACCAAGAAGCCCAAGTGGATCGACCTCATCGAGGGCGACAACACGACGCTCGGGATCTATGAGTTGGAGGGCGACAACTTGAAGATCTGTTTCCCCGAGGGACGCAAGGGCGAGCGAGCAACGGCGTTCGAGTCGAAGCCCAACTCAGCGAACGATATTCTGATAGTCCTGAAGCGCGAGAAACCTTGAGCGGGCGTAGGAAGATGGCACCGGGGAGTCTGGCGCGTCGGTATTAAGATGCAGTAAAACGACACTCAGCCGTCGTTCGTGACGGGTCTTCCACGCCACTCTTCGGCATTCGAATGGGTGGTCCTTTCAGGAGGCATCATGATTCCGCACTTCGCGATGTCGAGGTTATTCCTGTGTTCGATGTTGGCTGTCGTTCTCGGGTCCAATGAACCGGCGCGTGGGGACGATGCCAAGAGCGACAAGAATCAACTCCAGGGAACGTGGCAGGTAACGGCGGGTGTGTCGGATGGCAAACCCATCCCCAAGGATCAACTGGAGCGCATGAAGATCGTATTCGCTGGTGAGAAGATGAGCCTCTTCCCGCCCGACGGCAAGAAGGCACTGGAGAGCACGTTCGTGGTGGACTCGAGCAAGGAACCGAAGGCCATCGATACCACGCGCGCGGAGGGCGGTGCCAGGGGAAAGACCGCCAATGGAATCTACGAACTGGATGGCGATACGCTGAAACTGTGCCTCCCCGTACGCCTCGACAAGGAACGGCCGACCGCGTTCGCCGCCCCGGAGAACTCCGGGCAGGTGTTGCTGACACTGAAACGCGTAAAGAAGTGATACGGTGAGCGCTGGGTCAGTCGGGATTCATCGCAACGGACACACCCCGGGCCGGTGTGTGTCCGTTGGGCCGCCCGGCATCAGCGGCCTCACGGCTCGAGAGGAGACCGACATGATGTCCTTACGTGACCTGTTTGCTTTCGGGCTCCTGTGCGTAATAGCGATGTGCCTTCGCGCGGACGAACCCACCGATGAAATGGCGAAGTTCCAGGGGACGTGGGACATCGCCTCGGCCACACACGATGGGAAGGTGTCGGCCGAGATGAAGGGTGCCCGGGTGACGTTCGCCAAGGGTAAAATGACCGTTACGCTTGCAAACGGCACGGAGCAGGAACTCCCCTTCAAGATTGACCCGACCCAGAAGATGAAGGCGATCGACTTCCCGCTTGGCGGAGGGGGCGGCTGGTTGAATATTTCTGTCACGATGAATGGGATTTACCGGTTCGAGGGGGACACCCTGACGCTGTGCATCGGCTCTGGTGACACTCGACCAGTGGATTTTAACGACACGGGTGCGACCCTCGTTGTTCTCAAACGTGCGAAGTGATCATTCCGGTTTCACAGGCCAGGCCACATCCCTACCTTCGTGATCGTGTTACCGAGAATGATGGGTGGACGCCATTCGTGCACTGTGGATGACATCGCGAGTTTCATCGACATGTGAATGCCGACCACACCTCACGACAAATCGCAAGCTGCTGAGTCGGATCGCCCTGACGGACACGTAGATGACGCACTATGCGCAGGCCGATCCGCCATCCATGTTGGAAATAGCTCCCGAACCTCACAGGGCCTAAGATAACGTGGCCTGCTGATCGCGCCACCTTGGGTGGTCACGAATGACGACGCGGATATCCTGCCCCTACTGCAACTCCACCTTCGCCCCGGATGCGGTTCTTCCGGGGCATCGCCTGGAGTGCCCGCGTTGCGCTGAGACGTTTACACTGAAGGCGGGTGAGGGTGAAGCGGAGCGCTACGCCGTTGGCTCGCCACGATGCTGTTGCTCGCGCTCGCAGTGCTCATCGTCGGTGCGGGCTTCTACCTCGTGCTCTACAAGATTCGCAAGCCCGAGCCGACACCTGACCCACACCGATCACCGGCGTCACGAAGCCGCTGGAGTTGGCCGGACTGGCGTACCTGCCGCTGGGTTGCAACCTTGTTCTGACTGTGCAACCCGGGCCGATTCTCGAATACGCCGCCCGCACCAATCAGGATGCGAACGGGCTGCTGACGCAAGCCGGAGTGCCGGTCGGCGTGCTGTTGTTCCTGGACAAGGTGGGCGAGTCGCTGGCACACATCGATCACGTGCTGGCGGGGACGGTGGTTGGCGACACCGAACAGGAACTTCGCGTCGCCATCGTGCTGGTGTTGCATGGCCCGCTTGTCGATGAGGAGAAGTTCCTGGAAGCGCTGAGCGCCCGGCGTTCGCCGACGGGAAATGGCCGTTACAACGCCACGCTCGATCTGGATCAACGAGATGGTGAAGCGACAAGGTTAACTCGATGCATCATCACCTCTGCACGATGGGATTTCGTAGCGCAACAGCAGCCAAGAGGCGATCCCCATTGTTCGTGAAAGCGCTTGCCCTGTGGTGCTGAGCGGGTGAGAATGCAGAGCACAGATAGCCTCCCCGGCGCCAGCCGGTCCGGCCTCCTGTCGATAAGGGTCCCTCTCCCATGCCCGTTGTCGACCGCCCGTTCGACGCGGCCGACGATCGCCAGGCCGCTGCCGAGCTTCTACCCCTTGTGTACGACGAGTTGCGGAAGCTCGCCGCTGCCAAGCTGGCGGTCGAGTCGCCCAATCACACCCTCCAACCCACGGCCCTGGTCCACGAGTCGTACCTGCGCCTGGTCGGGTCGTCGGACGACGCCCGGTGGGCCAACCGTGGTCACTTCTTCGCCGCCGCTGCGGAAGCCATGCGCCGCATCCTGGTTGATAACGCCCGCCGGAAGAAGGCGGAGAAGCACGGCGGCGGGCTCCGGCGCCACGACGCCGCGGACCTGCCCATCGCCGGACCGGAACCGGAGGAAGATCTTGTCGCTCTCGACGAGGCGCTCGACAAGTTCGCAGCGATCGACCCGCAGAAGGCCGAACTGGTGAAGTTGCGGTACTTTGCGGGGCTCACGATCGAAGAAGCTGCCAACGCTCTTGGTATCTCCCCGGCCACCGCAAAACGGCACTGGAACTACAGCCGGGCGTGGTTATACCGTGAATTGAGCGTTCCCGATGGGTAAGACGTTCGCGCCCGTCATGCTGTTGAATTGCCCCGCACAACCCGCATGACTTGAGACGCCCTTTGCGTAGCACTGTGTACGAGTGGTGGAAACAGTCGGCAACGCCGGCCGCCCCGCCACGCATTTCCGTGAGCCAAATCGGTGCCGGATTTCGCGTTAATAGTGATGCCCCTGTTCCCGGAGCCGGCCATGACCGACGAGACGATATTCGCCGAGGCGCTGGAGAAGCCCGATGCCGCTACCCGGGCTGAGTTCGTGGCGACTGCCTGTGCCGACGATCGCGAGCAGCAGAAGCGGGTCGAAGGCTTGCTCGCCGCGCACGACCGGGTCGCCGGGTTCCTCGAACGACCTGCCGCCGGGATGCCCAACGAGGAACACGCATCGACACGAGCGTTCCGTGCTGCGGATCGCGTACCCGATGACGGCCTGACCTGCACGCAGGGGGAGGGTGCCGACGAGGACACCGACGACGCGCTGGCGTTCCTATCGCCGCCAGGCCGCACAGATTCTCTCGGCCGCATCGGGCACTACGAGGTGCTGGAGGTGCTGGGCAAGGGCGGGTTCGGCGTCGTTTTCCGTGCCTTTGATGATGTGCTCCAGCGGGTCGTCGCGGTGAAGGTGCTGGCCCCATCGATGGCGGCGACGTCGCCTGCACGCAAGAGGTTCCTGCGGGAAGCCCGATCGTCGGCGGCCGTTCGACACGAGAACGTGGTGCAGGTGCACGCGGTCGAGGAGCAACCGCTGCCGCACCTCGTCATGGAGTTCGTTCCGGGTGAAACGCTCCAGTTGCAACTCGACCGCACCGGCCCGCTCGAACTCCCCGAGATTCTCCGCATTGGCCGGCAACTTGCCGCAGGTCTCGCCGCGGCCCACGAGCAGGGGTTGATCCACCGGGATATCAAGCCTTCGAACATCCTGATCGACGCCGGCCCGCAGCGGAACGTCAAGCTCACTGACTTCGGGCTGGCCCGGGCCGCCGACGACGCCAGCCTGACCCGCAGCGGGGTGATCGCTGGAACCCCAATGTACATGGCGCCGGAGCAGGCGAAGGGGGAATCGCTCGACCACCGGGCCGACCTGTTTAGCCTCGGCAGCGTGCTGTACGTGATGTGTGCCGGCCGCCCACCGTTTCGCGCGGAGAACACCCTGGCCGTCCTGAAGCGTGTCGTCGAGCACACCCCACGGCCGATCCGCGAGGTGATTCCCGAAGTGCCCGAGTGGCTGTGCCGGGTGGTGGCGAAGTTGCACGAGAAGGAGCCAAAAGACCGCTACCAGACGGCCCGGGAAGTGGCCGATCTGCTGGCCGACTGCGAGCAGCAACTGAAGCAGCATGCAGGGTTGATGAACTACGCCCGCATCCCCGGCGGCAAGCCACGCCAAACGAAGTCGTGGAAGTGGGTTGCCACGGCTGCCCTGGCATTGCTTCTGCCGTTGATTGCGTGGGGCGTCTACGATCTGACGCGTTCGGGACCGCAACCGGAGGTCGTGGACAGGGGGAAGACCGACCCGCAGACACCGACGCCGCCCAGCACGACTGACGAAGGCTGGGTGCAACTCTTCAACGGCAAGGATCTGACGGGGTGGAAGCCTCACCCTGACCAACCCGGCGTCTGGAAAGTGCAAGACGGCGCGATCGTCGGCGGCGGCGCCGGCTACCTCTTTAGCGAGCGCGACGACTTCAACGATTTTCACGTCCGCCTGGAAGCGAAGATTAACAATGTCGGTGACAGCGGCATCTTCTTTCGCACTGGTCAGGAACTGGAAATACTACCAAGAGGCGTCGGCCAACCCAGGTACGGTTATGAGGCGAACATTTCTCACTCGGCCGTGGACAAAACAGGAAGTCTTTACGTCCGAAGCAAAGGGAATCACGCCAAAGTGACCGAATCATTGATATCGCCCAATGAATGGTTCGCAATGGACGTGATCGCACGCGGCAACCACTTTATCATCAAAGTTAATGACAAACTGGTCGTCGATCATATCGATTCACACTCCGCCTATCTGAAGGGTTCGCTATCGCTCCAAACTTGGAACGCCAGCACCGTCGTCCAGTTCCGCAAGATCGAGATCAAGGAGTTTCCGCCACCGGAACCCGGCTGGGTGCAACTCTTCAACGGCAAGGACCTGACGGGGTGGAAAGAAGGAAAGTTCCTGAATACAGGTTCCTGGCGAGTCATGGACGGCGTATTGAAAGGGCACGCGAGTGAGCAGTCGATGATTTGGAGCGACCGACCGAATTATCGTGACTTTCATCTGAGGGCCGAGGCACGCATCGAGGCCGGGGGTGATAGCGGTATCCTCTTCCGACAAGCTCCGAACAAGGGGTATGAGGCCGACATCAATCCAGGCAACCAGGTGCCGACAGGGAGTCTGTGGCGAATCGAAGATTTTAAGATACTGACCACCGCCCCGGCTGCATCAGCTCCCAAGCCGGGCGAGTGGTTCACGATGGAGGTGATTGCTCGCGGCAGTCGACTTCAAGTTCTCGTGAATGGCAACACCACTGCGGATGTCATGGACACCAGCAGTTCGCAGGGCCACTTTGGCTTACAAGCCCGTGGCAAGGGCGGCAGTGTCGAGTTCCGCAAGATCGAGATCAAGGAACTGCCGCAAACGACCCCAACACGCACCGAATTGCTCAAGGATGCAGTACTCCTCATGAACTTTACGAAGTTCTCGGAGAAGGACGGCAAGACCTGGGTGCAGGACCTGAGTGGCCGAGGTAACGACGGCTTGTGTGAAGGGGTTCATCCCACGGACGCCGGTCTTGTGGGCGGGGGACTTTTGAACGACGGCCAAGGTTTCTTGCGCATTCCCAGGCAGCTTCTCAGGAGTCAAGGACAGCTTACGTGGACCGGGTGGTATCGCTTCAAAGCGATGAATGATGTCCACTTGATTGCAACTCAAAATGCGCGTTACCCGGACGTGAATACGCCGAGTTTCCTTTTTTATGTCAGCGATGACGGCAGAGTCCACATAAACGTATTCGGAGGCGGAGGCTGGCACAACAAATCCACACCCACGAAGATGGTCGAACCCGGAGTCTGGACTTTCGTGGCATTCCGCTTCCAAGCCGATGATAAAGGGATGACATTGGTCCGCATGTGGGTGAACGACAAAACTTATGACTTCACGTTGCGCACTATTGGTGGCGGGCCTTCCGAAGAGATCGTCGCGAGCGGACTGAACGGGACAGTGGATGAAATCGCTCTATGGCACCGTGCCTTGAGCGACGCGGAGGTCCGCGCGGTTTACGACTTGGGTCAGCGCGGCGAGTCGCTTGGGGACGGCCCGTTCACGCCACCCCTCGCCGTCGCTCCCTTCGATGCCAAGCAAGCGAAAGATCACCAGGAAGGCTGGGCCAACCATCTCGGCGTCGACGTCGAGATCACAAACACCCTCGGCATGAGGCTGCGGCTTATCCCGCCAGGCGAGTTCATGATGGGGAACAGCCCCGCGGAAATCGAAGCAATTCTCAAGGACACACAGGAGTTCAAGGAGGCTCCGGGCTGGCTTCAGGACTACGTACGTAACGAGGGACCGGATCGCAGGGTCACGATCCCTTCGCCCTTCCGGCTCGCAGTGCACGAGGTGACGGTCGGGCACTTCCGCGAGTTCGTGACGGCCACCAAGTACCAGACCGAGGCCGAGAAGAACGGAGGAGGCTTACTCTGGAACAACGAGGCGAAGAAGTTCGAGCGTGATCCGGAGAACGTCTGGAACAACCCGAAGCTCTCCGGCAGCGAGTCGCATCCAGTCGTGTTCATCAACGTGCCCGACGCTCGTGCCTTCTGTACCTGGCTCAGCGAGAAGGAGGAAGTGACATACACGCTGCCGACGGAGGAGCAGTGGGAGTACGCTTGTCGGGCCGGTACCACGTCGCGTTGGTCGTTCGGCGCTGACGAGGTCGGTATGAAGCAGCACGGCTGGACGCTCCCGCACTCCAACGGCAAGTTCTATCCCGTCGGCCGGTGGGCGGCCAACCCGTTCGGCCTATTCGACATGCACGGCAACGCCGCCGAACTGGCCGTCACGCCACAGGAAGCTGCAGTCGAGCGTGGCGGCCGGTCGACAGAGTCGCCGCTACGGGCCCGCTCTGCGTGGCGCATCCCTGTCGAAAAGGCACCCGAGACTCACTTCCGCCGCGGCTTCCGCGTTGCGATCGTCGGCGATCTGAAGGTAAATCAACCGCCACTCGCCCCCGCCCCGCGGACGAAGCCGTGACCGCTGCAAGAGGGGCAACCGGGCGCTCAGCATACGTCGTTGCCGCGTCGCCAGATCGGGCAAGGCCACCGTGGGAAGCGGCCCGATCGCCTCCAACTCGGCGAGACGCCTGGCGTCATCGTGATCCGTCTTGCGTTTGAGATGCTGGAACTTCCACGACTCGGCCGCCGTGTTGGCCACCTTCACCGTGTGCCCGGCCGCGACAGCGTGATCGTGAACCCAGCCGGCGTTGGCACACGCCTCGATCACGACCAGTGCCTGGGGATGCCGTGCGAGGAGCTTGGTGAATTCCGCGGGCCTGGTGTCGATGGTGCAGAAGGTGTGTTCCCGTGTCGATCGGTGGTAAACGCACGCCACGCTCTTGTAACGCCCAAGATCGATGGCCAAAATAGTGTCCAGTGTCGTTGACATCGCAAGCCTCCAAACGTGAAGGGCGACCACCCTTCAGCATAACGCACACGGCTTGCATGGATTCTTTCGGCATTCAATCCACATTCAACGGGAGGACGACGAGATGCGACTGATGCTGATGTGTGCGGTGATGGCCCCCCTTGTGCTTGCCGAGATGAGCAGGTCCCAAGACAAACCGATCGAGATCGATGCCAAGAAGCTGATCGGTCAGTGGAAGCCGTCGGCTAAAAACAAGGGGAAAGTGCTGCTAAACATGGTCGTGGAGTTCAAGACGGGCGAGAAGATGAACGCCACCTTCAACATCAATGGTCAGGTGACCGAGGTTGCCGGCACCTACAAGGTCGATGGGAACAAGCTCACCATGAAGTTTAAGGCCGGGGACCGAGAGATGGACGATGTATCTACAATCCTCAAGCTCACCGACGACGAACTGGCGACTCGGGACAAGAACGGCAAGGAAGAATACTTCGAGCGTATGAAGGCGAAGAAAGACGACAAGTAGAATGCGGGCAACGGAAGGAGCTGGGGCCACGCCGGGAGCGGTGTGCCCTTTCGCTGAACCTTGTGTGCTGGCCAGGGAGTAACACCACGGCCGCCCAAGGAACTTCCCCTGGCGAATGATCGGAGTTAGGCTTGGCAATTGTAGCCAAGCCGAGCATTGCCAGTCACTTGCGTCGAGAGCAAGTCGAGCGTGTCGCGGCGGTGCTCGGAGCGTGTAGGCAGGGGATGCGAGTGGATGAGTCGGAGTGGGGGGCTTGGCGCGCACCGCGGACATGGCCACCGAAAGCGGCTGACGATGGGCGACAACCCCGACAAAACGGGTCAGGGCGAGGGGCGTCCGGCGGGGGAGTCGGCAAGGGTACCAGCCGTCCAAACGGGATCGACCGTCCGTCGAGGGTTGTGCGGTCGTCGCCAAGAAGTGGACCGAAAACGCTCCCCAGCCCAGGCGAACCAAAGGGCCGAGCGTGAACGCTCACTGCACCAGAAACGTTACGGGCATCGACACCGGACGCCGACGCCCATGATAAACGAGCCAGCGGCGGCCACAAGTTCCTGGCAGCGTGGGGCAGGGATACCCTGCGCGGCAACGAATCTTGCTCTGCAGCAGACGGCGGGGGCATGTAGGCTTTCCCGGACGTGTAGCTCACTCGGCCCCCGCCGCCGCTGAGCTTGCTCGTTCGGCTACCGGAGGGCTTACGGGTGGAGAACCCCTATCGAACCACATCGGTCGTCTTCCCGGTGCTACTGACCACCATCGGGGTGGCGTGGCTGCTGACGGTGGAGCAGGCCGACCCGCGGATACACTGGGTGCCAGTACTTGGGATGGCCGTTGTCGGGGTCGTGACGCTTGTGATGGGCGGGTTGGACAAGGTAACCGTAGCGGTCGGGCCGTTTCTGCTCGCCTGTAGTGGGTTCGCGGTCGCCCGCCAGACCGGGCACATCAGCGTGGACCGGATGCTCCCGTGCCTGGTCATCGTGGCCGGGATGTTAATGTTCGCGGCCCACCTCCTCCCGGTCCCGTACCCAGGGTGGCTCCAGCCACCGCCCCCGCCTCCACCGGAGCGGCCGAAACGGCTGACCCTCGACCCCC
>JBGSZR010000035.1:0-19181 GCA_041750275.1 Gemmataceae bacterium
CACCTCGGCAACCGTCGCGTCGAGCGCAGCCTTTGCGGGTGCCACGGCGGCATTCGCAGCATCGGCCGCGGCCTTTGCCGGTGCCACGGCATCGGTCGCAGGCTTCACCATCGGCGTCAGTGCTGCCACCTGCTTATTCGCTTCCGCCACCTTGGCCAGGGCCGCCGCGTAGTCCGCGTTCAACTTCGTGTGATTATCCGTCGCCGCCTTATGACCCGCGGCTGTATCCGTTGCCGCCTTCTTCGCCGCAACCAGTTCGGCATTGAGCGCGGCCAGCCCATCATTGGCCTTCTTCGCAGCCGCGGCCAGTTCCGGATTGCCCGGCGTCTTCGCTGACGCATCCGTGATTGCCTTCGCGGCAGGGGCTTCGGCGGCGATCACCACATCCAGTGCTGCCACTTTATTTGCCGTCACGGGGACCTGCGGAGCGAGCTTGTCCACCTCCGCCTTCGCGGCATCGACCTGCGGCTTCAAGGCGTTCGCCACCGCGGTCTGATCGGCGGCAAGCTTTTGGTTCGCCGCGAGATCGGCATTGATCTTGTTCAAGTTCGCGACGGCCGCGTTGTATGCATCGGTGGATTGTTTTGCCTTGGCAGCCGCCGCATCATAGGCAGCCTGGGCTTGTTGCTGCTTCATGGTGGAGGCCGCCAGTGCGGCTTCGGCCGCCTTGAGCCGTTCCGCGGCTGGCAGTGGGTTCACGTCGAATGTCGCCAGTGCCTTGGCATCCGCCGCGTTCCAGGACTTCACCACGCCGGACCAGTCGCCGGCGATGACACGCGAATTATCGTGTGTGATGGTGACACGAAGCCCCAGATCGGGGAACGCCTCGAACGGCTTCACCAGGGTGCCGTTTTGATCCCACAACTTGGTGATCCTGTCGCGGCCGGTGCTGGCGAGTTTGCCGTCATGCGCGAAGCGCACACTCGATGCACCACCGGGATGGGCGGCCCAATTCTTGAGTGGGTTACCGTTCTCCATTTCCCAGAGCCGCACCGAGCCATCCTCACTGCACGAGGCCACGCAGTTGGAATCATCACGCCACGACACATCGCTGATCATGGCGGTGTGCCCGCGGAGGCTGAAGAACTCGCGGCCCGTGAACGCTTCCCACACGAAGAGCCCACCGTTGCGATCGCCGGTGGCGAGCAAGACTCCATCGGGGCTGAACTCCACCGCCGTGACCCAGTCCGTGTGCTTCTTGATGGTGTGCAATACGGAGCCATCGACCGTGGAATAGATGCGGATGAGTTTCGAGGGGCTGCCGACGGCGATTTGTGTCTGATCGGCGGAGATGTCCGCGGAGAGAATCGCGTCCGACTCGATGCCCACTTCGATGATCTTCTCGGCTGTCTCGACGTTGAAAAGCACCGCCTTGCCGGACTGCCCGCCCACGCCGCCCGCGACGAGCACGAAGCGGCCATTGCGTGAAAACTTGATGTCGTTGATCTGGCCATGTTCGAACGGCAGCACGCCGAGCATCTGCCCGGAATCGGAGTTGTACAGGAGAACTTGCTTCTGGCCGCCGAGGGCGATGAGCGGAGCCCACGGGCTGGCTGCCAGGCCCAGCACAGCATTGGGCCGGCGTGCGGTGACGACCGGTTCCTGACGCAACTTGCCCACGGCGGGCATCGGCGGCGGGCCTTCCGGCCGGCCCTTCACGATCGACTTCAAGCCGATCTCGACCTTCGGCTTCATCGCCACGGCCTTGCTGCCAGCATTCTCCCGGCCGCCCTGTTCGACCCACAGTTTGAGCACCGCCAGTTGCGCCTCGGGGATCTTGTTCCCGTTCGGCGGCATCTTCGGTTCTTCGGTGTGTGCCGTGAGCGTGTAGATGCGCGACTTGGCAACATCGCCGGGCACGAGCACCGCACCGCCCGCCCCACCTTGCTGTAGGGCCGCGAACGACGCCAGGTTCAGGTCGCTCTTCTGCTTGTCGTTGCCGTGGCAATTGGTGCAGTGCTGTTTGAAAATGGCCGCCACATCCTCATCGAACGTGGGATTCTTCGCATCGGCCCACACCGCTGACCCACTGGCAAGAATTCCGATCAATGAGTAAGCAAATACCAGTTGCCGCATGACGAAAAGCCTCAGGGGGTGGTCGACGGTGGATTCGTGAGCGTGGCCGGAGAAAGCGTTTGGAGGAAGGCAGCCGGATCGAGAATGCGAATCGTGGGATAGCGCGTGCGGAATAACACGGAGTCCGCATCGTTCGCCGTCATCAAATCCAGCATGTCTCGATCGCGGCTCACAATGCATTCGGCACCCGCGGCAATGGCGAGGTTCAAATACATGGAGTCCTTGGGATCACGCGCCAAGGAAAAAACGCTGGTGACATTCGCTGTCATGATCGCAAGCTGCTGAATCCGGGTCAGTGCATGTGCTACACGCTGCGGAGTAAGCGTTCGGAAGTTTCGCTGCACACTCGACCGATTCATGACATCGGATATCTCTGTCAGCACATCGTTCGACAGTAACAGTTGCACAGCACCCGATTCCGCCAGGTTCAGGCATCTTCCGGAAGGCCCCAGAGGGTTCCCGGCGGCTTGCACGAAGACCATGCAGTCAAACACTACAAGGGGTATCACGGCTGTGTTCCATGCCGCAGTTCCCACGATTCACTGCGCGCCTGCTTGATCAGATCATCGAGTTCTGCTTCCGTCATCCCGCTTTCGGCGAATTCCTGACTGAAAGGTGCCATGATCTCGGCGTAAGTCCGTCCCATATCTGGTGCGACTTCTTTCTGAATCAGTTCGGAAACCACCAGTTCCACGCTCTTGCCGTCACGCAATGCGCGTTCAGACAGGCGCTGTTGAACGTGGTCCGGAAGCTCGATGGTGAGTGTCATGTGGACATCTCCTCAAGGTGGAATGCAGACTCCACCATAACAGAATTCACATCACCTGCGATTAATGATTGAACATGAACTCGCGCGAGTTCAACAATGCCCAGAACACATCTTCGAGAGCCTGCTTCTTGTTCTCACTGGCATCCACGATGGAGAGCAATCGCTGCAGTTCGTCCGGCCTCGGCGAGCGGCTCAGTGTCCGCAGGAAGAGGTGTTCGATGATCTGGGGCGGCGTCTTCTTTTCTGCCAGCATCGTGGCGACGATTTTTCCTTGCACGATCTTCGGTTCCACCGTGTTGCCGTTCAACAAGTGCAGGCTTTGACTGAGCGTGGGTTCGAGACGCACTTCGCATGAACAAACAGTCTCCCGCGTTGGTCGGCCGAACGTTGTGAGGAAATAGGTGCTCACTCCGCCATCAGCGATTTGCACCGCTCGCGAGCCATCGGGCAAGCCGCGAAACTTGTTCTTCGTATCCGTGGCCTGGCTGATGATGTCCAGCATGGTCTCAGCACGGATGCGGCGAATCGGGCCGCGGGCAAAGTTGCGGGTATCGTTCGCATTCGTCGGTGTTGTCTCCGTCGAACGTTGATAAGTTCGCGATGTACAAATGTCGCGCACCAGTTTCTTGAAGTCGTATTTGTACGATGTGAACTTTGCTCCCATCTCATCCAATAATTCTTGATTCGAGGCCGGGTTCGAGATTCTCACATCATCAACCTCATCGATGATGCCCTGGCCCAGGACGTGAGACCAGACGATATTGGCGAGGTTCTTGGCGAAGTACGGGTTTTCGGGGCTCGCGAGCCAGCTGGCGAGCACCACGCGGCGATCCTTGCCCGCGACCTCCGGCTCGGCCCCGCCCAGGAACTTGGGCTTCATCACCCGGCCGCCGATGGGATGGCGCACGTCGCCGCCGCCGCTGTTGAAGACGATGATTTCGCGGGGATCATCACCGGTCTTACGGCCAATCTGGCTGAAAAAGGCGGCGAAGCCATAGTAATCGTCCATCGTCCAGCGGTCGAAAGGATGGTTGTGGCACTGGGCACACTGAATGCGCATCCCCATGAACACCTGGCCCACGTTCTCCGTGACCTTCAGAATATCACGTTCAATTTGATAATAATTGGTGACGGGATTCTTGAAGGTGCCACCATTAGCCCCGAGCAACTCGCGCACCCACACATCGGTGGGCACATTGCGGGCAATCTTGTCCTGCAACCAGTTGTAATAGAGCAGCATCGCCTTGTACGAGACCTGGTTGCTGGAACGAATCTGCAGGAGTTCCGCCCACTTCAGCACCCACAGTTCCGAAAATTCTTTGCGTTCGAGCAATTCATCAACAAGTAACTCGCGCTTGTTCGGCAGCGTGGAAACCATGAAGCGGGCATGCTCCTCGGGCGTGGGCAAGATGCCAATCACATCCAGGTAGACGCGGCGAACGAATACTTCATCCGTGCAAATGCCGGAGGGTTCGATGCGGAGCTTCTTGAGTTTGTTATGAACGAGTGTGTCGATGTAATTATTTTCCGGCGGGTTGGTCCACGCGAACTGGAGTCCCTTCGGGAGTGTGATGAAGGGCACACCATTGGTGAAGGTGTGGAAGCGGGCCATCACAAACGCTTCACCGCGTTCCCCGGCCGTCACGGCACCATCACCATCAATTTTCGCAGAGGTATCGTTGTTGCTGAGGAACAGTGCGAGGTTGGTGACATCGCGGTCCGTGCCGTCGGTATATTTCGCCCGCACCACGATTCGTTGTTGTTCGCCCTTGCCATCGAGCACACCGGCGGGTGGATAGACTTCCATACTCACGGGCAATGGCACATCAGCGGCATCGTTGGGGCAATCGGCTTCGATCCAGCGGGTGATGGACTGATAGTATTCATCACCTTCCTTGATCTTCGCACCACCCGTGTGAGGGACTTTGCCGGCCGCCTTGGTGAGCAGCAGCGAATCGCCGGCAATGGCCAGATTCACACGGCGACCATTGAGTTCGCGCGTCAGGCGGAAGTGATCGCCATCCGGATCGAAGCCAAACAGCGAGAGACGGAAACCATCCTTGCCGCGGGCCGCACCATGGCAACCACCCTGGTTGCACCCGGCTCGCAGAAACACCGGCATCACATCGCGCTTGAAACTAATAGGGCGTTCGACCGTCGCTTGGGCCACCTTCACCGGCACCTTCACGACCTGGCCATTGAAGGTCACGGTCATCTCGGTCGTGCCATCCGCAACGGGCAGCACGCTGAACTTGTCGAGCTTCGCGAGCGCAGGGTTCGTGAACGCCACCTGGCACTTGGCGGTCACATCGCGTGTGATGCCGTCCGGCTGTGTGAGTTGTACGACGAACGATTGCCGATCGCGTGAGGTTTCCAGGTTGATATCGGGTGGGTAGACGGCAATGGATTGTGCAACGGACTCACCGCCCAATGCCGCGAGTATGAGGACTGCCATCAAGAAGGAACGTCGCATATTAGAAAGCCTCGTTGAGGATTATCGATTGTTACGGTGTGCGAAGTCTGTGTTTCCAGTGGCCGGGGCGTCGCTTGTGGTGGACCAAGGCGAATACGCGAACGAAGAGAGGGTTCATCCAGGTAAATCACGCTTTATGGAATGCGGTGCCTCAAGCTGTACTGGCGGTATTGTCCGGTACCAATTCGGGCGGCCACTTGCGGGTTCGCCGAAATCACTGTGAAAGCCGCATTCAGTTCATCCTGCAACTTTCTCGGCGCTGGCTACGCAGCAAGAGCAACATCCACTTCCTGGACCGCGGCCGGTTCCAAGATCACGGGCTTCATCCGTATATTTCCTTCATTCTCCTCATGACATCTTCGGCCGGGAGGGCGACCGTTCGCCCCGCTTCGAGATCGGCCACACGTCGATTCACTTCTTCGACCCAGTAGTTTTCCAACTCTTCCTGGCTCATGTCTTCGTTATCACCCATGAGATAGCCGATCAACTCGGCCCGCTCGTCGTCACTGAGCGTGTCCAGCTGAGGCTTCAACTTCGCAAGTGTTTCAGACATCCGTGATTCCTCCCGGAGACTCAACAACACCCATCATATCACGGTTTCTTCGGCTCTTCCTTCTTCGCTTCGGGCATTGGGGTCGCGGGCTGGTCCTGCTTCTCGCGCTCCGCCTGGTCCTGGCGGAGTTGCTCCAGTCGCGTGAGGCGCTTCGGCGGCTGGTTCGCCATTGGCATCGGCTGACCCATCGGTGCGGGGGTCGGCGTCGCGGCGACCTTCGGCGGTAATGGGGCATCGATGCGAAGTTCGGTGCCGCCCGTGTTCAGCGTGATCTGTTCGCCATTCTGCTCGATCACGATTTGGCAGAAGATGCCGCCGTGCTTGCCGACCGGGCTGGTTTTGTCTGCTGTGATCGGGAAGACGAGTTCCTTGGTGTCCTTGGTGAGTTCCAGTTCCTGGGTGGTTACTTTCGCGGGAAGCCCGAACAACTTCACCTTGGCTTTCCCTTCGAACGGTGCTGCGATGGCGACCTTGCAGAAGAGTTGCGTCTGGGCACCTTGCTCCACGGCGGGGCGTTCGGCTGTGAGCGTCACCGGCGGAGCGGCAATCTCCAGTGAGAACAACTGGCTCGAAACCCAGGTCGGGCCTTTACCATAATCGCTCACGGCTGTGATGGCGGTCTTCCACTTCCGCGGCGCAGCATTCGCCGCCGCGTTCATGGGAAGCAGCACCTCGGTCGCTTCCGGGGCAATCGTCGCCGAGCCCTGGATGCCCATGCCCGGCGGCGTGAACAGCGGGAACACCGTGATGGCACCCTTGAAGCCCTCGGCTCGTTTTGCCACGATCTTCAGGTTGTACACGCCGTTCTGAACGATCGGCACCTTCGGCTCGATCACCTCGATGCTGAACGGGCACGGTTCCGTGACCGCCACGGCCGTCTGCTGGGTGGCATGGCTTGTGTAAACG
Organism: Gemmataceae bacterium; assembly: GCA_041750275.1. GTDB lineage: Bacteria > Planctomycetota > Planctomycetia > Gemmatales > Gemmataceae > JBGSZR01. The sequence goes on from JBGSZR010000035.1 coordinate 6,778, forward strand.
GTTTGCCCGGGCTGCCCGACCACGAGTGCAGTGTCGAACGCGGTTTGCGAGGGCACCTTCGCGTTGGGATCCGTGGGGGTGGCTGTGATGGCCGCGAGATGGCCAGCGGTGGGGGCATCGCCCTTGGCCTCGAAGACCACGGGCACGAGGTTCAAACCCGGCTCCATCGCGTCGGCGTTGAGCTTGACGCCTGCCGGGAGTTTGTCGAGCCCCATGGCCACGGGGCCGCCGAAGTCCGCACGATTTGCGACGAGCAGCGTGGCGTAGCGGTTGCCCTTGGGAATGCTGATCGTTTGGCGATCCTGGTTCGCAGGGTTGTTGCCATCGACCCGCGGAATGCTCGTGCGGATCAGGGGCTGCACGGGTGTCGCTTCGATGCGGTAGAAGTAATCCGCGCCGCCCTTGCGCAGGTGGTCGTGCACGAAAAGCGTGTAGGTCCCATCGGCCGGGACCGTGAAGCGGATGAAGCTATCGGGGCCGCCGCTGTCGTCGTTATTGGCGAGTGAGCCGCCGTCCGCCTTGCCAATGTGCATGACGGGATCGAGCGGCGAACCGAGTTGCCGGGCGTGGCAGCGGATATCGAAGACCTGCCCCTTCTTGGCATCGAACTTGAAGTAATCAACTTCACCCGTTTTTGTGACAACGCCGTTGAATGCGCCGGGAATGGCTCCCGGAGTCGCAGCGGCGGCAGTGTTATTCTCGCCAGCCTCGAGGGCGTTGGGCAAATCTGCGATGCGGAAGTTGAAACCCGTGGGGCTGATGCCTTCCGGGGTCTGGCAGTGCAAGCGCCATTGCGGATCGCCGCCGAGAGCGGGCACTTTCACGCGCTGCTTGATGGGCCCGGCGGGGTCGCCCAGGAATGTAACGTCGAGTTCTTCACCGGGTTTGCCTCCCGCGGGGACGATGGCGGTGGGACGCGGGAAGTGGCCGATGTGCAGGCGGTACTGGCTGGCTCCGCTTCCGCCGTAGGCACTCTCGCGAATGAGCACGATGTACTTGCCATCGGCCGGCACGACGATCGAGCAGCCGCCATCTTGCGAGCAGAGTGGTGCATCATCGCTGCTGGCGAGTTCAAATCGTTTGGCATCGAGAATGGCCACGTATGGATCGAAGAAGGTGACGCCGAGCCGCATCCCTTCGACTTCGACGGAAAGGCGCTGCCCCTTCTTGCAGTCGACGACGAAGAAATCCTGATCTTCGGGCTGAATGACACCCTGCACAGTCGTGTTCAATGCAATCGGCTGCGGCTTCTCGATGTCGCTATTCGGTTCGACCTCATCCACGACAGGCAGCGCTCCAACAAAGAGCGTGCGGAGCTCGGAGATGCCCGTGGCGGTGCGGACGCGGACCGCGTGCTCGCCGAGCCGGCAGTCCGGGGCAATGGCGAGGGTGACCTTGAGTTCGTTATCGTTGACGGGCTCGATCTTCTTGACCGTGATGCCGGGGTAATAAACCAGCACTTCCTGGGCATCGCCGAGCCGGGCACCGCTGAAGGTGAAGATCACATCGCCGCCGCGCGTGGCACCGCGCGGCTGCACATTCGCAAGTGAAGGCGAGGCCGCGAATGCCGACTCGCCGAGGCACAACGCACCCAGCGTGGAACAGAGAATCAACCAACTGGAGAAGCCGCGGCGTGGCATCATGGATCTCTCGTGGTGCGGATAACTCTGTGGAATGGCGATGCGGGCGGCTGCTCGATAATTCATGTCGTTACCACGCTTCTCGTGGTCACGCATTCAGTGAGGCGGGCCTTACACTGGATCGTTCTCGCGGCGGAACCACGAGAACGCGAAGCGGCGGGCAGTGCACAATCAGCCCGCTGTGGAAGCGGGCTATCCTGATTTATGCCAGCAGTTCCTTGCGGAGCTTGCCTTCGCGGACGATGTCGATGGGGCGGTCGCCGGGGCTCATCAGCTTCTTCACGGCGTCGATACCCAGGCAGTGATAGACGGTGTGGGCCAGATCCTCGACGGTGAGGGCATCCTCTTCCGGCTCGCTCGCGGTGGCGTCGGACTTGCCGTAAACGAGGCCCTTCTTGATGCCGCCGCCGGCGAGCACGACCGAGAAGACCTTGGGCCAGTGGTCGCGGCCTGCGGTGGCATTGATCTTGGGTGTGCGGCCGAACTCGCTCGAGACCATCACGAGCGTGCTATCGAGCATGCCCTTGGTTTCGAGGTCATTGATCAGTGCAGCGAAGGCCTGATCGAACTGCGGGACCTGGTTGCGGATTCCCTTGGTGATGCCGCCGTGCATGTCCCAGCCACCGTACGTCAGCGTCACGAAGCGGACGCCCGATTCCTCCATGCGGCGAGCCATGAGGAAACGCTGCCCGGCGGCATTGCGGCCGTAGGCATCGCGGAGCTTGGCGTCCTCGGCGTTGATGTCGAAGGCGGCCTTGGCCTTCTCGCTCGAAATCAGTCCGTACGCACGCTGGTAGAAGGTGTCCATCGCATCGAGGTTGTCCGACTTCTCCTTGCTGGCGAAGTGGGCGTTCACGGCGTCCAGCATGCTGCGGCGGCTGGTGAAGCGTTCGTTGGTGACGCCTCCGGGAAGCGACAGATCTTGCACACGGAAGTTCGCGTTGGCGGGGTCGCTGCCAAGGCTGAACGGAGCGAACGCACTGCTGAGGTAGCCGCTGCCGGCGTAGTCCGTGGGCATGCTCGGGATGGCGACGTACGGCGGCAGGTTATTCCGCACTCCGAGTTCGTGGCTGATCACGCTGCCCATGCTCGGGAAGGTGATCGCCGGGCTGGGCCGGTAGCCCGTGAACATGTTATGTGTGCCGCGTTCGTGGGCGGCCTCGCCGTGCGTCATGGAACGGCACACGGTGATCTTGTCTGCAATCGCAGCTGTGTTCTTGAGGCATTCGTTGAAGACCACGCCTTCGAGCTTCGTCTGAATCGACTGCATGTCGCCGCGATATTCGACCGGGGCGAACGGTTTGGGATCCCAGGTCTCTTGATGAGCGGAGCCGCCGGGCAAGAAAATATGGATGCAGGCCTTGGCCTTGGCGTGTTCGGCGGGGATGGGGTCCGCCGCCTGGAGGCGGAAGAATCCATCCAGCGTTAGCCCGAGCCCGCCCAGGGCTCCGACATGCATGAAATTCCGCCGATTCAAGGGCGAGCCGGGGCAGCGGTTCAACAGATGCATCGACGAAACTCCGTTTAAGTTAATCGAGACAGTTCGGTGGTAGGACGACTCTGGCGTGCAGATCAGTTTCTTACGATTCTATCCGTGTGGTTTGGCAAAGGCAGGACCCGGTGGGCGATCGGGTTGGGGGAGGCAGGCAGTGTGGCGAACAAGGCACGGCAATGTTCGCACATGGAGAAAATAGTCGGTTTGCGCGGCCGAGTCAATTCAGTCCGTGGCGATTTTCCAGACAGATCGTGCGAGATTGCCTGGCTTAACACGAATAGCTTACGAGAAAGAGTCGTGGGCGGCGTGCGGGCTGCCAATACCACGAATCTTCATTGTACCTGGCCCCGATAACTGTTTAGATTCTCCTCATGGCTGAATACCTCGATCGCGAGCACTACATCCCAATCCGCGTGGCGGACCTGATCGAGTTCCTCTGCACGGAATCGGGGCCTCTCCACGGGCAGAAGCTGAGCGAGGACGAGCGCGTTCGCTTCCGGCGCTTCTCACGCTCTGTGGCCGCTCACATTCACGCCATTTATCTGGCGGAACTCCGTCAACTCAAGGATTCGTACGCACCGTTCGACCCGGATGCCGACCCGAAGCCGCTGCAGGCACTTGAACCGGAGCAGGAGACCGTGGAGTTAACCCGGCTCTTCGAACGCTTCTCGCACCTGATGGCCCGTGCCAACTACCACCGCATGACCCGCGATGAACTCGAAAAGGTGATGGAAGGGGCCAGCGACTGGGGTGTCGATATGGATGTGGCCTGGGATGCCTTCGAGAAGCTCGAGGTCTATTACCGGGGCAAGGGCCGTAGTAAGCGTGTGCGCCGCAGCTGGCGGAATCGCTTCCGGAAGGAAGAGGTCAGCGTCGAGACGTTCACCCGCGTCGCCGTGATGCTGAAGCAAACGCCGCACAAACGCCTCGGCGACGACGCAGATACCAGGAGCGTTTTCCTGAAGCTCTTCAAGGACATCCCCCAGATGGATGTGGAGATGCTGTTGCCTGGTACGCGCGTCAAGATGCCCAAACTCGAACGCCTCAAACTCGGCGGCACCATCGGTAGCTCCATCACCTACATCGGCTATAAGCTTTCCCTCGTTCCCATCGCCGCCCTGTTGGCTGGAAGCATCTGGGCCCTCTATACGCCGATCGCCTTGATCCTCGGCTACGGCTACAAGACGTGGTACGGCTTCCAGGTGACGAAACAGACTTACTCGCTCCAGCTGACGCAGAGCCTGTATTATCAGAACCTCGATAACAATGCTGGTGTCCTCTTCCGCCAACTGGATGAAGCCGAGGACCAGGAAGTCCGCGAGGCGCTGCTTGCGTATTTCTACCTGTGGCGCTATGCCGGCGAACGCGGCTGGACAGCCGGGGAACTCGATGACTATGTCGAACTCGATATCGAGAAACGCCTGAACCTCGAAGTCGATTTCGAGATAGAGGACGCATTGCAGAAGCTGGAACGTGCCGGGCTCGTCGACGTGGAGAACGGCCGCTACCGTGCCATCTCGATCGAAGCGGCCCAGGAACGGCTCGACGAGCACTGGGATCGCTACGCGCGAGAAGGCATGCGCCACAGCGAAAGCCGCGAGATGGTTCTGGCAATCTCCTGACGGATGAACCGAGGCCGCGAGGCTGTAGTTCGCCAATTTCGACACCAAGGATGCTTCCGTGATTCCCGACAACTGGCTGGCTGATCGCACCAGGCAAATCGAGCTTTCCGGTATTCGCAAAGTCTTTGAACTCGGCAAATCGCTCAAAGATCCCGTGAATCTCAGCATCGGCCAGCCGCACTTCGACGTGCCGGCACCGATCAAGGACGCGGTCAAGGCCGCACTCGACGCCGGGCATAACGGCTACACCGTAACTCAGGGCGTGCCACCGCTACGCGACAGGCTACTTGCGGATGCTCAGGCACGCTTCCCCGGACAGGACCGCGACCTCCTCGTAACCAGTGGCACCAGTGGCGGTTTGCTCCTGGCGCTCCTCGCCACCGTGAACCCCGGCGATGAGGTGCTGACCGCTGATCCGTACTTCGTCTCCTATCCGCACATGGTGACGCTTGCCGGTGGCAAGTTGGTGACGATTGACACATATCCGGACTTTCGCATTGATCCCGAGCGACTGAAAGCCGCCATCTCGCCGCGAACGAAAGTGATTCTGCTCTCGACGCCTTCGAACCCAACCGGTTCGGTGGTGGACGCAAAAGCCCAGCGCGAACTGGCGAAGATTGCCCGGGAGAAGGGCATTCTGCTCGTGAGCGACGAGATTTATCGAGCCTTCCATTATGATGGCTCCGCTTCGAGCCCTGCCAGCTTCGACCCGAACGTGCTTGTTGTCGAAGGGTTCGGCAAGACCTACGGGATGACGGGCTGGCGGCTCGGCTGGGCTCACGGCCCCCGGGCTCTCATTGCAGAGATGGCGAAGCTCCAACAATTCACCTATGTCTGCGCGCCCAGTGTTCTGCAGTACGGCGGTGCGGCCGCTCTCGATTTTGACGTCAGCGGCATCGTCGAGGACTATCAGCGAAAGCGCGACCGTCTCGTGGCCGGGTTGACCGGGCACTACGAATTCGCCACACCCGGCGGCGCGTTCTATCTCTTCCCGAAGGCACCCTGGGGCACGGCCACCGAGTTCGTGACCGAAGCCATCCGCCGCAGCTTGCTCGTGATTCCGGGCAACACCTTCAGTGGCCGTGATACGCACTTCCGCATTTCGTATGCAGCAAGCGATGCCACACTGAATCGCGGCATCGCTCTGCTTCGCGACCTGGCAACACGGCCGAAGTGATACCCCAGTTCGCCCGTGTTCGCCCTTCTGCCGCCACACCATTCACGACGCCGGTTCGCACGCTTGCGGCAACGCACTCAGCTTCACCAGTCGCATCGCTTTTTGCTCAGAATTCAGGCAGAAATGCCTTCGAGATGCCCGTTCTCGGCTTGACCGGGTTGGTGGGCTCGTTATGGTTCGCCGACAACTTTTCGCATCCGTGCGCGAAGTGACGTGACAGGGGATCGACCACCGGGCTTGGCCGGGGTCGAGGTCCGGGATGGGTTGGGGAGCCCGCCTGAGACCGGTCGTTCACGCTGAGAAGGGGGATCCGGGTTATGCGCAATCGGTTCATCGGAGGAGCCGTCCTTGCTGCCGCGGCCATGTTGAGCGTGCCCGCCAACGGCCAGGCTCAAGATCCGGGGAATCCCGGGGGCTCATCGTTGTACCCGCCATCGTTTGTGATGCGCGGTCAATCGCCGGCCGACATCGGCGGATTGAATTCACCACTGAACTCGTATCCAACGGCACCAATTCCAACTGGACATTCCGGCGATGCGGGATTCTACACGGCGGCCGAGTATGTGATGCTCGCCCAGACGCGATCCATCGGCCAGCAGACCATCGCCTATCGTGGGTTCATCGACTCGTCCGGACGCATCACGGGACTGCCTGGCACGTACGTCGGTAGTGGCCAAGTTGCACTCTCGACTGCGAACTTCCAGCGGCAGGGTTTCACACCCGGGTGGAAGGCGGAACTCGGATACAAGTTCGAGGACGGGTTGCAGGTCTTCGCGAATTTCATGCAACTGGCGGAGCAACACTCGCGAACGGGTGCCAGTTTCGTCACGCCGTCCTTCCGGAGCAACCCGAACCTGAGCGACACGTTCCTGGTTGCCGCGGTCTATAACTTCCCGCAAGAGTTCTCGGGCCCACGTTTCGACACGGGCTTCGATTCGCTGGGGATTCCGCTGGGAGCAAATACGTTCAATACCTACGGGATCTGGAACGCCGCCACCACGATGAATATCCAGTTGACGCAGCGCTACACCCAGTCCGACATCGGTATCCGTATGCCGCTGTTGCAGACCGAGTATAGCCGCGTGTACGGCATCGCGAGCGGTCGCTTCGCATGGCTGTTCGACCGCTTCCAGTGGTACACGCTCAATGTGGACTCGCTTGGTATCGGCTTGCCCAGCGATCAGGCCTGGTACACGAATACGCTCTCGCAACGCATGTATGGCCCGGTGGTGGGTTGCGGCCACGAGGTGTTCCTGGCCAATCAGTTCTCACTCAGTGCCGACCTCACCGGCGGCCTGTTGTTGAGCGTGGTGAAAGAACGCGTGAAGTACAAGCTCGAAAGCCCGGGCAACGGCGGTACGAGCCGGCCCATCGCCTCCAAGCAAAGCTTCGACAGCTTCCAGCTGGTGCCCAACGCCAATGCGAATGTCAACCTCTGGTGGTACCCCACCGAGGGCGTGCAGGTGCGGTTTGGCTATCAGGCCATGACGTACTTCAACACCACCCGCATGGAAGAGGCTGTGGGCTTCAACTATGCCAACCCGGACCCACGCTACGAAACGCAGGTGTTCCGCATCCTGCATGGCTTTAACGTTGGCATCGGGCTGTTCTTCTAAAACGCCACGGCGTGACGACACGATCCCCACTCGACCCGCATTCGGTGCCGCGTGCCCTCTTCCGAGGGTGCGCCACAACGACTGTGGGTTGCTTCGTTTTTTCTGCATATCTCTGCCCAATTGCCACAAGCGCCCGTCTAGGTATAATTTGCCCCGTCCCGTGGCGGCCAGGCAGGCCCAACCGACGGACCGACAACTTCCCCAGACCGAGGAGTCAGCATGGCCGATGGGCGCGACCCAGCCAGTGGGTTCAGCTATCGCAACGCTTTGCCGTGGACCGAAATCTTCCGCTGCTTCCAGGTGGCGCTGGACCCGCGGAAGTTGCTCGTCGCCGCCGTCGGCATTCTCGTGATGTCGTTTGGGTGGTATGTGCTTTCTGCCTCGTTCTATTATCCGGCTCCGAGCCGCGATGCGGACGAGTACAGCAATTCCAAGCTCGAACGCGAACTCCGCGACAAGAAGAAGCCCGGCACCGACACGCCCTACAGTGAAGACGACCGCCGGGCGATCGGCGACCAGCGCTACCAGGCCGACGTGGAACAGTGGCAGGTGCTCGCCGAACTGGCTGGCCCCGGCGGTTCACTCCGCACCTTGCCCTGGTATGAGAACCGCGGCCCGAACCCCTATCTGTTCCTCACCCAGCTCACCAACCTGCCGTCCTCGCTCTGGGGCGACGCCGTTTACACCTATCTGAAGGGGCAAATCCCCGTTCTCACCGAGCCGCTCGTCAAGCTGCTTATGCCGGTGCTGAAGTTGGTCTCGCCCGGCGTCAGCCCGCAGACACGCCTGTACCTGCTACTCGTGATTCTGTGGATGGTGGCCGTCTGGGCTTTCTGCGGTGGTGTCATCACACGACTCGCTGCTGTGCAGCTGGCGAACAAGGGCCCGATCACTTTGAAGCAGGCCTGTCAGTTCGTGGCCAAGCGTTACCTCAGCTTCCTGCTTGCCCCGGTGGTGCCGCTGATCATCATCGGTGTCGTCGTGTTCGGCCTCATGTGCTATGGCTTGCTCGGCATGATTCCCTTCCTGGGCGACATCGTCTTCCTCGGCCTCGGCTTGCCGATCATCATTGCCGCCGGTGCCGTGATGGCCGTCTTCCTTGTCGGACTGGTTGGCTACCCGCTCATGTACACGACACTGAGCGTGGAAGGCGATTCCAGCGACACGTTCGACGCCCTGAGCCGGTCCATCAACTACGTGTACCAGGCCCCGTGGCACTACATCTGGTACTCGCTCGTGGCCGTGGTGTATGGTGCCGCCGTCACGTTCTTCGTGCTCTTTTTCGCCTCGCTGATGGTCTACCTCGGCAAGTGGGCCGTGAGCCAGACGCCGGGCAACGAATCCGCGGACCGCAAACCCGACTTCCTCTTCATCTACACTCCCGAATCGTTCGGCTGGCGTGAACTGCTCCTCAAGGACAGCCCGTATGCCGTCGAGCGGGAAGTCGTGCCGCAGTACAAGACCTGGGCCGCTCCCGCAAACCCGAAGGACGCAATCCCGACGAACCGCATGGTGGTCGTGTACAGGCCGATCAGCCAGCAGCAGTACGACCAGAATCGCAATGAGTTCTGGTGGTACAACACATGGGGGGCCGGCATCGTCTGCTTCTGGCTCACGCTCATGTTCTTGATGATGGTGGGCTTCAGCTACAGCTTCTTCTGGTCAGCGGCGACGGTGATCTACTTGCTGATGCGAAAGAAGGTGGATGAGGCGGATATCGACGAAGTATTCGTGGAAGAAGATGAACCAGAAGCACCGATGCCGCCACCGAAGTCGGAGTCGCCGACCTCGTTGCCGGTGATCGTGTCGCCGACCGCCCCGGCCGCACCCCCGGTGCCACCGGTGGCAGTGGTTCCTCCGCCGCCCCCGCCGGCGACGATTCCGTTCTCACCGCCCCCGCCACCACCCGTGGTGCCACCGGTGGTTCCACCACCCGTGACACCGCCGGAAGCAACGAAGCCAGAGACCCCGAAGCCGGACACGGATGAACCGAAGACGCCGTGATGCCGATTGGGTCTAGTGCAAACCCTCATAGCCGGCCGTTCGCGGCCGGTTTTCGAATCACTGGCCTTTCTCGGCCAGTTCCATCTCGCACTGGTGCATGATGCCCCGCCCCGTGTTGCTCTTCAGCGGTCCGTGGGCCGACCTGCCGCTCGAATCGCTGGCGACCAAAACCGCGGGCTGGGGCTATAGCGGCTTCGAACTTTGTTGCTGGGGCGATCACCTCGAAGTGCAACGCGGCCTCAGCGAGGATGCATACTGCCCGGCTCGCCTTGACTTGCTCGCCCGCCAGGATCTGCAAGTGCCGGTCATCGCCAACCACAAGGTGGGGCAGGCGGTCTCCGATCACATCGATCGTCGCCACCAGGGATTGTTGCCGGACTACGTGTGGGGCGACGGCAAACCCGCCGCGGTTCAAGAACGTGCAGCGGAGGAGATGGCCGCCACCTTTCGCCTCGCCGAGCGCCTGGGGGCTGGCGTCGTCAGCGGCTTCACCGGTTCACCCGTATGGTCGTACGTTGCCGGCTATCCCGCACCGAAAGCGGACGTGATTGCTGATGCCGTGAAGCAGTTCGTGAAGCAGTGGAACCCCATCCTGGACGCGGCCCGTGATTGCGGAGTCCGCTTCGCCTGCGAAGTCCATCCCGGCCAGCTGGCCTTCGATCTCTACTCTGCGGAACTCACGCTCGACGCCCTTGATGGCCGCGAGGAGTTCGGCTTCACCTTCGATCCCAGCCACTTCCACTGGCAAGGCATCGAACCGGTCGAATTTCTGCGCCGCTTCAAGGACCGCATCTATCATGTCCATGTGAAGGATGCCCAACTCACACTGAATGGCCGGGCCGGTGTGCTCGCGGGCTACTGGCCCAGCGGCGATCCCCGCTCGGGCTGGCAGTTCCGCTCTCCAGGCCACGGCGGCATCGACTGGCCCAGCATCATGCGCGGGCTCAACGAAATTGGCTATGATGGCGCACTCTCCGTGGACTGGCACGACCCCGGCATGGACCGCGAATACGGAGCCGCGGACGCCGCACGCTTTGTGAAGTCACTCGATTTCGAGCCACCCACTCGCGGTGCCAAGGCCTTCCGGGGATAATCACGGCGAATCTGTGCCGACGAGAACTCATCATGCGTTTTCCCAGCTACGAGCAGGCGGAGGAACTGAAGCTCACCTGGACGGATAAGTTCGTCCGCGTGAAGCCAGGGTTCGCGCAGTACGCCCGGTTCGAGGGCAAGGTGGGTCGCGTGGTGTCCGTGAACTACGGCGGCCGGGCCATCATCGACTTCGCGGACGGTGCCTGGTACGACATCCCGGCATCGGATGATTACCTGGAAGTGCTCACGAACGACGACGCCCCGAACGCGTACGACGCCACTGCCAACAGCGCCCAGAAGTTGCCGACCCGGCAGGCTTAGAGATCGCTCGGCTTCGCAGTCTCCGCGTCGCGATTGAACCTCCTGATTGAATCGACCGTCACCCGACACACCCGATATTCCCGAACGCATGATCCTTCTCATCGATAACTACGACTCGTTCACGTACAACCTCGTGCAGCGGTTTGGCGAGCTTGATCCGCTGCTTCCGATGCAGGTGGTTCGCAACGACCAGATCACGCTCGAGGCCATCGCGGAGCAGAAACCGACGCACATCATCATTTCACCGGGCCCGTGCACACCGAAGGAAGCAGGGATCTCGAACGAGGTGTTGAAGCGGTTCGCACCCAGCACTCCCGTCTTTGGTGTCTGCCTGGGCCATCAGTGCATCGGCCACTCGTTTGGTGGTGAGGTGATTCGCAACTGGCGCATCATGCACGGCAAAGTCTCGCCGATTCACCACGACGGCAAGGGGCTTTTCGCCGGGTTGTCGAACCCGTTCGAGGCCACGCGTTATCACTCGTTGGTGATCAAGAAAGAGACGTGGAACAACCCGGACTTCGAAGTGACAGCCTGGACCGACGAGGGCGAGATCATGGGTGTTCGCCACAGGCAGTGGCCTCTTCACGGCGTGCAGTTCCACCCGGAGAGCTTCCTCACGGTGGAAGGACCGCGGATTCTCAAGAACTTTCTCGATCTGGCCCCGGTGCGATGATGTGGCTTATCGGCCCGTGGTGAGCTTCTTCTCACAGAGAATGAGGTTCTCGCCGCGGTCGGAGTCCCAGCGCATGCCGACGATGTCGTAGCCGAGGTCGATGGCGAGGTGGAGCATGGGGCGGTGCTGGTTGTGGCACTCGAGGCGAATCGATTCGTAGTCGTGCTGGGCGGCCCATTCCTGGGCGGCTTCCATGAGTTGCGAGCCGATGCCGAGACGACGGCCATCGGAGAGCACGCCGTAGAACCAGGCGAAGAACGTGTCTGGCTTGAGCTCGAAGCCGATGAAGAAGCCCAGGGGCTTCTCCTTCACGCGGGCCACCATCTGTAGCACATTGTGCCGGCCCAGGTATCGCCGGCGAAAGGCTTCTTCCGTTTTCGATGGCCGGAAGATCTGATTGTACAACTCGACAATCACCGGCAACTCATCCACACTGATCACGTCGATGATGGCATCGCCCATGGCAGAACCCTTTTCCTGGAAGCTTGCTTATCGTTCGGGACGGTAAAGCCCCGTCACGATGTCGTCCCAGGATGGGACATTCCAGGTGTTGATCAGTTCGCGGAGCACTTCACTGCCCGTGTCTTCTTCGGCCGCGAGCGGCATTCCGGAGGTCTCCATCTCTTCTTCCTCCTCATCATCCTGCTGGGGTGCCCGCGATCGCACGGCTGCCACGGTCGGTGCGGGTGCGTCCTCGTCTTCCTCGCCCGCGGCTTCGGCACCTTCCGCGTTGGCCTCGCCCACGCCAGCCTTGCCCCGACGCC
>JBGSZR010000036.1:0-9879 GCA_041750275.1 Gemmataceae bacterium
GTCGCCACCTGCTCCGCCCGCGCCCTCACCGCCCCCAGCTCAGCAGCAAAATCAGCAGCAAACTCAGCAGCAAAATCAGGGTGGCGGCAAGAAGAACAAGAAGCGACGCTAGTCCCCTTGGCTGCGCCACTGCGTTTTGAATGGCACAAGTTCAATGCGGGCGGGATGCCCGCGCTCCCTTGAGGCTTAACCCGTGATGTCGTCGCCGCTGTTCGGAATTCTTCAGCTCGATCGCGGCGAACCGCTCGGCTACGCCAACATCACCGGCCTCATTCAGGCCTGGCTCCAGGATGCGGGTGGCTTCGCGGCGCTCGGGCTGATCGTTTACCTCTTTTACGCCTTCATCACGCCTACCGATAAATCCGAGTCGGAGAAACTGCGCGTCCCGGTCAGCAAGTTCATGCTGCTCATGGCCACGCTCAGCTTCCTCTGCTACGCACCGCTCATCTTTGCGCTTCTCGCCGAGTGGTACACCGGGAAGACCTGGGTCGCGATGGCGGGCATGCCGCTTGATCCACCGCCGCCGCCTCCGGTGATGCCGGGGACGCCGGTCAAGATCGAGCCGCCGGTGGTGCACACGCAACTGCGCCCCGTGCTGCTCACGCTGGCGGGCTTGTTCGCGCTCATGGGCATCGGTCAGCCGTTCGTCCGCGATCTCTTCAAGCTGAGTGGGCGACGCATCTGGGCCCTGTCGAAGATCGGCTTCAAGGAAGCGGTCCGCTCGAAGCTGCTCTGGGTCTTCCTCGTGATCCTGTTGCCGTTCCTCTTCCCGGTGAAGTGGTTTATTCCGATCAAGCCCTCGGATGAGTTGCGAACCACAGTCTCGGTGATCTCGATTGCCTTGATGATCCTGATTCTGTTCCCCGCTGTGCTCCTGGCCGCGTTCTACGGCATTCCGTCGGACATCAAGAATCAGACCATCCACACGGTGGTGACGAAGCCTGTCGAGCGATTCGAAATCGTGCTGGGCCGCTTCTTCGGCTACACCTTCTTGATGTCGCTGGTTTTGCTCGGACTCACCGCGTTCACGCTCTTGCTCATCAACGCCACGAAACTCGATGCCAAGGCGGAGGAAGAGACAGCGAAGGCCCGTGTGCCCGCCCGTGGCCACCTCGAATTCAAGAGTCGCAAGGCGGACTTTGAAGGCACGAACGTGGGTCGCGAATTCGAATATCGCAAGTACATTGCCGGCCACCAGGACTCACCGCAACGAGCCGTGTGGCAGTTCGACACGTTGCCGGCCGCGATGGCTACCTCGGCGGACAACCGCGTGCCAGTCGAGTTCACCTTCGACGTCTTCCGCATGACAAAGGGCGAAGAGAACCGCGGCGTGATTGTAAACTTCCGCTGCACGTCGTACCAGTGCCCGCAGCGCCCGCCTGGCCCCACCGACCCCACCGGCACGTGGCTCTGGGCCCCCAAGCCCGGCGAAAGCCCCGAAGCCTTCGAACAGCGAAAAGCCGACTATGCTGCCGACGTGAAGAAGTTCACGGATGAGGGGAAAAACCCGATCGGTGCTCGACCCGGCACACCCGCCTGGGAAGCGGCCAACGCCATCGCCAAGAAGTTCGGCATCTTTGAATATGCCGGGAAGGAAGTCTTCGACTACCAGGTTGGCTCGGTCGATGTGCCCAGCGGCCTGTTCGAGAACGCCCAGGCCGGCGATCCCGGCAAGGACGGCAAGGAGACGCCCTTACCACGCCTTTCCATCTCTGTGAAGTGCGAGAGTGGCGGGCAACTCCTCGGGATGGCCGAGCCCGACCTGTACCTGCTCGAAGGCAACCTGCCCTTCAGCCTGAACTTCGTGAAGGGTGCTTTCGGCCTCTGGTGCCGACTTGTGATCGTCATTGGCCTCGCCGTGGCCTGCAGCACCTATCTCAGCGGCGTGCTCAGCTTGCTTGCCACACTGGTGATTTTCACCATCGGCTACTTCACGGACCACCTCAACGATGTGGCCCTGAACCGCAACGTCGGCGGCGGCCCGGCCGAGAGTGCCTTCCGACTCGTCCGCACCGATCAGCCCACCTCGCAGTTGCCCGAGTCCGGAAGCTCCGGCGTCTTCCAGATCTTTGACAAGGCCTTCGCCTGGATCTTCCGCCGCGTGCAGAACGTGATCCCGGATGTCGAATCGTTCACCTGGACCAGCTTCGTCTCCGAAGGCTTCAATGTGAACATCGAGTACCTGGCCGTGAATCTTCTGGTCACCATCGGCTATCTACTCCCCTGGGGCATCCTGGCGTACTACCTCATGAAGTCCCGCGAGATCGCGGCCTAGAATTTGTTTTTAGTATTGAGTGTTGAGTGTTTCGTGGCATCCGTTGATCGATTTTGACTTCCTGATGTGACACTTGTGGCTGGTGCTGCCATGGCATTCGTAAGATTCCAGGAACTGCGGGTCTATCTGCTTTCCGAAGAATTGGCGGATGCCGTGTGGAACATTGTGCGATCATGGGAACTCCTTCCTCGCGATACCATTGGTAAGCAACTCATTCGTGCCGCCGATAGCGTGGGTGCGAATATCGCTGAGGGGTGCGGGCGACAGACCCCGAACGATAACCGTCGATTTGTGCGTTATGCACGTGGTTCTCTTCTGGAAACCCAGCACTGGTTAAGGCCGGCGTTTCGCAGGAAGCTGCTGACTCAGGAGCAAACGGCATCACTTCAGCCCACGATTGATAACCTCGCCCCGGCCTTGAACGGATATCTCAAATCGATTGGCCGCGGACCGAACAAGAAGAGTTGTCAGGACGCCACCGAGGCTGGTGAGAATAATGCCCCGACTAATCCTCATCACTCAACAGAGTGCTAAAGCCTCGTCATTGAGCTTCAGCACTAAAGACTAAAAACTCAAAACTAAACACGCTTTAAAATGAATCCACTTCAACAAGCCTCTGTTCGCCGCAAAATCTACTATTTCGCGGCCATTCTTGGGTTGTTCACGCTCAGCATGTTCTGGCGGGGAACCATTCCCATCCCGCTTGCTGGCAAGGCCAGTGCGGCGTCGTTCGTCTCCAATCGCACCATCGTCAACCAGGCCACCCGCTTCGAACTGCGGGAACTGGACCAGGGCGACCCGGAAATCGCCGGCACCGCTGTCCGCTTGCTCATGACCGGCTCGCGCGGCTTCGCCGTCAGCAGCCTCTGGCTCTCCGCCATCGAGAAGCAGAAGCGCAACGACTTCCATGAATTCGAAATCCTCGTTCGTGCCATCACGAAGCTGCAGCCGAACTTCATTACCCCCTGGATTTTCCAGAGTTGGAACATCGCGTACAACGTCTCTGTCGAGATGCACTCCATCGGCGATATGTACTTCTACATCTCACGCGGCATCCAACTGCTGGCCGAGGGCGAACGACGAAACACGTATCGGCATGTCGATCCCAACTCGGGCGAAGTTCGCATGATCGGCTCCCCGGACATGCGCTACCAGATCGCCTTCTACTACCAAAACAAGTTCGGCGTCTCGGACCAGGTGCAGACGCTCCGCTGCCTGATGCAACTCAGTTGCATCCCGCGCGACGAACGCAATCCGGATCGGCTCGTCGACCAGAAGACGGGCGAAGTGAAGCTCGACGAATTCCAGAAGTTCTGTGAGAAGCACCCGCACCTGATTCGCCGACTGCGGGGGCGTGAACGGCTCGAAGATGTGACCGAGAAGAACAAGGAGAAACTGCAATGCAAGACGCCGGAAGAAGTGGTGCAGTTTCTGCGGGATAACTTCACGGTGCCCGACCGCTACCGGAGTGCGACCGAACTGGCGGAAGCTTCGGAGCAGTTCCCGATCCTGCCGCCCAAGTTCAACGAGGGGCCGGACGAGGTGAACCCCACCTCCACGCTTGGCGACGACTTCTCGGGCTTCCGTGCGGCCCGGGCATGGTTCTCGTATTCGCTGATCCTGTTGCCGCCGAACCCGACGTTCCCGCTCGATGAGGGCGGCGAGCCGATGCCATCGTCGACGCCTCGCCCCGGGGAATACGACCAGTTCAACTATCGCATTCCGCGTTCGCCAATGCTCATCATCTTCCGTCAGGGTGCCCCGCGTGCCCAGACGTACCAGGCGGATCTGGAGCAGAAGGAAGGCTGGTTCGATGAATCGGGCTGGGAGATCGATGCCCGCGTGGACCCGGCCAACCAGTGGTTTCCGGGCAAGACGGTGATCGTGGGGCAGGGCACGCGCTGGTCGCAGCGTGAGTGGGAGAAGGCCGCCCAGCTCTGGGAAGAGCATGGCCGGCGCTATGGGCTTGTGCTGTCGCCTTCCCGCATCCGCGACCTGGAAGAGACCGTTCGCGGCCCGGGGCAGCCGACCGGTCGGCAGGCGTTCCTGCCACCCGATCCGACGCCGGACCAGCAAAACGACCCGGCGTTCATGCGCCGCTACCGGGCCCAGTCCGCGCTCTTCTTCTACCAACAGAACCGCACGGTGACCAACTTCCCGTATTATCTCGCCTCCGCCGAGGCCGAGGCCAAGCCCGAGACGGTGCAGGCCCGTAAGATTCTCTGGCTCGCGGACCAGGCCCGTCGCGTCGGCAACCGCAACGAGGCCGTGAAGCTGTACCAGGACGGTTTCGAACTCTGGAAGAAGGTTCTCATCGATAACCCCAGCTTCCACCGCCAGGAGATGAACAACCGCACCGAGGAGGATACGTACGAGTACGAACTCGATTACATCCGCCTGCTCGTGCGTGTCAGCCCACCGGAGCTCGAACAGGTGGTGAATCGCCTGGGCCGTGGCTACCAGGCGGTCATCCCGTTCCTGCCGGATCCGTTCCCCGCCTCGGGGCGGCAGTGGAACCCGGATGTGCTGGAAGCACTGAAGTGGGAAGCCGCCGAGAAGACGGTCTCGCCGTTCGCCGGAAACGTTCCCGTGGATGCCTCTCGTACACCGTACCGCGGTATGCCGTGGGTGCGGACCGACATCAAGAATAGCGTGCGAACCCGACAGGGTGTCCAGTTGCTGGAAACCCATACCGACGACCAGCCGTGATCACCCCGCACGCCACGCACGGTCGAGTGACTCGGCCGTGCGTGTTTCATTGACAAATCGGCCTCAGGATCAGTTCATGAATACCGTCGCACTGGCGATTCTGGCCCATCCGGATGATGCCGAGTTTCTGTGTGCGGGCTCGATGGTGCGGCTCCGGAAGGAGCATGGCTGGTCCATTCACGTGGCCACGATGACGCCGGGCGATTGTGGCTCCGCCGAGCACACGCCGGACGAGATCGCCAGCATCCGCCGGGCCGAAGGGCAGGCGGCCGCCGCGGCGATCGGTGGGGTTTATCACTGCCTTGAAGAGCGCGACCTGCGCGTGATCTACAACGAGCTCGCCCTGGAGAAAGTTGTTCGCCTCCTGAACGCCATTCGTCCGCAGATTGTGTTCACCCACAGTCCGGATGATTATCACCTGGACCACGAACAAACGAGCAAACTCGTTCGCGCAGCCACCTTCGCCGCTCCGATTCCGAACTTCCTGCATGGCCGGCACCTGCACCCGCCCCTGGAGCACATCCCGCACGTCTATTACTGCGATCCCCTTGAAGGGAAAGACGCCTTTGGCAATCCGATTCCGCCCGGCTTCCGCATCGACATTGGCGGCGTGATGGAAGACAAAGCGCGAATGCTCGATTGCCACGAAAGCCAGCGTGCCTGGTTGCGAAAGCACCACGGTGTCGATAACCTCGTGGAGTCGATGAAGGAGTGGGGAGCCACGCAGGGCCAGGCCAGTGGCGTCGGCTTCGCAGAAGGCTTCCGTCAGCACCTCGGCCACAGCTATCCGCAGGAGAATCTGCTGGCAACATTGCTCGGAAAGGTTTAAGTGCCGTCGCCGGCTTCCTTGACACCTCTGTATTCGCACCGTAATCATTACCTTCTGACGGTTCGCGGCCAAGTTCGTGGCCCGAACCCAATGTCGAGTCATTCTGTCCGACTCCCGGCTTGCCCGGAGCCGCCCGCGTTGTCAACCAGGGACGCTCACGATGAACCCGTCCAGTTCGACGGAATCGAAGGATCCCGCGAATCATCTCGTAGCTTACGTGGTCGGAAGCAGCGGCTCGGACCCCGGGCACCTCGTGATCGGTCACGAATCGCCGATCGAGCATGCACTGTACGTTGGCTACCGCTTCGATCCAGCCGATCTTCCGGCGGAGTTCCAGGACGCGGAAAAGTGGCGAGATTATTTATTTCGCAACTCCGTCCCGGGGCACATCGTCGATGAGACGGCTTATGTTCGCCGGATTCTCACCTTGCCGAGCCGCACCGTTTACGCCAAGAAGGCGGTCTGCACCGCGAATCTCGAGGTGGTGCTGCCGGCTTCGGCACACTGGTATGGTTTTGCGCTTTATTCGTTCAACCCGGATAACTTTACGAATCAATCTGTGCGCTGTTACAACTGTGTCACCTGGGGGACCGAAACGGCGAATCGGCTGGTGGCAGACTTCCTTCGACCCGTTCGGCAAGGCCGCGTGAAGCTTATAATCCAGCAACTGGAATCGCACGCTGCCAGTGGAAACGGAGGTGAAGTGCCATGAGTCAGTCGACGATTATCGTAGAACACCCCGTTTCCCCGTCGCCCGATCCGGCGAAGCGCATTTCGCAGCTGTTTCGCAACCCCTTTGCGATTTCGCTCGAAGATCGCGAGTTGAGCGTCTTCATTGATCCCGCGAGCGGGAATATTTTTCTCGATGAAGGAATCGGCAAGGGGCGGATTCATGGAGCAGTTCTTCACGCACGAAATCAGCCGCGGTTCACGCTCAACCCGGTTGAAGAAGACCTTGTTACGTTACACCTTCGCTATGCTAAGCTGTTCCACACTCTGGGTAATTATCGCGACCGCATCGAGTTAGATGAGTGGGTCACCTCCGCCAACGCCTTCTTACAGTCGAAAGTCTCCATCATGATCTCGGAAGGACACGGTCAGCCGCAACTCGGCCAGCCACCGGAAGATCGCCCGGGTTCCGGCAACTCACCGCCCACCAGCCCGCCGCCCCAAGACCCGAAGGAGCAGATGGAGAATCTCACGCCGCCCTCGGAACCACAAGGTGAGGCCGGGCACCCCGCTCCTGTGATGCCACCGGAACCTGGTTCGACTGAGACTCCTGGTTTGCACACACCGGATCCCACGGCTGTGTTCGAATACAGTTCACTGCCGACGCCATCCGTGGGCATTCCGGATGCCCCGGCCACGCCGGCACCCGATGTGGCACCGATGCCTTCGCAGCCGGTGCCGGAGGTGCCGCCCGCGCCACAAGCCCACGATCTGAGCCGCATCGCCCAGGACCTGCAGATTCGCAAGGCTCAGGTCGAAGCTGTGATGCAGTTGCTGGACGAGGATAACACCGTTCCATTCATTACGCGTTACCGCAAGGAACGGACGGGCGGCCTGAACGAAGAAGCCATCCGCCGCATTCAGGAGCGGGTCGGCAATCTGCGTTCGCTCGCCGAGCGGAAGCGCACGATTCTCAAGAGCATCGCCTACCAGGGCCGGCTCACGGATCCGTTGGTGGAAGCGATCCTCGCCGCCGAGTTCCCCAAGCGGCTCGAAGACCTTTATCTTCCGTACAAGCCCAAGAAGAAGTCGAAGGCCACCGAGGCACGCGAAAAGGGACTCGGGCCCGCGGCCGAGGCCATCTTCCGGGCCGACCCCGCTGTCGCCAATCTCGATGAAGTGCTTCCCGGCCTGGTCGATCCGGACAAGTGGTTGCTGCACACGGACGATGTGCTGACCGGTATCAAGGACATCATCGCCGATCTCATCGCCGACTCGGCCGATGTCCGCGGGCCGCTCCGCAACTACTACTGGGATCTGGCCCAGATTAAATCGACGCGCGTCGAGGGGATCCCGGAAGGCAAGGGGAAGGAGTACGAACCGTACTTCAGCTTCCATGAGCCAGTACACGACATCCCGCCACACCGCATCCTCGCCATCAATCGCGGTGAGAAAGCCAACATCCTCAAGGTGCGTATCGAGGCGGAGCGAGCCAAATCGCTCGAGATCGCGGCTTACCATTTAGGCCTGTACGACCATCCGCACGGTGCCATGATCGGCCCCGTGATGGAGGATGCGCTCGATCGGCTGGTGTTGCCCAGCCTCGAACGCGAAATTCGCCGCGAACTCACGGAACGGGCCCAGGACCATGCGGTTCAGGTGTTCGCTCGCAATCTTCGCAGCTTGCTCCTCCAACCGCCGATGCGGGGCAAGCGCGTGCTCGCGGTCGACCCCGGCATCCGGACGGGTTGCAAGCTCGCCGCGCTCGATGAGACGGGCAAGCTCCTCGAAGACGCTGTGATCTATCCGCAGGGGCAAAAGCGTAACGCCGCCGAGTCCCGTCGCAAGCTCGAACAGATGGTTCGCAAGTACGAAATCTCGGTCATCGCCATCGGCAACGGCACCGGCTGCCGCGAGGCCGAGCACCTGGTGGCCGACCTCATCAGCGATCTTGAACAACGCCGACTGAACCCTACGCCGATGGTTCCGGCAGGCGAGAGCGCGAAGGAAAACGCGAGCCCGGTGGAGTCACCGAACGCGGGCGGCTCCGTGGAGTCGCCCGTTTCGCCACCTCCTTCGACCGCCGATGCCACCACGCACACCGAGACGCCTCATTCGCCCTCGGAGAGCATCGTCTCGGATTCCGTGCTCTCGGCAATGGATGGCATGACCATCACCTCGGACGTGATCGCCGGGGCTCCTGCCACGGTCGAAACCACGGAAGCCGGTGCCCCGCTCAGCGAAACGGTGACCACGGCCGCGATGCCACCGCCACCGCCACAACGGCCGAAGCCGCCCGAGATCATCCTGGACGGCTTGCCGGAAGCCCCCGCGGATCTGGCGTACGTCATCGTGATCGAAGCCGGGGCCAGCGACTACTCCGCGAGCCCCATCGCTCGCGAGGAGTTCCCCACCCTGGACGCCACGACCCGTGGCACCGTGAGCATTGGCCGCCGCCTGCAAGATCCACTCGCCGAACTCGTGAAAATCGACCCACAGCACATCGGCGTCGGGCTCTATCAGCACGATGTGAAGCAGAAGTTCTTGAAAGAATCGCTTGAAGCCGTCATCGAATCGAGCGTGAATGCCGTTGGCGTCGACCTGAACACCGCCAGCGTGCCATTGCTGCGGCACGTGTCCGGGTTGAACCAGCTCGTGGCCCGCGAGGTGATTGAATACCGCAATCGTAACGGGGCCTTCACGGGCCGCGAACAATTGCTCCAGGTGCCCAACCTGGGCGACAAGCGTTACACACAGGCGGCGGGCTTCCTCAAGATTTCCGATGGTGCCGAACCGCTCGACACCACCTGGATTCACCCCGAGAGCTACCCGCTCGCCCGGGACATCCTGGCGGATCTTGGCTTCAGCCCCGCGGATCTCCGCGACAAGGCCAAACTCGAAGAACTTCGCGGCAAGTTCAGCACGGTGAATGTGCCCGAACTCGCCGCGAAGCTCAAGGCCGGTGAGCCCACGATTCACGATATCCTGGAAGCGTTGGCCAAGCCGGGGCGCGACCCGCGTGAAGACCTGCCGCCGCCGATCTTCAAGACGGGGGTTCTCAAGCTCGAGGATATTTCGCCCGGCATGGAGTTGAAGGGCACGGTGCTCAACGTCGTGCCGTTCGGGGCGTTTGTGGACATCGGGCTGAAGGAAAGCGGACTTGTGCACATCAGCCAGATGGCTAACCGCTACATCAAGAGCCCATACGATGTGGTCGCGGTCGGCGACGTGGTAACGATCTGGGTGATCGAGGTGAAATCGGGTGAGAAGAAGATTTCGCTCTCGATGATTGCACCGGGTCAGGAACGCCGGCCTCCGGAACGTGGCGGCCGCTTCGCCGATGGCCCGCCGCAGCACCGCGAACCACGCGAACCACGCGGTCCGGCTCGACCTCAGC
>JBGSZR010000037.1:0-99230 GCA_041750275.1 Gemmataceae bacterium
GCCGGGTGGCGGTCTGCCTGCGACCGGCGTGGGTGGCGTGGGTGGTGTTGGTGGCGTTGGCACGGGGGGTGTGGGCGGCGTTGGCTCGGGTGCCGGTGGCACGGCCGCTCCCCGCAACATCTGGAGCTTCTTCATGCGCACCCCCGAACAGAAGGCGCAGTTCCAGCAGCACTTCAAGGGTGGCTTCACGAAGTGCAAGGAGCGCTTCTGCGGATCGCAGTTCGGTCAGATCGCCAATGGCTTCCTGTTGCAAGCATCGCCGCTCACAGGCGGCCTGCTCGGCCCGCTCTGCCCGCTTCCGATCGGCCCTGGAGGCCCGAATGGGCCCGGCGGCCCTGGTGGAGTGAATCCCGAAGACCTGTTGAAGGATCCCACCACTCCCGAGGGTGCGGCCGCACGCATCAAGGCCGAGGAGAACCCGGCCGTGCTCAAGGCGAAGATTGAAGCTCTGCAATTTCTGGGAACAGTTGATTGCCGCTACTACCCCGAAGCCGCGGCCGGGCTCATCACCGGCCTGTGGGCCGAGAAGAACGAATGCGTGCGGCTCGCGGCTGCAAAAGCGCTGGCGAACGGGTGCTGCTGTAATCCGAAGATCGTGAAGGCCCTGCTGATGGTCGTGAACTGTTCGAACAAGGATGGCTTCCCGGCCGAGCCCTCGGAACTCGTGCGAGCCTATGCGTATGTCGCACTGGAGCGCTGCATGCGGCGCTGCTCGGAAGCTGAGGAAGAAGCACCGCCCGAACCGCCGCCGGCCGCGAAAGCCGCGGTCTTCGAAACGATTTCACCGTTCGGCACAGTTGTGGAAGTGCACAGCCAGGTGCTGATCGCCAGCTATTTCACACCCAGCGGCAGCGAGACGCCCGAGAAGATTTATAGCGAGGCCCGTCTCGCACTGGCACGGGGGCTGAAGCTTTCGCCGCACACCATTACCCGGTTGAACGGGCCGCGGAATGTGGCCGATGCGGTGCTCCCCACGATTCCCACGATCACGCCAGCCGAGATTGTGGCCCGCCTCGATCGCGTGGTGGAGAACGCCGCCCGCGGCCCCCGAGAGCGCACCGCCACATTCGTTTCGACTCTGCCGAAGCGCGAACCGGAGCCCGTGGTGGTGCCATTGCCAGGCTATGAGCCAGCGGCCGCGGAGAAGCTGAGTTTCAACCCTGTGATTATGCCGGTGAGTGTGAGCGTGAACCCGGAACCGATGCCGGAGCCGCAGGCCGAATCGCCGCGGACCAAGCGCAGTGTGATGAGCCTGTGGGGCGAAGCCAAACGCCGCTGAGGCAAGCGAATCTGCAATGAGGTGTGCGCTTCTCATTGATTCCGGACGGCTTGCCCACCCCCCTCCGTGGAAGCATCGGAATCAAGGCATGTGTCTGGAAGAATGAGTGTCAGAGTGAAATTTGATCCGAGGCATTGCAAATTCATTCGGTGCGATGGGACGCACTGGCACTATTACTTGGCGTTGACCCGTGATTGGGTTGGGGGAAGTCTAAAGCGTAAAGGGCCAGTGGGATCGTACAGGGTCGCCGAACGTGCGACTCGCGAGCGCCTGCCCCGAACGAGGTTGCCCTCGTCGCGCCCTTTCAACCCACCGTTGAGCTTCACGGCCGCGTCCCTCAAAGCGGCCTGGTCGGGACAGTCTCCATCTGGGTTTTCCCGGCGATTGGTAATCCATCTGCCGCGAGTGCGTCATCGCCAGAGTGTGCCAGTATCTCGAAATTGCCAGTACAGTGACGATTGGCATTCGACTCCCGCCTTGTGGCCCTCTCTATCAAGGCCTTTCAGTCTGACCCATGATCAGCCTCATCATCTTCGGCTGTCTTCGGAGATGAACCAGATGTCGCACCCGGTCTCCGGACGCGGACCATGTTTCTCTCGATAACAGTAAAGTTGCCCGGCAGTTCGGGCGTGCGTTCGCGGCACACGCTCGAAACCAACTCTGCCCGCTCTGCGGCCGCAACACCCGGCAGGCGTAACAGCATGACTCCAGCGTGAGCCCGCCCAAGTCGGTAGACCAACTCCCCGAAGTCCTTGTCGGCTGTAATCAGCACGCGACCCGAACTGGCCGCACGTGCCAGCACATCGTCGTCCGGCGCGCCAGCGGATTCGGCACCCGCAGCCTCAACGAGATGACCGTCGGCTCGCAGTCGGGCCACGACCTCGGCAGGGACACACTCGTCGGCCAGGAAGTTCATGCGGAGCGCCGTCCCAGTGGGTAAACGACATCGGCTCGGAGTGCCTGGGCCGCGAATGCGAGTGCTGCAGATATGGCTTCATTCGAAAGCTTGGGGTGCGATGTGATGAGTTGCTCGGCGCTGGTTCCTGCCGCTAACTCTTCCAGGATGAACTCAACCGTGAGACGCGTGCCCGTGATGACCGGTTTGCCCATCATGACGGTGGGATCGGATGTGATCAGTTCTGCATTCATTTGTGTGCCTCTGTCAGGATGGCTGAAAGTCACATGGTACTCGTGATGGAGTCGAGCGGAGGCACCCATTCACCCTCCGACTGGCGATCCGGCCCAGGTGCGTGGCGGAAGTCTTCGCCATGCTGAACTCACTTCAACTCGGCCTTGATGGTCATGGTGAAGGTGGAGCCTTTCTGCAGTTCGCTTTTAACCTCGATTTTGCCGCCCATCGCAGCGCAGAGTTTCATGCTGATGGCGAGGCCGAGCCCGGTGCCGCCGTATTTGCGGCCCGAGGTGGAATCGACCTGTTCGAAGGGCCGGCCCAGCCGCGCGACCTGTTCGGGCGTCATGCCGATGCCGGTGTCTGTCACCTGCACCACGAGCGTATCACCGGCGGAACCGGGCACCCGGCGAGCCACCACCTTCACGGTGCCCTGCGAGGTGAACTTGCAGGCGTTGCCCACGAGATTCAGGATACACTGGCGGATGCGGGTCGGGTCGCCGATGCCGCGGCCCAGGTCCGAGGGGCAATCGAGTTCGATCTTGTTGTTGTTCTTTTTCGCCAGCGGGCCAACACCCACCATCAAGTCCTGGATCAGGCTGGTCGGGGCATAGGGATCATGGGCCACTTCGAGCTTGCCTGCCTCGATCTTCGAGAAATCGAGGATATCGTTGATGAGCGCGAGCAGGTGTTGACCGGCCGAGTGCACTTGCTTCAAGTCGTCGAGATATTGCGTGTGCTTGTCCGCGGTGGCCTGCTCGATCAGCATCTCGCTGTAGCCGATGATTGTGGTCAGTGGTGTGCGGAGTTCATGGCTGACCATGGCGAGGAAGCCGCTCTTGGCGCGGTCCGCTTCTTCCGCGGCATCCTTCTCGACACGCAGGCGATGTGTCTCGGCATCCTGGGCGATGCGAGCCATGCCGGCACCCACTGCGGCGGCGAGCAGTTGTACCACCTGGGCTTCGAGCTTGCCGATTTCGCGAACCTTGGCCTTCTGCACGCGTGTGCCATAGACGATGCCGATGACGTTGTCCGCCACATCGAACACAGGGGATGCCACGACACCTTGCACACCGACGAGGCTTTCGCCGGTGCCGCCCATCATCGAGGGCATATAGAAGGTGCGTTTCTCCACGAGCACCTTGTTCAGGATGGTCTGGCTGAACATGCGGCCCTGGGGGCGATCGATCTTGCTCTGCCCGGCGACGACGCGCCAGCCTTCGTTCTCGCGCTGAATGACGAGCCCGGCATCGAGCCCCACGCGTTCAACGAGTGCGTTGGCCGTTTCCTGGAGGAATTCTTGCGAGCCGGAAGCCTTCTGAACGCCGACGATGGTTTCGAGCCAGCCGACGACTTCTTCGGCCGAGAGGCCTTCCCCGAGGGCCAGCAAGTTGGGCTGTGTTTTCTCGCCGCCGCGGGCGGGTGCACGGACGGTGAGCAGGTCGCCGCCGAGTGGCTCAGGGTCCGCCGATTCAAGATCGACGACGGTTTCGCCGATGCCGATCCGCACAGGAAAGGGCAACTCACAATCGGTGCCAGGGCTCATGACGGAATGGTTGTCCACCATCACCGGAGCCTTGGTGCTGAGGTTCACAATTCGCACTTTGCTGCCGGGGAGCTCTTCGAACCGCACGTGATCGCGTGAGACGAATGCATCGCGGACGACCAGGCGAGCCACGCCGTCGCGTGCAGGACCGCGGCCCAGTTCGATGGCCCCGCGGCCATGCGTGAGTTGCTGCGTTTCCTGCTTGTTCGAGACGGTGACCGAGAACATGAGGGATCCCTGTGAGCTGTCCACATGGCGTGCCATGGTGGACTTGTTCCGCGGGTTGCATCAGAAGAACTTCATTCCAAATAGCGTAACACTTGCGGCGGATTTTCGCTCCCGCATATACTGTTCCCCACAGCGGAACATCAACCCGAGCGGGAGCGTGCATGACGGCGCGGGCGGTCCACTGGCATGAGGGAATGTTCCTCCAGCCGCATCACTACCAGGCCGAACACCGTTATCTTACCGCCCGCACGCACCGGGCGCTGAGTTGGCCCGTGCACCACGCCTGGGGCCTGCGGTCCATCGAAATCGATACGGACGCGCTGACCAACTCGCGTTTCGTGGTCCGTTCTCTTCGAGCCTGCCTGCGGGACGGCACTCCCATCTCCGTTCCAGAAGATGGCATGTTACCCACACTCGACCTTAAAGGTCTGTTTGAGCCCGGGCAACCGCTCACGATCTTTCTGGCCGTGCCGGTGCTGAACCTCGGCAAGTCCAACGCGGCAGATGACGCACCCGATCCCAATGCCCGCTACAAGCTCGATACGCAGGAACTGGAAGACGAAAACACCGGTGTGAACCCGCAACCGGTGCGGGTGCGTCTGCATAACTTTCGCCTGCTCGTCTCGGATCAGGATCAGACGGGGTTCTCGACACTGCCGATTGCGCAGCTCGAGAAATCCGCGTTGGCGAATGCCCCGCCTCAGATCGATGCGGCGTTCATCCCGCCGCTGCTGGCCTGCGATGCCTGGTCTGTGTTGCGTGCCGAGATTCTGCAATCGCTCTTCGACCGCATCGGCCGCAAGCGTGAACGGCTCACCTCCGTGTTCGTATCGCGTGGCGGCATCATCGGCGGCAACGACCCCGCGGAAGCGGCTGCCGCCGCACACCTGCGCGAACTGAACGAGGCTTATGCCGTCCTCAGCGTGCTCGCCTTCTCACCCGGCATTCCCCCGCTCACCGCGTACACCGAACTGTGCCGACTCGTGGGGCAGCTCGTCATCTTCGACCGCACCGGCCGCTGGCCCGCGATCCCGCCGTACGACCACGACGATCTCGGCGGCTGTTTCTACCGCGTGAAGACGTATCTCGATAACCTGCTCGATATCTTGCCCGAACCCGAATACAAGGAACGCCCATTCGTCGGCATGGGCCTTCGCCTGCAAGTCACCGTCGAACCGACCTGGCTCGACCCCGCCTGGGAACTCTTCCTTGGCGTGCGATCCGAGATGGACCCGGATGAAGTATTGCGCCTGCTCACCGTGCCCGGCCAGCTGGATATGAAGGTCGGATCCGGTGACCGGGTCGATGCGATCTTCCAGTTGGGCCAGGCCGGCTTGCGTTTCGAAGCGTGTGCCAAGCCCGGTGTGCTCCCGGACCTTGCCGGCCAGCGCTACTTCCGCGTCAGCCGGCAGCCCGAGAAGGAATGGCAGCAGGTGCTGCGTTCGCTCACCGTGGCCGTTCGCATCAATGAGACCCGCGTGGTCGGTGGACTGCAAGGTCAGCGCTCCGTCACCGTGCGAACGAGCGGCGGGCAGACGAACACCATGCAGTTCACGCTCTATGCGGTGCCCAGCGTGTGATTCCAGGCGAGCGGCCACCCGTGCGGGGGCCGCTCGCCTGGGCTTGCCGATTCCACCACAAACGAACTTCATGCGCGAACAGCTGCTGAACCTGGTGAACCCCATCCTGCAGACGGGGCTCGTGCTGCGTGAGGAATGGTCGCGCGGAGCGGGGCCGCCGTTCGATGCCGGCCGCGAGATGCTCGTCCAGGCGTTCCGCGAGTTGCTTATCATCGCACCCGTGCCCGCAAACGCGCACAGCCGTTCGGAACAGGCTGCTGATATGGGCTTCGACCTGCTTGGCGGCGGCTCGGAAGTCGCCACCGGGCCCGTCACCACCGAGCCTTACCTCGGCGTGGGCTATCCGCTCGCCTGCTGGGTGGACGAACTCTTCACCTTGAACTCGCCCGTCGCGGGACCCTGGAACGAACGCAAGTTCGAGGCCGAGTTCTTCGTCTCGAACGATCGTGCCTGGAAGTTCTGGCGGCAAGCTCGCTTCGCAGCCGAGCGCCCGAACGATGATGATCTCGAAGTCTTCTTCCTCTGTTCCGTGCTTGGCTTCCGCGGGGAATGGGCGGAAGACCCGGCGCAGTTGCGTGCCTGGCTCGGCACGACACGGGAACGCCTCGTGAAGGGGCTCCGCAAGGAGTGGGCGGGCCCGCCCGCACTTGATCCGCCAGCGCGCGTGCCGCCACGCTATGGCAAGCCACGGGTGCGCCGCATGGCGATCATGGCCGCGGTGGTGGTGCTGCTGGCCATTCCGATCGCCGTGCTTCTCGTGGCCCGACAACTATCGCGATAACATGCGGGCAGATTCCTCGCACAGATCGGATGAGCGAACGAAGTTGCCCGGGTGGGGAGTCGTTCCTCATCGTGCCCGTCTCGAGCGGCACGGAGAGACAGGCTGTTGAGCGGGCGGGAAGTTCCGCAGATCGGACGTGTGGACGGATGGAAGTGAGCATGAAGGGTATCTGGTAGTGCGTTCGAGCACTACCAGATCAAACGATCCGCGCAGTCACTTTAGCCGGCCGGGGCTTCCGAGACGCCCGGTTGGGCGGGCTTCTCAGCGGGGACCGGTGCGGGCACGGGTGCCGCAGGCTCTGCCTTCCCGGCCTCGGTCGGTGGCTTCACCACAGGCTTCGGGGCAGCCTTCGTTGCTACCGACTTGGCAGCACCACCGGACTTGGCTGCGGGGCCGCTCGCCTTGGGAGCGAGGAGCGCCACCATGCGTTTGCCTTCCATGCGTGCCGGCGATTCCACTTTGCAGTGCTCGATCAGTCCTTCGAGCAACTGATCCATCACCTTTTTCCCTTCCTCGATGTGCTGCATCTCGCGGCCGCGGAAGAGCACATTCACTTGCACTTTGTCGTTGTGCTCGAGGAACTTCAAGGCTTGCTGCACCTTGGTATCGATATCGTGGTCGCCGGTCTTGGGGCGAACGCGAATTTCCTTGAGCTTTTGCTGGTGTGTTTTTTGGTGGGTTTTCTTCGACTGAGCGTACTTGAACTTGCCGTAGTCCATGATTTTGCAGACGGGAGGGCGCTCGGTGGCGGAAACCTCGACGAGGTCGAGTCCCGCTTCGCGGGCCATCTCTTGCGCCTGAGCGGTGGGGACGATGCCGTGTTGCTCGCCTTCCGCGCCAATTAATCGGATGGGACTGATGCGGATTTGTTCATTCATCCGGGGGCCAGCCGGTCCGCGGGCCGGGGCATTGCGATCGAACGGTGGGATTGCCAGTCCTCCTTCAACATGCACGTGGGGTGAACTCGCCGGGCGATGACAGGTCGCCCACGCGAATTGAGAAGTTTCCTTAACTCCTTATCCTTAACTTCTCGGGCCTGCGCCGTCAACGGGGGAGTTGCCGGATTTTTCGACTTCTCCTCCACAATCGGCCATCGGGCAGCCGCCCGCAGCCTGCGTTGACGAATCGCAGGCCCGGGGGTATGAGAGCCGGACTTCGTTCGACTCTTCCCAGGGAGCTGCGACATGTTGCGGCACCGGCGCGTCTTCTGGGCCTTTGCCACGCTGCTCGGCGGCGTTTCCGTTTGCCTCGGCGGCCTCGTCTACACCGTCAAACGTGAACCCGCATTCTATCGCCAGGCGCCCGCACCCTCCGAATGGGATGCCCGCGAGAAATCCAGCCGGCTCCTCACCCGGTGGCAAGATCTCAAGAACGAAATCCTCACCCGTGCCGAGTGGGGAGAAACCTTCACTGCCGAGGAACTCAACGGCTTCTTCGCCGAGAACATGAACAAGCGTGGTGGCCTTTGCAGCGTGCTCCCCAACGGGTTTCACTCCCCGCGCATCGCGATCGAAGGCGATCGCCTCAAACTCGGCTTCCGCTATCGAGAGGGTTTCTGGAGCACGGTGCTCTGGGTCGAACTCAAAGTGTGGCTGGTGAAGAATGAAACCAACCTTATCGCTATCGAAGTGTGTGATCTCTGTGCGGGCGGCCTGCCATTCGGATCGCAATCCATCCTCGATACCATCTCTGAATCGCTGCGCGATTCGAATGTTGAAGTCACGTG
Organism: Gemmataceae bacterium; assembly: GCA_041750275.1. Classification (GTDB taxonomy): domain Bacteria; phylum Planctomycetota; class Planctomycetia; order Gemmatales; family Gemmataceae; genus JBGSZR01. The sequence continues at coordinate 8,270 of JBGSZR010000037.1, forward strand.
GTACCGCAAGGAAGGGAAGCCCGTGGGCCTGTTCCGGCTCTACGCCGATCAGCCGCGGCCCGCGGCTCAGGTCATGACGCTCACCGTCTCCGATGGGAAAATCGTGGTGGCAGGCAAGTCGTTTCGCGACCAACCGCAAGGCGCTCCGGTGGGTGTGAACTCGCCCTTACCGTGACGATTCATTCACACTGCTCCGAATCACTTCGCTTGCACCATCTCTTACGCCTTGCGATCCGGCTCGCTGACGCGCTGCCACGATCGCTTCAGAAGGCCGACCACGAACCAGCCACTGCACATTCCCAGCAGATAAACCACCAGCATCAAGATGGGAAGCGCCATCTCCCAGTGGAATTTGAGCAAAGCGATCTCGACGGATCGGTTGTTCTCGTAGGCAAAGAGCCCCAGTGCGGCGATGAACAGCACCAGAAACAGAAGCGAAAGTAGGCGCATGGCGTGAACTCATGAGGTGAGTGAAACGGTAACTGCACACACTCGTTAAGTGCGAATTTGATGCCGGTGGTCGATGCCGCGCTTCCTTGGCACTGCGATTGCGTGAAGACTCGCGTCCGAGATCACCATTCTGGAGAACCATCATCATGGCCACAACCAAAAATCGCGATGACAAGAAAACCGTTGATCTTCCTCCACACGGCCCGCGAAACCCGGATCCCATCACGGATGCACCCGGTTCGCACCCGATTGAAACCGGTGTTGGTGCGGTTCTGGGTGGTGCCGCCAGCGGCCTGGCCGTAGGCACACTCACCGCGGGCCCAATCGGAGCCGTTGGTGGAGCGATTATAGGTGGAGCACTTGCCGGCGGCCTCGCTGGCAAGGGTGTGGGCGAGTTGATCGACCCCACCACCGAGGACAACTGGATTCGAGAATGGCTGGCAGGGCGAAGTGAACCTCCCACCGAAGAGAACCTCCACGCACAACGGCGTGGCTTCCGCTTTGGTGCGATGGCACACCGGCAATACCCGGGCAAACGCTTTGAGGATGTGGCACCGGAACTCAGGACGGCCTGGGAAGGAGCCGAGACGATGGCGTGGGAGCGTGTCCAGGTCTCCGTACGCAGTGGCTTCGAGTGCAACCAGCCGCCACCTTGCCCCATGGGCACCACCGTGCATTAGCGCACCGCTGAATCGTGAACGGGACCAGCATTTCGCAGCAAGTGCGTGGTCCCGTCGTGATGTTCAGCGAAAGCGATTTCCGCTCCGTGAGATGTAAACAACGGGAGTGTATCGGAATCGAACCGACTGGGGGCGTTGTTCACACCCCCCACAGGTTTTGAAGACCCGGGCCGTCACCAGACGTGCAAACACTCCCCTGTGACCAAACCTTTGGCACACACGGCTTTGTAGCCGCTCGGCTGGAGCGAGCAAGTGGCAGATGCTTCGTTGCGAGCCATTGAGCAACTGTAAGATTGCCGCACTTCGGATCGATAGCCATCCAGGACAAAGTGATTCTCGTCCAGGGACGCAGCGGAAGCCCGCTGCCCCTGCTCCGGTCCCGTTTCCAGGCAACGCTTGTATCGCCTGGTTCCCCGTTGCGATATCCTCCCGTACTATTGCCGGAGTCGGGGACTCGTCAATTCCCGAGAACGCACTCCGTGATACGAGGATGACCCCGAAAGCTCCGCTCAGTCTCCGTCGGAACTCCTCGGGGGTCCGCTGCCCTTGGGCTCGCTGGTCACATCGAAGTTAAAAACGTTTTCTCCGGATTGCACCGTGGCAGTGAGTTCTGACTGGGAGTTGAATTTCTTGGCAACTCGAACGGGCTTTCCACCTTCGCCGTTCTCATCTCCGCCCGAAATTGTGACTGTGTACTCACCGGCGGGTGCCCCCGTCTTGCTGCCGGGATAGTGCAATCGATACGTGCCATCTTCCTGTGTGTAGCCAATCGCCGTGGTCCCGATGCTGGGGTCTTTGGGTTCAAAACGGATTTCGAGCCCCCGCACGGTTCGTTTATCAAGCGTGACCTTTCCTGTCACTTCATTCAGCCCGCCTGATCCGCATCCAGCAGCAAACACACTTGTGAAGAGTGCCAGTGCGATCGAGGCCTGGATTCGAGCTCGCTTCATGGAGAGGATACCCTGTGAAGAGGACCGAGGACGCGACCACCTGCGTCGCGTCCTCTGGAAGTGTGATTCAGGGCGATAATCGGCGGAGAATCATGGGTTCTCGAAGACCTTACCGTCGTTCCGCAAGGTCATGGGGTTGAGAACGTTGGCTGCGTTCGTCGAGTCGCGAAGGAATCGCACCGAGCCGTCTGACATGAGGATGTTGATCCCGCCGGAGTGCTCGCTGGACCAGCCCTTGCCAGTGTTCTCGGGCGATCCTGCAGCAGCGTAATCGAAGTTAATCGCGAACGTGCCTCGGAACAGAGTCCGCAGCGTTCCCGTGTTGCCGTATGAGTTGTTGTTACCCACCCCCAGCCAGGTGGCGGCATGGTCGATGCGGTAACGGCGTTCGGCAACCAGAATGGTGTTGCTGGTGCCGTCCGTTGCATCGAGCAGTTTGAGATTGCTGTTGCCCCAGAGCATGCCGCCGCAATCGCCGCCTTGCGTGGGGTAGGAAGGTGTGCTGCTCCAGCCGGCACAGCCCACGTAGTTGGACAGGCCCACCCGGAAGAAATTGGAACCGCCGAAATTCAGGCTGTTCGCCAGGTCCGGACCCGTGTCGGAGGGGCAGCGATACATTGTGATCTTCGTCTGCAACAGCTGCTGGGTCGCGGCCGGAGCACCGGAGACGTACTGACTGTAGAGCGGATTGTTGATCGGGTTGATCTGGGTGTAAAGTGGCCCCTGTTCCATGTAGGGAAGGATCAGCGTGGCCCAGCCGAAATTGGGCCGGCCGTTCCCGCCACGGTACAGGTAGCCGGCTGGCAATGTCCCGGCGGTGTCGTGATGGGCATGCATGGCGATGCCGATTTGCTTCAGGTTGTTCGAGCACTTGGCGCGGGCCGCGGCCTCACGCACTTTTTGCACGGCGGGGAGTAATAGACCAATCAAGATGGCGATAATCGCGATCACAACGAGCAGTTCAATGAGCGTGAAGGCCGCGCGTCGGCGGCTGCTGTCCAGGGAAAGCATGAGAGAGGACTCCACGGACAATGAGAGAGAAAAAAGGGCGAAGTGAGCGAGAAAAGGGCGAAGTGTGAAACTCGCGCGAGTTAAGTTTCAATCTTAAGATACTATCAGAAGTGAAGCCATATGTCCAACGAATCGTAAATCTGGTAGTGTCTCAGTTTGCATAGTAGGTCAGCCTTTCCAGGCTGACATTCCGCAGAAAACGCAGAAAAACGTCAGCCTGGAGAGGCTGACCTACGCAAGCAGAAAAATGAAGCAGAAAATCGTCAGCCTGGAGAGGCTGACCTACGCACGCTGAGACACTACCGAAAAGAGGAAGTGCAATACGTTAGTCGGTTACTGATGTGAATTTGCCAGCGACAGGCGATAATTCAGTGTGGACCAATAAAGGCAATCCATAGAGATTCCCCGGAGTCTGATCGGGCGCACGCTCAGCTAAAGCTTCGTTGCACATATTCCAGACAAATTCCTGTGAGGAAACCCTGGGCGGGTGCCATCCAGCCGCGAGAGTCGGGCGGATGGGTGCAACCAATTCATCTGGGGATGGCACGAGGAGTACTGCGGCGGTTTACTGGTTCTCTTATTCCGCATTCCGAATTCCGCACTGCAGAACCATACTCCTGCCGAGAAATCCAATACCCCAGAGAATTCGGATACACCCTGTCGTATCAAGGTGCGGTGCCTGTCTTGCGAGATCTCTGGCGATGCGGTTAGAGTGCCGCACTTCGGATCGAAAGCAATCCCTCACACGTGTTCCTTCGTCTAGGATGGCAGCGGGCTTGCGCCGCCTCTCCGTTCACAGTTCCAGGATTCCTGATCATGAAACGCTCACATCGCTTGGCTGCTCTCGGCATCTCACTTCTCTGCGTTGGTGTCGGCATCGCGCTGATCGTGACCACCACCTCGACCGCCCAGCCGCCCCGTGAAGAACGGTGGAAGAAAGTGGATGATGCCGTGAAAAAAGGCCTGCCCCGCACCGCCATCGCGGAACTCGAGCCGATCATCGAAGCGGCCATCAAGGACAAGGCTTACCCCGAGGCGATCAAGGCGATCACCCAGAAGATCAACCTGGAAGGCAATATCCAGGGGAACAAGCCTGAAGAGAAGATCACGCGGCTGCAGGCGGCCATCAACACCTCGCCGGCCGAGATGCATCCGGTGATGCATGCGGTGCTCGCCCACTGGTACTGGCATTATTTCCAGCAGAACCGCCATCGCTTCTTGCAGCGCACGAGTGCCGGCGATGCCACAGGCGACGACATCACCACCTGGGATTTGCCACGCATCCTCGGCGAGATCGATGCCCAGTTCACCAAGGCCCTCGCCAACGAGAAGGAACTGAAGGCCATTCCGGTGGCGACGTATGCTGCGTTCCTGGAGAAAGGAACGATTCCGGATGCCTTCCGCCCCACGCTCTGGGACTTACTCGCCTTCGATGCCATCAGCTTCTACGCCTCCGGTGAGCAGGCCGGGGCGAAGGCCGAGGATAGCTTCGAAATTGCCGCCGCGAGCCCGGTGTTCGGCTCCGTGGATGAGTTCCTGCAGTGGAACCCCGAGACCACGGATACCAAATCCTCCACGCTCAAGGCCGTGCGGTTGTTCCAGCAACTACTCGCCTTCCACAAGGGCGATGCGGACCAGTCCGCGTTCCTGGACACCGATCTGCATCGGCTGCGGTTCGGGCATAACAAGGCCGTCGGCTCGACCAAGAGTGCGAATTATCAGGCCGCGTTAAAGGCGTTCATCGCGGCGAATGCCGGCCATGAACTGTCCTCGATGGCACGTTATCAACTCGCGGGAGAACTGCAGCGCGAGGGGAAGCTCGTGGATGCACGCGAGGTGGCCTCGGCGGGTCGCCAGGCGTTCCCTGCGAGCCCCGGCGGCTTGCTCTGCGATAACACCGTGAAGGACATCGAAGCCCCGGCCGCACACGCCACCACGGAGCGTGTCTGGGCCGAGCCGATGCCCGCCATCAAGGTGAATTACAAGAATGTCACCAAAGTTCACTTCCGCCTGGTGAAGAGTGATTACACCGATCGGCTTCGTAAGTCGCGCTGGCGACCCGAACAACTCGATCAGGCCGAACAGCAAGCGTTGTTGCGTGAAAAGCCGGTGCGTGTGTTCGAGCACGATCTGCCTGCCACCGAGGATTACCAGGCACGCGATGAATACATCCCCGCACCCAAGGGGATTGCACCGGGCTTCTATTACTTGATTTCCAGCCACGATGCGGACTTCGGGGCCAATGGCAACGTGGTGAACTATTGCGATGTCTGGGTCTCCGATCTCGCCATCGTCACCCGCAACGACTACCGTTCCGGCCGCGTGCAGGGCATGGTGCTCCAGGGCACCAGCGGCGAGCCGATCGAAGGGGCGAAGGTGCAGGTGTGGGTTCGCAACAACAACGGCGGCTACGGGCCGGGCGAGATGGTGAACACCAACGCCGATGGCATGTTCGACGCAGTCGGCCAGAACGGACACAGCCATCTCGTGCTCGTCACGAACAAGGAGCAACAACTCTCGAGCGCCCACGATCTCTATGCGAACAAGGGCAGTCACAACATTTCGCCGCACGAAAGCACCGTCTTCTTCACGGACCGTGCGCTCTATCGCCCCGGGCAGATGGTGCAATTTAAGGGCATCTGCATTCGCTCCGACCAGGGCGCGGACAAGTACACGACGATTGCCGATCGCAACCTCACCGTGGTCTTCGCCGATCAGAATGGCAAGGAAATCGAACGGCAGCAAGTCCGCACCAACGACTACGGCTCCTTCCACGGCAGCTTCACCGCACCCCGCGACCGCCTCACCGGCCGCATGAACATTCAGGTGGCGGGCTTGCCACATGGCTTGGCGCAAATCTCGGTCGAGGAATACAAGCGGCCCAAGTTCCAGGTGAAGGTCGAGGTGCCAAAGGAAGCCTTCAAGATTAACGATGCCGTCACCGTGACCGGCAAGGCCACCGCGTACACGGGCGTCCCCATCGGGGGCGCCAAGGTCCGCTACCGCGTCGTCCGCGAGGTGCGCTATCCGCCGTGGTTCCACATGTATTGCTGGTGGCGGCCCGTGCCGAACATCCCGGCCCAGGAGATTGCCCATGGTTTCGCCGCCACGGACCCGGACGGCAACTTCAGTGTCACGTTCACGGCCCGCCCGGACCTCAGCGTGCCCGAGAAGGACGATCCCTCGTTCCGCTACACCATCTCGGCGGATGTCACCGACACCACCGGCGAAACCCGCAGCAATTCGAAGTCGATCGAAGTCGGCTACACCGCGTTGCGGGCCACCGTTTCGGTGCCGGACTGGATCGTTGCCAACGAGGAAACCACGCTCACCATCAACACCACCACGCTCGATGGCGAGGGGCAGGCGGCCAAGGGGACCGTGAAGGTGTTCGCGCTCGTGCAGCCCAAGAGCCCTGTGCGTGGCGAACTCGATGGCGGGAATCGCTACTATCACCTGCCCGCCGGTGCGGAGCCGAAGCCCGATCCGTCGCGTCCCGTCAGTTGGGCCGAGGGCGAGGCCGTGTTCACCGCGGACTTCTCCACCGAGGGGAGCGGCAAGCTGGAGTTGAAGGCGAAGCTGCCAGCCGGCATTTATCGCGCTGTCGTCAACACCACGGATAAGTTCGGCAAGCCCGTCACCGCGAAGACCCAGGTGCAGGTGGTGAACCCGGCCGCGGCCAAGTTCAACATCACCATTCCGAACCTCGTGATGTCACCGAAGTGGACGGTCGAGCCCGGCAACGATTTCGTCATGCTCTGGGGCACCGGCTACGACAAGGGACAGGCCTTCATCGAGGTCGAGCACCGCGGCAAGATTCTCACCTCGTTCTGGACCGATGCCGGCAAGACGCAGGACGTGTTGAAGGTGCCGGTCACCGAGGAGATGCGTGGCGGCTTCACCGTGCGGGTGACGTACGTGCGCGAGAACCGGGCTTACCTCACCTCGCACCACGTCAATGTGCCGTGGACGAACAAGAACCTCGCCGTGAAGTGGGAGCGCTTCGTCAACAAGATGGAGCCAGGCCAGAAGGAGACCTTCACCGCCGTCATCACCGGGCCGGATGCCAAGGTGGCCGCGGCCGAGTTCGTCGCCGCGATGTACGATGCCTCGCTCGATGCGTACCTGCCCCACCACTGGCAGCAGGGCTTCGGCGTCTTCCGCCAGGATCACTCGTCGCTCAACCTGCAATTCGAGAACGTGCCGCGGCATTTGCAACACCTGCAAGGAGCCTGGCCGCACGACCGCAACAACGTCGCACTCACGTACCGCGGCTTCCCGGCCGAAGTCACCATGAACTACTACCGCTATGAATACTTCGGCAAGGGCGGCGGCTATGAGATGGGCAACGTGCCATGGGGTCGCGGCCGAGGCGGGTTCGGCGGAGAGATGGCCACGAAGAGCATGCCCGCGGCACCCGTACCAACCTCCAACCTCGCAAAGGCCGATAGCAAGCAGGCCGAGGCACAGGACGCACTCGGTGGTGGTGCAGCCATACCCGATCCGGCTGATGCCAGCAACGGTGCCAGCCCTGGCCCCAACCTGAATAACGTCTCGCCCCGCACGAACCTGAACGAGACCGCCTTCTTTTTGCCGCAACTCACCAGCGATGCGGAAGGCGTCGTCCGCATCACCTTCACCATGCCCGAAGCCCTGACGAAGTGGAAGTTCATGGGCTTCGCGCACGACCAGACGTTGCGTGCGGGCTACCTGCAAGATGAAGCCGTTACCGCCAAGGACCTGATGTGCGAGCCGAACCCGCCGCGTTTCCTGCGGGAAGGCGACATCATCGAGTTCACAGCGAAGGTGAGCAACCGCTCGGCCACGAAGCAAAAGGGCCAGGTCCGGCTCTCCATGAAGGACGCCCGCACCGATAAGCCCGTCGATGCCGAACTCGGGCTCGTGAACCCGGATATCGACTTCGATCTCGCCGCCGGGGAATCGCGCAGCTTCTCGTGGAAGCTCACCGTGGCCGACGGCACTGGGCCGCTGGTGTATCGCGTGGTCGCTGCCTCGGAGCGTCTGAGCGATGGCGAGGAAGGCCCGCTGCCCGTGCTCAGCCGACGCGTGCTGGTGCAGGAATCGTTGCCGCTGCCCATCCGCGGTGCGGGCACGAAGCAATTCGAATTCACGAAGCTCAAGAAGTCCGGCGAGTCCGAAACGATTCGCAGCCAGAGCTACACGATCCAGATGGTGTCGCAGCCCGCGTGGTACGCGGTGCTGGCCCTTCCATATCTGATGGAGTATCCGCACGAGTGCAGTGAGCAGACCTTCAACCGCCTGTATGCGAACTCACTGGCCCGGCACATCGCCAGCAGCGATCCGAAGATTCGCAAGGTCTTCGACCAGTGGAAGAACACGCTGGCACTCGATAGCCCGCTGGAGAAGAACCAGGATTTGAAGGCCGTGACCATCGAGGAGACGCCCTGGCTGCGGCAAGCGCAGAGCGAGAGCCAGTCGCGCCGCAACGTCGGCATTCTCTTCGACGACAACCGCCTCAACGACGAGATGAATCGTGCCACGAAGAAGCTCGCGGACATGCAATACGCCGATGGCAGCTGGCCCTGGTTCCCCGGTGCCCCCGGCAACGACTACATCACGCTTTACATCACCACCGGCTACGCCCGCCTGCGCCACCTGGGTGCGAAGCCGGACATGACCGCGGCTCTCAAGTCGCTCACCCGCCTCGACGACTGGGCCAACAAGCAGTACCACTGGGCCATGGCTCACGAGCCGGAGAAGAATCACCTCAGCTCCACGCTGGCACTGTACCTGTATTGCCGCAGCTTCTATCTGCAGGACAAGCCGATCGATGCGGGCACGAAGCCGATGATCGATTACTGGATGAGCCAGGCCAAGACGTACTGGTTGCAGTTGCCCATCCGCCAGTCGCAGGGGCACCTCGCACTCGCCACCCACCGCCTGGGCGACAAGGCCACGGCCGCGGGCATCATGAAGTCGATCAAGGAACGCTCGGTTTCGAACGAAGAGATGGGCATGTTCTGGCGCGACCTGGAACTGTCGTACTCCTGGTTCCACGCCCCCATCGAGACGCAGGCGCTGATGATCGAAGCCTTCGACGAGGTGGCTAACGATGCCCAGGCCGTCGAGGATTGCAAGGTGTGGTTGCTCAAGACCAAGCAGACCACGGACTGGAAGACCACCAAGGCCACGGCCGACGCGGTCTATGCCTTGCTCCTCCGCGGCGACAATCTCCTGAAGTCCGATGCACTCGTGGAAGTGACCGTGGGCGGCCAGAAGATCGTGCCCGAGAAGGTGGAAGCCGGCACGGGCTTCTATGAACACAAGTTCATCCGCAACGAGATCACGCCTTCAATGGGCAACATCACCCTGAAGAAGACCGATCCCGGCGTGAGCTGGGGCAGTGCCCACTGGCAATATCTCGAGGACATCTCGAAGGTCACGCCGCACGAGGGCACGCCGTTGAAACTCGAGAAACGGCTCTTCAAACGCTCCTTCGGCAAGGCCGGGCCGCAACTCACGCCGGTCGCCAATCAGCCCATCGGCGTCGGCGACGACATCGTGGTGCGCATCGTGCTTCGCACCGATCGCGACATGGAATACGTGCACATGAAGGACCACCGCGGCAGCGGCACGGAGCCGACCAACGTGCTCAGCCGCTACAAGTTCCAGGACGGCCTGGGTTATTACGAATCGACGAAGGACACCGCCTCGCACTTCTTCATCGATTACCTGCCCAAGGGCACGTACGTCTTCGAATATGCGGTGCGTGTGCAACACAAGGGGAAATATCCGACAGGCTTCGCGCACATCGAGTGCATGTACGCACCCGAGTTCAACAGCCACTCGGAGAATATCAATCTGGATGTGAAGTGAGTGACGCACAACAAGGCGAGCGGCCCCCGTCAGGGGGCTGTTCGTTCGCACATCTCACGGAAGGGACAATCACACATTGCAACAAACCATGGCATTGAACAGCCCCCTGAGGGGCGCCGCTCGCCTGAATTGTTTGACTTCGAACAATTAACAGCCCCCTGACGGGGGCCGCTCGCCTGAATTGTTTGACTACGAACAATTAACAGCCCCCTGACGGGGGCCGCTCGCCTGAAATGTTTGACTTCGAACAATTAACAGCCCCCTGACGGGGGCCGCTCGCCTCAACTGTTTGACTACGATCAGCGATGCCAGGTGAAGTAGCCGAATGCGGCGATGGCGAGCAGTAGTGCGACGGCGGCGGCATAGCCGATGGCGGCCATGCGGTGATAGTCGCGTTCCTCGGACTCGGCGACGGCTGTCCAGGCCACGTTGTTCTGCAGCGTCAGCAACTGCTGCACCGCACCGCCGGCAAAGGCTTGCTCCTGTTCATCTGCTCCGGTGCCTGCAAGGTACGCCCCGGCGAGCATCGGCGGCCGGGTCGAGGCATCGCCCAGTGATTGCCCCAGCAGCCGGGTGAGCGTACCGCGGCGCTCGTACAGACTCGCAGTGAGCATCCAGAGCCGGGCGTTCGGGCCGCTCCAGCGTTCGCCGTTCCCTTCCGCTTCACTTCCAAATCGCTGATACACGACACCCGGAACGAGATGCCGGGCCACCCAGTCCATGCCGCTGAAGAGTGCCGTGGGCATCTGCTCGGCGGGCACCCCAGGCATCAGCGGGAAGGAACGGCCAAGCAAGCGTTCGCGGGCCATCGGCTCGGGCAGGCCGCGGAGCAGGTCCCGGAAGCCCGTGAGTTGCTGGGCATCGCAGATGATGGCAACATTCGGGCAATACACCTGCAAGCCCGCCTCGGCTGCCAGCATATCAGCCCGTGTTGCAGAGGCGATCTGGTCGGCGAGTTCTGCCGATTCGGTGCCGAGGATGGGTAAGAGCCAGGTGATGCCGTTGGCGGGGCAATAAGGTCGGCGGCGTTCTGCAATCAACTGGCACAGGTATTTCAATCGAGCGGCGAAACGTTCCACTTCATCCGTGGGTAATGCCGTGCCGCTGCCGCCTGGTGCGGGCGGCCACGTGTCATCCACGGCGGCACCACCGGGCGAAGTGGTGTCGATCATGGGCGGCGGTGGTTCGCCCGCCAGCACATCCGCAGGCAGGTCCGGCGAGTCAAGCAGGTTCACGGGACCGGATGCGGGAGTCGTTACCAGCGCCTTTTGCTTGGCCAACACATCCGCGAGTCGGGCACTCACGCAAGCCCCTTCGCACGTCACGAACACGGCGGTTCGCGTGGCGTAAACACGGATCGGGGCATCGGCACGGCGCGGTTCGGCTCGCACGGCCAGCGGCAGCTTTGTCGCTGCGAAGAAGTCTGCCGTGGAGGTCTCGGGCTTGCCCACCACGAGGAAGAGCGGCACTTCCGCGGGGTCGATGCCTGCCTGCTCCAGGGCGAGCAAGCCATCACGCCAGGCGTCCTCGATATCGGGGAACTCGCCTGTCTTCGGATCGGTGAGCAACTTGAAGAACAGCCAGGCGAGCACCGCACCGGCGAGCAGCAGGATGAAGAGGATCGGCAGCCAGAACGGGTGAGCCCCCGGGAAGGGCGAGAGGAGTTCCGTTTCAAGACGATAGCGGTAGTTAACGGCCCAGAGCCCGAGGATGAAGAGCACGAGCAAAACGACGATCAGCACCCACACAGTGAAGCGGAGCACCTTGCGTGAGACGAGCCAGCGAAGGAAGCGACGGAACATGCAAGTGCCCCGGTGTCGGCGAACGAAACAGCGAACTGATCCGTGCAGGTGTACAACCTATCACAAACACCGCTCGTTGCCGAGGAGGTCTCTACAGTTCAGGGGTCTGTTGTGCGAGATTGGCGAACAGCGGCAGGAGTTGGCTCTGCCAGGACCCACGCAGCCGGGCCAGGCTGTCTAGTCTTGCCAGTCGGGATGCGTTGGTCTGGCAACCCGAGACGGCCATCAGAATCTCTTCGATTGCCAGCGATTTCTGCCTGGACGTGTCGACCGACACCAGAGCCAGTCACGGAGGCGAGGCCAGGCCCGATCTATTCCTTCCCGCTGCCCTTCTCGACGAACGGTTTGCCACCTTCCCACGTCAGGTCAATTTTGAGGTCTTTTGTCGGCCCATCGATGGTGACAGTGAGGCCGGACTCGTCTGGTGTGGAATACTTCTTCGGGGCGAGCCAGCGAATGTCGGTGGCACCCACGTTCTCATTGCCGATGACACGCACCGGATGCGTTCCGGTGAAGCATCCATCGTTCTCGTCCGTGGTAGTCAAGGTGAATCGGCCGTCGGGGCCGATGCTTCCGCTCGCCGCTCGGTGCCCGGCTGGCATCACCTGCACGGTTCCTTTCGTGAGCGGCACGCCATCGATCAGCACGATGCCGGATACGGGTACAATCCGCGGTCCGCTTTCACTGCAGCCCGCGAGGCTGGCGATGGAGGCGGCGATCGTCGCAATCCCCAATATCGAACGGTACATGAATCGAGCCCTGGGAGAATGTCGAAACGCCCGGGGAGGTTCCACGGGCGCTCAAAGGGGTTGGATCTATCGGACACTTATCGGTCACGGAGGCGAGAGGACTTCGTTGCCGGACCGTGTCGAGAGTGCCTGATAAGTCTGCATATCGATACCGTCCCGGATGAACTGGATGTGCCCATCGGCGAAGGCGAAGTTTCCGCCGCCGGTGTGCTTGCTGCCGAACCCGCCAAAGAGGGGAATGCCATACGGAGAGGTGGTGATACCCGTGCCAGGTTTGGTGTTCAACGGGTTCTCGGTCGTTCGCATGCTGCTTTCGTGCCGGCCGGCCTGCGTCCAGATGTTGTAGGACAGGTCTGTGTGGGAATCGATCACCTCGCCGACTGTCATTGTGTTGCTGGTGCCGTCCGTCATGTCGGCGAGTTTGTGAACGCGCCGATAATTAAACATCCCGGTGTTGTCCACCTTCAGGTTGGCGTTGATCCCCTGGCTGGGGCCGATCTTGCCGTGAACGAAAGCATAGCTGCCGGTGGCCGCATTCATGCCGCTGTTGACCACGAACGGCTGGCTTGTGTCGGACGGGCAGACGAGGAAGGGCGGTCGAGATTCGATCACGGTTTTGCTCTTGGCCTGCCAGGTTCCCGTGACCGACCAGGGCGGATCTTTCTGATCCGTGCTCAAGAACAGGGGGCTAGCTTCCAGTTGAGGCAACAACAGCACGAAGCCGCTTTGACCAGACCGGCCCACAGGATCGTTGGCCGGGTTGTTCGCGGTCGAGCACCAGGGAGCGGTGGTGATGCCATCGCAGCCGAGTCGTCCCTGGGGATACGATCGATTCACGTCCTCGTAGCTGGCGAGGGCGAGAGCGATCTGTTTGAGATTGTTGGTGCACTTGGCACGGGCAGCGGCCTCGCGGACTTTTTGCACGGCGGGGAGCAGCAAGCCGATGAGGATGGCAATAATGGCGATGACCACTAACAACTCGATCAGCGTGAACGCCAGTCGTTTCGCAAGTTGTGGTCGGGGGAGAAGGAGAGACACGGAAGGTAACTCCGTAATAAGGGTGGCCCGCACTTCCCAGGGCAGAAGAGGAGGATGATCCGGGCCTATCCTGGCTAGTTTCGGCGGAATCCCAATGACAGTCAAGCGACTCAGCGATTTTTCACATCTCGATCCCGAGAGGCTCCGCATCAATCACTTGGCCACCGCACTACTTTCGCCCCTTTCCGCGTGTTGCTGGCGTTCCTAGAATTCACTCTTACCGACGGACTGCCGCTCTGGTTCCAGGATTAACACCTGGATTCGAAGCGTTTCGTCGTTGTCGCGGACCGGGTCATTTCTACCTGGCCGCATTCCCCGAGTGACGGGGGGACTACAAGCCGGCGTGCTTCGCCGCTCCCCCGCACGGAGTCAGGAAATCATGGCAATTAAAAACAAGACCAACAAGAGTGCCAAGAAGCGGGTCAAGGTGACCGGGACGGGCAAGTTGAAGCACGGCAAGGTCGGCCGTCGCCACCTCAACGCCCACATGACACCCAAGCGCAAACGCCAGCTCCGCAACGCGGGAGTCATCGGCGATCGCCCACGCGTGCAGAAGAAGTACAAGATTGCGCTTGGCGTCCTCTAAAAACTCGGAATGCGAATGTGAAGGCCCAGGCGATTTGCCTGGCTTCTCGATCGCATTCGAACGGTCCCGATCATCACCATCCATCGCCTGCAGATGATGTAGGCGTTATCAAACTTCTTGGGAGCATTCGTCATGGTTCGCGCGGGAAGTGGAAAGACGCTGTTCGCACGTCGCAAACGCACACGCAAGTTGACCAAAGGTTTCCGGGCCGGCCGGCATCACCTGTTTCGCCAGGCCATCGTGACGCTCATTCGAGCCCGTCGCTATGCGTTTCGGGATCGTCGGGCCAAGAAGCGTATGTTCCGCCGACTGTGGATCATTCGCGTGAACGCGGCTTGCCGCATGCGCGGCCTGCGTTACAGCGAGTTCATGCACGCCCTGCAACTCGCCCAGATCGCACTCGATCGCAAGTCGCTCTCCGAACTCGCCATCCACGACCCCGCCACGTTCGACAAACTCGTGGAGATTGCGAAGGGAAAGCTGACACCGGCGAAGTAAGAGTTAAGAATCACCCAACACAAAGACCCATGAAGCGAGACGCTTCATGGGTCTTTGTGTTCGGCTGTGTGAAATGCTTCCAGCTCCGTTGGAATGGATTATTTCGCGAGCGGGTGCTTCTCAAAGAATTCCCATATCTGCTCGTTGATGTTTTGTTTGGCCGCCCATTCGTGGCCCAGGCCGGCGATCTCAACATATTTCACCTCGTGCCCCTCTCTCTCGTACTTGTCGCGGTTCTCACGCGCCCAGGCCACGGGCAGCAGCGGGTCCTGATCGCCGTGAATGATCAACACCGGAAACTTGCGCTCCGCGTTGATGCCCCCGAGTGTTTGCAAGCCGAGTGGTCCCGAGTGGGAGGCCACGGCTGCCACCTGCTTCGAACGTGCGGCACCCACGAGATGTGCGAAATAGCCGCCGTTGGACATGCCCAGGACGTAGATTCGCGATGAATCGATCAGGTAGGATTTCTCGAGATGTGCGACGAGTGAATCAAAGTACGCCAGGTCGGCTTTCACCTTGCCTGGAGTCAAGCCCCAACTACGATTCTCAGCACTTGGATAAACGAGGATAAATGACTTGTCCGTAGCGAGATCATCGAGCTTTGTATATTTGGGCATTAGCTCTTTGCTATCAATTCCCATCCCATGGAATGCAATCACCAGTGGCGATGCTTTTTCGAGATTGACGCTCTTGGGAACAACAAGGCGGTAATCTCGCTTCCGGTTACCGACCAATATCGATTCACTCTCAAATACCCCTGACCTTTTTGTGGCCGGCTTGTCATCCTCCGATTCAGACTTGGGAAGTTGAAAGGCAAAGGGGGACATGAGAACGACCGAAACCACCACGCAACCCAACAGCGTCAATATGGCTCCGATCACGGCACACCCTCCACCCAGGATGCTCGTGAGCGCCGAGCCGCCGCCTCCCGGCTTGCCCTTGCCCGGTCCGTAACCGGCATACCTCTCCATCTTAATCTCCCCTCATACGCGTGGATGGGAAACGTGGAAGGGCTCAAGGATCCAGGTGCGGAATTGGCCTTACAATAGCCGATCCCGCTTCGGTGGTGTCCATTCCCCGGTTTCGAGAGTATTCACAAGAATGGTGGCATTCACCTCCTCCAGGCACGAACACCATGGCAGATAGCGCGGTCGAAGAGTTGAAATCGCTGGAAGAGCAGGGCCTCGCCGAACTCGCGGCCTGCACGGATGAGCCGGCATTGCGAGCGTGGAACACGAAGTTCTTCGGCGACAAGGGGCTGATGAAAGCCGCGCTCGGCAAGATCGGCGGCGTGCCCAAGGATCAGCGTGCCGCCTATGGCCAGGATGCCAATCGGGTGAAGGTTGCACTCGAAACGGCGTATAGCACGGCACTGGCGGAGGCGAAAGAGCAGGCGTTGCAGGCGAGCCTGAGCGCGAATCCGCTGGATGTCACGCTACCCGGCCGCACCCGGCTGCGCGGACGCATCCACCCGGCCACGCAGAGCCTTCGACAGATCTATTCCATTTTTGCGGACCTGGGATTCCAGGTTTATCGCACACGCGAGGTCGAGACAGATGAACTCAACTTCGAGTTCCTGAACATGCCGGCCCACCACCCTGCCCGCGATATGTGGGATACGTTCTTCACCACCACGCCCGGTGTGATTCTGCGCACGCACACGAGCCCGGGGCAGATTCACGTGATGCGTGAGATGCACCCGAAGCCGATCCGCGTGATCCTCCCCGGGATGTGTTATCGCAACGAAGCCATTAGCACGCGAAGTGAGATCCAGTTCAACCAGGTGGAAGGGCTCGCCATCGGCGAAGGCATCACCATGGCGGATTTGAAGGGCACCATCACGGCATTCGCCCACCGCATGTTCGGGCCCGAGCGTCAGGTGCGCATTCGCAGCAGCTACTTCCCCTTCACGGAGCCGAGCATCGAGGTGGATATCGACTGGCCGAAGGATGACCCGAACCGCGACCGCCTCACCAAGGGCACGGGTTGGCTCGAGATCATGGGTGCGGGAATGGTGCATCCGAACGTGCTCCGGGCCGGCGGCTACGACCCCACGAAGGTCACCGGCTTCGCGTTCGGCATGGGCCCGCAGCGGATGCTCATGCTGAAGCACGGCATCGACGACATCCGCCTTTTCTGGCAGAACGACCTGCGCTTCCTGAGGCAGTTCTGATTGACTCACGCTGCCGCGGTGGCCGGTGGCGGTCCCGCGATGTGGATGAGGATCCCAAGCAACAGATCCACCTCGGTGATTCCATATTCACGTAAACCCAGTGTGAGAACGTTGCCACCAAGTTGCCGAAACCGCCAGACGGAGCCGGTGGTGACGCAACCGTAGATCGGATCGGGCGAGGCATTGTGCCGGGCGTTGTAACGCTGGGCCCCGACCATTGCCGCGATGCACTGGCTGAGCCCGCTGACGATGCTCTCATTCTTCGCTTCGAATGCCACCAAGACCGGAGGCATCACAACGACCATCTTTTGCGGCGATCGGCTCAGGAGGTGGTCACAATGGCCGGTGAGCCCGGTAGCCGGATCGGCGTTGAACGCCACACCAGAATCGAGCCCGAAGCGGCCGTGGTAACGCGATCAGAAATCGGCCAGCACGGGTGCCACCATCCACTCCGATCGAGCTTTCTCGGTACTGATGACGGAAGCGAGTTGAACGGTCTGTGGCAGAAATTGTCGTAACGATTCGCCTGGCGCGACCTTCGCGACACCCGCAAACAAGTCGTCGATGTTCTCGAGGGTGAGCCCGAGTTCCTGGAACACTTCGGGGTAGGTGAAATCGCTGAAGACCATCGCAGCCTCCGCGGGTTGATGAGGCCATTGAAAACGCGAAACGCGGCTCGGTTAGAGCCGCGTTTCAGGGCGAATCACAGGTGTTGCGTCGTGAGCATCACGGCGACTCCACATTCTCCTTGGCCGCCCATTCGCGGAGTTGCTTCATGCCGCGGACATTGATTTGCCGGACCCTCTCTTTGGTAATTCCAAAGTGCTGGCCGATCTGCTCCAGTGTCATCTCTTCCGAGCCATCCAGACCCGTTCGCATGCGGATCACTTCCCGCGTGCGTGGATCGAGATGCTCCAGAAGTTGAGTGACACGCGACCGGGCTGCGTCAGCGGCAGCGAGCAGGTCGCCTTCATCGGTGCGAACATCGGCCTTCACTTCGAACAGATCGTCGTGACCTGTCATGTAACGCTGCTTGTGCGTCTTCTCATCCGGTATGCTGCGGGCGAAGTTCTTGATGATCGCCCACGTTGCATACGTGCTGAATTTGAAGCCGCGACCGTAGTCAAACTTCTCCACGGCACGCATCAGGGACAGGTTGCCATCGCTGACGAGGTCGTCAATGTTCTCACAGGTGCCGAGATGCTTCTTGGCGTTGTTATACACCAGACGCTGGTTGCAGCTGATGAGCACATCCCGGACGCTCTTGATGTCGTCCTGGAGTTCACCCATTTTCTGCAGGTCGGCGGTCCGTGCTTTGGCGGGATCGATCGACTGCTTCAGCTTGTGCAGCTGGTGCTTCAGGAAATTCATCTTCCTGAAGAGATGCTGCTCCTGTTCCTTGTTAAGCAATGGCCATTCGTACAGGTGTGCCATTTGCGGCGGCACGTCCTTGGGTGGCTTCTTGGCCGCGATCTCGGCGTCGAATGCCTCCTGGGCAGGCATCTCGGCCAGCATGGTCGCAGCCTTCTTGGAGTCGTCGAAATCCGCGTTATAGATGTAGTCGATCGGTTGTTGAATCAGTTCGCGAGCGCGGACCTCGTTGATCACGCGGTACAGCGAGGACCGGGTTCGGCCGAACTGTTTGGTTAACAGATTCACGGGCGCACCCTTCTGTTTGGAGGAATAAATTGCTTCCTTCGCCATGCCCGTCAGGGGACCGGTCACGGAGGGGAATAATGGATGATCGGTATGAGTCCGATCGTAATTCTTGATCGTGTAACGCACCGCCTCGGGCGAACGACCCAGACGGCCGGCAATCTTCTTGCTCACGTCCGTGAGCGTGGAACCCGAATCACGCAACTCCCGGGCCATTTGCAGGATGCCGTCCTTTTCCTCATCGGTGAGATGCGAAAAGCGCGATCCTTTCTCGACCAATTCCCGATGTTCGGCAACGAACTTCTCAACGACACTGCGGGGGAATCCGAGCTGGCTGCGGCCGTTCACTTTCACCCGGCGGGCACCGAGGCCCCGCATACGCCAGCGTGACACGGTTTTTGTCGACACCTGGAACTGTTTGCTCACCTCTTCCAGGGTGAGCATCGGCTCGAGCGTTTGCTCGATCGGCACAGCCGGGACGGAACGATCCAGCCGGCGAATGAACAGAGCCAGGTCATGGCGCAGGTCTTCGCCGGTGATGAGCAGGTCGGCGTTGGCATCCGAACGATATTCTGTCAAACGGAAGCAAACGTACTGATATGGGTACGGTCGTTCCGGCTCGATTTCGCCCAGCAACTTCTCGGCACGTGCCGCCTGTTCCTGCCGGCGAGCCGGCGGGGCGTAACGCGTCTGCTGCTCCGTTAACTCCTTCAAAGCCTTGCACTTGAAATCGTTCACCGTAATCCTCCCGGTAGCTAGCTCATCCGTGTTATTGATCAACGGGGTCGCAGTCCCCCGGGGATGTTCATGCCCATTCCGTCAGGTTATTCGCCACGATCGGCCGGAAGTTTCCACTGTCGGGGTATACTGTCCTGGGCCGATGGTCTTTCCCGAATCCACCCAACCGGCCAATCCGGCTTGCATGTTGCTACCGGATTGGATACATCTGCGCGCCCCGCAGGTTCGGGATATTTCGCTTCCGATTCCAGGCGGGCAGTCCGGAAACCAGGTCGGGCTACCCACGAGACAGTGACTTAAACTGCCGGGCTCATAGAGCTTCGGCATGCGGACACCGCATCGTCTGAGGGAAGCCTTCGCGAAGTTGCGAACGGGAGTGAAGCAAGACGCTTGCCAAGAGTCGCATTCTTCGGAGAGATTTCGCAGCGATGCGGCAGATCCCATCATAAGAACGGGACTTATGGCAACTGGTTGCGCGGATATTTCGCATGGTTCTTCCCGGAACCGGAAGGTTCAGTCGTGAGCTGCTGGCCAAATTTACACTGTGCGTGTGCATTTTTGCCGGGTTGTGTTTGAAACGATAACTCGGTTGTTCATTCCGCGTAACCTGTGCATTCCTCGCCACTAGCATAGCTCGCATTTCCCGACGGCCGATTCCGCAGTGACAATCAGATTGACCGCGAGACGAACCACCTGCCGGTTACAATGCGCCCTGGTTGGCGTTTCACCGGGCGAACTGATCGGGTTCGTTCTCACTTTCGTAAACCCGGGTTGTGTCATGGCGCTTCGGTTTGCAACTGGCCCGTTTGGCAGCGCAGCCCTTCTTGTATTCGGATTCGGACTCGCCTGCGGACGGGCCCCGGCTCAGGAAGCCGTGCAGATCACGGAATCGTTCAAACCGGGCCACACCTATAAGGTCGAGGTTCGCGTGAATCTCACGGGCCGCCTGGCCATGCCGGCCACCGAGAAGGGGAAGCCGCCTGAAGTGCTGACACTTACCGGCGAAAGTCGTCTCACTTATGACGAACGCATCCTCGCGACGGACGAGGTCAACGCTCTGCAGGCCGTGCGGGCCTATCGTGAGGTCGAGTTCCAGCGCACCATCGGCCCAAACAAGCAGGACGCCACCATTCGACCCTCGGTTCGCCGCATGGTCGTGAAGAAAGCGGGTTCGCGGAAGGCACCGTTCTCGCCAGACGGGCCATTGACCTGGGGCGAGATCGACCTGGTGCGGACCGATGTCTTCAGCCCCGCGGCGATACCGGGCCTCTTGCCGAGCGGTGCGGTGAAGCCCGGTCAAGCCTGGAAGCCGAGCGACGCTGCAATGGCGGAGCTCACCGACATGGAGAAGGTGGAGGACGGGGCGCTGAGCGTCGAGTTCGTGGGTGTGACCCTGGTGAACAACCGCAAGGTGGCACGCCTGAAGATTAGCGGTGCGGTTCGTGGAGTGAACGAGGATGGCCCGAACCGCCAGAAGCTCGATGGCACCGCCTACTTCGATCTGGAAGCCAGCGTACTCATCTACTTATCCCTGAAGGGCACGCACGAATTGCTTGATGGCAGCGGCCAGACGGTTGGCTCGATTGATGGCCGTTTCACCATGACACGCACGCTGCTCGCTCAGTTGCCGCCTGATCTCTCCGATGCTTCTCTGGCGGGGCTCAAGCTCGAACCGAGCCCGGAGAACACCCTGCTCCTGTACGACAATCCTGATCTTGGAGTTCGCTTCCTGTACCCGCGTGGCTGGCGTGTCGGTGCGGTGCAAGGCAAGCAAGTCACACTCGATCACGCCCGTGGCGGAGCGGGCATTCTCATCACCGTGGAGCCAGGCGCGAAACTGCCCACAGCCGACGCTTACGCCAAGGAGACAGCGGCATTCATTCAAAAACAGAAGGCCGAAGCCACGGCATACGACCCCCCAAAGCGTGTGCGTGCGGAACCGGCCACGCTTGACCGCTTCCGCGTCGATGCGACCTTCGGCAAGGACAAGGTCCGGCTGGAATATGGAGTGCTGACACAGCGTGAAGGCGGGGCGACCATCGCTGCTCGCCTTCCGGAAGCCGCGGTCGCGGACCTGGCCGAGGACGTGGATCGCCTGATGCGATCGCTGGTGATCACCAGACGTATCGAGTAGGCGAGCCAGCGCTGGCCCGCCCAGTTCACCTATCTTTTTCGCGCGTCGCGGCTATGGTGCTCGCGCGATAACCTATTTGTGTTTCGCTTCGTGTGGGGGGATGTGCCGTGGCCGCGTTGCGGGTCCTGGTGGCAGCGTCGGAAGTGGTTGGCTTCGCCAAGACGGGCGGGCTCGCCGATGTGGCTGGCTCGTTGCCGCGGGCGCTGGCCCATCTCGGCCACCAGGTTGCCGTGGTAATGCCCCTCTATCGCGTCATCCGCCACGGTGCGCAGCCGATTCAGAAAACCGGCATCACCATCCCGGTGCCTCACGGCGATCGTGTGCTCGCCTGCCGCTTGTTGCAATCGAAGTTGCCGAATTCCGAAGTGCCGGTCTATCTCGTGGAGCACACACCTTTCTTCGAACGCGACGACACGAAGGCCGGCCGCAGTTTGTATTCGGAAAAGTCGCCCTCTGGCCACGTCATGGACTACGGCGATAACGGCGAACGATTCGCCTTCTTCTGCCGATCCGTGCTCGAAACGATACCGCACCTCGGCTTCAACCCGGAAGTGATCCACGTCAACGACTGGCAGACCGGCCTTGTCCCGGTCTATCTGAACGAACTTTATCGCGGTCGGGCCGGCTTTCAGCGCACCCGCAGCGTCCTTACGATTCACAATATCGCCTATCAGGGCAATTTCCCCGCCAGCATGATGCGTTTGAGCGGCTTGCCAGAACGGCTCTTTGGCTCGGGCCAGGTCGAATTTCATAACCAACTCAGCTTCCTGAAATCGGCCATCGTGTACGCGGATGCGGTGAACACCGTCAGCCCGACCTATGCTCGCGAGATCACCACCGCGGAATTCGGCTACGGCATGGAAGGGCTCCTGCGCGACAACCGCTGGAAGCTCAGTGGCATCGTGAATGGCGTCGACTACGACGACTGGAACCCGGCCACCGACAAGCATCTCGCGGCGAAGTACGGCCCGGAAGATGTCGCCATCGGCAAGGCCAAGAACAAGGCCGAACTCCGCAAACATTTCGGCCTGCCCGCCACGGACAGTCCGCTGCTCGGCGTGGTCGCGCGACTCGATCACCAGAAAGGCTTCGACCTCATTCTCGGTGTCGCACCTGGGCTCATTGACCTCGGTTGCCAGTTGGTTGTGCTCGGCAGTGGTGCCGTGGAATTCCAGCATCAATTGCAAGCGCTCCACGATCGCTACCCGCAGCAAGTCGGTATCCACATCGGCTTCAACGAGGGGCTCGCCCACCGCATTGAGGCCGGCAGCGATTTGTTCCTGATGCCCAGCCGCTTCGAGCCGTGCGGGCTGAACCAGATGTACAGTTTGAAATACGGCACCCCACCGGTGGTGCGCTCCACGGGTGGTCTTGCGGACACGGTCGTGAACGCCACAGAGGAGAACCTGGCCGATGGCCGGGCCACGGGCTTTTCCTTCAACGACTACTCCGCTCATGCTCTCTACGAAACAGTGCGGTGGGCGCTGAAACTCTTGCGCGGACGCCCCATCGACTTCGCACAGATCGTGCACACCGGTATGGCCCAGGACTTCGGCTGGGACCGCAGCGCCGAGGCGTACACAACGCTCTACCGTAAGGTGCTGGGCCAGCCGTGATAGAATGGAATTCGGTGTGAGTTGTTCTCCATATTGCACGCCGTTCATGGCGTGCGGATGATCGGCAACGGTGAAGCCATGATCCGCTGTTGTAAGACCACCTCCTCTGCCGTGCTTCTGATTTTCCTTCTGGCTGGTTCCGTTCGTGGCGATGTCGCACCGGATCCATCCTGGCCGCCGCGGCCCAGTCCGGTTCCATCGGAGCCACCACCACCCAAGCCCAAGCCGGGTGCGTGTGGCACCGGTGTTGCGCTCACGCTGGCCGGGCTCGCGGTGGGTTGGGCAGTCGTCACACTTCATCGACGCTCACGAATGCGTTTGCGTGTTGCGAAAGCGTGAAGATCGTGTTAAAGTTTGTCGAGTCCACGACGGTTGAACGACGCAAGAAGTCGTTCACGCCCTCCCCTTCCGTCGAAAGCTCGCCATGGTCGATCCCGGCCTGTCCCTGACCTGTTCGCACTGTCGCAAGCGCTTTCGCATCAAGAACAGTACTCCCGGCCGCCTGCTGCGTTGCCCCACCCCGGACTGCGGCAACACTCTCGTCATACCGTCCGCCGTACCGCCGGTCGAAGTTCTGGATCTGGACGACGCACCCGCACCACCGCCCCGTCGCCGCCCAGCGGTATCACAAGATTGGGAAGAGGAGCGCGAGCGCCCCGGGAAGTCACCCTTGCTCTGGCTCGGCCTCGCTGCGGCGTGCGTGCTCGTTGTCGGTGTGCTCGGTGGCGTGACCTACTGGCTGCGAAGCAACCGAACGGCCGAGGACGCTATCCCGGCCGGGAGCGAGAACGCCGCAGATGCGTTCTCGAATCGCGCCTCCGGGCCACGCCTTACACTCCTCGAGAAACCGCCCGAGTCGATCAACGTCCGGCACTATTACCTTCTGGGCGAGTTTCACCGCGGGGAGGGTGATCGCTTCGCCGCTCCGGTCAAGGACTGGCCACAGACATTGCCCACCGGAACCGAGAGCGTTCACATCGGCCTGGTGTTCGGCTTCGAGCCACCCGACGGCACCCGGCTCGAAGTAGAAATCAGCAACGACTCCGGACCGGTGAAACTCCGCGGCGGCGGGCTCATGCTGACTATCCGCAGCCCGGAAGGCATGACCGTGGAATTGACCAAGGAACTGGAATCCGGTGCCTTTCCGGATGGCCGCTACAAGGCGAAGGTGAAGATCGATGGCAAACCGACGGCGGAGCTGAACTGGGCCGTCGGGGCACGCGTGAAGGGTGTGCCCGCCTCATCGCTCAAGGGGTCAAAGTGGTATCAGTCGGGCTCACCCGATTCAGGGTATCAATTCGATTTTGGTGCCGATGGCACGCTCAAGGTGGAAGCTTCCTGGGACCGCGGACGCCTCATGGTTGGTAAATGGGAAGCGAACGGCGAAACCATCACCGGGCACGTCGAAACGCCGGATGGCATGCGAACCGAGTACCGCGGCCAGTGTTTGAAGGACGAAATCTGGATGCGAAGCCGCACCGGCAAGGGTAACTCGTGGTACGCGCTGGGTGTGCTCGTCAAGGAAGGGGAATTGGGGGTGGAAGTGCCTCGCATACCCGATGAACCGAAGGAACCGTAACTGTCAATGGAGTTACTTCGCAGCGAAGTCTCGAGAAACTGTTACCGAATCACGCTTCGTCGGGCATACGACCCTGCTCGACGAGTGTGCGAAAATCGGCCGGGGATGCGAGCCAGACAGCCTGATACGTGGCTTCGTGCGGCACGGACACGTGCGAATCGCAATCGATCCAGGCGGGCATATCCGGGATCGTGGCACCCACGCGGAACGGCTCCACAAACGCGACAGGATTGAGGCCAACCGAATCATCTCCCGCGCGGTACGACGCGAGCAGTCGTGGCTCCTCAGACGGCATCTCGAACGCTCGCTACTCGATTTCATCCCAGAGGATCTTGTGTCACGAATTCGGGGCACGCGGCGTGGGCGGAAAAGGGGCCCACGAGGAGCACGTTTGCTCCTGCACGCAGGAACTCGTGCGACTTCTCCACAAACTGCCGAATCGCCGGTAGTGTCTCAGCTTGCATAGTAGGTCAGCCTTTCGAGGCTGACATTCCGAAGAGAAGCAAAAAAAGCACAATAACCTCAGCCTGGAAAGGCTGACCTACGCAAGCTGACAGTGCCGGATCGCCGTGTGGCTTGATTTGTTCCCCGGCGACACAATCTCGATGATGCAAACCAGTTCCCTGAGCCGATGGCGAATGGCCCGGGGGTTCGCTCGCCAGAGAAAAGTGCTTCCCCGTGCTGCTTCAAATCTCATCCGTGTCTGCGGTGCAGTCGCCACTCCACCGAGCCGCGGCACGTGCCGTGCCCGCCGTTCCACCGTCAGAACATCCGGCACCACACCACTTGCGTGCTGTTCGATGAACGCCGACAATCCCGGGGGAAGCAGGGCCTGAGTTTAGCGCAGTGCAAATGCCCACCGACGACTGCTGGTGGAAGTGATGGAAATGGTCGGCTCGACAAGCGTCCAATCGTGCATGGGCTTCGCCTCACCCTCGTGCGGCCCACCGATATTATCAGGCTGCACAAGAGTGAGGCGATGGCGTGTCTTCGCTACTTCTCTCTGGAGAACTTGGAAGTGCGAATGTGCATCACTTCGCGGCGGCGAGTTTGCGGTAGTCCTCTTCGAGCCGCTCCATCACCTCGACTTCGCGCGAGGTATCGCGTCGATCGATCATGTAGAAACGGGCACGGACCATGATGTATCGGGCGGCACGGAGGCGTTCTGTGCCCGCATGGGGGTGCTCGATCTGAAGGCAGTCATCGAATCCCGGGCGATCGCTATTCACACGGCTAGCGTCTTCTGCGGCCTCGGCAAGCGTGAGTTCACCCGCCACGAGCCGGCCAGCGATTCGGTCACAGGCTTCGATCTGTCGGCGCAGCCGATCGTGCGACACCTCCAGGTTCTTGCGCTCGTGCGCCGTTTGGCGTTGGTCGGCTTCGTAGTATGAATAGTTCCACACGTCGAGCCCGAAGCGCTTCGACCAGTTCGGCGCCACGGCATGAAAGGCAACAACGCCCAGCGTGATCACTCCCAGGCTGGCGACCGAGGCGAAACCGGGACGATGGCGAATGACAGTCATGGCGGATCCTCAACTTCGGTGCGGACGAACAGACTTCACTCCCGCCAGCAATTGCCTGCGGCGAAGCAGACCGGCAGCCGTGCCGGGACTGGCGTGGAGAGTGGGTTCGGCCCCCGGTTTGGAACACCGGGAACGCGAGAGAGTGGACAAAACTACTCGGCAGCAAGCGGCTCGGTGGCGATTAACGCGTCGAGTTCGTGCTCAAGGCGGGATTGCACGGCTTGCTCTTCCCGGTCGCTCACGGATCGGCCTTTCGCGTAGTCCAAGACATTACGAGCCACCAGTTCACGATCCGAGCGCCCGGGGTAAAGCGAACGAATCACAGTCATGTGCTGCGGCATGGCCCGGTTCAACTCCAGAAACGCATCCGTGGTGGCGGCCAGCGACGTGTGGCCGGCCACAAGTTCCTCAATCAACGATTCCTTGATCGCGATTCGTTGCTGGATTTCGTAGTCCTCAGCCAGCAAGACACGATTGTGTGCCGTTGTGGCTCGCGTCTGCTCCTCCAGTTCGGCCAGGTTCCACACATCCACACCCACCGCCTGAGCCCAGGAGGGGTGGGCGACCGAAAGTTGTGAACCCACGAGTCCCAGGATGCACACGATCAGGCAACGACGGGAGAGAAGCCGATTCAACACGGAGGCACTCCAGGAGGATCAGACAGACCGATGACAAATCCTGACGAGATCGTTCGGGACACATGGCACGGGATCATCCCGATGTCGTGTGCCGTCGCGAACTCGGCGATGCTCGGCCGATGTTAGGTTATTCCAACGGCGGGAAGCTCGAATGAGCCCAGAGTGAATGTTCCGCGAGAATGTCGCGGTCATTCACTCTGGGCTCATTCGTCCGGCCTTCACATCACGTCAAACGCGATGCAAACAACCAGGGGCCCGCTCTGGCGGGAGGGACCGCTCAGCCTGCAGATCCGGTGTTCCAGGCCGGATCGGCCACCGAGCGGAAGGGGTGGGTGAGTTCTCCTCAACCAACTTCACAACGTATTGTGTAAGCAAGCCGGATGCCGCATCCTGCATCCGGCCTATAAATATGTCATAACGCCTTTATTCATCATGCACTTACACTCCGCATGAAGAAGCCATGAGGATGCGAGTGTTGTGCGTTTCTGCACCACTCTTGAGCGATTATTGCCCGCTATTACGACGCCATGGCGCGTGAAATGTGGTTCGTGGGTTCCGCTGCGGATACCATGACCGGCACTTGCACTTCGGAGCTGATTCATGCCGACGGATCCCGACGCCCGACTCGCACGCTGGCGTGACCCGGTTCTCATCCAGACCACGGCCGCCGTGCTGGTCATCGTGGCAGCAACGTGGTTTATGCTCATCCAACTGGCCCCGCTCCTGCGACCGTTGTTGATTGCCGTCTTTCTGAGTTATGTCCTGATGCCTTATCACAGGCGACTCCGCACGCGCGTGGGCACGCCGGCTTCACTTGGCATCCTTGCCGGAGTCACGGCCGTCCTCATCGTTTTGTTGGCCTTCGCCGTCTACATCAGCGTGATCGGCCTCTCGGATGAACTGCCGCGGTTGGAGAACCGCATCGTGGAGTTGTCGCAGCGTGCCGATAGCTTCGTGACCACGAATGTGCCCTGGATTCAGGCGAAGGGCGGCGAGCAACAAATGCGAGTCGAGGAGCAGACGGCCGCAAGCCTCAGCGCCCTCGCCAGGCCGGTGCTGAATGCCGTGGCCGGTGCCGTGCTGGAAGCCTGTGTGGTCGGTTTGTACTTGCTCTTTCTGCTTCTCGAGGCGTCGCGCTTCCCGGACCGCATCCGCAAGGCCTATTCACCCGAACGGGCCGACGAGATATTGCAGGTGGCCGGTCAAGTGAACTCGGCCATCATCAGCTATCTGAAGGCCAAGGTGAAATCGAGCTTCGCTCTTGCCATTCCCGTCGGTATCGTTCTTTCAATCTTCGGTGTGAAGTTCGCCTTCCTCTGGGCCGTGCTCACGTTCTGCTGCAACTTCATACCTTACATTGGCAGCGTCGTGTCGTACTCACTTCTGGTCGGCTTCACCTTCCTCTGGCTTGATTTCGACTGGCAACCGTTCGCCGTGGCCGCACTCGTGCTGGGATGTCACCTGACGTGTGCGTCGATTGTGGAACCCACGATCCTCGGCAAGGCAATGGGGCTGAGCCCGCTGGTGATTCTCGCCTCGCTCGCCTTTTGGGGTTTGATCTGGGGCATCCCCGGCATGTTCCTGGCCGTGCCGCTCACCGTCGTTGCGTTGCTGGTGATGAAGCATCTGAAGGTGACACGCCCCGTGGCGCAACTGCTCATGGAAGGCTGATTCCCGATTCGCTGAAGACGATGACCGGTGGAGGCACTCGACATGCAACAGTTCGAATACTTGCTCGTGATTGTCGGCATCATTCTGGGCCTGGGTATCGCGCACATCCTTTCGGGGCTGGTGGACTATGTCCAGGAACGGCACCGCGTCCGCTGGTCCGCCCTGCAACTCGTATGGATGCTCGTGCTATTTCTGCTGCAAGTGCAATACTGGTACGTGATGTTTCATGTTGCGGATATCGGAAGGGACTTCAGCCGCTACCTCGCGGCTCTGCTCTTCCCGACATTCCTTTATCTTGCCAGCGGCGTGCTCGTACCCAAGGTGTCGCACGATGAAACCAGGGTGCTCGATCTGCGCGACCGCTACGCCGATAACCAGAGATGGTTCTTCGCGCTCTGTGCCATGGGATTAATCACGCTCATCGTATACGCGCAACTCGTCGCCGGCGCGACGACCGCCGACTTGAAGAACTCCCTTCACGACCGCTATCAACAATTCCGCCTGGCCGGGCTTGTGCTGGTGCTTTTGTTGATGTTTGTTCGCGGCTGGGCACACAGCATCCTCACCGTGCTGAGTCTGCTGGCCCTCTTGAGCTTTGTGCTCGTGCAGATGCTTTCGATCGATCTCGGCGTCTGATCGCATCCCCGGGGCTACTTCTTCCGGTTCTCCTGGAAGAACTGCACGATCAACTTCGGGGCATCCTTGGGGTAGGTGTGATCGCCCGGGTGAATCAGGGCGATGAAGGGTGTGCCCGACTTCGAGTCGAATCGCGTGCCCGTGAGTGGGCCAGCTTTCTCCCACGCTTTGCCATCCGCGTTGCAGCCGTTGAGTTTCTTCACGAACTCCATGGTGCGCTGCTGATTGGCGTATTTCACCAGCGGGTCCATCTCTCCTGCGATGTGCATGCACGGCTTCGCCTTCAGATCTCGGGCTGCTCTCAGGGAACCCGGGCCGGCCGCAGAGGGAGCGACCGCAGCGAATGTGTCGCCGCGCGTGGCCCAGAGCAGGTACGTAAAGCCGCCGCCGTTCGAGTGCCCGGTGCTGAAGATGCCCTTGGGGTCAACCTTGTAGTCCCTCTGGAGCGAGGTGAGCATCGCGTCGAAAAACTTGAGGTCGCGATCGTCCTGGTCGCCGGCACCGGATTGCCAGCCGTTCTTCCTCCCTTCGAGATCGGTGAGCCGGCCCGGTGTCGGCACGCCTTGGGGATAGACCACGATCGCTTCGGGCCAGTGCTTGTGGATAGGCATGGCGTTCGCCGCGAACTTCATCGTGCCGCCGTGCCCGTGCCAGACGAACACCAGAGGCGCGGGCGTGGTCTTCGCCGACTCCGGCACGACCACGAGTGCCTCGCGCTTCAAATCGCCCACGCTCCACTCGCGACGCTCCGGTTGCGGATCAACCGCCAGGCACAATAGCAACGCCGTGAACATGGGAACTCCTCCAACGAAGTGAGCCAACAAGCTACCAACAAGCTGGCGAGCCGGCCCCATCCGTGGCCGGAGTTTGAAACCTCCGACCACTGACGCGATCCGGCTCGCCAGGTCTTTACTTCTTGCCGGTCAACTCGGCCACGAGCGCATCCGCATCGTAGACCTTTGTCAGGGCCTCGATGATGCCGCGGCTATCGACGGAAACGGCTCGGGCCACTTCCTCGTCGTAAATGATGTCCAACACCAGCGACTGAATGTTGCCGTCGAAGATCAGGCCAACCACCTGTCCTTCGCGGTTCACGACAGGGCTGCCGGAGTTGCCGCCGATGATGTCCGCCGTGGTGACGAAGTTCAGCGGCGTCTTCAGGTCGAGCTTGTTCTTGCGCTCCTCCCAGCGCTTCGGCAAGGCGAACGGACCGCGGTTGCCCTGCTCCTTGCTGCGTTCGTACAGTCCCTCGAAGTGTGTGTACGGCGGGACGTCCTTGCCATCTTCCTTGAAGCCCTTCACAGGGCCGAAGGCGAGCCGCAAGGTGAACGTGGCATCCGGATAAACCTTCGTGCCATCCATCGCGTAGCGAGCCTTCGCCAGTGAGGCATAGGCTTGCCGACGCGGTTCATCGACTTCCGAATCGTACTGTTTGCGAAGATCGCGGCTGGCGGGATCGACGAGTCGGGCCAGTTCGATCATCGGATCCTTCGCAGCATCCACGGCCGGCTTGCCACCCTCGAACAACTTCTTCCGGAACTCCACATCACGCACTTTCGTGCTGCTGATCAACTCGAAGGCACGATCGCGAGGCGACTTCCCGGCGAGAATTTGCTTCACAAGATCGGTGTCGGCACCGAGTGTGTTGGCCAGCGAGGTCAGCGAATCGGCGAGCTTGATCGTCTCGAGATCATCGTAGATCGGGGCATCCGAAAAGAGGCGGAACTTCAGCGAGCCGAGGCGGGCATCCGTGAATTCCGGCAAGCGCTCGCCGTTGGGCTTGGGCAGTTCTTCCGAGGCGCGGAGCAGGGTGCGGGCGATGCCGAACGATTCCGAGTTGAAGCCGCCGCCCTGTTCGAGCACGCTGAACGGATAAGCCATTTGCTTTCGGACGGCGTTCGCCTTGTCGATGACAGCGAAGGCATTCTGGGCCTCGGCGACCCAGGGCTCGGCCTTCGCGCCGTCCTTCGCCCGGGCATCGATGAACTCCTTCAGGCGCTTCTCGTCCGCTTCCTTGCGACCCATGAGTTTGGGGTCCAGCAATCCGGCAAGGCCGCCGATGCGGGCCTTGCGGCTATTCTGGATGCTGAAAAGTTCCTCTTCGCATCGCTGCTGGTTGCGTTCGCTGCGGCCGCCCCAGGCACCGAGGAGCACTTCGAGGCGATTCAGGCGCTGGAGCAAGTATGGATAGCCGAGATCGCGGAGGTAGTGCAGTTCGGCCATCGTGTTCTGACGGCTCGTGCGGCCCGGATGCCCCGAGACGAACGTGAGTTCGCCTTCCTTGCTGCCATTCGGGCTCCAGGTCAGGTAATCCTTCGGCTTCACCGGCTGATCGTTTTCGTAGACGCGGAAGAAGGCAACATCGAGATCGTAGCGCGGGTATTCGAAATTATCCGGGTCGCCGCCGAAGAAGGCGATCTGCTTTTCGGGGGCGAAGACGATGCGAATATCGGTGTACTTCTTGAAGACATAGAGGTGATACTGGCCGCCAGCGTAGAGCGTGACAACGTCGGCGCGGATGTTGTTCTTCTCGTCGGCCGCACCAGTTTCCAGTTCGCCAATCTTGGCCTGGCGAGCCTTGAAGGCCTCGGCAGGGGCCATCTGCGGATTGGTCGCGGCCTCCACGTCCTTGGTCACATCCTTGATGCTTTGTAGGACATTGAGTTCGAGGCCCTTGCACGGAATCTCGTCCTTACGATCCTTGGCATAGAAGCCGTCGCGCAGGTAATTCTTCTCCGGCGTGGAGACCTTATCGAGATCGTGGGCAGCCACGTGGTGGTTGGTCATCACGAGGCCATCGGCGGAGACGAAACTGCCCGAACCGCCCGAGTTAAACCGCACGGACGATTTCTGCAGATGGTCCAGCCATTCCTGCGTGGGCTCGAATCCATACTTGGCCTTCAGTTGTTCGCGAGGCGGGTTGTTGAACAACCACATTCCTTCGTCGCCGAATGTCGTTGCGGGAATCATGAAAAGTCCTGACAGGACGGCCCCGAGTACGGGGACGCGGAGGCGGGTCATGGGTGATCTCCTGGAAGTGGCCCGACGCGAGAGTCGGACAACGGGCGGTAGGCGTTATAGCCAGGAATGCAGCAAATGCCCAACGTCTGGCGAGCGGCACGTATGTGCATGGGGCTGGAGAAGCTACAATAGACCCCAGGAGACACACCGATGCCCATACACGACTGGACACGCGTCACACCCGGAACCTGGCACGCTTTTCACTTGAGCTGGATTTCCGAAATCCAGGCGAGCCTCAACGGGGGTTTGCTGCCTGCCGAGTACTACGCTCAGGCGGAACAGCTCATGGGGCCGTACGGGCCGGATGTGCTTACACTTCAAAGCGATGAACAGGAACCGGGTTCGAATGGATTCGACTCTGCCGATGCCGGAAGTGGTGGCGTGGCCGTGGCCACACGCGCTCCGCGAACCCGAATCACGGCTGAAGGCGAATCCGAGGAATACGCCCGCAAGCGGCGGACCCTGGTGATCCGCCACAGCAGCGATGATCGCATCATCGCCCTGCTGGAACTCGTTTCGCCTGGCAACAAATCCTCGCAAGCCGCGTTTGACGCGTTCGTCTCCAAGGCGGTCGAGGTGCTTTACCACGGCTTTCACCTGCTCATTGTCGATCTATTCCCTCCCACGCTGCGCGATCCAAATGGCATTCACGCGGCGATCTGGGCCAAGCTCTCGATCATCCCTTATCTGGCTCCCGCCCAGGAACCCCTCACGCTGGCGGCGTACTCTGCGGGAGACCCCAAGCGAGCGTACATCGAGCCGACGGCAGTGGGCCGGGAACTCCTCGAGATGCCGCTGTTCCTTCACCCCGAGACCTATATCGAAGTGCCGCTCGAAGCCACGTACCAGGCGGCGTTCCAGGGCGTGCCCCGCAAATTCCGCGAAGCACTGGGTTGATCTTTACTTTCTCCACGCCAGCGAGATTGTGTTCATGCCGTTGTGGAACGCACTTGCAGAAACGATCCGTTCCTTCACACCGATGCTGATCGTGCTGACGATCTCGGTGCTGATCATGACGGGATTGCGCTGGCTCTTGCTGCGTCGCCACCTTGCCCTGGAGCACGACCGCCGCCTGCCCCGGCAACTGGTGCTGATCGGCCTGGGTGCCGCGGCGCTTGTGGCGGTTATCCTGGCCTTGCCCGTATCGTCGGCCACGCGCGAGCAGTTGCTCACCGTGCTGGGCCTGCTTCTCTCCGGCATCTTCGCGATCTCTTCCACCACGCTCGTCTCGAATGCCATGGCCGGGCTGATGCTTCGTTCCACCCGCAGTTTCCGCACGGGTGACTTTATCCGCATCGAGAAGCAGTTTGGCCGCGTCACGCAGCGGCGACTGTTGCACACGGAGATTCAAACGGAGGATCGCGAACTCACCACGCTGCCGAACTTCTACCTCATCACGAATCCCGTCACCGTGGTGCGTTCCTCCGGCACGCTGATCTCTGTGAGCCTGTCGCTCGGCTACGACGTGCACCACGCCACCGTGGAACCGCTCCTCATCGCCGCGGCGAAGCAGGCCGAACTCGAGGAGCCGTTCGTCTGGATTCGCGAACTCGGCAACTACTCGATCACGTATCGCGTCTCTGGCTTTCTCGCCGATATCAAAAACCTGCTCAGCGCTCGTTCAAACCTGTGCCGCGCCGTGCTCGACCAATTGCACGACCACGATGTGGAGATTCTTTCACCCACCTTCATGAATCAGCGGCCCGTGCCTGCGGAACACCGCCTCATCCCGGCCGCGCCGCCCCCCGCAACTGACGGCGAGGAGAAGCAGAAAGCCCCCGAAGATCTGATGTTCGACAAGGCCGAACGTGCCGAACGCCTGGAAGGTCTCCGGTTCCGCCTTGAGGGCGAGATTGAGAAACTGGAGGATCGGATCAAGACTCACAAGGGCGACGAACGCGCGGCCGCCCAGGAGCAACTGGCACACAAGAAGAAGAAGCTGGCAGTCCTGGTCGAGGCGGCCGCAGCGAAAAAGAAGCCAGAAAAATCCACCGTGGATTGACAATAGCGACAGCTTGCGACCAAAACGCCCTTTCGTCTTGCGACACGTGACGGGATACTGAAACGCAGGAACGGCCGCTTCACGCGGTGCCAGGATGCCCGAGATGAACCGCGACAACCACTATGAAGCCGCCTTCGAGGCCTATCTCCGTTCACGCGGCATCGCGGTCATGCCCATCGACGAGGCCCATCGCAGTGAA
The DNA here is from genome assembly GCA_041750275.1 of Gemmataceae bacterium. Taxonomy (GTDB): domain Bacteria; phylum Planctomycetota; class Planctomycetia; order Gemmatales; family Gemmataceae; genus JBGSZR01. Next base: position 42,478 of record JBGSZR010000037.1, read on the forward strand.
CTGGACGACACTATCGTCAAGTCGCCGGACTTTATCGTGGTCGGGCCAGAAGACGCACGACTCGTGGTCGATGTGAAGGGCCGCAAGTTCCCCGGCGGCCCGAGTGAACGGCCGCGACGGACCTGGGAAAACTGGTCTACTCGCGACGACATCGATGGCCTGGGCCGCTGGGCCGCACGCTTTGGGCCGTCCTTCCGCGGTGTTCTCGCCTTCGTTTATCACGTGCTCCCCAGCGTGGCCCTTCCTGATGGCACACCCGATGCCTTCACCTTCCGCGAACGCCAGTACCTGATTCGCGGCGTGTCGGCCCGCGACTACGCCCGCCATATGCGATTGCGAAGCTCGCGCTGGCAGACGGTTCACCTGGCCACGGCCACCTTCCGCGAACTGGTCCAGCCCTTCAGCCACTTCCTGACACCACGCGTGCCGCCGCTAGAATGGAATGAGCCCGCGTGCTTGGCACCGGACGATGTCTCTTCTCTTGCCTGAAATCGGCCCGATGAAACCGCTTCGCATTGCAATTGCTCTTGAATCGACAGGCCTCGCCCTGCGCCCCGCCATCGCCGAGGCCGCCCGTGTGGGAGCCTCCGGTGTCCAGCTTGATGCGGTGGGTGATGTAACTCCGGAAACGCTCGGCGGGACCGGCCGACGGGAGTTCCGCAACCTGCTCCGTTCGTATGGCCAGGACCTGGCGGCCCTCGCGGTGCCTCTTCGCCACGGGCTCGATGTCTTCGAGAACCAGCAGCCGCGGCTCGACCACGTCCGCAAGATCATGCAACTGGCCTTCGACCTCGACGCTCGCCGCGTGGTGGTCCCGTTCCCGCGACTGCCCGAAGAGCCTGCCTCACCGCGAGCGGTCGTGCTGCGCGAGTCACTGCTCGCGCTCGGCACCTTCGGTGACCGCATCGGCACCGTGCTGGCACTCGAAATTGGCTACGATTCCGGGGCGAAGGTCGAAGAGTATCTCGCCACCTTCGAGACCGGCAGCTTGCAGGTGACCTACGACTTCGCGAACCTGATGATGCATGGCCATGATCCGCTGGCCAGCCTCGCACCGTTGAAGGGCCGCATCGCCCATGTTCATGCCCGCGATGCCCGCAATGCTGGCGTCAGCCGTGGCATCCAGGAGGTGCCGCTCGGTGCCGGCGATATCGACTGGATGGCGGCCATCGCCACGCTGCAAGTGCTGGAATTCCAGGGTTTCCTGACGGTCGAACGCGAACAGGGCGAACGCAAGCGTGCCGATGTCGCCGCGGGCGTGGCTTTCCTGCGACGGTTCGTGGGTCCGCTGGTTTAGCGCCGCAGCACCTCGATAAACGTCCGCAGGGCCGGCGGGCGATAACGCTGCTTGTGCCAGACGGCGCAGAGCGTTCGCGTGGGGGTCGGTTTGCCGAGTGGCCGATAGATTCGCCCCTTGCCGTTGTCGCCGGCCGCGGCCATCTCGGGCACAATGCTCACCCCTTGCTTAGCAGCGACCATGCCGAGCAGTGTGGCAATCTGTTCGCCCCGGCAGACGACCCGCGGTTCCACTCCGCCTCGCCGACAGAAGCTCAGCACCTGGTCGCCGAAGCAGTGCATGTCGTCGAGCAAGATGAATGGCTCGTCGACCACGTCGGCCAGCTTGACCTCGGGCTTCTTGGCCAGACGGTGACCCGTGGGCAGGGCCATCACCATCGGTTCCGTGAAGAGCTTCTCCACATGCAATCGCTCATCCGAGATGGGAAGGGCCATGAGCCCCAGGTCGATGGCTCCGGAGAGCAATTCGGCGAGCAAACGCTCGGTGCGATCCTCGACCAGGTGAAGGTGAATGCCCGGATGTTGCTTGCGAAAGCCTGTGACGGCGGCGGGTAATAGAAAGGGTGCCACGGTCGGAATCGCGCCGAGCCGCAGCCGCCCGCCCTCGGTGGCATCGCGAACCGAGCGCTCGGCTTCACCCACGGCGGCCAGGATCGCCTGGGCCCGGCCCAACAGTTCCACACCCGCTTCGGTGAGCACGACCTTGCGGCCGAGCCGATCAAAGAGCCGGACATTCAGGGCTTTTTCGAGCTTGATGACCTGTTCGCTGAGCGTGGGCTGCGTCACCCGCTCGCGCTCGGCGGCCCGCGTGAAACTGCCGGTCTCGCCCACCGCAACGAAGTAGCGAATCTGGTGAAGTTCCATAGTGATTGCCAATGGATTTTCGAGAATGTATCGTTATCACCATTGTATGCAATCACGCCTCGCTCGGGTCAATCGCCAACCATGTCGAATCCGTTTCGCCACTTGCCGGCCATGAACGATCTGCTCGCCGAGCTGGGTGAAGCAAGTCAGACGCATTCGCACGCACACCGCGTCGAAGCCTGCCGTGCCGTGCTCGACGCGGAGCGAGAACGCCTCGGACGCGGCGAATCACCTCGCATGTTCCGGGAACTGGTCGCACACATCCTCGAGCGGCTTCGGCCCGAAACGCTCACGCGATTGCGGTCGGTCATCAATGCCACCGGCATCGTGTTACACACCAACCTGGGCCGATCGCCACTGCACGAAGCAGCGGCGCAAGCGGCATACGAGGCCGGTCGCGGGTATCTCAATCTCGAACTGGATCTCGTCAGCGGCCAGCGAGGTTCGCGGCAGGACTGCGTGCGCGGCAGTTTGTGTGCCCTCACGGGAGCCGAGTCGGCCACCGTCGTGAACAACTGTGCCGCGGCGACCGTGATTGTGCTGTGCGCGCTGGCAGCGGGAAAGGAAGTGATCGTTTCACGCGGCCAACTCATCGAGATCGGCGGCAGCTTCCGCATCCCGGAAATCATGGCCGTGAGCGGCGCAACCCTGCGCGAAGTCGGCACCACAAACATCACCCGCCTGGCTGATTATGAGCGTGCCATCGGCCCGAATACTGCCGCACTGATGCGGGTCCACACCAGCAATTTTCGCGTCCGCGGCTTCACGCAGGCGGTCGAGCTACCCGAACTCGCAGCACTCGGCCGCAAGCACAACCTCTCCGTGATCGACGATGCGGGCAGTGGCCAGGCCATCGACCTGACGCCCTTCGGCTTGCCCGGCGAACCGCTCATCACTGCGGGGATCGCGGCCGGTGCCGACGTGGTCCTGTTCAGCGGCGACAAACTGCTCGGCGGCCCACAAGCCGGCATTATCGCTGGCAAGGCCGCACTGATTGAACGCATCGAACGCGATCCGCTCATGCGGGCGTTCCGCCTGGACAAGATGACGCTGGCCGCGCTCGAAGCCACGCTGAGCCTCTATCGTGATCCGGCCCGGGCATTGCGTGAAATCCCCACGCTGCGCATGCTCACGATGCCGCAGGATGAACTGCGACAACGCACGCTTGGCTTCGCGGAAAAACTCAAGGTGTTCGACGGGCTCGACCGTGTCGAGGTGCGGGAGGATCTGGCATACGTCGGCGGCGGCTCGCTGCCCGAAGTGGCCGTGCCGACGGTGGTGCTGGCGTTGCAATCGAAGGTCTTCGGCGAGAGTGAATTCGCCGCTCGGTTGCGAATGGGGGCTCCCCCAGTCGTTGCGCGTGTGCAGAAAGGAAACGTGTTGCTCGACCTGAGGACGGTGTTCGAACGCGAGGAGGAGATGTTGGTGCAATCCATTCGCGCGGCGACCGACGTGGCGACAGGCGAGCGGCCCACGTAAGCGGGCTGTTGAATATGGGAGTGCGAGATGCGTTTCTCTTGTGCGTGTTTCTCTTCCAGATGAGGGCAGCGCATCAGGAACAGCCGGCTAACGCCGGCCGCTCACCGAGCGCTGTCGACGCTACTTCTTCGAAAGTTCCGCTTCGAGCAGTTCGTCCAGTTCCTTCTCCGTCTTCTTGGTCCGGCTGTCCCAGACCTTCTCGCCGTTGCGGCCGAACACGGCCATGTGCGGGATGCCGCCTTCTAGGCCGTAGCGATCCTCGAGTTTCTTCTCTTCTTCCTTGCCCGCCGCGGTGAGCAAGAAGTTCGGGAATGCCGCTTCTTTCTCGGTCAGGAACTTCAAGGCGAGTTCCTGGTCTTCCATGTCGTCCAGGCTGGCAGACATGCACACGAGTCCATCCTTGGCGTGCTTCTTGTGCAACGACACGAGGTGCGGAAACTTCTCGACGCACGGCTTGCACCATGTGGCCCAGAAGTCGATCATCACCACTTTGCCCTTGTTCGTCTTCACGGCTTCATCGAGCGTCTCGCATTTGGCGGCCACCGTGATGCCCACCTTGGCAGCAGGCGCCTTGGCCGGTTCCTCGGCGAGGCCCATCGTGGCAACAAGTGCTGCACAGCACGCCGTGAGGCAAATCCACAAACGCATGAGTAAGGCTCCTTTTGATAGATAACAGCTATGAGCTATCAGCCTTCAGCCCGGCACCGATAGGTCTATCGTGAGAATCTGATGGCGAGGTCTAGCGGGTTGGAATTCCGATTCGCCCGTCTTACTTGGAAAGTTCTTGTTGGATTCGCTGGTCGAGGGCACCATCCGAAAGAGGGTTCGTCGAGCTATCCCAGACGCGTTCACCGGTGCGACTGAACATCACCATGTGAGGAATGCCACCCTTATAGTTGAAGAATTTCTCCATGCCCACACCCGTGGCCTGGCTTCGCTTGAGGATCACGGCCTTGAAATTGGCATGCTGATCCTCGAGGAACTTCTCCACGGCATCCTTATCGTCCACATCATCGAGGCTTGCGGCGATGCACACCAGTCCCTGATCCTTGAATTTCTTGTTGATCTGCACCAGATGGGGGAACGATTTGACGCACGGCGGGCACCAGGTCGCCCAGAAATCGACGATCACCACATTGCCTTTGCTGGTGGTCACAGCCTGTTCGAGCACGGAATAGTCGATGACTTCCACCAGTGGCTTCTCGGCCGGGCCATCCGGTGTCGAGGTGGTGGAACTCGAGGAATTGCAGCCGATTAACGCGGCCCCACATATTAGCGGGAGGGCCCAAAGCAGATGTCGCATCGCAGTTCCTCATTCGTGGCGGGGCACACGTCAATTCGCCTATCATCGGGGCAAGCGATGCCAGGGTCAACCGCGGCGCGGCCTATTCATTGCGGCACGCGGATGCTAGACTACCGGTTGAGGATAGTGCTGCGGGAGGGCGAACCTTTCATCGCGGCTGACCCATCCGGCCCGTGCTGCGGGCTCGCCACGAACAGACCGAGCGCCGACGACATGCCGACGCGGACCGCGAATATCCGGAACTTCTGCATTATCGCCCACATCGACCACGGCAAAAGCACGCTGGCCGATCAGTTCTTGCTGAAGACCGGCACCATCTCCGAACGCGATATCAAGGCCCAGACGCTCGATAGCATGGACCTCGAACGCGAACGCGGCATCACCATCCGGATGCACCCGGTCACGTGTTATCACGAACACAACGGCGAGACGTTTGAACTGAACCTGATCGATACGCCGGGCCACGTCGATTTCAACTATGAGGTGTCGCGCAGCCTGGCCGCCTGTGAAGGGGCGATCCTGCTTGCCGATGCCTTCCAGGGCGTGCAGGCCCAGACGGTGGCCAACGGCTTCCTCGCACTGGATGCGGGGCTGAAGATCATTCCCACACTGAACAAGATCGATCTGCCGCACGCCCGCCCGGATTTCGTCATCGCCGAGATGGAACAGGCCCTGATGACCGACCCCACCGAGGTGATGCGGGTCAGTGCCAAGGCGGGCATCGGCATCGAGGATTTGCTGGCCGCCGTGATTGAACGCGTGCCGCCACCCCCCGGCGACAGCACCTCCCCGCTGAAGGCCCTGATCTACAACTCGCACTTCGACACATACAAGGGTGTGGTCGTGTACATCCGCATGATGGATGGCTCGATCAAGCCGGGGCAGCGAATCAAGTTCATGCGCGCAGGCCGCGAATATGTCATCACCGAGATGGGTCAGTTCCGCCCCGATATGCAGAAATGCGATGAACTCGCCGCGGGACAGGTGGGCTACTTCACGGCTAACATCAAGAACATCGAGTTCGTGAATATCGGCGATACCGTCACGGATGCCTTCAACCCCACCTCCGAACCGCTGGCCGGGTATAAGGAACCGAAGCCGATGGTCTATTCCGGGCTCTTCCCGGTCAACAATAACGAATTCGAAGACCTCCGCGAAGCACTCGGCAAGCTGAAGTTGAACGACAGTTCCTTCACCTTCCAGCCTGAAGTTTCGGACGGTCTCGGCTTCGGCTTCCGTTGCGGCTTCCTCGGCATGCTCCACCGTGAAATCATCCAGCAGCGACTCGAACGCGAGAGCGAACTGAACCTCGTGCAGACCGCACCGAACGTGACTTTCGAGGTGCTCAAACGCGATCAGAGCGTCATCACGGTCCACGGGCCGCAGGATGTGCCTGATGCTGGTTTAATTGAGGAGATTCGCGAGCCGATCGTGCGAATCAGCTTCCTCATTCCGGCCACGAACATCGGTGCCCTCATGGGCATGTGCACCGATCGTCGCGGCACCTTCGTCCGCACCGAGTACCTCAGCCAGCAACGCGTCATTCTCGTCTACGAAATGCCCCTCGCGGAGGTGATTTATGACCTGTACGACAAGCTCAAATCCGTGACCCATGGCTACGGCACCATGGACTACGAAGTGCTCGGCTATCGCTCCGCGGACCTCGTGAAGATGGATATCCTCGTGCACGGCAACAAGGTCGATGCACTCTCCGTGATCGTGCACCGCACCAATGCGGAGCGCCGTGGCCGCATGGTGCTCAAAAAGCTCCGTGAGGAGATCGACCGGCACCTGTTCGAGGTAACGCTGCAGGCGGCCATCGGAGCCCGCATCATTGCCCGCGAGAACATCGCCGCGATGCGCAAGAACGTGACCGCCAAGTGCTACGGTGGCGACATCACCCGCAAACGCAAACTCTGGGCGAAGCAAGCCGAGGGCAAGAAGCGCATGAAGCAGATCGGCCAGGTGGAAGTGCCGCAGGAAGCGTTCCTCGCCGTGCTCGAATCGGACGATTAGGCCCTATAATGCGTAGCCGCGACGCGAAGTCTTCGAAGCGGAGCGCGTTTCACACACGCAGCGGAGCGCGTTTCACACACGCATCGTGCCGACGCCAGGGTTGATTGTCATGGAGTCAGCGGCACCCCCTGATCCGCCGTCCGTCGAGTTGCCCGTCGCAGAGGAACTGCCGCACGAATTGGTGGCGACTCCGCTGGTTGTGCTCGAATTGCCTCCCGAAGAGCCCAAGCCTCGCGTGCCGCTTCCCGCGGCATCTCCCACTGAGCGCCCGGCTTGCAGCCCTTTGCGGCTCATCGCCACCATTGCCGCGGGCTTCACCATCCTCTTTCTGTTCGTTCGCACCTTCGCCGTGGAGCCTTTTGGCGTCCCCACGGGCAGCATGGCGCCCACGCTCCTCGGCAACCACCGTGAAGCCAGGTGCCCGCGCTGTGGCTTCCCCGTCCGCGTCGGTTCGCCTTCACCGACGGACTGGTCTGACATGGCCTGCCCGAACTGCGGCCAGCGACTCAGCCTGGCCCGCGCCAGCGAGATCAACGGTGACCGCTTGCTCGTGGACAAGAACATCTACAGCCTGCGCTCGCCGCGACGCTGGGAAGTGGCCGTGTTCCGCTGCCCCGATCCAAAAGACCCGCTCAAGCCCTATGTGAAGCGTGTCGTCGGCTTGCCCGGCGAAAGCATCACCATTCGCGAAGGCGATGCCTTCGCGAACGGCGAACTCCTCCGCAAGTCTCTCACCGAGGTGCGTGAAGCCCGTGTCGTGGTCTACGACATGAACTACGTCCCCACACCCGGCGGCTGGGGCCAGCGCTGGCTGGTTTATCCGCCGGAATCGGATCGCCGTTTGCCCAAGGAATTCGATCGCCCGCCCGAGCCCGCGGATGCCTCCGTTCTCTACAAGAACCAACTCTCGCTCGACGCCAGCACATCGCCGCAGCACGAATGCCGCGTCGAGTACCGCAACTTCGACCTGGATGAACGAACCGAAGGAGCGATCAGCACCTGGAACAGCTACGATGGCCCGCCGCGTTCGTTCGGCCCTTTGCCACCCGCTCATGATTTCATGGTGGAATTCACACTGGAAGTGCAAGAAGCGAAGAGCGCCGGAAGCGTGGCCATCGGGCTCTTCGATGGCGGCGATGCCGTGGCCGGGGAACTGCCCGTCGGCGCGGAAGGCAATGGCCCGGTGAACGTGCTCAACCGCCAGACAGGCGCACTGGGTGCCGGCCAAACCAGCACGCTACGGCCTGGCAGCACTTATCAGATCGAGTTCGCCTTCGTGGATCGCCGCGTGAGCCTGGCTGTCGATGGCTCGCTGGTCGTTTCCCCGATCGACTTGCCCCCACTGGCGAAACGCGGCCCGGTGTCGAAGCCGCTGCAACTTGGCGTCCGCGGTTGCAAGGTCGCCATTCGCGATTTGCGCATCACCCGCGACATTTACTACACGCAGTACGGCGAGCACGGCACGCGTGTCCCCGCCCAGTTAGGTTTGAACCCACCCGAGTATTTCATGCTCGGCGACAACAGCGGCAACTCGGAGGATAGCCGGAAATGGTTGCGTCCGGGCGTGCCGGAAGCGAACTTCATCGGTAAACCATTCCTCATCCACCAGCCACTGCGGGTGGGCCGTCTCTCGCTTGCTGGCCGCGACCGATCCTTCCATACGCTCGACTGGTCGCGCCTGCGCTGGTTGCATTGATCCGGGCGAGACGCACCTTTGAGGGTGCTGTTCCTCGCGGCAGCCGAGCCTTCACAGGTGAGGCTCGACAGAAGGAAGATTGTCCGTGAGCAACACGCCGTCCTCGCTCGAGTCGCTTCGCCGCCTGCCCGGGTTCGTCGGCGGGCTCGCCCTCATCCTGCTCTCGGGCTGGGCGCTCCACTTCCTGGGCTATTCCTTTGTCCGCCGACTCGGCGGCAACCAGGAACTCAACGAACTCATCGGCTTCACGCTCACCTTTACGATCTCTTTTGGCCTCTTCATCGTGATGGAGCGTCACTTTTGGCTGAGCCGCCTGATGGGGCTCAAGCACGGCCGCTCGCACGTGATCGAAGCGGGGCTCTTCTGGCTGTTCGGCATCGTCTGGGCGTTCGTGCGGGCCGCTGGTGCCGAGCCCGAGGACGAGAATGGCTCGAAGCCGGCCAGCGAGAAGCAACCGCCGCAACCCCGCGATCCGGCCCGCGAATCGGTCGAGACCATCGTTTTCGTGGTCGTGCTCGTGCTCTTGTTGAAATTGTTCGTCACCGAGGCGTTCGTCATCCCCACCGGTTCGATGGCCGAGACACTCTACGGCTACCAGAAAATCGTGACCTGCCCGAAGTGCGCCCTGGAATTCCCGGTGAATTCGCACGATGAAGTGGAGCCCGGCCAGGATGGCGAGATGCGGGCTCTCGTGGGATTCTGCTGCCCCAACTGCCGCTACAACGGCCGCTTTGGCCCCGACGATCCGCGCCCGCCCAATCGCACCGGCGACCGTGTGCTCGTGCTCAAGCCGCTCTATCACCTGACCAACCCAAACCGCGGCGACGTGGTCGTGTTCAAATTTCCGGACACACCGCAGGTGAAGCACACGGCCCAGAACTACATCAAACGCGCCATGGGCTTTGGCGGTGAAACCGTCGGCATCCACCGCGGCGAACTCTTCACCACCACTGCACTCGACTACCCCGCAGACAAGATTGGCGAACTGGACGAAACCGACGACCTCGGCAACCGCCGCCAGGGGCTTCTCTTCCCGCGACCGGACGACCCACTGGAACTGTGGCGACCACAATACATGTACCCCAATAACAAGGCCGCCATCGATCTGTTCGAGAAGTCGCGGGCGGCGGGCTTCCTCGAAACGGTGCCCGGCGGCTTCCAGATCATTCGCAAACCCGATGAGCAGATGCTTGCCGACCGCCGCATCGTCTGGGACAACGACAAGCAACCGGAGGAACTCGCGCGCCGCGGTGTGCCTTCACGCTGGTATGCACCCAAGGAATTCGCAGACAAGTGGACCAGCGACGATCCCGCCAAGCCACGGACTTTTGCCCACACCGCCAGCGATCTCCAGTGGATTCGCTACCGGCACCTCATTGGAGCCTGGGAAGGGAAGCTCGAGCCGCGTCCTATCGATAACTTCCTGGGCTACAACGCCGGGGTGGAACGCGACAGCGGTGGCCGCGAAGCGTCGCGCTCGGGTGCCGAGAACTTCTGGGTTGGCGACCTCGTCCTCGAGTGCGAAGCCACGCTCGGCGATGATGCCGAGGTGGTGATGGAACTCTCGAAGGGAACCAGCCGCTTCCAGGCCACGTTTGCCGGCGGCCAGGTGACGCTCACCCGCACCGGACCGAACGCCGGCACCATCGCCTCGCGACCTTGCAAGGTTCGTGGCAGCGGCAAGTATCAACTGCGCTTCGCCAATGTCGATTGCCGCTTGCGCGTGTGGATCGATGGCCGCGCCATCGATTTTGGCAACGACGCGGATTACCCCGCCACCGAGGCCTCGCAAACGGATCCGAACGACCGCCAGGGTGAAGGCTGGTACGCCCAGAACGATATCGACGCGCCCGCCAGCATCGGTGCAAAGGGAGCCGTGACGGTGCAGCACATTCAACTGCACCGCGACATTTACTACACGCATGGCCAGAGCGGGCAATATCTCTATTACGTGCAACCGGGCCACTACATGTGCCTGGGTGATAACAGTGCTCAGAGTTCCGATAGCCGCACCTGGGGAGCCGTGCCCGAACGCCTGCTGCTGGGCAAGGCCGTGTTCGTGTTCTTCCCGCTCGATCGTATTGGTTTCATCAAGTGAAGTCGTGGGGAAGCGGCCGACGTGAGTCGGCTGTTCAATTGACTCGCAGAAGGCGAGCGGCCGACGTGAGTCGGCTGTTCAATTGAATTGCAGAAGGCGTGCGGCCGACGTGAGTCGGCTGTTCAATTGACTCGCAGAAGGCAAGCGGCCGACGTGAGTCGGCTGTTCAATTGAAACTCAGGTACGCACGAATCAAACTGAGTGACGCATAAACTGGATTGGTGTATTACCACGAAAGGGGCGACAACAGCCGACTCACGTCGGCCGCTCGCCTGGGCGTCTCTCATGTTGAATGAGCAAGCGAGTGGAGTGCCCATGCTCAGCGGCGAGTGCCAGATTCGTGTGCGTTATGCCGAAACGGACCGCATGGGCCTATTGCACCATGCCAATTATCTAGTCTACTTCGAGCAGGCCCGTACGGAGTTGCTTCGCACACTGGGTGCGACGTATAAGGACATGGAGGATAATGGCTATTACCTCGTGGTATCCAAGATTGAAGTGAAGTACAAGAGTCCTGCCCACTATGACGACGTGCTGACCATCCGCACCACGGTGACTCGCACGAGCCCGGTGCGGCTGGAGCACAAGTACGAGGTCTTCCGCGAGGGTGTGCTCGTCGCCGAGGGGGCCTCGACGCTCGCCTGCGTGGACACCGAGGGCAAGCTCCGGGCGATGCCCGACTGGCTTGTCGAATCGAAGTAAGCGATCGTCTCAAGCTGATGGGGTCATCGTTCAGTCATCCCTCTCCCAGGGAGGCGTTGTGGATCGTCGGTTCTGGATTCATCATGTGTTGCCGGTGGCGTTTGCCCTGGTGCCGGTGCTGGCCGCGGCACTCGTGCTCGCCGCCATCCCGGCCGGGGCTCGCCGCGACTACTGGGATCGCATCCAGGTCACGGCCATCGACTGGATCATCCTCACAGTCGGCTTCTCGCTCTTCTTCTCGCAGACGATCCTGGCCTGGAAGGCCCTGCGCTGGAAGGGGACCGACTTCGACGTGAAGGCCGACCGCTGGCTCACCAATCTCGCCCAGGGTGCCGAGTGGTTCCCGCTGTTGGGGCTCATCGGCACGGTCGCGGCGATTCTGCAGACGTTCAGCTCGCTCTCGACGAACCCCACGCCGCAAGAAATTATCCAGCGCTACGCCCCTGCCATCACGGCCACGGGCAGCGGCCTGTTCATGGCCCTGATCAACATCTTGCCGACATGGGTCGTGACCATGGGCCGCGATCTCATTCGCAGCCTGGGCGGCCACGCCATGCCGGAGGAAGCCGCCACTCCGGCGACTGCACCTGTCACCAATAACGTGGCCGTTTCGCCAGCGAAGTCGGGCCATCCGGGGCAATCGGGTCGGGGGGGCCAGGCGTGATCCTGCCGCCACGCCGTTCGGTCACGCGGTTCTTCATCCCGCTGATCGACGTGTTAATTCTCCTCTTTTGCATCTTTTTGCTGATGCCGTTCGTGAGTGCCCCCGCGAAGCCGGAAGCCGAGGAGACGGACGAGGCCAAGGCAGCCCCCGTGCCTCCAGATGTGCAGAAGTTGATTCAGGAACGCGATGAGGCCGTGAAACGACTGGATCGCTTTCGCAAGGAACAGGCCGAGCGATTCGTCGTGCGTGTGGTGGAGATTGACCCCAAGAGCGGGGATCTGCTCTATTACAGTGGTGGCTGGAAGAAACTACCCGAGAAGGACAAGGGCCGCCGCACACCGCAGGAGGAAGACGCGGATCTGGGCCAGTGGGTCGATTACCAGAAGCGACTGGCCGGCGAGAAGGATCTGTACATCCTGATTCAGAAGCCACGCGAGCCGGGCACCGGTCGCCCCACCGATGCAGACCTCAAGAACTACGCCCGCTGGTTCCAGAACGTGCCGCACGGCTTCGATTCGCAATGACACCAGCCCAGCACGTTACCCTGGGCTATGCCGTGCCACCCGTTCAGGGTGAAGAATGCTGGGACACCTGAACCCCGTGAAGATGGTTGTCGCCGGAATCGCTTGCTCCCAACGAGATGCTAGTCGCCTGTGAGGCTCTACCAATGAATGCCGTGATGGCCTCGTTCCTCTCGAAGTTCTCCAACATCGAGAACAACCTCGAAACGCTGGCGATGAACTGCCTCGCCGTTGCCGGGGGCTATCTGGTTGGCATGTTGCTCGGCGGCCTCGTTATCGGCGGGTTGGACAAATGGGTGCTCAAGAAGCGCACGCCTGACTTCATCAAGCAGAGTATTCGCACGCTCACCGGCATCCTGGTGGCGTTGCTCGTGGCACTGATGGTGTTCGGTGGTGGCAGCGGCGGTGAAGGCGATGGCGGGCCGGGCACAGGCACCCAGAATTCGGAGAACGACAAGAAGGGTGACGAACCCGCCAAGCCTGACCCGAATCGCCCCACACCCGAACCAATCCCATTGCCGAAGGGCACCGGCGAAATGGCACCCGTCCGTGTCACCTTTCTCGGAGGAGCGGATGTGCGCGAAAGCAAGGCCTACCTGCTCAATGACGACCCGGCTCGCACCTTTCCCGATCTCACAGCCGCGATCAAGAAACTCCGGGACTCACATCCAGATGGCATCAAGCTGGTCCTCGGTCTGCCGAAAACAGGGGAACGCGTCGCTCGGTATGGCCCGGGCAAAAGCACGGATATCATTGCCGTCGAGGACTGGGCTGCGAAGGAGGGTATCGGCTACGAATGGCCCGAGGTGAAAAAGTAATAACTATGCTCGCGACCGCACCGCCGATTCCCGCGACCACGCCCCGTGTGCTGATCTTCGGTCATCCGGGTTCGGGCAAGTCATCGCTTCTGGGAGCGCTTCTGCGTGCCTCGGACGCCCAACCGGATACGCTTGAAGCGGAGATTGAAGATCCTAAGCGTTCGCTCGATTCGATTCGCGATTCCGTCTACGGCGAGGCGGAAACCGAACCCCCGCGGGGCGAGGTGATTCGCCACGACATTACCATTCGTCCACTCGCCGAGGCGGGCGCGCCAGTCCCGGTCCCTTATCAAGTGGTGCTTCTCGATTGCGAAGGGAGTGCTGCAGGGTCGCTGCTCAAGCATCCCGATTCGATTGATCGCCAGGCCGCAGATGGCACGGTGGCGCAGGCCGTGGTCGCCTCAGATGCACTGATCCTGGTCGTGAACGCGGGCGAGTCCGATGCCCAACTGCAGAAGCGATTCGAAGACTTCGTGCTCTTTCTCGAGCGCATCCATGGCCGCAAGACACGAGCGTACGAAGTCGGTGGCTTTCCCATCTTTCTCGCGCTCACGCAGTGCGATCGACTCGTCGAGAAGACCGACACGGACGCCAGGTGGCAGCGGCGAATCGTCGAGGAACTGGCCGATGTCCTCAAGAAATTCGAGGACTTCCTCGCTGATGCCAATGCAGAACCGGGCATCCAATCACCGTACTTGCCCTTCGGCAGCATCGAGCTGTATGGCTACGCCGTGGCGGTGCGCCGGCCCCAACTGGCGGACGTTTCCGGATCGCCGGGAGAGCCATTTGGCGTGGCCGAACTGTTTCGCGATTGTTTTGCCTCCGCGCGTGAACATCGACAGCGCGTCGCCGCTTCAGACCGTCAACTCCGCTGGACCGTGCGTTCTGTGCTCTTCGCCGTGCTCTTCATGCTCTCAGGCGTCTGCGGCGTAATCGCCTTCCAGCCGGCACCGAACGATAGCGGGTTGCAGGAGCGAGTTCGCGAGTTCGAGCGCAAGGAACCACCCGCCTCGGAACGCCTCGCGCTCAAGAACATCAACCGCAACGACGAGACACTCCGCGGCTTTCGCTCGGATGCCGGATTTGAGCGACTGCCTTCGAAACTCAAACAGTTTGTGGTGGGTCGGCTGGACGAGATCGAAGCGTATCGCGCGTATCGCAAGTCGCTGCTTGATCCGAAACTCGCCATCCCCGCCGATGCCCGCACGCGGGAAGAACTGAACCTCATCACAACCCGCCTGACCGATGAGTTCGCTCCGCCGCCCGGCTACACCTGGACCGGCACCGAAGCCGTGGCCCTGCGCGACAAGTGGCTGGCCGATGCCGCACTGATCCGGCGCGCGGAAGAAGGGTGGTTCAATTGGTATTGGGGCCTGGCGAATATCGCCCACGAACGCGGCCGCGTTGCCACCTTCGACAAAGCCTGGCACGAAGGCATCGAGAAATTATTCCACACGTCCGAGCGGCCGATGGTGCGCGATATCCTGCTCGGCTCGACGGACACCACGCCCGTGCAACTCGGCGAGCCAATCCCGGGTTCGCTGGCAGTGGCCCATGCACCGAAGCCGCGTGGCGAACCGGTGACGTTCCAGGTGCCGCATTCGTTCGATCGCGTCTATGTGGCCAGCCAGGGCTGGCTCGGTGCTCGCACACGCCTGTCTCGCCTGCGCGACCTCACGATCCTGCTTGCTCTCTTGGACACTGCACCGGAAGAGCCTGGCCATAAGCTTCATGGCGTGCTCGACATTCCCGCACCAGACCTGCGGCTCAGTTCCGTGAGTCTGCCCGGCGAACGCCTGGTGAAGTTGCATCAGGCCTTTGGACCCAACTGCGAAGGGCTCGATGAGTGCGGCGTGAACCAGTTCGACGAACCGGCTCGTTCGCTGCTGAGTGAACGGCTCGATCGTTCGTTTCGCAACGGTGCCGCACACGTCCGCCTGCTGCTCGAAGCCGAACTCGGCCGACCCGCCAGCGCGGCCACACCCGACGACTGGAGCCGCCTGGTTCAAGCACTTGATACGAAGGTCGCTCTTCGCGACTGGGGCCGACTCTTGCACGTGCTCGCGAAGTTGCGCGAGCCCGGTTCCGCTGACCCCATCCTGGAACTCGCAGCCTTTCTCAGATCGCAGCCAATCTCATTGACTCTGGCTGGCTTCGATGTGACGCTTCCTGTCGGCTTCCAGCCGCGGGGGAAGATGGTGAAGGCCACGGGACCGCTCACTGTGACGAGTGGAACCTCTCGCGCAACGTTCAAGTTCACAGGCCAGGACGAACGCGGCACCACGACCGTTTATCGCTTCGCTTCCGAGGATGCGGGCAAACTCGCATTCACTCCGGGTGATGAGGTTCGCATCACCGTCCCCGTTGCGCTCGGCGACGGCGTGGCGACGGAACTCGTCTGGGCCAGTGGCAGTCCGGCGGCCTTCCGCTATGAGCGGTTGCTCACGCCCGGCGAACCACAGTACCATCAGCCGGGCGTCGAACCCCGAGCTGCCGCAGGTGTCAAACTCGCACTCGCCCCCGGCTCGGTCGTGCCCGCGTTCCCCGTGTTGTTCCCGTATCCATGACGTCCGCTTGAAACGGCAGTTGAGTCGCGAACGATTCTTGTCCCGCAATGGGATTCAGTGCGGGGCCTGATATAATAACAGCATCAATAACCACCTTGCCGACGGGGGTGTTCGCCATGATTCACGTCAAGAAAATCCTGTATCCGACGGACTTTTCGTCGTATTCAAACCAGGCGTATTTCCACGCCGTGGGCCTCGCCGAGACATACGGGGCGAGCCTGAGTGTGGTCTATGTCTATAACGCGAATTCAACCGAAGCGGAAAGTGCTGATCGTGACTTCTGGCGAAGCCAGCTGGAGCAGGTTCGCCCGGCCAATCCCAACATCGCCGTGCAGCACGCGTTTCTCGAAGGGGACCCGGCCACCGAGATCGCCCGGTTCGCCTCGGACACCGCAATTGACGTGATTGTGATCGGCACACATGGTCGCACGGGCGTCGATCGGCTGGTGATGGGAAGCGTCGCCGAGCGCGTGATGCGCGAATCGCCCTGTTCCGTGCTCGTGGTGAAGCTCCCCAGGGCCACAGCATCCTCTGTTCGGCCGCATGCAATCGTAGGCGGATAGCTCCGCTCACCACGCGATACGGGCGAAATCAGCATCACATCTTAACCCGCGGCGACGGGGCGGTCGTGCCATCCGTTGGCTTCTTCTCGGCTGGGGGATCGACCGGTTTCTTCGGCTCAGTCTTCTTGTCCGTATCCGTTTTCTTGGGCGGCTCCGACTTCTTCGGTTCGGGTTCCGCCGGTTTCTTCTCGGGCTCAGGCTTCTTGTCCGTCTTGCCGGCGGCTACCACTTCAATCTTGTCCACGCGTGGCCGGGAGTCGATCACGGTGAACTCGAGTTTTACTTGCGCTCCGACTTGCACGTCCTTCAGCTTCGCCGCATCCCCGGGATCCTTCCAGCGAGTCGCGTAGCGGCGCGACCGGGTTTGCCCCTCGCTGGCCACTTCGATCCAGGCGTCACCCTTGCCCGTGACCGTACCGGTGACGGAGCCGGTCGCTGGCTTGTCGGCCTTCTTGTCCTGGGCCGCAACACCCCATGCCAGCACGAGTGCCAGCACGGGTGCGATCAAACAGCTTCGAAGCATCATGGAGAGGAACCCCGGGTTGGTTATTTCTTGAACATCGGGTGATTGGGATCACCGCGAGAGAGCAAGTACGCGAGCAGGTCGAGCACCTCGTTCTCGCTCAGAACATCTACCAGCTTATCCGGCATCAGTGACACCGTGGAGGGCTTGACACTCTCGACATCGTCCTCGGCCAGTTCCACGACCTTCGTCGAGTTCTCGGGATCGACCACGATGGTGAGCTTGCCATTGACCTCGCCGACCACAGTGCCGGTGATCGTCTTGCCATTGGCTGTGGAAACGATGGACGCACGATACTGATCGGAAACGACCTTGCTCGGCTCCACGAGCGACTCGGCCAGATCTTTCAGCGTGAAGCGGCCCGCAGCCTGAGTGAGATCCGGGCCGGTGGCACCACCTGTGCCGCCGAAGCGGTGGCAGACCACGCAGCGGCTGGCGGCGAAGGCGCGTTCACCATTCTTGAAGTTGCGGCCCTTCTGCAACTTCGGTTCGAGTGCCACGAGATCGGCCACGCTCCACGGCTTGCCCGGCCCCAACGGTTTCGGCAATAGCGCCACCTGGTATGGCTTTCGCAGTCCGCTGGCCTCGATCGCCAGGCGTTCGGTGTCCGTGGCATTGGCGAAGGCGTCGTTATCGATCTGGTCGAGGAAACCCTGATAGCTCGCCCCACCATTCTTCGTGCGGGCCTCGGCGAGTGCAGCGTAGAACGCCTTGCGCTGCTCCAGCGTCCAGCCTTCCTTGGCGTTGCGAAGAGCGCTAAGATACACGATCTTCTGCTGGTCCGGTGCGTTCTTGACGATGGCCGCGATGTTGCCGCCGTAGCCGCGGTTGCGTTCGAGCAAATCGGCCATGTCTTCGCCACTGGGAGCCTTCGACGGTTGCTGAAGCAGCGCCACCGTCTTGGCCACGACGGTTGGCGACTTCAGATAGACGAGCAACTGCACCAGTTCACGATTGACAAGTTCCGAGGTTGAAGGGAAGAGCGGGTCGAGCCGGGCCACGAGCTTCGCGGCCGTGGCCTTGTCCGGCTCACCCATGCGGATGAAGACGAGTTGATAGGCCCGCAGCAAATCGAGCAAGCGTAGTTCGTTGTTCTTCGCAGGATCGGCCGGGAACATATACGGATCGAAGATGTCGCCTTTCGCCAGCGGCTTAGCAGGAATGCGGTCGAGCACCGCGAGCAACTGCGGCTGCAGGTTCTTGTCCCCTTGGCGGGCCAGGGCCACCACGCCATTGATGGCGGCAACCGGGTCGGTCTCGGCGAGCACCTTGTCTTGCCAGGCCTTCGCCGGCTGGTTCTCGAGGGCAATGCGAGCGGCATAGCGGATGAAGCGATCTTCGTGACTCAGATACGGGTAAGTGAACGCAACGGCTTTCGCTGGGTCGGCGGCCGGTGCGTGGAATGCTTCGATCTGCTTGCGGAGTTCACGGAGATCGTTCCTGGCGTTCTGATAATCGACCTTTGCGGTTGAGTCCTTGCCAGCATACGTGACGCGGAAAAGTTCGCTCTGCGTGCCACGGCCGCCGGTGGTGAAGTACAGGGCACCATCAGGGCCGATGCCGATGTCGGTGAGTGGCAACGGTGTGCGTGAGAGGAACTCTTCCTTCACGGCCTTGTAGCTGCTGCCTTCGGGCTCGATGTGGATGGCATAGATCGTACCGAAGGTCCAGTCGAGGATGTACAGGGCTTTCTGATACTTGGCAGGGAACTTGGTGCCGTAGCCGAACTCGACACCCACGGGTGAACCCGGCCCGATGTGCACCATCGGCGGCAGGCTATCGAGGTAGTAGCCAGGCCACTTGCCCGTGCCGCTGCGCCAGCCGAGTTCGCTTCCGCTGGTGGCGTGGTTCACGCGCGTGGGGCGGTACCACGGCATGCCCATGTCCCATTCCATGTCGGCGTCATAGACGAACATTTCGCCATCGGCATTGAAGGCGAAGTCGTAGGAGTTGCGGTAGCCCGAGGTGATGATTTCCCACGATTTACCATCGAAGTCCGTCTTCGCGACGTAGCCGCCGGGGGCAAGGATGCCCCGGGCATGACCGCGGGCGTCCCAGTTGCGGGGCAGCAGGTGATCCTCATTCCAGTTCTTCGGCAACCGGCTGTGGCTGAAGTTCGCGATGGGTTTGGTGTGGTTGCCGCAGACAACGTACAGCGATTGACCATCGGGTGCGAGTCGCACGGCGTGCGGGCCGTGTTCGCCACCGCCCTCGATGGACTGGAGTTTCGTGACGGTGTCGAAGTTATCGTCATTCTTCGATGCGGTAACACGGTAGAGCCCACTACCTGGGCCGCCGTTGCAGACCACAAAGAGCGTCCCCTTGTGGTAGAGCAGACCCTGTGCCGACGTGATCTTCACGGGCAGGCGTTCGACTTTTGTCTCTTCATTGCTGCCGATTTTGGGTGGCGTGATGCGGCACAGGCCGTTGCCTCCCTGGTCGCTGGCGATGATGCGGCCCTTGTCGTCGAAGGTCATGCAGACCCACGAGCCGAGTTCCGCCTTGGGCACGGTAAAGAGTTTCTCGACCTGGAAGCCAGGGAGTGTGACAAAGGTGTTGGCCGGATACCTCGAGGTTCCCGCATCGACGACGTCATCAAAGACTTTCTTCCACGGGCCCTGGCCATATTTGAACAATTGTTTCGCGGCCTCACCTTTTGACTCGCCGCGCTTGGCACTGACAGTCCATGAGGAATCGGAAATAATCGATGTGATTTTATTATCCTTGATCAAGGCCAGTTGCAGCACAAAGCCAGCCTGGCCGCCGTCGTTGCCCACTTCCGCTTCGAGCACATTCTCGCCCGGCACGAGCAACTTCGTGACATCCGCTTCCACGGGTGATTGCCATTCCGTGGACGTGGCGACTGGCTTGCCGTTCAAGTAGAGCGTGAAGCGGTTGTCACACGTGACGCGCAGGCGAGCCGTGGCTCCCATCTCGGAGGAGAACGCTTTGCGAAGCACGCACGACTTGTTCTGATCGGCACCCCAAATCCAGAACGGTTGTGCGGCTTTCGCAAATGAATCGCCCGCCGTCGACTTCGGCACCGGTGCCACGGTGGGTGTATCCGTGCGCGTAACGGAAGGAGCCACTTCCGGCTTTTGCGAATAAACATCCGCTGCGTTACACAACGACGGAAGCACAATCAGGGCAGGAAGCGAAAGCCAACGCATGATGAAATCTCAGGAGAGCAGATCAGGTCAGGACCCACGCAGTGAACAATGATTCCTATTCTACTTTTTCGCCCGGCTTTGGGTGGCGGCGAATCGATCGAAACCGATGACTTCCAGCAACACGGTCATCGCGAAGATCATCGCCTTTGAATAGACATCCCCACTGCGAGCCGGATTGATCCGTCCGATGATGCCTTGCCATTCTTCATCGCCTTTGCCGAGCACGCTCACACTGAACTTCGCCTTCGTCCCTTCCTCTTTCATCTTCTTGAGCGTTCGCCCTGCCTGCGAACCGAAGGCACCCATCTCCTCGCCATCCGTGTCCAGGACCACGATGCGGCTTGGCCGCCCCATGGCTGCTCGCTCGATGGCGAGCGAACCCACTTTCTTGCCCCGGGCATCGAGCAAGTTGTGCTCGTCCTGGAAGAACTGCCCCTTCGCCATCTTGATCAGGTTCGGCCCGGAACGGCTGAGTGTCACCGAACCGATCACCTTGCCCCGGGCATTACGGACTTCCCAGCGGGTCGGCTTCTTGGGCATGATTGGGATGTCGAAACGAGGAAAGAACTCCTCGAGTGTCAGCACCACGGGGCCGGTCTTCTTGCCGAGACGGATCTCGAGCTTGGGCCGGTTGCGAACGAATGGTATGTCGACGGGGAACAGGCCGAAGAGCTTCTTGCGGGCATCGCGAACCACGGCGATCGGTTCGGGCGACTCGTGGTCCTCGAATAGGCCGGCGACGGTGTTGCCCGAGAACAGCCCCCGATCGTTGCGTATCAGCCATTCCGGGCGATTGAGCACGGCATCGGCATCGCCTTCCGGTTCATCGTCGGGCTCGTCCTCGACCGCTTCTTCCGCGTCGACTGCTTCGACCCTCGCTCGCAGATTCTTTTTTGGTGTCGGTTCCGCACCCAGCGATCCAAAAGGATCAGCCTCGGCCGCCTCCTCGGCGTCCTCCACCTCCTCAACAACATCCGGCGGCGGTGCCGGCTTCGGTGGCGCTGGTCGGGGTGGCGGTGGAGAGTGTTCGGCGGACGCAGCAACAGCAACCGGAACTTTCACGGAGGCCTGGCAACCGGGACACTTGCCGGTGCGGCCCGCGAACTCATCCTTCACACTGATGGTTTTCCCACATTCGGGGTTGGGGCACTGGAAGCGAATTGGCACGATCGACCCTCGGCATCAAGTGGAGAATTCCTGTGCCGGAACAGTATTAACGCTGTCTCCTGCCGTGGCAACTAACTTCTTACAACTCGGCTGGTCTGCTGGTCTGGGGAGTGTCGGGAATGCCCGAACTGTGCAGGTAGGCTCGAAAAGCCTCACGGCCTCACCAGCACGGTTGTCTGCCCTGGCTCGGGGCCGTCGTGGAGCAGTTCATTGCTCTCGAATGTGACTCGCAACGGGGAGCGACCGCCACCGCTGCGTTCGATCACCAACACCTTCTGGCCGCGTGCTTCCGTGACAGTCCAGGTCCCCACGAGTTTCGCCTTGCCGGCCTCGTCGCGATAGGTGCCATCCGCCCGGTACTCGATGATGCGGACCGGTGACTCGCCGGGCTTCGACTTCCACACTCCGATGAGTTTCGGCTTGAGAGACTCAATGGGTGCGGCCTTCGAGCCGCCCGTGAGTGCGGTGAGCACTGCCGCGCTGGCACCGAGATCGGGAGTGGCTCCACCATTTCCCGTGCGGTTGCGTGCCGCGGCCTCTGCTTCGCGCATCGACTCTTCCAGGGCCGCACGGCGAGTTTCCTCCGCACGCTGATTCTGCCGATACCCGTACACGCCCGCAGCCACGCACAGAATAAGCACGACCACGAGAATAACCGGCCCGAGTGGGAACGGTCGTCGTGGCCGTGGGAACTCGTCAACAGTGTCCGTTTCGTGCAAGGCAGACTCCAGATCGTTCCAGCTTAATTGTTCAGACCGCCAGGGCCGAGAACAGCGAAGGCAATGCCCAGCCCGATCAGGATGAGCAGCAGCACTCCGAGGCGGATGTAGAATGCCATGTTGCTCTTGGCATCCTCGTCGTCCTCATCGCGGCGAGGCTTCTTCTTTTTTTTCTTCTTCTTTGGCCGCTCGTCCTCATCGTCGTCGTCATCCTCATCACGGGCAACCGCCTTGACCGGCTTCTTGGCTTTGCTCGGCCGGACTGGCTCCTCGTCCTCCGGTTCTTCTACCTCGAATTGCGTCTTGCACTTGGGGCATTGAATGGTCTGGCCGATCTCGAAACCCGAGGGCGATTTCAGACCGGCTCCGCAATCAGGGCACACGATCCGCAGCAGCGCCACGTGAGAGCTCCGGCAAGTGGATGAGACGAAATGAAAGCGTCAGTGTAGCCACGCAGCACGTGTGTGCAATAGTGCCGTGACATCTGGCCGCTCCGGCTTAGCACCGGGATGGGTCACGCGTTGGCTTCTTTTGTGTGAAGCCTCCGCGAAGAGATTGTGAAGTAGCTTCTCTCTGCCAGACACAGTTGTAAGTTCACATCGCCCACCGTTGTTCGTGTGAGTTCGATTCTCGCTAACACAATCCGCCCCACGTAGATTCATTGTGCGCAGCCACACCGGCGCTCGTTCTGCATTTACCCTGATTGAACTGCTCGTCGTCATCGCCATCATTGCCATTCTCATCGGGTTATTATTGCCCGCCGTGCAGAAAGTGCGTGAAGCAGCCGCTCGAGCTTCCTGCACGAATAATCTGAAGCAGATTGGTCTCGCGATGCATTCGCACCATGATTCACTGCAAATGTTCCCGGCCGGCGGTTCGGATGGCCCCAATCAGAGCTGTTGCAACGCCACCAGTCGAGTGGGCTGGACCTGGATGTACTATCTCACACCTTATATTGAACAACAAAACGTCTTTGATAACACCAATAATACGACCGTCGCCCAGACGGCCATCAAGACTTATTATTGCCCCTCGCGTCGCCAGCCGACTCTGTACTCGAATGGCGGCCGTTGTGACTATGCCGGCAACGGTGGCCGCAACATGGCGGGCAACGGCACCGAAGGTGTAATGGTCCGGCAGTGGAAGAGTCCGGGCGCCTCGATGTCAGCCACGGCACCGGTCGAACAGAAACGGACCATGAGTGATTTGAGCGATGGCACCTCGAATACCCTCATGGCGGGTGAGAAGCAGTGCCATCCCACCGTTCTCGGCAAATCGGGTGGTGATAACGAAGTGTGGAATAACTCGGGTTGGGATCAGGACCACGAGCGGTTCGGCTCGGTGCTGCCCCAACCTGACGACCAGCATCCCAATTCCTCCGCGGCCACGTTCTGGTCCGAGCGCTTTGGCGGGTCACACCCGGGCGGTTTCACCGCGGTGATGTGTGATGGTTCGGTTCGCTTCATCAAGTACAGCGTCGATTCCACCAACTGGCTGAATATTTGCCTCATCAATGATGGCCAGGTCATCACCGTCGATTTCTAATTGTCCGATCCTGATTCGCCCTCACAGGTGCGTCGGGCTAGCGTGATATGAATATCTTCACAGGATAAGAACAATGAATATTGATCGCAAGCGAGCAGCTTTTACTCTGATTGAATTGCTGGTGGTGATTGCCATCATCGCCATTCTCATTGGGTTATTATTGCCTGCCGTGCAGAAGGTGCGCGAGGCTGCGGCCCGTTCCAAGTGCCAGAATAACTTGAAACAACTTGGCCTCGCGCTCCACA
This sequence comes from Gemmataceae bacterium, assembly GCA_041750275.1. Classification (GTDB taxonomy): domain Bacteria; phylum Planctomycetota; class Planctomycetia; order Gemmatales; family Gemmataceae; genus JBGSZR01. The sequence continues at coordinate 66,434 of JBGSZR010000037.1, forward strand.
ACTATCAGACTACCTTCGGCTATTTCCCTCCTGGTGCACTGCGATCGCCCGCATCCGGCACAGTTGGGCCCTTCTACACCAAATTCGGTGTTACCGCAAATGGTGTCTCACACAGCTGGGCCGTATTCCTGTTGCCTCAACTGGAACAGAACAACGTCTACACACAGTATTCGATCAATGCGGACTGGACGGCTGCGGCGAATGCAACTGCCCGCCAGACGGTGCTTCCCGTGTTCATCTGTCCGAGCACGCCAGGTGGCAATGAACGCAAGAGCAAGAACAACTCTGCCATCACCGACTATGCCCCCAACAATGCTTATAGCAGTGCACTTGAAGGTGCGGGGCTTGCGGATGTCGCCGTGAATCGCGCTGGTGTGCTTCAGGTGAACCAGTCCTGGAGTGTGCCAGAAATCCTGGATGGCACCGCGAACACGCTGGCCCTATCTGAAGATGCTGGTCGGCCAGATGCCTGGCGGGGCAAGGTCATGACTGCGAGTGGCACTCAAACCGACGGCGGCTGGGCCGATGATGATAACGAGTACATTGTGCATGGCTTCAATGCGGCCGGAACATCCTCGCCAGGCCCCTGCCACACCAACTGCACCAACGGCAATGAAGTGTACGCGTTCCATTCCGGAGGTGCGAACCATGTGTTTGCGGATGGATCGGTTCACTTCATACGCGAGAGCATGGATATGCGCCAGTTCGTGAAACTCGTCACGCGCAGCGGCCAGGACATTGTATCTAATGACTTTTAATCAGGATATCTTCAACCTATGCGATATGCGATGATGCCCGCTCTCGGTGTGCTCTTCACACTGATGGGGTGCGAAAACGTGCCTGAGACTGTGACCGTGTATCCGGTGAGCGGTCAAATTCTCTACGATGGCAAACCCGCGGCTGGCGTGCAGGTATTTTTTGTGCCGACCAGTGCACCGATGGTTCCACAGATTCCTTCGAATCCGCATGCCGTCACGGGGCCGGATGGTCGATTCAAAATCTCGACCTATGGTGAGGGCGATGGTGCCGCCGAAGGTGGATACCAGATTCTCCTGCTCTGGCCTGAGACGGTCGAGGAGAACGAGGAATCAACTCAGGATAAGCTGTTGGGTTGGTACGATGGTGCCCATAGCAAGTTGACTGTGGATGTGAAGACGGGGGCGAATGAGATCCCGGTGATCGCCATCAAGCCGATCACCCGGCCACCCGAAGAGTTGAAGGGTATCCCCGGCAAGAACTGAGGTTATCCCTTGATGACGCCGATCGGGCGCATCCGGGCGACCTTGCGGGACAAATCCGCTTCGTGGACGACGTCGACAACGTCGTCCACATTTTTATAGGCACGCGGTTGCTCCTCCGCGAGGCCAAGCCGGCTCGAACACATCGCAATCACGCCGCGGGCCTCCAGTTCCTTTTCAATCTTGCGGCTCGTCACATCCTTCGCAGCCGCGGTCCGACTCATGGCACGACCCGCTCCGTGGCAGGTGGTGCCGAAGGTGCGGGCCATGCTGCCCGGAGCGCCGACGAGCACCCAGCTGGCTCGCCCCATATCGCCAGGAATGATCACTGGCTGGCCGACGGCCCGGAACGCCTCCGGCACCTCTGGATGCCCGGCCGGGAAGGCGCGTGTCGCTCCCTTGCGGTGCACCCACACCATCTTCTTCTTGCCCTCGACGGTGTGTTCTTCCAGCTTGGCAATGTTGTGAGCCACATCGTAGAGCAGTTCCATGCCGAGATCTTCCCACGAGCGGCCGAAGACCGTTTCGAAGACCTCGCGGGTCTGTTGCATCAGTAGTTGCCGGTTGCAGAAGCCGTAGTTCGCGGCGGCCCGCATGGCAGCAATGTACTTGCGACCTTCGGGTGAATCGACCGGTGCACACGCCAGTTGCCGGTCCGGCAAGTCGATGCCATACTTGGCCGGAACATTGCGGAATGACGCCAGTGCATCGTCGCACACCTGATAGCCGAGCCCGCGGCTGCCGGAATGGATCATCACGCAAATCTGGTTGAGTTCGAGCCCGAAGACCTTTGCCACCACAGGGTCGAAGATGCTATCCACCACCTGCACTTCGAGAAAGTGGTTGCCGCTGCCGAGTGTGCCGCACTGATCGGAGCCGCGCTTGATGGCATGGTCCGAGACTTCGTGGGGGTCCGCTCCGTCGATCTTGCCGAGCGCTTCGGTGTGGTCGAGGTCGCGTAGCACGCCGAGATTGCGATTCACGACGAAGCGTGGCCCCTCGCCCATGAGGCGGCGTGTCTCGGTGTTATCGAACTTGTAGCGGCCACTCTTTCCGGCCCCGGCAGGGACGGTGTAGAAGAGCCCCTTCACGAGGTCGCGGATGTGGTGCTTCACCTCATCGAGGAAGAGATTGGTCTTCACAAGGCGGACGCCGCAGTTGATGTCGTAGCCGACGCCGCCGGGAGAGATGACACCACCCTCGGCGGGATCGGTGGCGCAGACGCCACCGATGCAGAAGCCATAGCCCCAGTGGATATCGGGCATGGCCATGCTCGCCACCTGGATGCCCGGCAGCGTGGCGACATTCGCCACCTGATCTGCGGCCTGGTCCTTGCGGACCGCGTCCATCAGTTTCTCGTTGGCGAAGATGAGCCCGTCCACGCGCATCCCAGCCTTGTACGACTTCGGAATGCGGTAGCAGCACGAATCGACCTTCTCGAGTGTTCCTGAAAATGCGGCCTTCATGTCACGCTCTCCGTCGTCGGCGATCATTTCTCAGCCGAATCACAGCTCCATGAGAATTGGCTGCCAGCAGATAGCTGGCAGCACCCTTCAAATATCCACGATCACTTCTGCAAGCCAGCCGTCGACAGTCTGCACGACTGTTAATTCGTGGTACGTGATCGCCTTCACCTCGTGGCTCAGTGCATGACGCATCGGGTCGAACGGTTCGCCACGCAGGGTGGCGGCGAGTCCGTCCGCCCGCACCGCGATCTCGAACTCCCCGAAGAGCATGCCCTCGCTCTCGAATCGCATGAGTAGTTCGCGGAGCCAGTCAAACAGCAGGAATTCGCGGTCTTCGCCGGCCAGTTCGATGCGTTGTTCAACGAGGGGCCGCACCTGGCCGGCATCCTCGACGATGGCGGCCAGCAAGCAACGGGCGGCCTCCGCAAAGAGCGTATCCAGTGACGCCGCACGAGCACGCAGCCCAAGATCAGCCGTGTGTTCGAAGAGTTCGTACATGCACGCAGGTTATCAGGATCAAGGCAGACGCGACAGCAGGGACACGAAAGAGGGGTGATGGGTTCACGAAAGTGGAGAGTTTCAACCTCGCTCGTGTTTTGGCTCGAACAATGTCGCACGCAGAACGATCACGATCGCTTCATCATCCTGAACCTCATAATCGACGGAGAGTGGTGGTTCAAAAGCACTCGCTCGTATTCACCGCGAGATTCTCACTGATTGCCTGGATCGAACTCGAGAATATGGTCAATTTGATTGATCACGCGATAAAGAGGTGCTGTGCTTTTGTCGTTTGCCATCAACTCATGTGTGAACGAGGCGATGTGATGCTCGACCACGAGCCGTCGCCAGATGACGTGATCTCGGGACGTGCTCATGGATGGTTCTTCTTGTACGGGGCTTCTAAATCCCGCAGGTATGCAATTGCCTCGGCCGTCGTGTAACCTCCCACTTCAACACGTGCTTTGGCCTGTTCGTCGTCTTCTAGCAGAACCGTTTTCAACCAGGAGTAGAAATGTGAACGGTACGCGGGCGAGTTAAGGTATCCTTTGACAACACCGGCATCGTTCACAACCTGGATTTCCGAGGATGCTTCACTGAACTGAGCTAACAGGCTCTGCGGTCGTTGGATACGATTCATCACTCTCCGCCAGATATCGGACGGATACCGTGTTCCACCCTCGCTACCACTTCAGGACGGCGGTGCCCCAGGCGAGGCCGGCACCGAAGCCGCTGAGGAGCACGGTCTGTCCGGGCTTCAGGCGGCCCTCAGCCGCGGCTTCATCGAGTGCAATGGGAATGGAGCCAGCCGAGGTGTTGCCGTACTTCTCCAAATTGTTGAAGACCTTGGATCGCGGGATGTTTAACACATCAATGGCGGCATTAATGATGCGGATATTGGCTTGATGAGCGACGTATAAATCGACATCAGAAGTGGTGAGGTTGGCGGCGGCGAGCACGTCTTGAATGGTGTCGCACAGAATATCGACGGCCCAACGGAAGACCGCCCGGCCATCCATGTACATGAAGTGTTTGCCCTCTGCGATGGACCCCGCCGTGGGCGGGTTGCGGCTGCCGCAAGTTTCGCGCTGGAGCAATGGGCCGCCACTGCCATCGGCTCCCATGCTGTAAGCGAGTATGCCCTGGTCTGGTCTGCCGGGCTCGACAAACACCGCACCGGCACCATCGCCGAACAGCGGATAGGTCTTGATGTCGTCCGGATTCAGGACGCGGCTATTGGTGTCGCCGCCGATGACGAGTGCGCGATCACTGAGCCCCGCTTTCACGTAAGCGGCGGCGGTGATGAGGGCATACATGAAGCCGGCACAGGCCGCTTCCACTTCGATGGCCGGTCCGATGAGCCCAAGCTGATCCTGCACCAGGCAGGCCGTGGACGGGAAAGACATATCCGGCGTGAAGGTGCCGAGCACGAGCAAGTCGCAATCCTGTGCAGTGAGACCCGTCTTTGCGAAGAGATCGTTGGCGGCTTCCAGGCACAGGTCCGAGGTGGCCTGGTGCGGAGCTGCGTGCCGGCGTTCGAGGATTCCCGTTCGCTTCACGATCCAGTCCGAATCGAAGCCGAGACGGGCGTGCAAGTGATCGTTGCCGACCACCATCTCCGGCACATACTTTCCGGTGCCGACAACCCGGATACCCAGCAGGGACCGGCATTTCGGACGGGGAAGTGGTCGCTGGCTGTTCATCGATTATCTATCCGCGTTGCTCGGCCACGGTTCACGCTCGGGGCGTAGAAGTGGATTATAGGAAGCGAGCCGTGAAGAGGGGTAGCGTGATATCGAGTGCCGCCAGAAATGCTTCGACTCCACAGGGCGCGTGGAGCCTTCGCCGCACCACCGGTGGAGCCCGTCACTTGTTGATCTCGGCTTCCACGGTATCCTTGATTTCCTTGATCTGTTCGGCTGTGGGCCCATCGGCGGGTGCCGTCCAGCGCTTCACGATGCGGAGATTGCGATAGAACACCACCGTCACTTCATCCGCTTCGCCAATACCCCAGGCATCGATCGTGGCCGACTTCATTGGTGCCAGACCGAAGGGCACATTCGGTGCCTTCACACTCGCAGCGAAGTCACGCACTTCCTGGGCCCGGGCGTCGCGATCCTCATCGTCCTGGTATTCGCCATCGAGACGCAGAAAGATATCGAACGAAGCGAGTTTGTCGGCGCGATAGAACGGAATGAGTTTGTTCATTTCTTGCGCCAGCATTGCCACACCCGAGGAGGCATCGAGCTTCAGCGGATCGGCTCGCACGAAGACGGCTACCACCGGGTTCGGGCCATTTTCACACACAAGGCAGTGCATTTTATTGGTGCGGTCGCGCGAGTCGCGATCCGTCGCCTTCACGATGGGTGTTGTCTTGGGGGGATAGCGGTCGTCCGTCACGAGGAAGGCCCGGAATGGCGCGGGCACGAGAGGGGCCTTCACGGCCTTGGCTTTGGGCTCGTCTTGCTTTTCGTCCTGGGCCACGGCCGACAACGCTACGGCCACGAACAATCCCATCAATCCGCAGATCCGGTAAATCATGGCGTAACGCTCCCGTCGGCGTGAACAATGGCGATTCGCACCCTTCTACACTCTCGCGTTTGTGGCATGGCGTCAAGCGTTGCCGGCGGTTAACTCTTGCCGAATGTCGGGCTGAGCCGGTAGGATCGCTATTTGACTCATCATTTCATTCGCCGGAATCGGAGCAGCGGTTTTATCATGGCCGTCGAACTCAAATGCCCGGACTGCAGTGCCAAACTCCGGCTCAAAGTGGCACCCGAAGCAGGGACCGAAATCGAGTGCCCCAAGTGCACCCACGTTTTCAGTGCTCCCCGTCTGGACGACGAGGACGAGCCGCTACCGAAGAAGAAGAAACGGCCAGCACCGGACACGGACGACGAGGCCAAACCGAGGCGCAAGAAGAAGAAAGCCGGGAAGGGTAACGCCAAGGCCAAGAGCGATCAGCCCAAGAAACGCCGCGCCAAAAAGAAAGAAACCAACCCGATGGTGTTGGTGGGTGTGATCCTTTTCGGGCTCATGGTGCTGGGCTTGGTGGTGACGCTGCTGGTGTGGTTCCTGGGTCGCAAGCCGGCAGCCTACGAGATGCTGAACTACGTGCCCGAGGACGCACACTCGGTCACGGGCTTGAACATCAGCCACATTCAGAAGTACCCGGAGTTCTTCAAATCGTGTGAACAGGCTTACGCCACGAAGGGTTTCAAACTCGCCGGTGATGCCTTTGCGAAGGCGCTCGGAAGTGAGGCCAATGATGTGCTCGACTACATGGTCTATGCCGAGTCGCTACGAGGCGACACACTCATCCTCCGCACCAAGACGGAATACGACACGGATGCACTCTCGAAGCTGCCCGGTGCCAAGAAGCAATCGCTCGATGGCCACACGTACTACTTGATTTCGGACATTGCGGGCATGACCGGCATCACGCGCACACGTGTCTTCGCGCCCACGAACCGGTTGGTGGTCTTCTGTGCGGGCTCGATACCGGACAGTGTGTTCAAGAACATGATGAATGGTTATGAGGGCAACGAGAAGTCGATGAACGTTCGGTCAGGTGAACTCGGCAAGCGAGTGACGCGAGGCACCTGGTGGGGCTTGCGGCTCTTCGATACCAATCCCAAGAACAAACCGGCTCCGCCGCCCAAGGTGGAGCAGAGCGGAACGGGCATGCCGATCGATGAGGGTGATCGAGCTACGAAGGAGATTGCCTCCACGACCACCAGCTCAGCCAAGGGCTACGGCTTCAAGATCAGTGTGGGCTCACGGACCATGCGGCTAGAAGTGGATGTGTGGATGCGCGACGAGGAATCCGCCACGAGCATGTACGACAAGTTCAAGGAAAGCACCCTGGCCAAGGGCGACGAGGAGGAACCGCCACGCTGGTGGAAGAAGTTCATGCAAGGGCTGGGCGACAAGAAGATCGGCAACGAACTGCTGACCAATGTTGGTGCGAAAGCGAGTGGCGAGGTCTTCATTTTTTATTCGGAACTCGACACGAAATTGATGATGACGGCACTGGGATCACTCGTGAACAAGGTTGTCCCCGAAGAGCAACAACCCGGAAGTTGAAGTTGCCTACAATCGTGGCATGAAACCAGCAACGACTCCGCTCGCCGTGCTCGTCAGCGGCGGGCTCGATAGTGCCATCCTGCTAGGCGAGGCCTGTCGGACCCGCCCTGCAGTCTTCCCGCTCTACGTGCGAACAGGATCGTTCTGGGAAGCGGTGGAGCAAACCTATCTCGATCACTTTCAACAGGCGATGGCTTGCCCCCACTTGAAACCATTACAAGTGCTGGAGATGCCGGTTGCGGAGCTTTATGGCGAGCACTGGAGTCTGAGTGGTGAGGGTGTGCCGGATGCCGCGTCAACCGATGACGCAGTGTTTCTACCTGGCCGGAATGTGATTCTTCTTTCGAAGGCACTCATCTGGTGCCACCTGCATGGCGTGCCGGAGCTGGCGCTGGCGCCGCTGGCCTCCAATCCCTTTCCCGATGCAACGCCCGAATTCTTCGCTGGCTTTGCGAAACTCGTGTCGCAGGCCATCGGCGGCTGTGTGGCCGTGATTCGTCCCTATGCGGAGTTCAGCAAGGCGGAGGTGATCCGGCGGGGCCTTGAAATGCCACTTCAGCATACCTTTTCCTGCATCCGACCCGTGCAGGGCAAGCACTGTGGGCAATGCAATAAGTGCTCTGAGCGGCAGGCAGGCTTTCGGGCCGCCGGAATGGCTGACCCCACCGCATACGTGGACTGAGAAGTCCGCACAGCGTGTGATCGTGCCTACCGCACTGCTCGATGCTTGAAAGCCTGCAATCGGACAAATACACTTTCACTTCTCTGGTCGGTTCGAACCGGCACGATCCGCCGAAGTGGGAGCCCCGCCCGTGGCAGATGATAAAAAAGATGCTCCTCGCCCGTTCGATGTCAAGACGGTCGAGTACCTGCTTGGACTGATGGCCAAGCACGAACTGAGCGAAGTCGATCTCAAAGAAGGTGATCTTCGCATCCGACTCCGCAAGGGAACCACATTCCCCGTCGGTTTCGCGCCCGTGGCCAGCCCTGCTCCCGCTTCGGCAGCACCTGCACCCGCGACGGCTTCACCGCCAGCAGCTCCGAGCAAGAAGTACCACGATATCACCAGCGAACTGCCCGGCACGTTTTACACCCGCCCCGCACCGGACAAAGCGCCCTATGTCAGCATCGGGTCGCGCGTGACTCCCGAAACCACGGTCTGCCTCGTCACGGCGATGAAGGTCAATAACGAGATCAAGGCCGGGGTCAGCGGCACCATTGTCGAGGTCGTCGCCGAGAACGACAAGTTCGTGGACTACGGCACTGTGCTCTTCCGCGTTGATCCGGCTTGAGGCCGCGGGTTGACCTGCTGTGATCGCGATCTTTGTGCGAACAAGCTCCTCGAACGAACACCGAAGACTATGTTTCAAAAAATCCTCGTCGCGAACCGGGGCGAGATTGCCCTGCGGGTCATCCGGGCGTGCCGTGATCTGGGCGTTCAGGTGGCCGTTGTTTATTCGGAAGCGGATCGCGGCGCACCCTATCTCGAGTTCGCCGATCAGGCCATTTGCATCGGGCCCGCCGTGGCCACCGAGAGCTATCTCAAGGCCGCGCGCATCATTGCCGCAGCCGAGGGGGTGAACGCTGATGCCATTCACCCGGGCTACGGCTTCCTCTCCGAGAATGCCGATTTCGCCCAGATGTGCCGGGATAGTGGCTTCGAGTTTGTGGGACCGCCTGCCGAGGCCATGAACAAGCTCGGCAACAAGAGTCGGGCCAAGGAAGTCGCCAAGATTGCCAATGTCGCCACCGTGCCCGGCAGCGAAGGCCTGATCACTTCCGAAGAGCAAGCCCTGCGCTTCGCTCACGAGTTCGGCTATCCCGTCCTGATCAAGGCTGCGGCCGGTGGCGGTGGTCGTGGCATGCGGCCCGCCTGGAACGATACCGAGTTGTTGAGCGGTCTGGTCTCCGCACGCAACGAAGCCGAGGCCGCTTTCAAGGATGGCAGCGTCTTCCTCGAAAAGTACCTCGATCGCCCGCGGCACATCGAAGTGCAACTGCTCGGCGATCAGCACGGCAACGTGGTGCATCTCTTCGAACGCGACTGCTCCTTGCAGCGCCGGCACCAGAAACTGGTGGAAGAATCACCCGCACCAAACCTGCCCGACGAGGTGCGTGAGAAGATCTGTGCCGCCGCCGTGCGTCTCGCCAAGGCAGCGGGTTACTACTCGGCTGGCACCTGCGAATTCCTGGTTGATCAGCAGAACAACTTTTACTTCATCGAGGTGAATGCCCGCATCCAGGTCGAGCACCCGGTCACGGAACTGGTGACCGGCATCGACCTGATCCGCGAGCAAATCCGCGTGGCGGCGAAGGAGAAGTTGCGATTCCAGCAGGCGGAAATTGTGCACCGCGGGGCAGCCATCGAGTGCCGCATCAACGCCGAGGACCCGGCTCACGATTTCCGGCCAAGCCCTGGCGTCATCAAGACCTGGCGGCCCCCCGGCGGCCCCGGCGTGCGGCTCGATTCCCATGTCATCACCGGTTACCGCGTGCCGCCGAATTACGACTCGATGGTGGCCAAACTGCTCGTCCACCAACCCACTCGCGTTGAGGCATTCGCCGTGATGCGGCGAGCCCTGCGGGAATTCATCGTCGAGGGAATTCACACCACCATTCCGATCCATCGCCAAATATTCGATTCCCAGGCTTTTATTGACGGCACGGTCGACACCAAGTACATCGAGCGTGAACTCCTCAAGCCACGCTGATCCGAATAACTGCGAGCCACCCGCCAGGATCGGTGGGCTGTGGGGTCAGGGAAGACCATTCTTGAATCATCGGCCGAAAGCTCGCTGTCAGGGACGCGGGCACCTGAGCAACGGGCGTCCGCGACTGCTCGCATTCAATCGTCGCACGATCCGCCCCGCGCTGCAGACCGGTTTTATCCGATGGGTCGAATCGATCCCATGAGTTTTGCAGCCCTTCCGGTGGAAGGATGCACAACTCGAGCCGCGAAACGGCAAGGAATCGAGGAAGTGTTGCAGTCGGCCCGCTAACGGTCCCGCTTGTTCTCGTCCGTTTCAAAATGCGTCTCTCGCTTCGCTACCGCTTGCTCGTGCCGCTGTTGTTGTTGCTTCTGGGCGACATCGCTGCGACAGCGTGGGCCGCGCAATCGGCGGCACGCTCCGCCGATCAGAAGCTTGCGGAGCAGCAATGGCGCATTGCTCGCACCCTCACCGAGACCGCCAGCAAGTACCCGCTGACCGAATTCGTGATTGAGCAGGTCAAAGGCTTCTCCGGTGCAGAGTTTCTCCTGCTTCAACCGGGGCTACCGCCGCTGAGTACCTTGCCCGAAAAGGACATCAGCCCGCCGCGAGATGTGCCGCTGGCGACTCTCTCGCGCGAAGGTGATGAGCATCGGCTGGGCCCACCCGTCATCGTGGCGGGGCAAGAGTACCGCTGCTTGCGTTTGCCCTTGAAGCTGCGTGATCCGAATGCCCCCGGCGATCTGTTCATCTTTTACCCCGAATCGCTCCGACGCACCGCCATGTGGGACGCGGCCCGGCCGCCACTGGTGCTGGGCGGCATCGGCGGGTTGATCGCGCTCGGGCTAGCCGTCGCCATTGGCTCGCGCCTCGTGCGGCGCGTCCGTGAGTTGGAAGTGCGCACCCGCCTCATCGCCGATGGCGACTTCCGCCCGATGCCATTGCCGCGAACAGACGACGAACTCAAGGATCTTTGCCACTCCGTGAACGACATGGCCCGGCACCTCGCCGACCTGCGGGACGCTCTACAGCGGGCCGAGCGGCTTCGCGTGTTGGGGCAGTTCTCCGGGGGCCTCGCCCATCAGCTTCGCAATGCCGTCACCGGAGCACGGTTGGCGGTCGAACTCTTCAGCACGGAGAACCCCGCTGCCGATCCCGAGCCCGTGCGAGTGGCGCTCCGGCAATTGTCGCGAATCGAATCGACACTCCGGCAATTCCTCGATCTCGGCAAACCACCCGTTGGGGCGAAGGAACCCTGCGAGCTCAATGCACTCATTGATCAGGCCGTGCAAGCCCTGAAGCCGCAGTGTCACCACGCCGGCACCCTGCTGGAATGGGAGGCACCCGCCGAATCGATCGGCATCACCGGCGATGCGACACAACTCAGCCATCTCTGCAACAACATCATCGGCAATGCGGTCGACGCTGCTGGTGCGAGCGGAGTTGTGAGAGTTCAGCTAGCAACAACAGCAGCCGGAGCGCGAATCACGGTCACGGACACCGGCCCCGGTCCGCCCGCGGAGATCGCCACGAAACTCTTCGAACCTTTCGTGACAGGCAAGGAGCAGGGCATCGGCCTCGGTCTCGCCGTCGCCCACCAGTCCGCCCTGGCCCACGGCGGCAGCATTGCTTGGGAACGCCACGAAGGCCGGACGGTGTTTCGGGTCGATTTCCCAATCTAACCGCGGTGCAAAAGAGCCAGAGCACGGACCGCATCACAGACTCCGCGTCGCGGGGTCACATTTCTATAATTCACACCAGATCGGGGGCCGCGTGGTCCCCGTTTGCATTGCCGTTTGGAGAACTGACCCATGCCCGCCGAGACGCTCGAATTCAAGGCTGAACTCAAGCAACTGCTGCACCTCATCACGCATTCACTCTATTCGGATCGTGAAATCTTCCTGCGCGAACTCATCTCAAATGCCTCGGATGCCATCAACAAGGTTCGCTTCGACGCGCTCGCCAATGCGGACAAGCTCGAAGGCAACACGGACTGGAAGATCAAGATTACACCGGACAAGGATGCCAAGACGCTTACCATCTCGGACAACGGCATCGGCATGTCGCGTCAGGAGGTGATCGACCACCTCGGCACCGTGGCGCAGTCCGGCACCAAGGCGTTCCTCGAAGCCGCCAAGCAGGCGGGCCGCACCGGCGAATCTCCTGGCCTCATTGGGCAGTTCGGCGTCGGCTTCTACTCCGCCTTCATGGTCGCGGACACCGTGACCGTGATCACACGCCCCGCCGGCGACGCCAGCAGCGCCACGAAGTGGGTCTCCGATGGCCAGGGAGCCTTCAGCATCGAAGCAGCCGAGAAGCCGGGCCGCGGCTCCGATGTGATTCTGCACTTGAAGGAGGATGCCAGGGAATTCCTCGATTCGTGGAAGCTCCGCTCGCTGGTGAAGAAGTTCTCGGACTTTATCGAGCATCCCGTCGTCATGGACGTCGAGACCGAGAAGGATGGCACGAAGGAAGTGACCGAGGAGACGCTGAACCTCCGTAAGGCGATCTGGCTCCGCAACAAGAGTGAAGTGAAGCCGGAAGAATACGACGAGTTCTACAAGCAAATCAGCCACGATCACGAATCCCCGGCCGCCACCATTCACTATGCCGCCGAGGGAAAGACCGAATTCAAAGTGCTCTGCTTCATCCCGTCCCACAAGCCGATGAGCATGGAGTGGGAGGAACCGACGACGGGTCTGAAGCTCTACGTGCAGCGCGTGCTCATCATGGATCGCTGCGAACAACTCCTGCCGTTCTACCTGCGTTTCGTGAAAGGTGTGGTTGATTCCGCCGACCTGCCGCTGAATGTCTCGCGCGAATTGCTCCAGCAAAACCCGCTCCTGGATGTGATCCAGAAGAGCGTGGTGAAAAACGTGCTGGACACGCTCGCCGGCATGAAGAACGTGGAGTTCGACAAGTACCTCGCCTTCTACAAGGGCCTCGGCAGCGTGCTCAAGGAAGGGCTCACCCGCGACTGGTCCAACCGCGAGAAGATTGCCGACTTGCTCCTGTTCGAATCGGCGAACACCGAAGCGGGCAAGTTCACCACGCTCGCGGATTATGTCGAGAAGATGCCCGCGGAGCAGAAGGAAATCTTCTACCTCACCGGCGAAGTAACGGAGCAACTGCGGAACTCGCCGTACCTCGAAGCGTTCAAGGCGAAGGGGCAGGACGTGCTCCTGCTGACAGACCCCGTGGACGAGTTCGCCATCCCCGGTCTGGGTGAGTACAAGGGCAAGCGTCTGGTCGCCGCGGACCGTGCCGAGACCGCCACCGCGGAGGAAGTGCCGGCCGAGGTAAAGGAGAAGTTCACGGCGCTACTGGCGGCCTTCAAGGAGTCATTGCCAGAGGTTTCGGATGTGCGGCTCACGAAGCGGCTCACGGAGAGCGCGGCCTGCCTGGTTGCCGATGCGGGAGCGATGACCGCGCACATGGAACGCCTGATGGAGCGCTATGGCCGGGGCGCGGGCAATGCTCGCCGCATCCTGGAATTGAATCCGGAGAACCCCGCCATCGAAGCGGTACGCGAATTGCATGGCAAGAACAGTGCGGATTCCCGCGTCGCCCTGTATGCCCGACTGCTCTTCGAACAAGCCGTGATCGCGGAGGGGTCGAAGGTCACGGACCCGGCCACTTTCGCCAAACGGATGAACGAACTCATCGCCCGGGACGCAAAAGTGTAAACTCCGGGCAGCGGTGAATGAGCTGCTTTCGCCGCGTTGTTTTGCTGGCACGAGACAATTGCGACTCTGGAGGCAAAATCGCTCAAGTCATTCCGTTTTTTCCGCATTTTCCTGCAGTGCGGCTGTGAACGCTGTTCTAGAGTTGCAAATGAATTGGGATTGAGAGTCGGCGCAGGTCGAGGAAAGCACCATGAGCATCACCCTGCTAATCGTCGCCGCAGCTGTTGCCATCTCGGCGATGTGTGTGATCGCCGTCCGCGAGGCGGAACCTGCTCTCGCCAGCCAGGATACTGCGGTTGGCCTGGCTGATGCGGCAGCGAACACACTGGCCACCGGTGGACATCGCTCCTCGAAAGTGCGGGACTGGCAGCTGACCTCCGTGAACAACCTCACTGATGCCACGGATCTGCTCGATTGCCTCGAGAATCAGGGCATCGCCGAGCGCGAACTGATTGTGCTGGGCAACTCCAGCTTCGCCGTGCGGTGGCGCTGAAATCGAAATAACACGAAAGCCCGGGGGCGAAAGTCCCTGGGCTTTCTTCGTTTGGTGGTTGCCGCGGAACGGCAGCGGTTTTACATTCCTTCTCATTCCCCACCTGCCGTCTGGAGCCGCACCATGTCGTCCTCGCCGTCCGCTGCCCCGCCGCTGCTCATGCCGCTGCGGACGAACCTCTCCGTCATGATGTTCCTCCAGTTCGCCATCTGGGGAGCCTGGTTCGTCGTCTTTTTCCCGTACCTGCTCAACTTCGGGTTCACCGGCACCCAGGCCGGCGCACTCATCGGCAACATGGCGCTCGGAGCCATCTTCTCCACGATCTTTGCCGGTTATATCGCGGACCGTGTGATGTCCAGTGAGAAGCTCATGGCGATCTGCCACCTCGGCGGAGCGGCATTGCTGTACTTCATCGCTCAGATTCAAAGCCCGGACGACTACACCACGCTCTACCTGCTCACCCTGGGCTATGCGCTCTTGTACAACCCCACACTCGTGCTCGCCAACTCGATTACCTTTCACCACATCCCGGATGGACAGCGCGATTTCCCCGGCATCCGCGTTTTCGGCACGCTCGGCTGGATCGCGGCCGGCTTCACCATCGATCTCGTCTTTGCGGGTGGTGGCAAATCCGCAGCCGCCTCGAATGGCCCGCTCTTGCTCGCGGCAGGGCTTTCGGCAGCACTCGGTGTGTACAGTCTCTTGTTGCCGCACACGCCGCCCAAGAAGCAAGCCGAGGGCATTCCCTTCGTAAAAGCCCTCGGCCTGTTCCGTGACTTCTCCTTCGCGGTCTTCTTCATCGTCTCGCTGATCATCACCATCGTGCTCGCCTTTTACTACACCGTGACCTCGGCCTTCCTCAGCGAATCCGGGGCCGTCGGTGGCTGCGGCGTCACGAACATCGGCTCCACGATGCTCATCGGCCAACTCTGCGAGCTGGTATTTTTGCTCCTGTTGCCGTTTCTGTTGCTTCGCATCGGCATGAAGTGGGTGCTCGCCCTCGGCATGTTCTGCTGGGGCCTGCGATATTTTCTCTTCGCCAATGCCGGCGCGGAAGGCTTGCCCTTTGCTTTTGCGATCATTGGCATTGCCCTGCACGGGCTCTGCTTCGACTTCTTCTTCGCAGCTGGCTTCATCCACTGCGACAACGAAGCCCCGCGCGACATCCGGGCCAGTGCCCAGGCGCTGTTCAGTTTCTTGACGTACGGCATCGGCATGTGGCTTGGCTCCATGCTCGCTGGCTCGCTCCGCGACTCGTACACGACGGATAAAACCCTCTCGGGCGTGACACTCGGCAGCGACCCCGGAGCCAACGACGCACTGGCAGCCATCGGTGGCGGCCCCAGCCTCGTCGCCACCACACCCGTCACGGACTGGGCCAGTTTCTGGATGGTGCCCAGCGTCGGTGTGATCGCTTGCCTCGTCGTTTTCGTTCTCTTCTTCCAGATGCGAACGGGCCGACAACCGACACAGACGGAACCGGCGGGCGAATTACCGCCGGGTGTGTGAAATGCCGCCGCTACGGAGCTAATCGCCTGCGGTCGGAGTGTGATAGGGTGCGGTGACGGGGTGATTTCCTCACCGCACCCGAGCCCATACTATGCCGCCGCACTTGCCCGGATATCGCCCGCTTCGCTATCTCGGTGGTGGTCCGTCGTTTTCGGTCTGGGAAGGCCGCGAGAACGACGACACCGTCCCGCTCGCACTGAAATTTCCTCGCACGGAATCACTCGAGAGCGACGCGACACGCACGCTCCTCGAGCGTGAAGCGCTTGTGGGGCTCACCGTTCGGCATCGTCGCGTTGTGCGGGTGGTCCGTGAGCATCTCGATGAAAGTCCGCCCTTTATTGTGCTCGAATATGTCGCGGGAATGAATCTGCGTGATCGCATGAAGCGTGACGGCAGGTGCGGTGTCCGCCAGGCCATCTGGGCGATCCGCCAGGCCGCCGAGGGACTCGCCGCGATCCATGCGGCCGGCTTTATTCACGGCGATGTGAAGCCCGGCAACATCCTCGTCGATTCTTTCGGCTCCGCCCGCCTCATCGATCTCGGCTTCGCCCATCGGCCTGGGCAGAACGTGGAGTTGCTGCAGGGCGGCTTCATCATGGGCACCGCGAACTACATCGCCCCGGAACTGTGCCGTCGGCCGCAACTCGATAGCTTCGCCGCGGATGTGTTCAGCCTGGGTGTGACGTTGTTCGAGTGCCTCACCGGCCGCCTTCCGTTCCCGGCCGCGACCACGGATGAAGCGTTGAAGAAGCGCCGCAAGGCCCGCCCCATCGACATCACGGAAGTGCCCGGCGAATGGCCCGAACGGGTGGTGGAATTGCTGCGCAAGATGCTGGCCGCAGACCCACTCGCCCGACCACTCGCGAGCCGCGTGGTGCGTGACCTGGTGCAACTGGAAATCGATTTGATCCGCGGAGCAGGCAAGGCCCGGGCGGCCTCGTGAGTCGATTACGCGAGCCGTTGATTTCTCAACACCCGGTCGCCGACTCCGCTCAAGAAGTGCAGTCAGAACAAACCAACTCGATGCCCCCCCGATTCAGCCTTCCCGAGATCAGGTTTCATCGCTTCCGGGCGGCAGCGACTCCATCTTCGCGACCAACTAAACCAGATACAAAGAGCAGGGTTTAACTCAGTGCGCCCGGTGGGGGTCGAACCCACGACCAATCGGTTAAAAGCCGATTGCTCTACCACTGAGCTACAGGCGCATTTGGCGAGCGGGAACGCTCACTGAACTTATCATAGAAGCTGCCCGGGTCGTTTCCAGCGTTCAATCGGGCACCGCAAAGAAGAGAGCAGAATACAGACACCAGGTTCGCGTGTTCTGTCGGCAAACTTCACTCAATTGATTCATCATCATCCAGGGCTTCGCCGAGCACGTCCTCGCTGACGTATATGGGAACACGGGCAGCAACGGCCAGGGCAATGGCGTCGCTGGGGCGGCAATCGATCTGCACCAATTCGCCATCCTTTCGTACGCGGAGCTGGGCGAAGTACGTGTGTTCTCTCAAATCGCTGATGACGATGTCCTGGATTTCGCCATCAAGTTGCTCGACCACGCTGGTGATGAGGTCGTGCGTGAGCGGTCGCGGTGTGGGCATGCCGCGAACGCGGCGATCGATGCTCGTGGCTTCGAAGATGCCGATTACGATGGGGAAGCTGCGGTCGCCGTCCACTTCTTTGAGGATAATCACCTGGTGATCGTCCACCTCGCTAATGATGATGCGGCGAAGTTCCATTTGCACGGGCACGGCTGGCTCCCGATTTTCAGTTTGCAGCGACGCAATTACAGTCTATCGTTCGCGGTGTGTAGATTCGAGAAGTTGCTGAGCCTGTAAAATGAATGTTATGCCCGCTGCCAACATTTTAGTCAGTTCTCAACCGCTTGCATCCAAGAATGACTTGCGTCGTTCGCTGAGTGAGGCTGGGCTCGATGTCGTGGATCACGCGCTGGGTTCGGCACCCGCCGTGAATTTCGACAGCGTGCATGTGGCGATCATCGAAGTTGGGACGCGAACCGAGGTTGCTGTGGCGCAAACGCGGCGCTGGCGTGTCGAACTGGGTGATACGCCACTTCCCGTGTTGTGGGTCTTGCCCGACGCGAACAGCGAACAGACCGTGGCCGGGTTCGAGGCGGGTGCGGATGCGGTCCTGGCAGAACCCTGCGAGACGGCGATTCTGGTGGCTCAGGTGCGTGCCTTGCTGCGATCGCGAAAGCTGGCGGCTCGTGTGGCGAACAAGGCTTCCGAAGCCCGCCTGCTCGGCGAACAATTGCAAAAGGCGTATGCCCAGCTGGATCACGAACTGGAGATGGCCCGCCGCATTCACCGCACCTTTTTGCCGCGAACGTTTCCGGAGGTGGGAGCCGCCCGCTTCGCCGTGTGCTACCGGCCTCGGAGTAGGGTTGGCGGGGACTTCTACGACGTCCTGCGGCTCGATGAAACCCACATCGGATTTTATCTCGGCGATGTGATGACGAGCGGTTCCGCAGCGGGCAGCTTGCTCAGCGTCTTCGTGAAGCAAGCTGTGCGCATGAAGCAGATTGCCAGTAAGAGCTATCGCTTGATTCCGCCCGATGAGGTGCTCGTGGCGGTGAACCGGGAACTCATCGGGCTTGGGCTCGAGGATCCGCCTCTCGTAGCCATGCTGGTCGGCGTGCTGAATGTGGCAGATGGAACCGTAACTGTTGCCCGGGCGGGCGGGCCGGCACCGGTCCGCATCCCGGCCAACGGTGAGCCTGAAAGCTGGAACGTGCCTGGGCCTTTTCTCGGAACGGCGGACACGAGCTACTTGAATGTGTTTGGCCGCCTCGATCCGGGCGACAAGCTCGTGCTTGGCAGCGATGGCACGCGACCCGATGGCGATCCCGTGGCGGGGGTGGCCTCGGACAAGATGGCCGAGACCGGCGGCCGGCATCGTTCGCTCGGCGGGCAGGCGTTCCTCGATGCCCTGGCCCGCGACTTGCTCCCACACGTCCGTCACCCGGATGATTTCACGCTGCTCGCCCTGGAGATGGGAGAAGCCTGAGCAGTGGAAGCACGGCACCCGCGTTACTTTCTGATGACCTTCGTGCTGTACTCCCAGATTTGCCAGACGCCATACCACTGATCCACGATCAGCCCTGTGACATCGAGCGTGTCGCCGACCTTCAGGGTGTTGTCGCTGAGCATGTTGTGCAGCACGGCGGTGTCCATCGAGTCCTTCTTCATGCCTTCGATCTGAACGGTCGGACTGGCCCCGGCACGAATCACCAGACAGCGAAAGGTCATCTGTTTGCCGATGGGTGTCCACTGGAAGCCATCCTTGCGCAGTCCACTCGCCAGTTCTTCCACGGTGATGGCCGGGATGTCGCGCTTGGTTTGCCGCACGGGTTTCGGAGCCGCAGGCTCGGGTGCCGCTTCCTTTGTTCGCTCCAGGATGAAGGTGTACAGCGTTGAGCCGCCATTCGTGACGAAGCCCTTCGGCCGGCCATGCTCGGGATTGGTCATCCGCAGGCAAATGCGGAGTTCATCCTGTCGAAGGACATAGATGCCCTCCACCTTCTGCTCGCGATAAGCATCGTTCCGGGGGAACACCACATCGATCTGGGCCGGCTTCAAGGAGGTGTCGAGCTTGAAGCTGAAATCGCGCAGGTAAAGAACCCGGAAGCCATCCACCTGAGCTCGACCCTCCCCGAACGTGATGCGGGCGTTCTTGAGTTCATCGGCTGTGAACAGCGGTTCGCCGCGGGTTTCAATGTGTTTCACCTTCCAGGTGCCCAGCAGTGGGTTGGGTGCCCGGAGGGCTTCGGTCTTCCCATCCTGGGTGCGCGTGGCAGCGGCAGGTCGTTCTGCGGGACTGCCGGGGCCCGCGAACACCATACCGACCACGAGCACCGGCAGAAGGCAGCAGATAGCCGAGAGTTTACCGGAGAACATGCTTGGACCCTCTGTAATGAGTTGGCGAATCGAAATCGAAACGAGCGCAGTTCCAGGGTGAGCGGCGAATGCAACCGCGGCCGTGCTGGTGCTCGCCGCAAGAGCGGGCGGAACCGCAATGGGCAGCATGGCCAGGGTTGTGGCGGGAGCCAACCCCCGGCGGGTTAATGCCACGCGGAGCATCGACCGGCCCCGCTGCAGACGCTTCTTGAGGGCAGCGTGGCTGAGGCCCAGCGCCTCGGCCGCGCGGTGCTGTGTGAACCCTTGAAGATCGCACAGCAGCAACACAGATCGGTAACGTTCGCTCAAACCAGCCAGCCCTTCGTGGACGATGTGACGAACCTCGGCCGCTTCTAGGCAAGCGGGCTCCGTGACGTTCTCCTGCTGAATCTGGTGTTCACGCTCACGCTGAATGGCCAGGCGAGTACGAGCCTTGAGGGAGGTCCGGTAGGCGACACCATGCAACCAGGCCGCGAGCGAGGCCGGTTGGCGGATCGTGCCCGCACTGCGTGCCAGCAACAGGAACGTCGCCTGAAAGGCATCCTCGGCATCCGGGTGCTGTCCAAGAGTGTGTCGACAAACGTCGAAGACCATCGCTCCGTGCCGGGCCAGCAGAACCGTGAAGGCGGCTTCATCACGATGCTGGGCGAAACGTCGCAGCAGATCCGGGTCCGATTCCGGGCTCACGCCCTGCCGGCTCGCTGCATGGGCTAACTGGCGAACCAGTGTGCGGACCGTGAACTCTGCCATGTCGCCCTCTGAGGAATGGCCGCGGTTCGATACTTCATAGTGCCCCGGAGCGGGCTGCAGAGCGACAAAAATGATCCGCCACTCACCGACACCCCAGGTCGATCTTGCTTCGTGCGAAGTCCGTCTGGTTCGCGAAGATGGCCTGTTCGGAAGAGATGCTACGACCCGCACGGCCCGCAATTCGCCACCCAGTTCGCCCGGTTCACCGCGGTTCCGCACTTGTGAAGCCTGCCCAGGCGTTTACAATGTGTGATGAATTGATAACGGACGATTCGCCCTCCATGTTCCGATTGGCCGCCCCGAGCAGGA
Source organism: Gemmataceae bacterium (assembly GCA_041750275.1). Taxonomy (GTDB): domain Bacteria; phylum Planctomycetota; class Planctomycetia; order Gemmatales; family Gemmataceae; genus JBGSZR01. The sequence continues at coordinate 87,091 of JBGSZR010000037.1, forward strand.
CACCGCCATGGCGCAGACCTACACACTTGATGAAGCTGCCGAGCGACTGGGCATCACCACCTCGGAACTCAAGCGGCGGCTGCGCGAAGACTGGAAGACGCTCAAGTCGTTCCGCGATGGCCCGACACTGCGGTTCCGCTCGACGGACATCGACGAACTTGCCCGCAGCATGGGTGCGGCCAGTGAACCCGACCTGCCGCTCGCCGCGATGGACGACTCGGCTCCCGGGTCGGACGATTTTAAATTGCACGGTTCGGATGATGGCACGCCCGTCGATGAACCACTTGTGTTCGGTTCATCGGACGACGATATCTTCTCGCTCTCATCCGAAGAGAAAACGCCTTCGAAGCCAGCTGGCAAGCCTGATAGCGATGTTCGACTCGAACCCTCCGCCAAGGGCCAGGCCAAGCCCGATAGCGATGTCCGGCTGGAACCACCCAAGGCCAAGAGTGGCAAGGACTCTTCTGTGGTGCCGACCGAGGAACTGTCACTCGATTTCAGCGGGCCCGGCAGCGCTGTGATCAAGGGTGGTAGCTCTGCGAAGCTCTCGGCACCGAAATCGTCCAGCAAGCTAACGGGCGATTCTGGCAAGTCGCTTTCGAACAAGCCGAACAGTGGCGATAGCAGCGAATTCGAACTCAGCCTCGACGCGGATAGTGATGACTTCGAGCTGCAACTGAACACCGATTCGAGCGACGAAGTTGATCTCGGTGCGCCACCCTTGAGCAGCACTGGCAAACCGCGTGCGGGCGAGAGCGGCATCAATCTGCGTGACCCGGCCGATAGCGGTATCTCGCTGGAAAAGAAGAGCAATAAAGGAAAGGGCAAGCCGCCTGTCGCACCGGAAGACGACTCGGATGACTTCGAACTTTCACTTGACCCCGGCCCGAGCTCCGGTGCCGGCCGAAGCGGTCCGCCCTCGACCAAGATGCCCCGCCCCGAGCCCATCACTTCGGATTCGGACAGCGAATTCGAACTCACGCTCGACGATTCTGGTGGCACCTCCAGCCTCGAACACGCTGCCCTCGAGGACGACGACGACAAGAACGATATCTTCGAAACGGATTTCGAGATTCCGCCGATGTCCGATGATTCCGGCTCCGAGGCCGTGGAACTGGAATCGGACACGGACCTCGAAACATCTGATGAACTCGCTCTCGACGATAGTGACGTTCTCAGCGAAGACGATGAGTCTGCGAGCCAGGTCGTGATGCTGGACGATGAGGAATCGGTGGATGTGGACCTCTCCGATGTGGAAGTGGAGGTCGAAGAGGAAGAAGACTCGGTGAGTGCGGCACTCGTGGGAGTCAAGAACCGCACACGCCACGAGGAAGACGAGGATGAAGAGCCAGTCGTCGCGGGTGTGGCCCCGGCGGCTCCGTGGGGTCCGTTGCCGGCGATCTTCCTGCTGCCCGCGTTCGTGCTCGTGATCATGGGCGGGTTGGTCGGCTTCGAACTGGTGCACACGATGTGGGGCTACCAGCAACCGAAGAAGCCCTCCACGCCCATCGTCCGCGGCATTGCCAAGACGCTGGAGATGGACATCAAGGATCAGTGATCGAAATCATTCATCCCGAAACGCAAAGCGGCCCGCAGTTCACTGCGGGCCGCGGTCGTTAATCGTCGGAACCGCTCGTGCGGCGCGATTGCTTCTTGGCCGAGAGCTTGCGTTTATCGGCCACGCGCCGCCGCTTCGCGGCCTTGCCCGGCTTGGTCGCCTTTCGCACGGTCGGCTCGATCAGTGCCAGCCGAATCATGTCGACGAGCTTCTCCTCACAAGTCTGGCGGTTCCGTTCCTGGTCTCGAAAAGCCTGAGACGAGAGAACGACATCGCCCTCGACCGTGAAGCGGCTCGGGAAGCGCGACTTCATCCGGGCCCACGCCGCCAGGGGGATTGGTGCCACGGACGCGGCGGCCCTCCAGCGCAGCACGGCCTTCGACGAGACCTTGTTCACATTCTGCCCGCCAGGCCCGCCGGAGCGTGCGTACGACCATTCCAGTTCTTCATCCGGAATCAGCAGGGTCTCATTGATTGTGATCATGGCTCGACTCACCCAGCGGGGGCCCGCAAGCGGACCTGGCTTGACCCCCTTGCACGATTACCCTATGTTCGCTCGTCCGGGAAGATCCCGGCCGGGGCAAACAACCCCGATTGAGGTACGGAAACCGGAGCGATCATGGTAGCGGTCGGCGCCCGGATGGAAACAGTGGAACCGCGGCGATCCTTGTTCGGTCCGGATTATGTCCGGCTCCTGGTTCTCGCCGTCACCTCACTTGCCATCCATGCCTGGATCATCAGCCACACGGCAGTGACGGCGCGCGATAGCGTGGGGTTCGCGCGGTTTGCGCTGGGGATCCAGTCGCCGGAATCGGCCGGGCCACCCGATCCGCGTCGCCGCATCCTCACAGTGATCAAGGAACAGCAACACCCACCGGGCTACCCGGCCGCTGTCTGGTTCACCGCGAAGTTTGTGCGGCATTCCGTGTCGCTTCCACTGGCTGATAGCACACTGCTGGCCACGCAAGTCGTGAGCGCGATCGCCTCGCTGCTGCTCGTCATTCCGATGTACCTGCTGAGTCGGATGCTCTTCGGCCGCAACGTGGCCTTTGTGGCTGTGCTCATGTTCCAGGTGCTGCCCACTCCGGCACGCATCACCAGCGATGGCCTCACCGAAGCGACCTATCTGCTCGGTGCGGTCACCACCCTGGCGCTTGGGGTGCGCGCCGTGCGGCGGCCTTCCATCGGCTTCTTCCTGATGTGCGGCATCGCCACGGGGCTCTGCTACCTGGTCCGCCCCGAAGGGTTGGCCGTGGGCCTCTCCGTGGGTCTGGTGAGCGCGTGGTTGGGCTTGAGACGAAAGTGGCCGCGCGACCTCGCACTGGGTCGGCTGACGGCACTCTTCGTTGGGCTCATGCTTGTCGCCGGGCCGTACATGGTGCTCATTGGTAACTTCTCGAACAAACCCACTTCCGCGAACAGCATCAAGGGCTTGCCCGGCCCCCTGCGCATGATGGGCTCGACAGAGGCTCGCGGAACCGGCGGCCCACTGTTCGCCTCGTTCTGGGTGCTGCCCGAAGATGCCGGTGCGGTCACGAGCGTGAAGGCGTCGGTCACGGCGGCCCTGCAAGAATCGATTCAGGGAATGCATTACTTCGGCGCAGCACTGGCCTTCTTCGGGCTCTTCGCTGTGCGGCGACGCATCGTCGCGGACCCGGGTGTCGGCTTGCTCGCCACGATGCTCGGCGTCAGCTTCTCAATTGCTGTGCTGGTGGGCGTCCGCGGGGCGACCGTGAACGGCATCTGGACGCACTACGTCTCTGAACGCCACGTCATGCTCGTGGCCCTGATCGGCTGCATCTTCGCTTCCGCGGGCTTGCGAGAACTCACCTCGTACTTCCCCTCGAAGCCCGGCTTCGGTCGTCGCCTCGCCGTCGGGCTGTTCGCGTTGCTCGTGATCATCTCGATTCCACCTTCGCTGAAGCCGCTGCACGGCAACCGCGAAGGGCACAAACACGCCGGCTACTGGCTCCGCGAACGGTTCAAGGAATTCAGCGTTCGCGAAGAGCCTGTCGTGCTCATCGACCCGTTCGAATGGGCCGGTTGCTATTCGACATTCACACTCCACGCGATTCCACCCGATTCACGCGATGCCCATGTGCGCTACGTGGTGCTCGACAACAAGAACCACGACGACGACCACGCCCGCTTGCCGCGCATGGTGCAAGCTCGCGACGTGGCCAAGGCGGGCAAACCCGTTTACTGGTGGCCCGAAAACGTGCCCCTTCAACAGGCCAAGGTGATCGTGTACGAAACGGTCGGCCCCTCTCAGAACGAGATCGAAGGCAAACCGTTCGGCACACCGTGACGATGGAGTTTGGAGTTAACCACAGTCGAGGTGTGGTTTAACCGGCTTGTGAAGAGGGAAGTGCGTTACGAATCAGGGCCCGGCGTTTCCCTTCAGCCGGTTCGTGGGCGTTGCCCACCCACCGCCCTCGCCCAAAGGAGAGCGGAGTGCAGCCACTTCGGCACTCACTGGCATCCCACGGTTTTCACGCTGAAAGAGTGGGACTACATCGCCCAGGGCAAGGAGCGCAGCGACGCCCTGGGTTAGTATCGACGCCGACCCCACACTGGCATCAATCGAACAGCCGAATCAATTCCGTCACGCTCGTGAGCGATTCGAGATCCCAGCAGCGGGCCAGCATGGTGCTGGCCTTCTTCTCGCCATACTTCTGCTCCACGGCCCGGCGGAACTTCGCTTCCACTTCCGCATCGGTCATGGGGTTGCCGGCGTGGCCGCGGGGAAACTCCACCTCCTCCACCAACTTCGTGCCGTCGGCCAGCGTCACCGTGATGCGGTTCGGGATGCCGCGCGGATAACGCGTGGTCAGGGCATCATCCAGGTGCACCTTCACCTTGCTCGTGAGCGTGATCAGCGCCTCATCGGTGAAGCGTGATTCGCCAAAAGTATCCAGGTACACATCGCCATCCATGAGCGCCGCTGCGGTGCAATAGGGCAGGCTATGGTCGGCGGTCTCGCGGGTGCGGGGCGTCCATGCTTCGGGGTATTTGCCGATGATGTTATAACTGGCTTCGAAGGTGTGGATGTCGATACTGGTGACGGCGGAGATGTCGCCCTTCAGAAGCAATCGCAGTTTCAAGGCCGCGTCGATGGCGCTTTGGGAATGGTACTCGGCGGGCCAGAATTTGATGTAGGTCTTGTTGATCATGAAGCCGTCGGTGTTGCCGAATTCGCTGCCGAATGGGGCAGGATCGAAGGCTTCTCGGCTCACGAGTTTAAAGAAGCCGAGATCGCCCTCGAAGATTGGCGATGGGCCGCTGAGCCCCTCCGCGGCCAGAGTGGCTGCGAAGACGCCGTTGCGAGCAGCGTTGGCGAAGGCACAGCCTTTCCACTCGCTGAGTTCGCCGCTACGCGTCTGCCGCAGTGCCACATTGCAGACGCCAGCGATGCCGATGGCGTGTGTGAGTTTCGCCGCATCCAGGCCCATTAATTTTCCCGCGGCCGCGGCCGAGGAGATCGCACCATAGGTGACGTGGTCGACACCGTGTTGCCGGAGACTGGCGGCATCGCAGAAGCGACACTGGATCTCATAGGCGAGCACTGCCGCCGTGATGAGATCGCGACCCGCGGCACCGACCGCCTCGCCAACGGCCAGAACGGGGGCGAGGTTATCGCTCGGGTGAGCGGGCTCCTTCGCGAGATAAGTGTCGTTGAAATCGAGGTAGCGAATGAGCAGTCCGTTGACGAAAGTGGCCCATTCGGGGCTGGAGGATCCGCCGCCCAGCAGTGATGCTCCTGGATTTCCACTTACGCGCAACGCACAGCGCCGGGCCACGCCAAAAGCCTCGGCGGGCATCGCACCCACGGCCGTGGCAAATGAATCAATAAAGCGCCGCTTCGTTTCGTGAATCGCCTCCGATGTGAGCTTCTCGAAGGTCAAACTTGTGGCATAAGTCGCAAGGCGCTCGGCAAGTGTCTTCCCGGCCATGAATGGTCCCCATCAGTGTGGCAACGATGGGTGTGTTGTAGGCGTGGCATGGCCGAGTGCGAAGTGCGGCGTGACATTCACGCCTGACGAGGGAGTTCAGGCGGCTCGTGCAACAAGCGATGCGTGGCTTCGCACCAGCAGCACACCATCGCAGGCCAGGCAGAGCCCGGCGGCTTCATAATGCTCTGCCTGATGTGTCGGCAGCACCATCACGCGGGCCGTACCGTACCGCGACCGCACGAACTCGGCTAATGCAGGCGTGAAAGGGCTCGAGCAGGTATCGACACCCGCACGAATGGCCCGGGCAGTCAACCGGGAATCACTTTCGAAGCCCAGCGTGCGTGGGCCGTATTCTGCTACCGATCGCAAGAATGCACCGTCGCCAGAGCCCACCTCAATGACGAGGTCCGAAGGCGACAAATGATACCGTTTGACCAGTTCGGCCGCGGTCGGAAACGGTTTGTGCGATTGCGGGTTCATGGGGAACTCACGCGGCGGTGCGTCGTTGAAGTTCAGCACGATGCGCTCCCGAAAAGCGGCTGCGCGGCGCGTGGCGACACCAGGAAATGGTCTCGCTCAGCGCCTCAGCCAGCGAGACCGCGGGCGACCAGTTCAGCGGATTCGCCGGGGGCAACTGGCTGGCCACGCCCACGAATCGCGATTCGAAGGCATCGCGAACCGCTACAGCCATCGTGCGATCGGAGAATTCCCAGCCCGAGCGAAAGCTCGCTTCGGTGAGGCCCGGCGTCGTGCGTTCCCCGAGTGCCGCGGCCAGTGCCAGGCAGGCCCGTGCGGCATCCTCGGCGTGAACGAAGTCGCGAACCGCTTCCGCGTTCACACGGGTGCTGCGTTCGCCGGTGAGGAGTGCCGTGATTGTGGCCGGGATGATGTGCGAGGTCTGCCGATCGCCGCGACCGAACAGTTCCCCGAAGCGTGCCACGCCAAGATTCACGAGCGACACGGCAGCGGCTTCTTCCTGTCGCGGTCGGGCCACGATCACGGGCATTCGCACATCATGCCGGCGGGCCGCTTCGAGCACCGCACCCGTGCCACGCTCATCTGCCGTGGCAAGGTGGAACAGGGCCTGAACTTCGTGAATCGCCAGAGCGGAATGGATGCGGAACAGGTCTTCCGCCCGGCCACGCACGATGTGAATGCGCCCGACCAGGCGATGCCGGGCAAAGTCGGCATCGAGCGAGCCTTCGCGAACGAGTCCCACGACAGTGGCACCGCCGGCGAGCAAGGCCCGAACGGTGGCTCCGCCGAGCAACCCTGTGCAGCCGGTCACCAGAACACGCTTGCCGTGCCAGTGTGAGACAGGATCGTGCATCCGGCCGCTCCTCCCTGAGCGTGGTGATGTCGTGCTGCCCGCGTCGATCGCTGGACGATACCGCTGCCAAGGTTCCGCGGTCAAGGTGAAGCTTGACGCAGCACATGAGGCGAGCGGCCTGCGTCAGCAGGCTGTTCAATTGCCTTGCAGGAGCATCAGGAACAGCCCACTCGCTCGGGGCCGCTCGCCTGTTTCTGAGGCACTCGAATCACGTCCGGAACAGCCCACTCACGTGGGCCGCTCGCCTGTTGCTGGTGCACTCGAATCACGTCCGGAACAGCCCACTTACGTGGGCCGCTCGCCTGTTGCTGATGCACTTGTATCACGTCCGGAACAGCCCACTCACGTGGGCCGCTCGTTGGGGTCTTCACTCGATGAAAACTGCATACGCACACTTTTCATTTGACAGCCGTGCGGTGGCGCGGATGCTGAGTTCCGCTTCATCCTGATCCGGGAACGACACCATGCCATTGCCCATTGCGGCCGCACCGCCCATCGAGATATTCAACCGCTCCGTGAACCTCGTGGAGCCGCTCAATGTGTTCCTGCGCGAGTGGCTGTGGTGGACGTTCACCAACGGTTTCAGCCTCTCGTTTGTGCTCCCTGGCGTGCTGGCCTTTCTTGTGCTCGTGCTCTTCTTCGGCTTCGGCTCCGGTCTCGGGCTGCCCACGCTCTTCTGGCGCAAGAGTGCCAAATCCCAGCTGATGATCGGCATCGGCATCGGCGCTGTGGTGTGGCAGGTGTTTCTGGCGGGCTACCTGTTCGAAGAGTTCGCCACGAACTTCACCATCGACCGGCCGCCGTTCTGCGAGATGCGGCAATACACCGAGACGCCGGCCGTGGCGAATGAACAGTTCCCGGGTCGCTTCCGCTGCGAGCCGGCCAGCGTGATGTCCATCGAGTGGTACGCAGTCGCGGTCACCTCGGCCGGGCTCTTCCTGGCAGCGATGCTCTGGTTCACGGTGCTCAGCATGCAGTACGTGGGAAGCTGGATTCGCTGGCAGTTCTCAGGCTGGAAGCCGTACCGACATCCGCGCCACGTTCCGCGTGTGAGCTATTCGGTGTGGCTGCCACTCGGTGCCGTGGCGGGCTGGCTCGCCATGACAAGCATCACCGCGGCCTGGATGGAATGGAAGCCGGTCAGCGAACCGATCGGCAAGTCGATGCTCGCATGGGCCGGCTGGGGCAACGGTGCCGGTCGACGTGCGGCCATCGAAGCCCGCACCGAGGCCATCAAGAATGGTGGCGGCGAAGCGACGCTCAACGCCGAGCAACTCGACGTGATTCGCACCGCTGCACGCAACGAGGCCCGCGCGTGGTTCATGCCGTATGCACCGGTCTATGGTGCGTTCGTGCTGAACTTCGGCCTCATCGCGGTGGCGTCGCTCGTGCTGATCGCGGCTCCACCGCATCTGCGCTTCTTCACGCCGGCTGTGGGCATCGTGCTGCTCTTGAACATTTGGGTCTTCGCCCACGTGTTGCTCACGGCGTTCCCGCTCTTCGGCGTGTCGGGCGATTTCTTTCTGCTGTGCTTGCTGACGCTGGTGGTGCTCGCGGGCCGGGCGTACAAGTACCGCTTTCCGAACATGCCCGCCAGACGGGCACCGCTCGACCTGCCGAAAACCTACAGCCTGCTGGCGGATATTGAAGCCCGCGTGACGGCCGGCACACTCACTCGCGAAGGTGCGGCCGCCGAACTCGAAAGCCGCTTCACGGGCGACGTGGTGCGGCAGGTGTTCAGCGATGAGGTGGACTACCCGCATCCGAAAGCCTGGACGGGTGGCAAGCCGCCAATGGTAATCGTGTGTGCCAGCGGCGGCGGGTCGCGCTCGGCCGCATGGACCATGCGTGTGCTGCTCGAACTTGAACGCCGATTCCTGAACCCGAGCCCGGACCGCGTGAGTGGCCCCCGGCCTCCGGTGGCCCTGCCGTACCACATGCGGCTCGTCTCGGGTGCCTCGGGTGGCATGATCGGTGCCTCGTATTATGTGGCATCGCTGGCGGAGCCGCCGGGCGGCCGCATCGAGGTGGCCCGCAATGGCTACTTCCGCGAAGGCCGGGTCGACCGTGATCCGCCGACTCACGAAGAACTCTTCGCCGATGTGTGCAAGGACTTCCTGACGCCCGCCACGCACACACTGGTTAACCGCGATCTCTTCTCCCTGTTCCTGCCGCTGCGGCAACGCTACGACCGCGGCCAGGCCATCGAGGATGCCTTCCGCAAGGCATTCCACGGGCAACTTCACGTTCCCTTCTCCAAGTTGCGGGAGGGCGAAGCCGCAGGCTGGCGGCCCAGCCTGATCTTCGCACCCATGCTCGTTGAGGATGGTCGGCAACTTTTCATCAGCAACCTCGGTCTGCGCTCGGTCACGCAAAACCGGGCTTTCGTGCTCGGCGAGAACCAGACGGAATCGCCGACCGACTCCGAGGGCTTCGGGCTGCTGTCACGCGAAGGTGTGGAGTTCTTCAAGCTCTTCCCGAATGCCACAGACTTCACGGTGGCCACGGCTGCACGCATGAACGCGACCTTCCCCTACGTGCTGCCTGCGGTGAGCCTGCCGACCAACCCACCCCGCCGCGTGGTCGATGCCGGTTACTACGACAACTACGGCGTTGGCGTGGTGGCCTCCTGGCTCTTCAATCACCTGGACTGGATCGAGAAGCACTGCTCCGGCGTGGTAATCCTGCAAATCCGCGACGGCGTCAGCGAGGCCGGCCGCAAGCGCGAAGAAGTGCCCGATTCGTTCCCGCCACTGGTCGACCGCGGCTTGCAATGGGCGACCTCCCCCGGCGAAGGGCTCTGGTCTTCACGCATGGCATCGAACACCTTCCGCAACGACAACCTCATTCACCTGCTGGACGACTTCTTCCTGGCAAAAGGCTTCCCCCGCGGCTTCTTTGCCACGGTCGCCTTTGAACTCAGCGCTGGAGACGATGTGGCCCTGAACTTCACACTCTCTGACGAGGAGATCAAACGCATCCAGTCGGACGTAAAGAAGCCTGCGTTCACGCAACGTGCCGATGCGCTCCTGAACTGGTGGCACGCCAGGCTCGGCAGCCCCGACGTGGCGCTGTCACTGCCCGATATCGAGGACATGAACAGCCTCAACTCGTGACGGGAAGGAACAAGACGCCGTTGATTCGGCGAGCGGCCCGCGTGAGCGGGCTGTTCCAGTGCGTTTCAGGTGCGTTTCCAGTGCGTTTCAAGCGTGTGAGGAACAGTCCCCTCACGGGGACCGCTCGCCCGGACAAGTCAGGCGAGCGGCCCGCGTGAGCGGGCTGTTCCTCACGTGATCCAGATGCCATAGAATAGTCTTCTTCACGGGACCGCTCGTCCCACAACTGAGGTGCACCATGCTTCGTTCAGCCCTGATCGCTGCCAGCTTCCTGTTCGCACTGACAGCCATAGCACGCGACGACGACAAGAAAGAACCCGCCAAGCTCACACTCGACCTGGCGGGAAGCGTCGACGATGAGAAACTCGCCAGCGCGGCTCCCGAAAGCAGCGTGATTGCTTCCCAAAAGGAGTGGGACAAGCTCGCCGAGGCCTGGGGCATCAAGGGCACGGCGAAGGTTGATTTCGACAAGGAACTGATCGTGGTCACCACCACCCGCGGCAGTCGGTTGACTCTGTCGACCCGGTTGGACGACAAGGGTGATCTGTTGGTGCTCGGTCTCTCGACACGCGACCTGCGTCCCGGTTTTCGCTACGCGATCAAAACTGCGAGCCGCGAGGGTGTGAAGACGGTCAAAGGCAAGCCACTGCCGAAGGAATAAGGCTCACTTCACCAACACGCAGAAGTCGATCTGCAGCGCCGCCAGTTCCGGGCGAGCGCTGATGTCTTTCACCAGCCGGGCCGCATCCGCTTCATGCGCTGCCTCGAAGCAGACGGTGAGTCGGCGTGAACCGGTCCAGCGTACATCGATCCCCGTGGCCCGGCCCCGGCACAGATCCCGAATCAATGTCGCCGTGGCATCGGGCTTCGCCTCACCCATCTGGCCACGAGCAATCAACTGCTTCACCGGCGACATCGCTCCGGGTTGTTGCCAGCCCTGCGGCGTGGCACGTGGCACACCCACCGCGGGAATCCAGGTCCCTTCCGGGGTTCCGGGTTGCTCACCCGGGGCCCACTTCACATCGGCCGGAACCGGCTTCATCGCTGTGACCGGTGCCGGAACAGACGGTGTCACAGGCAGAGTCGTTGCGATGGGGTTCACGACTGGCATTGCGCTGATCGGTGGTGGCGTGATGGTAGGCGTCGCCACCAGGGGTGACTCGGCCGCGGCCGCTTCCACCGGGTTCACGGGCGTCCGCGGGATCGGCATCACGGCACCGAGGCCCGGCGGAGCCGCGATCGTGGGCACACCCACAGAAGGTGTCGCCACGGTCGGTGTCGGCATCTCCACAGGCGGTGTGAACGACGGAGGCGGCAGTGTTGGACGCACCGGCGCTGAGATCGGCGACACTCCAGTAGGCGGAACCACCGGTGGAGTCGGTCGTGGCAAGGGCGGCGGAGGGGTCATCCGGGGTGGGACGACGGGCACCGCCGGCGGAGCGGCACTGATCTTCAACTCCTTCTCCGCCATGGTGGGCAAGCTCGTGATGATCGGCATCGAGGGTGCGGCGAGTGCAGGCGGTGCCGTGGGTGTTGGCTCCGACTGTGGGACACCGTAGCTCGGCGTGTTGGCTGCATAGGTCGGCGGTTCGATCCCCGCCGGCTGCCGCAGTGGGTTCATCACCGGAACCGGGAAGGCCCCCGGAGTGGCACCGGTCACGTTGTACCAGTTCGCCGAAGCCTTCGGATGCACACCGCTGGGAGCGTACGGATTCGCACCCGGTGTCACCGAGCCGTAGCCGTACCACAGATAGGCCGGCGGGCCTGCATAGACCGGTGCCCCGTTCGGCGTGGTGCCCCGGAAGGGCGTCTTCGCCGTCGCCGTTTCCGGCTCGGCCGTTGATGAGTTCGGATTGCGTTCTGCGGTGCCCGGCATCGTATTCGGGCGCTCCACCGGCTTCGATGAGGAGGGTGGATCTGCACGGAACGACGAGAGTAGTTTTGGGAAGCCGCTCATCGACATGTTCGGCATGGTGCTGGCATTCACCACGGGCGATCGATTCGCACTGCCCTGCGGTGTGGACTTGCCCGCGGCCGGAAGCACATTGGGATCAATGCCCGTGAGCCAGTCCGGCCCGGAGCTGGAGGGGTTGACGGACGGAAGGCGAGCGGGTGTCGTTGCGAACGTCGGTGTATCCGGGATCGCACCACGGGCCAGCGGCGTGGCGTCGCTCGTTGCGAGG
>JBGSZR010000038.1:0-3075 GCA_041750275.1 Gemmataceae bacterium
ACGAGAAGGGCCGCAAGGTGCGGGACGAGGAACTGGAGGCGTGCGCCATCAAGCCGCACAAGTATCACGGCGAGTGGAACTACGAAATCCACCCGCGAAAGGGCTAAGAATTCGGTAACTTATTTTGGCGCGATACCTTAAAGGTCGCGGATGGCGGTCGTTCGGTCTGCGGATCCGAATCGGGAATGTGCGATCGATCGACGATGGGAGACTCGGAGCCGCCTCGACAGATGAGCCACGTGCTTCTCAAATGCGTTCCTGGTAAGCTTGGGGAGTAATTTCCCCACTGCGAGCCAGGAGCGATCCATGCAACTCGGTGCTTTCTCCATCAGCCTGGCCGTGAAGGACCTGGCCGCCTCAAAAGCCTTCTACGAGAAACTTGGCTTCCAGGTTTTCGGTGGCGATGCGGCTCAAAATTGGCTGATCATGAAGAACAGCGACAAGGTGATCGGGCTCTTCCAGGGAATGTTCGAGAAGAACATCCTCACCTTCAACCCGGGTTGGGATCAGGACGCCAAACCAGTCGGCACCTTCACCGATGTGCGCGAACTGCAGCGCCAGCTCAAAGCCCAGGGCCTTCCTCTCGCGACCGAAGCCGACGAAGCCTCCACGGGCCCTGCCAGCTTCGTCGTCATCGACCCCGACGGCAACCCGGTCCTCGTCGATCAGCACGTCTAGCCGTGAAGCCTCACGCACCGCCGAGCTTTGAGCGATCAATCGAGATCGATTCGAGAAAAGCCTGGCACAAAAGCAATAAGACCGCGCCGACCGCGGTCTTCGTGTGGGTTCGCTTCGATTGCAGGGTTACTTCTTCGGGCCCTTGAGAGCGACGGGGCCCTCGTGCTTCTTGGTCTTGGCCTTGGGCGAGCCCGGGCCGACCTTGTTGGTGGGGCGGATCATCACGACGCCGCCCGGAGCGCCCGGGATGCCGCCGCGGATCAGGAGCAGGTTGTTCTCGAGGTCCACCTTCACAACCGTGAGGTTGCGGATGGTGACGCGTTCGTTGCCGTAGCGGCCCGCGAGCTTGCGGCCCTTCTTGGGGCGACCGCTACCGCGGTTGCTCGCGAGCGACGATGTCGAACCCGGTTGACGGTGGTTTTTCTTCGAGCCGTGGGCTGCGGGGAGGCCGGCAAAGTTCCACCGCTTCATGACACCCTGTGTGCCGCGGCCGCGGGTCGTGCCAATCACGTCCACGGCGAGCACATCCTTGAACACATCCTCGACGTTGAGCAGTTGGCCGACCTTCAGCGTCATCTCTTCGGTGTAAAGGTCAAACTTCTTGCTCGAACCTTCGCCACTGACGCGGATGCGCTCGACCTTGATGGTGGCTTCTTCCGGCCCAGCCTTGGTGGCCGAGGTATCGAGGAAGGCACCCGCACGATCAAGGCGGAACTCACGCACGTAGCGTTGCGGCTCGCAGTCCGCCTTGGGAGCCAACTTCACACCGGCCTTCGTGCGGACTTCCTTGCGCTTCGACTTCAGGTTCGCGGCGACATGGCCCTGTTCGGGGCGAGTGGCGCTCTTGCGGGGCTTGTCCTGGAAGCCGAGCTGCACGGCGGAATAGCCGTCCTTGGGCGTTTCGCGGCCGCCGTCCTGCGTGGACGGATAACGAATCTGCAACACGGGGCAAGGCCCCACTTGCAGCACGGTCACCGGTTCAACCTTGCCGTCCGCAGTGAACACCTGCGTCATTCCAATTTTGGTACCGAGTAGTCCCAGCGACATGAAAACACCTTGACCGCATTGCGGCCGGTTCTGGTTTGGACTCCGGACGACCTGCAAACCGGCGGACTGGGCCGTGCATCAGTCGGGTGGTAAACCCGGAGGCGAAACACTCTTTCTAGCGGATTGAGACGCCACGGACAGGACACCCGTTTTGAAAATCAGGAATGTGGAACGCATGACCAAGCGACCGAGCAATCATCCCACGGCTCCGAAACACACCATTGCCGCGTTGCTCGTTGGGTCACTTCCGCTTGTCCACCAAATACTCAGCACCGGGATGGTTCTTGGGTTGGCCTCTCATCTCGGAGTGGTGACAACGCATTGTCACACCGCGGCGGGACCAAACATCTCTTCGGGGTCGGGCGGAGAGGTTTTCTTGCGTGCGTTCATGAGGTCGACTACCTTGTGATGAGAGGAACAGGGAGTCGACGCGGGACGCGAGGGGACCGGTGGAACTGCAGTTTCCCCAACGGGATAAACGCGAATCTGGCGATCCGCGTGTCGCCAATGATAAGGTCGCCGCCTCGCAGGCCAGGTTGCATGACGGGCACGAAGCACCAGTGCCGTGACGGCCGTCGACCCACGCCGACTTCTCTATCATGTCAGAAATGGAAACAGCCCACGCACGTTCACGCCCGACAGGGACCGCCCGCGGGCAAACGTTGCATGAATTCTTTCGGCGGCGAGGGGCGATTGCGATACGGCGACCGATACGAGATGGTCACTGGGAGCGACACGGCCCACGGTGGTATGTACCTGGAACTGTGGGACCGGCCAAGCGACCGTCTCGCACTCTGGGCGTTCTATACCGATGCCGACGGGTCGTTTGAGTTCACCCGCTATCGGGATGACGTGGCACCCGAAGTGGAGGCTTGGTTCCAGCAGGAGGCGCGGTTGCGGTTGCCGCCACTTCCAGACGCCGAACCGCTCTCATGTCCTCGAAACTTGAGGGAATAGTTCCCCCGCCCGGCAATTGGTTGGAAAAAGTCACGAACGTCGGTGTTGCATTTTCGGAGGCGTTCGCGTCTCAACGACACACTTCTCGGCACCGGGATGGCTCTTTCGCTGGCCTCTCATCTCGGGGTTGTGACATGCGTCTCGGCATCCTCTCCGACACGCACGACGAGTTAGCCCGGACGCGGCTTGCAGTGCAGATGCTCTGCGACGCAGGCGCGGACGCGCTGATCCACTGCGGGGACTTGGCCAGCCCGCCCATCGTCGAGGCGATTGCGGTGCGGCCGGCGTGGTTTGCGTTTGGTAACCACGACTCGGACATGGTGCCGGCTCTCCAGCGGGCCGCGGCGGAGTTCGGGCCGGTGTGCCTGGGCTGGGGCGGAGTGGTGGAGTTGG
>JBGSZR010000039.1:0-2046 GCA_041750275.1 Gemmataceae bacterium
CAGCATCCGGGGACGGTTCGCGATCCGCGACGGGAAGTGGAAGCTGTGCCTGTGCGCCGGGAGTGGCGGGTGGAGCACCGGCGGCGGGACCGATTCCCCGCAACTCTACGACATGGCCGCCGACCCCGGCGAGACCAAGAACCTCGCCGCCGGACACCCCGAGGTCGTGATCCGGCTGACCAAACTGCTCGAATCGTTTGTCGCCGACGGGCGAAGCACCCCGGGCGAGAAGCAGAAGAACGACACCGACGTCAAGATTCACAAACCCGCGAAGAACTGAACCTGTGAGCGTCATGACACGCCTGCTTATTTCTCTCGTCGCCTTCGCGGTCGCCGCGAGTAATGCGGCCCGTACCGCCGACGCGAAGGGGCCCAACATCGTGTTTATCCTCGCGAACGACCTCGGCTGCGGAGACCTGGGTTGTTTTGGGGCGAAGGACATCAAGACCCCGAATATCGATTCGCTCGCTCGCGACGGCATCAAGTTCACGGGCTTCTATGTCCATCAGCGCTGCTCCCCATCGCGGCTGTCGTTCATGACCGGGTGCTACGCCCACCGGGTCGGCACGACCAAGGTGATTTACCCGCGCGACCGTATCGGCATTCACCCGGATGAAATCACGACCCCGGAACTGCTGAAAAAAGCCGGCTACACCTGTGGCATCGTGGGCAAGTGGCACATGGGAGACTGGGAACCGTTCCATCCACTGAACCACGGATTCGATTACTTCAAAGGCGCGTGGCACGTGAAATCGGAGGATGCCAAACCGGGGTCCGATCCAGACGCGGGCGAGGAGGGCGGGGCGTTCGTGGAGAATCGCAAAGTGCTCAAAGAGAGCTACACCAAATCCGGCGCAACGGAGCACGAGGAAGTCGATGGGGCATTGAAGTTCATTGAGACGAATAAGGACCGGCCGTTCTTGCTCTATTACGCCAGTCGCGGAACGCATAGCAGGTGGCGGCCGAGCAAGGAGTTCCAGGGGACCTCGAAACGAGGAGTCTACGGCGACGCCGTGCAGGAACTCGACTTCGAAGTTGGGCGCGTGTTGAAGAAGCTGGACGATCTTGGTCTGAGCAAGAATACGCTGGTCATCTTCGGTTCGGACAATGGCGCTCCAGAGAGTTCGACCGGCCCATCTAACGGGCCATTGCGTGGTGGTAAATGGACTAACTTCGAGGGCGGGATCCGGACACCATGCCTGATGCGCTGGCCCAATCGGATTACAGCCGGTTCAACTTGCGATGCCATCAGCGGCATCTGGGACTTGCTCCCGACCTTCTGCGAGTTGGCGGAGATCGAGACGCCATCCGATCGCGTACTCGACGGTGCCAGTCTCGTCCCGATGATGCTTCAGACGAAGAACGCGAAACCGCCTCACGATGATGTCATCATGGCGAACTCGACCATCCGACAGGGCGACTGGAAGCTCTATTTGAAAGACCAGAAGCCCGGTGGCAAGTCGGGCAATACGTCCGACTCCGAACGTAAACCGGCCGCCGCCGGCTCGCTCTTCAACTTGAAAACCGACTTGGGCGAGACAAAAAACGTTGCCGCGGAGAACCCAGAAATCGTCAAGAGGCTTCGTGCCCGGGCTGAAGTATTCGAGAAAGAACTCGCGGCCCACTCGCGCACCATCGGGCGGTTGGCGGACCTCAAATAGGCAAGGCAGAACGTGAAGATCCAGATCGTCACAGAGACCAACCTCACCAACCTTACCGGATCCAGGGTTTAATTATGAGAACAGCATCGTTGAGCATGGCACTCGTTTTCTCACTTTGTCTGGCGAGTGTTGGGAACGCCGCCGAGAAACCGAACATCGTGATGATTTTCGTCGACGATTGGGCTTGGTATGGTACGCCGGTTCGGATGGATGACGATATGCCGAATTCACAAATGCCCATCTTGAGTATGCCGAATCTCGAAAAAATGGCCCGCGACGGCATGAAGTTCCGCAACGCTTATGCTGGGGCACCGCAATGTTCTCCGTCGCGAGTTTGCCTGCAAACTGGTCGATCCGCGCCGCGGAACGGATTCACGGTGTTTAT
>JBGSZR010000040.1:0-26878 GCA_041750275.1 Gemmataceae bacterium
GCGAATCGGCAACGGCGGCGGCATCATCGCCGGCATCCGCGGGCCGCCATTGCGCGGTGGCGGTGGCAACACGATCACCGGTGTCGCCGCCTTCATCTCCAGCCCGAACCGTGTGACAATGTACATGCCGCTGGTCTTGTGCTTGTCCAGTTCGAGCAAACCTTCCTTGCGGGCATCCTCCAGCAGTTCGCTGAAGGTGCGGTAGCCGTAGTATTCCTCGTTGAACGAAGGCTTCTTCCGCTTCATCGTGTCCTTGACCATGGACGAGTAAATCACGTCCTTGTTCTCGCGACGCAGCGCCAGCAGTGAATCGAGCAACAGAGCGAAGCCCTTCCGCTTCTTGTCCGGAATCTGCTCATTGAGTGCCACGGGGATGATCGGAGCGCGGTCCAGGTCTTCGTAGTAAATGAACTCGTCGCAGTTATCGCGGAGCAGGTCCGATGTGGCATCGACGAGGCCGAGCCCGATGACGTGCTTGCCGAGTTCCTTGAGCTTCGAGACGAGTGGTGAGAAATCGCTATCCCCCGACACGATCACAAACGTGTCGATGTGGTCCTTCGAATAAGCCAGATCGATGGCATCGACCACCAGGCGGATGTCCGCCGAGTTCTTGCCGCTCATGCCGCGGCGCGGAATCTCGATGAGTTCGATGGCGGCTTCGTGGAGGCCGCCGGTGTACATCCCGAAGCGGCTCCAGTCGGCATACGCCTTCTTGGCGACGATCTTGCCCTTTTCCACGAGCCGTTCGAGGACCTTGCCAATCTCGAAACGATCGCGGCGATTGTTAAAGCCCAGCCCCATGTTCTCGAAATCGATGAACACGGCGAGCGAGCGTTCGCCTTCCCCGGTGCGGTGGGATTTCATCCGGTTGCGACCCCGTGCAGAGGTTAGGCCGACCTGCGGCCCTGTCGATCCGTCTGCCTCTATTGTGCGAAAGAAGAGCCGGGTTTGACAATCCGACCCGGGCCGAGTTCTGCGGAAAAGCATCGGATTTCGAATAATCCCGGTCGTGCCTTCCACCCTGGCTTGGTCTACAAAGTCAAGATTCATTCACACAAGGAGCGATCATGGCGGCAACTTTCTTTCGGCTCGATGGCAAGGTCGCTGTTGTCACAGGTGGCGGCCAGGGTATCGGCGAGGCCATCTCGCGGCGACTGGCCGGTGCCGGGGCCAAGGTCGGTGTCTTCGACATGAACCGCGAGAGTGCCGAGCGCGTGGCCACCGATATCGGCGGTGTGCCACTGGTCGGCGATCTCACCAAGGAAGCGGACCTCGATCGCGTGTTCGGTGAGATCAAGAAGGCGGCCGGTTCCGTCGATATCCTCGTGAATAATGCTGGAGTCGCCAGCCGCAAGGGCCGCGACGTGCCGATCTGGGAATCCGTCCGCGAAGACTGGGAATTCGTGCTGAACATCAACGTGACGGGGCTGGTGATGTGCTGCAAGGCGGTGCTGCCCGGCATGATTGAACGCAGCTATGGCCGCATCGTGAACATCGCCAGCATCGCCGGCAAGGAAGGGAACCCGAAGATGGGGCCGTACTCCGCCAGCAAGGCCGCGGTGATCGCGCTGACCAAGTCGCTCTCGAAGGAGCTGGTGGGGAAAGGCGATATCTGCGTGAACAGCGTCTCGCCTGCCGTGATTCAAACACCGATTCTGGATCAGCTCAGCGAGGAGCAGATCAACATGATGCTCAGCAAGATTCCGCTGGGGCGAACCGGGAAGCCGGATGAAGTGGCGGCACTTGTGCACTTCCTGTCGAGCAATGACTGCAGTTTTACCACAGGCTTCTGCTTCGACATCTCGGGCGGACGTGCAACGTATTGAGGATCTGAGGCGAGCGACATGTTATGGCGAGCGGTGCCCGTGAGGGCACTGTTGAGGTGATCAATTCAGGCGAGCGGTGCCCGTGAGGGCACTGTTTCAGCGACGAATTCAGGCGAGCGGTGCCCGTGAGGGCACTGTTTCAGTGGTGTGAACAGCCCCCTGACGGGGGCCGCTCGCCTGGAAATCGTTCAGCCGTGCTCCGATATTACTGGCCGCAGCCGCACGAAGGAGCTGCCTTCTCCGCGCTCTTGCAGCCGGAGATGCCAGCGGTCAGGACGGCGGCGACGAGCATGAGGCCGAGGATCATCTTGCGCATGGGATTACCCTTCCGTGGGTCAGTGTGAGTTCGCCGGCCAGGTTGGTCTCGGCGTATCCAGGCTAGAGGCACTCATGGCTGAGTAGCTCAACCCCGGCCGGTTCGTTATCGGAACTGTTGGAAGTCAATCGCCGTGATTCTTTCCACTTCTGGATCGATCCTTGGCTCGCAAGTACCAAACCTGCGGGCCAGGCCGGTTGTAACGCGCCGGTGATGCATTCGGGCCGCAACGATTCTTTTTGACCGGCCACGAATGTGTTCTAGTGTGATTGCAACGCTAACAGTTTTAGAACTTGATCCACTTGAAGTGACGTCAGGATGTCGTCGAGGCGGCCGGCCGTGTTCCGTCGCGGGAAACACGGCCGGCCTTATTTCATTGGTACAGATGTGCCAATGAATCATTACGGTTGTGCGGGCTGCCCAACCCGCACACTCACTTCTCACGAAAGTTTCCGCCAAATTCCCTCAAGCAGCCTGTTTGCATCGCAGCGCAAACCCGTTACGATGATTCTGTTTGATCACCCACCCCAGCCCACTTTTCCCCGGACCTCTCACGAGCCCGCTATGAGTAACTCCGTCGAGAACGATGTCGAAATGATCGAGAAGCTCCGGGCCGCGCATCAGCGGTTGCGGAAAGAGATTGGCAAGGTGATCATCGGCCAGGAACAGGTGCTGGATCAGCTGCTGATGGCGATCTTCTGCCGCAGCCACGCTCTTCTAATGGGTGTGCCCGGCCTCGCCAAGACGCTCATGGTCTCCACGCTGGCCCAGGCCCTGGACCTGAGCTTCAAGCGCGTGCAGTTCACCCCGGACCTCATGCCCTCGGACATCACCGGCAGCGAAGTGATCCAGGACGACCCGGTCACCCGCGAGCGCATGTTCAAGTTCCTGCCCGGGCCGATCTTCGCCAACATCGTGCTCGCGGACGAAATCAACCGCACGCCGCCGAAGACGCAGGCCGCTCTGCTCGAAGCGATGCAGGAACGCAAGGCCTCGATCGGCGGCGTCGACCACCCGATGCGGAACCCGTTCTTCGTGCTCGCCACGCAAAACCCCATCGAGCAGGAAGGTACGTACCCGCTGCCGGAAGCCCAGCTGGACCGCTTCCTCTTCCTGATCAAGGTCGATTACCCGACCGACGAGGAAGAAGAACAAATCATGCGCATTGGCACGTCGGACGTGAAGACCGCCATCACACCGGTGCTGAGTGGCGAGGACATTATCGAGTTGCAGCACATCGTGCGGCGGGTGCCAGTGTCGGACAAGGTGTTCCAGTTTGCGAAGCGCATCACGCGGTTGAGCCGGCCGGGCACACCGGAGGCGGCCGAGTTCGTGAGCCGCTGGCTGACGTGGGGAGCCGGGCCGCGCGCTAGCATGAACCTGATCCTGGCTGCCAAGGCCCATGCCCTGCTTCGCGGCAGCAACCACGTGGCCGGCGACGACGTCGTGGCCGTGGCCATGCCGATCCTGCGGCACCGCCTCATCCTCAACTTTGCCGCCCAGAGCGAAGGCGTGACCATCGAGGAAGTGATCCGCCAGCTGATCAAGACCGCTGCCCGAGCCTCATCCGGTGAACCGCTTCCCGTTTCAGTGGGTGCCGGCGAAGGCAGCCGCAAACGCGGCCGGGTCGAAGATCTGTGATTCCCGTGTAGCCGCGACGCGAAGTCTTCGAAGTGGAGCGATTATTTCATCGCGATCCACTCCGAGGACTCCGGGCCGCGGCTAGACGAATATGTGTTTTGACATAGCGAATACCCAAGTTGATGCCGATATGCCCGATTACTTGAAACCCGAGATTCTGGCGCGTGCCGAGGCACTGGGGGTGCAAGCCCGGCAGCTTGTCGAGGGATTGCGGGTCGGCGACCACAAGAGCCCGTACAAGGGCTTCTCCGTCGAGTTCGTCCAGCACCGCGAATACGTGCCCGGCGACGATATCCGCCACATCGACTGGAAAAGCTACGGCCGCAGCGAACGCTACACCATCAAGCAATACGAGCAAGAAACCAACTTCACGGCTCATTTGCTCATGGATGGCAGCAACTCGATGCGGTATGGCTCGGGTGCCACCAACAAGCTCGAATACGCGAAGCTCCTCGCCGCGTCTCTGAGCTACGTGATCATCCGTCAGCGTGACAGCGTGGCGCTCCGCATCTTTAATCAGGGCTGGGCCGCCGAGCTTCCCGCCAGCAGCCAGCTCAGCCACCTGAACACCATCGTTCACACACTGGAAGCCACCCGCCCGAAGGAGCGCACCCGCATCGGCCCGCTGCTCGATGAGGTCGCGGACCAGGTGAGCCGGCGCGGCATCGTGATCGTCATCACGGATGGCCTTGATGATGTCGAGACCACGCTCAACGGTCTCCGCCACTTGCGCTTCCGGGGCCATGAAGTGGTGCTCTTTCACGTCTTGCACCGCGATGAAGTCGAGTTCCCACTTGATGGCAACATCCGCTTCGTCGGCCTAGAAAGTGCGGCCGAGATCATGACCCGGCCGCGGTTGCTCAAGCCTGCCTACCAGCGTGTGGTGAACAAGTATCTCGAAACGATACAGCGTGGCTGCGACAACAGCGGCGTCGACTATGTCCGCATGGTGACTGATCGACCCATGACCGGAGCGCTGGGCGAGTATTTGGTTCGCCGCCTGCAAGTGGGCCGGCGATGAGTGAGCCCGCTCCGTCAGTCGGGGTTCGTCGAAGCCGAGCCCAGTACATCCCACTCGTGGCCGGGCTGGCACTTGTGGGATTCGCGGTGTGGTTCTTCGCCATTCGCGAGACCGGGCCACGCGATGATCACGGACGCCTGCAGGGTGACTGGCTGATCGTGATGCCGGGTGAGAGTTCGGAAGTGAGTGCGGGCCGACCGCCGAGCCTCGTCCGCATCGAGGGCGACCGCTGGGCTTACGTTTCAGGTGGACGTGAAACGAGCGCCTGGAAACTGACGCTCAACGCGGATGCGAAGGAACTGGACCTCACGAAGCTTGAAGCGGATGGCCAACCCGCCCGCTTCACTCACGGTGCCGGCAAGGGGACCGAGGTCAAACAACTTGGCATGTATGAGCTGGACGGCGACGAGTTCAAGGTTGTGCTCGCACCCGTGCAGGAAGGCCGACGGCCGACGTTGAACGACACCGATATCCCCGCGTTAACTCTGAAGCGTGTGACGAAGTGATTCTGCCACGGAGGAATGCGATGCGAACCCTCGTGCGACTGCTGCCACTGTTCGCGCTCTTGGCCACGGTTGGATGCAACGGAGCCGATCCGGGCGATCGTTCCGGTGATGTTGACTCCGGAATCGAGCCCGGCTCGGATCTCGCCCAGATCCAGGGCATGTGGGAGATCACAGCCTTCAACGCCGCCCGCCCCGGCGATGGGCCCGGCCCCGAAAAAGCCAAGGCCATCCGCCTGATCTTCCAGGGAAACAAGCTGACCATCAGCGTGGGCAGCGACTACCAGGCACACTTCGAGGTCACACTGCACCCGGAGGCGAATCCGAAACGCATGACGGTGATCGAATCCGATGGAAGCGGCAACAACGCACGTCCCGGCACAGCGAAGAGCAAGGGCACCGTGCGAGCGACTGCCCGGTCCGAGGATCAATCCGAATGGCTGTACAAGTTCGAGGGTGAAACGCTCGTGCTGGCAGTTGCCGATCCTGGCCAGCCTGCTCCGAAGGACTTCACGCCCAGAGCCTTTGGCGGCCTGGCCGGAACGGCCAAGGGAAGCTCGCCGGCACCGACGACGGGCCGCGTGGACATCATCCGCCTGAAGAAGACGGCGATGCCCGCACCCGGCGGCCGCTTCGGCACCAGCCGATCCGGCACCAGTTTCTCGACCGGTCCGCGGTACTCGACCAGCCGGGTTTCGACCAGCCGCAGCACCCGCAGACGCTAACACCCCACCGAGCACCATCGCACTGTTAAGGTCTTCCCGATGACGTTTCTGACACCCTGGATGTTGCTCGGCGGCGCGGCGATCAGCGTGCCGATTGCCGTTCACTTCTTCTTCAAGGCCCGCTATCGCCCACTTCCGTGGGGGGCGATGAAGTTCCTGCAAGAAGCGATCGAACAAACCAGCCGACGGCTCAAGTTCCAGGAATGGATTCTGCTGGCCCTGCGTTGCCTGGTGATCTTGCTGCTGGCGCTGGCGCTCGCTCGCCCGGGCCTCATGACAGCCGGGGCAGCCGGCCGCGGCGACGCAGTCGATGCCGTGCTGGTGATTGATAACTCCTACAGCATGGAGGCACAGGACGGCGACAAGACCCGCCTCGAGCGGGCCAAGGAAGCGGCCCTTGGAGTGATCGACACGCTTCCCGCCAACTCCACCGTGCAGGTGTATACCTGCTCGGACCGCACAACCTTGCTCGGCCCGATCTCGCGCTCCAACCTCGACCAGGCCCGCGAACTCGTCAAGACCGTTCGTGCGTCGAGCCTGGCCACGGACTTCCTGCCCGGGCTCACACAGGCCATCGAGTCGATCGACGCTGGCACCTCACCCGTGAAGGAAATCTATCTCTTCACCGATATGCACAAGCTCGGATTCGAACGCCAGCAAGGGGCTCTGAAAGCCAAGTGCGACGAGATCAAGGAGAAGGCCAATCTTGTCTTTGTGCGGTGTGGCAATGCGGAGCGCCGCATCCCGAACGTCGCGGTCACCGACATCAATTCGATTGGCCTGATGCCGCACACGGATACGGGTGTCTCGTTCCGCATTACGCTGAGGAACAGCAGCAGCGAAACGGTCAAGGGTGTGAAAGTTGGGCTGGAAGTTGAAGGCAAGCCGGTGGCCACGGAGCCCATCGTCATCGACGAAATCGGCCCCGGGCAGTCGCTTTCCGTCACGCAAACTGGTCTGCTCAGCGGAGCCGGCGGCTACCGACTCCTGACAGCCCGCCTCACCGGCGACCAGCTTCCCAGTGATAACCGCTTCGACAAACTCGTGCTCGTGCGCGACAAGATTCGTGTACTCGTCGTGGATGGCGATCGAATCGACCGACCGGTCGTGCCCGGTCAGGCCGAAGTGGGGGCCGATTTCATCGAGCAGGCTCTGGCTCCTGGCATCGATCGGGCGCGGAATCGTCCCGGGTCGAAGCCCGGGGACAACACCTCGTTCATCCAACCCGAGGTCCGCACCGCCCGTGAAGTCAAGACCAGTGATCTCAGTGGAAAAGACATCGTTTTCCTGAGCAACGTCGCTGCGCCCGATCCCACCCGCCCGGGTGTCGGGCTCTCGTCGGCCTTCCTGGAACGTCTTGTCGAATTCGTCAACAACGGCGGTGGCCTCGTCATCTCCTGTGGTCCCAATGCCGAATCCAAGGACGGCGGGCCAGGGCCGAGCTACAACCGCGCGTTCGGCTCCGGCGGCGCGCACTTGCTCCCGTTCGATCTGCCGACCGAAGGCTCCCTCACCGAATCGGCTCCGGCCTCGAGCCCATTCCATCCCATCCCGGATTCCATCGACCCGGCCTCCTTCCTCGCACCTTTGCGTGAACGCCCCTTCAGCACAGCGCTGCAAGCCGTGCGAATCCTCCGCATGATGCGTCAGGAAGAGTCCGGCCCCACCTCCGTGGGTGGTCGCGTCTTGCTACGAACCAACGATCAGCGACCGCTCATCAGTGCCCGCGTCGTTGGCAATGGCGAAGTCCTGCTCATCGGCACCACGCTGGATGAGCGCTGGGCCGATCTCGCCGGTGTTCGCAGCGATGCCTTCATTTCGCTGACACAGTTCACAATTGCCCACCTTACAAGCCGTGCGGGTGCCGGGGGCAATCAAGTCGCGGGTGAACCGATCGTCTGGTTCCCACGAGAGGCGACAGGCAGTTTCGACCTCATTTATCCACAGCGAGCGAATGAAACGAGCCCACGCCGCGTCCGCCTGGGCCAGGCCCAGGCCCCCACTCCCGGCGAACGATTGAGCATCACCGCCACCGATACGGGTGAAGCCGGCATCTATCGCATCGTCCCTGAGGGCAAGGGCGTCACCGTGGAAGACCCCGTGTTCGCGGTAAACCCGGACCTGAGCGAATCACTGAACCTGGACGTGGCCGCGGACGCCGATTTGGGTAACTGGCTTGGCTTCACCCCCGCCGTCATCCAGGCTGGCATGAACACCGAAACAGCGGTGGTCCAGAATCGGGCTCACCGCGAATGGACCGAGTGGCTCTTGCTCGGGCTGTTATTATTTCTGATTGGCGAATCGGCGTGGGCCTGGTTCTGCGGCAAAGCTTGGTGATCATTCAGGCCCCGGAATGGCTGTTCCGGGGCTTCTTGTGAGATAACTCATGCAGACAGTGTTCGGACTTAATGTCGGCCTCGGTGAACTCGCCACGCGGGGATGGTTCCCAACCTGGCTGGCGCTGATCCTCGGTGCACTCGCCATCGTGGCTGTCATCGTGCTGTACATCACCGAGTCGGGCCGCATCGGCTTGCTGCCGCGCGTCTTCCTCGTGGCCGTGCGCACCACGATCGTCGCGGTCGTCACCTTCCTCCTGCTTCGTCCGGTCCTCGTTACCGAGCACCACGGTGAGAAGCGCCGGCCCGTTTCCGTCCTGGTCGATGTCTCGCAGAGTATGAACAACCAGGATCCGCGTTCCGATCGCACGGATCGCCCCCGGCGCATCGAACTCGCGGCAAATTCGCTGACCAGTCCGCAACTGGATCTCGTGTCCCGCATCGATGCGAACGTTGGCCCGGTGGAGATGTTTAGCTTCGGCAGTCGCCGCACGGGCCGCGATGCCAAGGATCTGACATGGCTAAAAGGCCTGAAGGCCGATGAGCCCCAAACCGGGCTCTCCGACCAGGTGGCGGAATTGCTGGCGCGCGATCCGAATGACCTTCCGGCCGCGATCGTGCTCGTCACCGATGGCCGAGAAAATGCGAGTCGCATCACGCTCGACAAGCTCTCACGCGAGTGTGCACGCTTGCGAATTCCGATCCATGTCTACGGTGTCGGTAGTTCCTCATTCGGCCAGCTTCAAGTTCGCGGTATCGACGTGCCCGAGGGCATCTTCGTGGATGACGCCGTGGCCGTGCCTGTCCACTATCGCGTCACGGGTGTGAAGAGCGGCCGGGCCACAATCACCCTAAAGCTTGGTGACCGCGAAGTGGGTCGCAAGACTTTTGACATCCTTCCTGGGCCCATCGACCGCGTCGAGACGCTTGTGTTCGTGCCCACCAAAGAGGATGCTGCGAGCTCGGACGCGGTGCTGACAGCGACTCTCAAGATCGTCACCGATGCGAACGGCGTCAACGAGACCCTCAGCGACACCAAGACCAAAGCTGTGAAAGTCGTCGATCGCAAGCTCAAAGTGCTGGTGATCGATTCGATACCGCGCTTTGATTTCAAGTATTTGATGCGGGCCCTGCTCCGCGACCGCCGCGTGGAGGCCTCGTTCTACCTGACGGATGGCGACCCCGAGGCCATGATCTCGGGACCACCCTGGGTCAAGGAACTGGCCAACGTCTCGGATGGCGAACTGGCGATGTCCGAGGAGGAGTTCCGCAAGCTGATTTTCGGCTTCGATCTCCTGATCTTTGGGGACATCCCGGCGAAATATTTCTCCATCCGCCAGCAGGAGATCGTCAAGGCATTCGTCACCGAGGGGGGCGGGCTCATCCACTTCGCGGGCAAATGGCACGCCCCGGCTGGCTGGGTTGGCGGGCCCATTGCCGATGTGCTTCCTGTGGACATCGAAGCCCACACGAAGCCGGCCGATAGCCCACCTTTTTATCCCGTGATGGTGGATGCCGCGCTACGCAGCCCACTCGTGGCACTGGAAGATGAACCGTTGGAGAACGCCGAGCTGTGGGGCAAAAAGGATCAATCCGACGATCCCAACGATTCACTCCGTCGCGGCAAGAAGTTGCCGCCGATGTTCTGGAACTACCCGGTGAACAAACTGAAGCCGGCCGCGGAGGCGTACCTCGTGCACCCGCGCGAGAAGACGGTCGATATGCCCCCGAAGCCGATGCCGCTGGTCGCCGGGCACTATTTCGGCAAGGGCTTCGTGCTCTTCATCGGCTTCGACGAAACCTGGCGCTGGCGCTTCAACGAGGCCGATAAATACTTCGGTCGCTTCTGGAGCCAGGCGGTCTACGTCGCGGGTGTGTCACGTGTCTTCGGCACCAAGCTCACGCAACTCTCGATCGACACCACCGAGCCCGTGCAGGGCCACACCGGTCAGGTCTACGCCACGCTCTTCACGCCGAACTTCAAGCCGCTCGAGACGGAAGTGGTGGGAGCCCGCATCGTGGAACGCCTCGAGAACGGCGAGGATGGCAAAAGCGAGGACGTGAAGTTCCTTCCCGTGCCGGGTCAACCCGGTCAGTACGTCGCTGCTATCGACTTCAATCGTTCCGGTCGCTTCAAACTCAAGGTTGATCCCAACAACGATAACCCCGCGGAACTGGAGTATCGCGTCGGCCTGCCTCCCGAGCACGAACTGGCCCCCGGCCCGATGGATGAGGGCCGCATGCGCAAGCTCACGCTCGAGACCGGTGGCCGCTTCTTCCGCGAAGAGGAACTGGCGGAACTCCCCGCTGCCATCGCGACCCAGAAAGCCCCATTGATCACTCGCACGGAAAATGTGCTCTGGAACCGCTGGGCACTTTTCCTGCTCATCGGCCTGATGACCGTAGAATGGGTCGTGCGAAAGTTCAACAGCCTGAGTTAATTGATGAGCCGGCCGCACAGAGCAGAGAACGTGCAACCTGGTTACCCCAGGTCTCGAATATGGACTTTAGTTCTCGGCGATCGCTGTGGTGACTTCCTCCTGAGCACTGCGAGCAACTGGTTGTACCTATGAATCGCGTTCATGCACAGCTTCGGTCGTGGTGGTTCCTCGAAGCAGGCACCCAGTTTTGCTGGGGGCTGGCTCGCTGCCTCGCGGTTGCACTCGTCGTTCTCGGCCTCGCCTGCCTGGCAGACTGGATTTACGACCGCTACACCGACACACCCTACTGGATGCGCGTGCTGATGCTCGGCGGCCAAATCGCGCTCGCCGTGGGGTTGGTCTATGCCTTCATCTTGCGTCCCATGCGGCGAGTCCCCGGCTACGACGACCTGGCTCTTCGCGCCGAGCGCGCCATCCCGGCCTTCGATCACCGGCTCGTGACTGCACTGCAACTCAACCGCCCTGGGGCCCGCACCTCCGGCATGTCGCGCATGCTTATCGCCGAGGTCACCCAGGAAGCTGGCGAGATCGCCTCGCACCACAGGCTCACGAAACTGGCCAACTTCCGTCCGCTGCTCTGGGCCGCCGCCGTGCTCTTGCCCGTGCTGCTCGCCGCCGGCATCGTGACAGCTCTGAACACGCCGCTCGTCACCGTGCTGCTCAAGCGGCAGGCATTACTCGATGTCGAGATTCCACGCTCCGTGGCGATGAAAAACGTCACTCCCGAAGTCTGGCCCACGGGATCCGAGGGCGTCATCCGCATTCGCGTGACGGGTGAATGGAACCAGGACATGGTCGGCACTGTTCACGTGCTCCCGGATGGGCAAATCGAGGATCACTACCCGCTCAAATTCGAAACGACAGACTCCGATGGCTCCGCGATCTTCGCAGCGAAGTTGCCTCCATCGTCCACCCGATTCACATTCCGTGCTCGCCTCGCCGATGGCCGCCTGAAACAACCCGGCGATGTCGATTTCGAAGCGCCACCCCAGATCAAAGAGCTCGACTCCTGGCAACTGCTGCCGAGCTATCTCGGCCAGCAACCCGACGGCAGTTCCTTCGAACGACAAGACGATGGCGGCATCCGTGGCAACGTCATCGAGGCGTTGCCGCTCTCCGGCATCCGCATTCTCGGCCGCTTCACCAAGCCGATCCGCGAAGCGCTCCTCTACCCCATCGAGCTCGATGCGGCGAACAAGGAAGTCGACGGCTCCCCTGTGAGGCCCGGCGTCGTCTCCGAGGATCGACTCGCCGCCGTCTGGACCTTTCCGACCACACCCGAGACGATCGGTTACCGGATTGCTCTGACCGATGACCGCGGTTTCCATAACCCGGAAGAGATTCGCCGCACTATCCAGATGCGAGCCGACCAGCCACCGGAAGTGGAGCGGATGCGCGAATCGACACGCAACCCCGATCCCACCGACTACTACGGCGGTGGTGACCCATATCTCTACGAATACGACATCCCGCTCAGCCCCGGCGGGCGCGTGATGGTCATCTACTATGCGGATTCACCGCTCGGCATCGGCCAGGTGAACCTCGCCTATCGCGTGATTCCCAAGGGGACAGAAGCCGATAACCTGCACCCACGCGACGACCCCAACTGGCGCACCTTCACCCGCAGCGTCCTCTACACCTGGGACAAGAAGAACTCCACTCCCAAACCGGTCGATCCCGCTCTCGGTCGCTTCGTCGAAGACCTCGGGCTGTTCGAGAAATCGTTCGCTGGCAAGACAGCCTGGTACGAACAGGAGAAGATCCGCGTCCCTTGCCATCTCATTCCGTCGGAGGATCCCGCCACTGAGCCGGGCGAACTCGCCGCGGGTGGCCGCACTTACCTCAACACCGGCGACACCCAGGACACCAACCAGGGTGGCCTTATCAAGCCCGATGGGACCAAGATCATTCCGCAGGTCGGCGATACGCTCGAGATCTACATTGAGGTCATCGACAAATACGACATGATCCGCAAGGCCGAGGCCGAGAAGAACAAGGACTCCCGCTTCGTACCGCGAACTCCGGGCTATCCGCGCGAAGCGATCCGGAAGCCCGTCGTCTCTCCCGGCGAAGCCTGGCTGTTGACTCACCAGAAGAAAATCACGCAGATGAAACTCAAGAACGATGTGGGCGCGCTTTCTACCGATCAGGGGAATATCTTTAACCCGCCTGAGCCCAAGAAGAAACCGTGAGGCGGAACTTCGACGCCTGCTCAGGGTTGATTGGGTGTGCGGAGATGTTGGAGGCCCGATTCCGACCGGGTGCTTGCAACCCGCTGCCGAGCTCGATGTTCCTCACTGACAAGGATTGGCTCCCACGTAACGCCACGTAACGCAACTTCTGATTTCCGATTGCATTGCTCTTGAAACGATCCGATACTGAATGTCATACCCGCCGGACCGTCTCCCCATGGTCCCGCTGCCTCAAGGAGGCTCCGATGCCCGCAGGTCTGCATATTCGCGTACCCGCCGCCGCCCTTTTGGTGGCCGCTCTCGCATCCTTCGCCGTGGCGGTCGACCCCGACCCGGTCAAGCAACGCGAAGAACAAAAAAAAGTCCAGCAGCGGATCGACAGTTCCGCTCGCGAGGCGAAATCCACGATTGACGCCCTGCAATTCCAGCGACTCTACGAGAAGGAAGACGAGATTCTGGAATCCGTCGCCGCCGACCTGCGGAAGCTCAGTCAGGACGAAGTCAAGATCGTGCTCGATCACCTGAACAAGGCCGTGGTGGCACCCGATAAGGCCACCGCGACCAAGGAGCAACTCGAAGCTTACGAACGTCACACGCAGATCGTCCGCAAGCTCGATTCGCTTGTGATTAAACTCGACGCGATTTACAGTCTCGAAGACGCCGCGAAGCGGCTCGATGCTCTCGCCGAGAAGCAACTGAAGTTCGTCACGAATCTCCCGGTCAACAGTGGCGGTCGCCGCCCGACGCGGACCCGCGACGACGTCGCCAACGGCGAAACGCAACTGCGAACCGAAACCAATCAGGTCTTCACGCAACTCGAAGAACTGCTCCCGAAACTGCCGCTGAACCAGCAGGACCGTGTCGCCGATGCCAGCGTTATGCCGCGCGGTCAGTCGCTCATCAAGGAGATGGACTCCACCATTCGCTCGTGCCAGCAAATGGACTACGAAGCCGTGGGTATGTCCGGTTCGCTGCACGCCCAGGAGATGAAGGCACTCGCGGCGGCCCTGCGTGGCACCTCCTCGGACAAAATCAAGGCCCTGAAGGATGCCCGTGACAAGGTCGCAAAGGCCATCGAAGCCCAGGAGAAGGTGAACCAGGCCACACCTGAAAAGAAGCTCGATAAGAACAATGCCGCTGAGGCCAAGGAAGCCAAGGAACTCGCCGCGGCCCAGGCCAAGTCGCAGTTCGAGGCTCAGGAAGCCAAGACCGCAACCGAAGCTGTTGCACCTGAGGTTGCCAAAACCGTGGACGAAGCGGTGAAGGACGAGGCCAAGGCCGAGCAGGAGATTCGCGCGAACGATCCGAAGGCTGCCAAGGAACCGCAGGAGAAGGCGCTTGACAATCTCGAAAAGGCCAAAGCCGAACTCGAGAAGAAGATCGAGCAGGCCGAAAAGGCCAAGACCGATCCGCTCGAAGCCGTGAAAGATGCGTCGAAGCAACTGGACGAGATCATCAAGAAGCAGGAAGAGGCTGGCAAGAGGACGGAAGCCGCCGTGAAGGATCCCGCCAAGACGCCCGAAGCGGCCAAGGAACAGAAGGAAGTCGCCAAGAAGACAGACGAGCTGCGCAGCACCCCGCTGCCCGAGAACCCCGAGGCCAAGAAAGCCCTGGACAAGGCTGCGGACGCCCAGCAAGAAGCCAACGAGGAACTGGCCAAGCCCGACGCCAAGGCAGCCAAGCCGGACCAGGCCGAGGCCCTGAAGAATTTGAAGGAAGCCAAGGAAGCCCTGGACAAGCAGGCCGCCGCAATCGAGAAACGCCGCGACGACATCGCCAAGCTCGAAGAGGCCAAGAAGAAGCTCGATGAACTGGCCATGGCCGAGAAGAACGTGGCCAAGGATGCCGAGAAGAATGCCAAGGAACAGGACCCGAACCAGCCTGAAGCAAACAAGAACGATGCAGAGGAGACGGCGCAGAAGCAAGCCGATCTGCAACCGCCCACGAAGGAGGTCGGGGACATGCTCAAGGACACGGCTCCCGAAGCGGCGAAGAAGGTCGACGAGGCGGGTATGAAGCAGGAAGAAGCCAAGAACGACCTCGCGAAGAACAAGCCGATGGAAGGGGCCGAGAAGGCCAACGATGCGGCCAAGAAGCTCGACGAGGCCGCCAAGGCCGTGGACATGGCGCTCGCCGAGAAGAAGGGAATGGAAGCCAATGATCAGCAGGCTCTGAACCCCATGAAGGGCGATCAGAAGGCCGCCGCGGACGAAGTTCAGAAGGCCATCGATCAGGCCAACATGGCCCAGGCCAAGGCAGACGAGGCCAACAAGCAACTGCCCCAGCAACCGATGCCGATGGACGGCATGCCGCAACAGCCGAACCTCGCCGATCTCCAGAAGCAAGTTGCGAAGCAGGCCGCCGATCAGAAGAACGCCGAGGCAGCCAAGGCCGCAGACGACGCGGCGAAGGCGCTGGAGAAGGGCGACCTTCCCGAAGCCGTGAAGAATCAGCAGAAAGCTCTGGATGCCCTGCAGCAAGCCGCAAAGAATCCACCCATGGCCGGCATGCCGATGGACGGCCAGCCCATGAATGGCAAGCCAATGGAAGGCCAGCCCATGAATGGCAAGCCAATGGAAGGCCAACCGATGGACGGTCAGCCCATGAATGGGAAGCCGATGGGTGGTATGCCGATGGGTGGTATGCCCATGGACGGGATGCCGACACCGGCAGAACTGGCCAATGCGCAGGAAAAGTTGCTCAACGCCACCCAGGCCTTGCAGGAATCCCAGAAGTCCAACCAGGCCGCCCAGGCCGCGCTGGCCCAGGCTCAAGCCAACGCACCACAATCGGTTCAGCCGCAACTCCAGCAAGCAGAAAAGAATCTGCAGCAGGCCGGCAATCAGTTGAACCAGGGCCAGCCAATGCAGGCTGGCATGAATCAGCAAAACGCCGTGCAGAATCTTCAGCAGGCTCTGGATGCTCTAAACTCTGCCCAGGCACAGGCTGGCATGGGTATGGAACCCGGCATGGGAATGGAGCCCGGCATGGGCATGGGAATGGAACCCGGCATGGGCATGGGCATGGGCATGGGAATGGAACCTGGCATGGGCATGGCCAATGGTATGGGAATGCAACCGGGCATGGGCATGGGTATGCAGCCAGGCATGCAACCGGGGATGGGGATGGGTCAGGCCAATGAGGGCACCAAGGATCCTTCCGAAGGTGACATGAACGGCGGGGAGAAGTTGAAGGACGCCACCGTCAATGGCAAGCTTCAGACCGGTGACGGCAAGTTCATCAACCTCCAGGGCAAGGACCGCGACAAGGTTCAGCAGAACGCTGAGGCCCAGTTCCCGGCCGAGTTCAAGGAAATGATCAAGCAGTACAACATCAACATCAAGAGTGGGACCAAGCCGACTTCCGGCAAGTAACACACTTGATCGCCTGTTTGGCCACAGAGGATTCAGAGAATGCCGAGAGAGAACGACCACCTCAAGCCGTGGTTTTCTCGGTCTCCTCTGCAACCTCTGTGGCCAAGAGTTTCTGTCGCCACGATCACCGCAATTCCGTCGAGGCTTCCGATGCGTGCACTTCTTGCCATCACCGTCATCGCCTTATTCGCGTTCCCCTCCACGAACGTGGCCGCCCCTCGTGAAGAGCCGGCTCCGAAGGACGTTGACAACGTCAAGATGGACGACGACACCAAGAAAGCCGTCGAAAAAGCGCTCGCCTGGCTCAAGGACCAACAACAACGCGACGGATCGTGGGGCAACACGGCCATCACCTCCTTCGCACTGCTCGCCTTCATGGCCAACGGCCATGTCCCCAATCAGGGCATCTACGGCGAAACCGTTCACAAGGCCGTTCGCTACTTGCTTGCCTGCGTGCGGGATAACCCCAACCGCAAGGACGATGGCTACCTCGTCGGCGATCGCGGCGGCAACATGTACTGCCATGGCATGGCCACACTCGCGCTTTCGCAGGTCTACGGCATGACCGGCGATAAAGATGTGCGTGAAGTGCTCAAGAAAGCGACTGACCTGATCATCCGCACCCAGAGCCGCGAAGGCGGCTGGCGCTACGATCCCAGCCCGGACGCCGGTGCTGATATCTCGGTCACCATTATGCAGGTGATGGCGCTTCGCGGTTCCAAGGACGGTGGACTGCAAGTTCCCGACAAGACGCTCGAGGATGCACTCAAATACATCCGCCGTTGCCGCGACGACCGTTCCGGTGGCTACCGCTACCAGCCCTATTCCAGCGGGCCCGGCTACGCTCGCTCTGCCGCCGGTGTCTGCGTGCTGCAACTTTGTGGAAAGTACGACGCGGAGGAGATCAAGGGTGGCGTCGAGTATCTGGAGCGCGTTGCCGACGACCACCAGCACTACTGGTACGGCCATTACTATGCCTGCCACGCCCTGCACCAGGTCGGCGGCAAGAAGTGGGAAGATTACTACGATCGCATGAAAACAACACTTCTTTCCCGCCAGCGTGCCAGCGGAGAATGGTACGACGCACGCCGCGAGGCCGCTTATGGCCCCGTCTACCAGACCGCCATCGCCGTGCTCATCCTCTCCGTACCCTCACACTATCTGCCGATCTACCAGAAGTAAGAGACTGAACGGCGCACCAGACGCGAGTGCAATCGCCTTCGATCATAGCAGGCGGTTGACCCGTGACGCAGTTCGTCACTGCCACGGTTGGTGCAAGAACTCGTCAACCAGTTTCTGACCAACCGCCCTTTTTCATTCTCAGATCACGTCGACTTCTTCACTCAGTGGTCCCGCAAGTCGCGGCATTCGCGGGGACGTGGATCGAACTGCTGTTGCTGCTCTCGGCACCGGGGGCTCCGGAGTGAGATCGTGGGAGGTGTTGCCGCTGAAACGAACTCGAACGTGGGTTCAGTGATGTTTTGCAGGCAATTCGGCCAAGTTAGCGACCGTGACGAGCAGCCGCGCGAAGTTGCTGTCCGTGCTCGAAACGGTGTGCTCGTCGAATGCACACTTGCGCGAAAAGAACCATGAGTGCTCCACATGGGTTCGAATCGTTATAATTGGACCTGCCAGATGGCAGCCTCGAGAGAAAGTTCAGGTCTTCTGATTTTCCTCTGGTGGGTAGCTTTGAACTGGCGTCTTGCGGAATGATCACCTCGCAGGATGTCGTCTTGTTTTACCCCTGAGATCACAACACTCACTGAGGCAATGCAGGATGAGTTCCAATAACCCGACATCTCCCAAGAGTAGCAGCACGCTGCTGGCGGATTTCCTGGCGTCGCTTGTGGTGTTCATGGTGGCCTTGCCGCTGTGCATCGGCATTGCCCAGGCGTGTGGACTGCCGCCGGAAGCGGGGGTAGTCACGGGGATTGTGGGTGGGTTGCTCGTCGGCTTCCTGGCCGGGAGCCCGCTGCAAGTCTCCGGCCCGGCGGCCGGGCTGATCGTGCTTGTGATCGATTTCCTCGAAGACGCGAAGGCCTCGCCATACGCAGCCAATCTCTCCGAAGCGGATGCCTTGATAGCCTCAGTGACCATGTTGGGTGTGGCGATCCTGCTGGCGGGCCTGATTCAAATCCTGGCGGGAGCCTTGCGTGTGGGGCAGTGGTTCCGCGCGGTGTCGCCAGCGGTGGTTGAGGGGATGCTCGCCGGTATTGGTGTCACGATCATCGCCAAGCAGTTCCACGAGATGATCGATGATGTGCCACCCAAGGGAATCGTCGAGGGGATCCTGACCATTCCGCAAGCGATCTGGAAAGCACTCGGGCCCCAGCCGGAGACGGCGGCAAATCATCGTGAAGCAGCCATCATTGGCATCACGAGCATACTGATCCTTGCCTTCTGGAAGTTGCTCAAGTTGCGGGTCCATTCGCTCAAGTTCATCCCGGCAGCGGTGGTGGCGATCCTCGTGGGAGTGGTGTTGAACGAATTCTGCTACCCGCTTTTCAACCTGCTCGGGCTTGCGGGAGCGTCTGCGGAGGCCGATGGGAGCCTCGGCGTCGAGCGAGTCCGCATCTCGGCGAATCTGTTCGAAGGCCTCACACCCTTGCCCACGCACTGGCCCGGCTGGAGCATTCTCGGCAGCGGTCTCGTCCTGAAGGCGGCCATCACATTTGCCATTATCGCCAGTGCCGAGACGCTCCTGTGCGCCACGGCCGTGGACAGTATGCAGACAGGCCCCCGCACCAACTACGACCGTGAACTCATAGCCCAGGGCGTCGGCAACATGGTCTGCGGTGGTCTCGGAGCGCTGCCCATGACGGGAGTAGTTGTTCGCTCCAGTGCCAACGTGGATGCCGGGGCCAAAACGCGGCTCTCGGCGATTCTGCACGGCGTCTGGCTGCTGCTCTTCGTGGCCCTGTTGCCCGCACTACTGTCGCGCATTCCGGCGTCCGCTCTGGCTGCCGTGCTGGTGTACACCGGCTGGAAGTTGCTGAATCTACCCGGTCTCCTCAAACTGTGGAAAGACAGTCGCTCCGAGGCACTCATCTTCGTGGCAACGGCCGCCACCATCGTTGGGGCCGATCTGCTCGCGGGCGTGGTGCTCGGTATCGTGCTCTCCTCGCTGAAGTTGTTGCTGATCTTCTCGCACTTGAATGTGATTCGGCGCGATGATCCGGAGCAGGGCCTGATCTATGTCGTGCTCGAAGGTGCAGCCACGTTTTTGCGTCTGCCCGTGCTGGCCGAAGCGCTGGAAGCGTTGCCGCAGAAGCACACGGTCCACATTCACCTCGATCGAATCCAGTTTGTGGACCATGCCGCCATGCAGATGCTGTTGCAGTTCCAGAAACAATACGAGTCGACGGGTGGCAAAGTCTTCGTGGACTGGCAGCAATTGCGGGCACAGATGCAAGGCCCAAAACCGTCACCGCCCCGGCTTTCCGGTCTACGCCGACAACACGTGCCCGTGCAGGACCGCAACGCCGGATCGTCACCGACAGATGTGCATCAATAAATGGCACAGTATGCCTCATGTGTGTGCATGTGCCCACCATGGGCTGTGGGGGAGAATCGCAAAATTGTTACCGTAAGCCATTGTTGAATAACAGTTAATGATTCTGAACGCCTGTTTGGAATCACCTTTGGCACACGCTGTGCTTTTATTTGTCCCGGCGAGAGCCTAAACCGGTTTGCTGACGAAGGGAGAGGTCGTC
The DNA here is from genome assembly GCA_041750275.1 of Gemmataceae bacterium. Classification (GTDB taxonomy): domain Bacteria; phylum Planctomycetota; class Planctomycetia; order Gemmatales; family Gemmataceae; genus JBGSZR01. The sequence goes on from JBGSZR010000040.1 coordinate 20,089, forward strand.
AGCAGGCCGGTTTTTTTGTCTCACACGTCTAATCGCCATCTCAGCAACCCACACACTTTCACCCCGCACACTTGGCATTGAGGCTCGGTTCCACGGCGAGTTACACTCGCTCGCGGATAGTTTGACATTACTCCACACGGGTTCACCGGCATGGATGCCGTCCCTGCGATTCGCGTTCATCTGGAACATGCCACCGAGGCGCTCTCGGGAATGCGCTTGCTCCGCGTGACGGGGTACTGGGATGCACCCATCCAGAATGAAGTGCCTCTGCACAACCTGGCCATCTGCTACGACGGCATGACGGCCACGCGTTGCAACTTCGTGCCTGCCTCGACCGAGGATGTGCCGCCGGGTTGTGTCCGATTCAACTTTGGCACACAGCTGCCGTTCGAACCCGAAGCCCGGACGCTTGAAGTCGTCCTCATCGGTGGAAGCCAGCGGTTGCGGCTGCGTTCCTTCGATTTGCAAGCACCAGAAACGCCAACGACACGGCGGAGCAACTTCGCACGGCGAACCCTGCGTTCCCTGGTCACGGGCGAAGCGTTTTCGTTCTGGCGCTGGCGAGCCCGTGCGTCACGCGTGCTGGCGCGATTCACTTCGATCGCCAGGAAGGTGCGTGGCAAACTGGTGGTGGAGCGATTCGGACCCTGCACGCAGCACGAAGCGTTTGTCGGCCACACGGTTCTCACACCGCGATTGCGGCAGGCGATGCTTGATGCAGCGGAGCGATTTCTCTTCACGCCCACCTTCAGCATCCTGGTGCCGGTCTATAACGTCGAACCGCGATGGCTGAAGGCGGCCATCGACTCCGTGCGGGCCCAGACCTATCCCCACTGGGAACTCTGCCTCGCGGACGATGCTTCCACCAGGCCGGACTTACTGGATTATCTGCAACGCTTGCCGAAGGATTCGCGTATCAAGCTGGTGCGACGCGAACAGAACGGACACATTTGCCGGGCCACGAACAGTGCCGCGAGTCTTTCAACGGGCGAGTTCGTTTGCCTGCTCGATAACGACGATCTGCTCGCCCCGCATGCCCTCTTCGCCATCGCCGAACGCTTGCAGTCTCGGCCCGACGCAGACCTGCTCTACAGCGACGAAGACAAGATTAACGAAGGCGGTGAGCGCTATGATCCGCAGTTCAAGCCGGACTGGTCGCCGGAACTGCTCCTGAGCTACAACTACATCAATCACTTCACCACCATCCGCCGCAGCCTGTTTGAGAAGGCCGGGCAATTTCGCCCCGGGTTCGAAGGTTCGCAGGATCACGATCTGCTGCTCCGCCTCACGGAACTCACCGACCGCATCGAGCATGTGCCGCAGATCCTTTACCACTGGCGTTCATTGCCGGAATCCACCGCTTCAAGCGCAGGCGTGAAGGAGTATGTCCACAAGTCGGGCCGCAATGCCGTGAAGGAAGCACTGACCCGCCGAGGTGTGTCGGGCACGCTGTTTGTGCCGCCATTCGCCCAGAAGTTAAACCTGCCTGTGCTTGCACTCGATGGTCCGGACGAAGGTCCATCGGTGGCCCTAGTCGTTCACGGTGACGGCCTGGAACGAGCGTTAACACTGGACGCCTTGCGAGCCAACACCGCATATCGCCCTGTCACATTGACAGACGACGCGTCGAAGTGTTCCACCGAGTTCGTGCTGTTTCTCGAGGCCGGGCTTGTGCCGCGGGATTCGCGCTGGCTGTCGCGGCTCGTGGCACACCTGCAACTCGCGGGAGTCGGTGCGGTCGGTGGCGTGATCCGTCAGCCGGACGGCACCATCGTGGACGCGGGCCCTGTGCTCGGCTTGCAGGATGGCATCGGCATCGCGTCCGCCTTTGCCGGTACCAAACCCGAACCGGTCAGTTACTACTTTTATGCCGAGGTCACACGCAACACCGCCGCGGTCAGCCCGCGCTGCATGCTGACACGTCGCACCATGATTGATGAGTGTGGCATACTCGAATCGCGAGCCGAGCTGCCAACACTCTGGAGCATCAACCTCGGCCTGAACCTCCGTGAGCGCGGCTTGCGCTGCGTGACGGTCGGAGGCGTGGAATTCGTGACGCTCGATGCCACTCGCACACCGAAAACCATCACCCGCCCGTCCGAACTCCTGGCCCTCAAGCGCGAGCACGGTCGGCTCGTGGATTCGTTTCACAACCCGAATTGCTCCGAGCGCACTGCGTGGTCGCAAGCGAGTGACAGCCCGCTGTCACTACCCGCCGAAGCGAGCACACCACCGGTGCGAACGCTGGTGATCGCACACAATCTGAATAACCCGGAAGGGGCCCCCCGTTACCTCTCCGAGATTGTGCTAGGTCTGCACGAACGCGGTGCGATCGCGCCCACGGTCTTCTCACCGCTCGGTGGAGCCGGGGCGAATGTCTATTCTGCTGCAGGCATCCCCGTGATCATCGGCGCGAACGCGGTGAGCGGCCGATTCGTGGATGGACTCTGGACACCACGCGAGTACGACTTCGCACTCAAGGCAGCGGCACGTCTACTGGTGGAGCAACGGCCGGAACTGGTGATCGCCAACACACTCACCACTTTCCCGCTTGTGGAAGCCGCGGCACGCGCCGGCATCCCCGCCGTCTGGATCATTCACGAGAGCTATTCGCGAGTCCATCTGGAGAGGCTTTTTCCGCCCTTCGCGCGCCAGCGCATCGAACGAGCGTTCGCACTCGCGGCCCGCGTCGTCCCGGCTTCGCACGACACCGCTGCACTGTTCGCACACCTGAATACCAGGGGCAACGTTCGCGTCATTCATAACGGCCTCGATCCGCAGCCTTTTGACGAATATATCGCGCAGCATTCCCGCATCGAACGGGCCAGCCAGCTGGGTTTCGAACGGGGTAAGAAGCACCTGATCGCGGTCGGCACGGTGTGCGAGCGCAAAGGCCAGCACACGCTCGTGGAAGCGGCAGGGCTGCTCGCCCGCGAACGCACCGACTTTGCCGTGCACCTCGTCGGCCTTCGCGAGGGGTTGCCCTATGCGGAATATGTTCGCCAGTTGGTCCGCCGGCGTGCACTCGAGAACTATATCCACCTCGTGCCCGAGACAGACAACGTCTGGGCCTATTACCGGGCCGCGGATCTCTTCGTCTGCACGTCGCACATGGAGACATTCAGCCGGGCTGTGCTGGAGGCGGAGGCCTTTGGCTTGCCGATCGTCTCGACCGCGTGTTGCGGCCTGAACGAGCAAGTGGTCTGGGATGGCAACGCCTTGCGATTCGAGGCCGGTGATGCCGCCGGTCTGGCCACGCAACTGCGACGCGTGCTCGCCGATGACAGCTTGCGGAGAAGCCTGGCCACGGAATCGCGCGCCATGTTCGATGTGCATCTGAACCAGCGACAAATGCTGGATCGTTACGCGGCGCTCTGCCTCGCGGCCGCTCGCCAGGGGCCACGAGCTAACACTCCGTACGTGCCCGCGATACGAGACGAACGCCGCGCTGCCTAGGAATGATGCCATGCTCTCGAGTTTCAACGCCCTGTCACGGCCACTCCTCGCCAACTGGCAGAAGGTGCGTCGCCGCCTGCGCTTTCTGCTCACTGGCGAATCAAGGCGACACTTCTTCGATCTCCGCGATCGTGGTGCGATCGATGCCCTGTTGCACGAAGCCGCACTACCCCGGCTGACACACTCTCCACGCGATCTCGCCTTTCGCGAAGGCGATGCGGAACGCGGTGATCGGGTCTTCGAATTGCGCGACGACGTGCGACGCGAAATTCCCCTGGGGCTGACACCCGCCCAGCGCGGTGCACTCCTGCGCTGGTTCCTGGTCCTGGGCGGCCAGGAAGAGATGGGCATCACCCTCGCCGATTTGCTGCGATCCCTGTTCGAACTCGATGCCACGACTGACCGCGGACTGGTGGCGACCTATCTCGTTCAACCCACCTGGCAGCAACTCTTCCCGGAAGCACTGACCTCCGCTGGCTGGGAACCATTCAAGAGATGGCTGGCCGGGCAATACGGCCTCACGGGCCGTTGGTTTCGCCGAGCGAAACTTCCAAATACGGATTCCGCTCGCGCAGCCGCAACGCGTCCGGCTGCGAACGTGATCGGTCTGTTCCGCTACACCTCCGGCTTGCAACAGGCGGCACTGGGGCTCGTCGATTCGCTGTCGGTCAACGGCATCGCCACTGAACTGCGCGACGTCCCCATGGCTCACCACCGCGATGGGCGAAGGCGGGCGGGCTTTGACGGGCTCGAACGCCATCCGATCACGATTCTGAATTCCGGTCTTGATATGCCGGTGCCCGAAGCGTATCGGCTCGCCGGATTGCATGCCAAACCGGAGACTTACCGCATTGCCGTCTGGTGGTGGGAACTTGAACAGCTCCCCGCCGCCTGGCTCGACCGCGGCAAGGATGTGCATGAGATCTGGGCCCCAACTCGCTTCATAGCGGATGCACTCCGCGTGCTCGGCAAGCCTGTGCACTCGATGCTCCCCGCCGTGCGATTGCCCGACTTCACGGTTCGCCCCAAGTCGCACTTTGGCATGAGTGCCAGGAAGTTCACGTTTCTCTTCGTCTTCGACATGAATAGCCGGATGCCGCGAAAGAATCCGCTGGCGCTCATCCGAGCCTTCCGGCTAGCCTTCAAACCATCCGTGCCCGTGGAACTGCTCATCAAGGTCAGCCCGCAGGAGAAGTATTACCCGGATTGGTGGGCGGAACTGCGTTCGCTGGCGCGTGACAACGGGGTGTCACTGATTGATCGCAGCCTGAGCCGGGATGAGTTGCTAGGTCTGATGAACGCGGCCGATGCCTATGCGTCGCTGCACCGTTCGGAAGGCTTCGGGCTCACCATGGCCGAAGCGATGCTGCTCGGCAAACCGACACTGGCCACGGGGTACTCTGGCAACCTCGACTTCATGACGCCAGAGAACAGCTACCTGGTTCGCTCCACGAAGACTCACATCACGGACGACACACCACCATATCCCAAGGGGTGCATCTGGGCGGAACCGTGCGTGGAGCATGCCGCGGAGTTGATGCGTCGCGTCGTGGAGCAGCCCGAGGAAGCACGCCTCGTTGCCGCACGTGGGCAGGCCGAGATCCAGAAGATCCTTTCGCCCGAAGCGTCCGGTCTGCGTATGCGTCAGCGCCTGGAATCTTTGATGGCCGCGTTCCAATCTCCCACTTTGGAGAGCCCATCCGTAAAGCATCGGCCACGATGAGGCACAGACGCAACGGAGCAAATCGGCTAGAGTAAACGGTGTCATCCAGGTTCGCACTGAGGACACCGCATGCCTGAACCGCCCGAGAATTCGCCTGGCACGCCATCGGCGATTTCCGACCTGCCACCACCCACGCCGGAGTTCGTCTTCACGGAATATGCTCCGCGGATTTTTCACATCGCCCGCCGCATGCTCGGGAATGACGCGGACGCCGAGGATGTCACGCAGGATGTGCTCCTGCAGGTGATTCGCAAGCTGGATACGTTTCGTGGCGATTCCCAACTCTCGACGTGGCTCCACCGCGTGACCGTGAACGCCGCACTTGCGCATCGCCAGAAACGGGCGAATCGGCAGAAGCACGAGACGGCCGAGGCGGATCCTGAAGTGCTGGAGTTGTCGGCACCCGGCGGCCCGGTGAAACGCTGGAACACCTCACCCGATGAGGCTGTGCTTGCGGCCGAGCAGGCCGAGACGATCGAGAAGGCCATCGCCGAGTTGCCGCACCCGTTTCGAGATGTCTATGTCCTGGCGGATGTCGAGGGGTTGCCCAACGCCGATATCGCGGAGATGCTCAAGATGACCGTTCCGGCAGTGAAGAGCCGCCTGCACCGGGCACGGCTGCGAATGCGTGATGCGCTCGCACCGCACTTCGAAGGGGGGATCGCCACATGAACATCAACGTGAACCTGACCTGCGATGAACTGCGTGAACTGATCGGCGATCACCACGACGGCGAACTCGATGGCCAGAAGCAAGAGTCATTCGAGTTGCACATCAAGCAGTGCAAGGACTGCGGCTACTATGTCGAGTCGTACACACACACCGTGAAGGTGGTGAAGAAGCTTCCCAAGTGCGGCTTACCGCCGACCACGGAGGCGAAACTCCGCGCCGCTCTCAAGCAACATTTCGGCATTGGTGCCGGTTGATTGCCAGAATGATGCATGAGCCGCAGTCGCACCTTGCGGTTCATGTCCGTTCGCCGTGATCACATCACGATGCCGGGCACGCGTAAAATTGCAGTCGTTCTCAGGGTATTTGACTCCGAACTCCGCACTGTCGGACCACGTTTACGCGGAGGAAGTCAATCTCCCCCGAGAATTCGGATCCACCCACATTGCCTCATATCTTGCCCAGCTTCCACGGCTCATCCGTTATTTCCCATTCCCCCGGCTCAATACGATCAATCCGAATGGACGATAAACCGCATAGACACGGAAGTCCTGGTGGTCATGGAAGACCGCGGGAGTTCGGCACGGAGGCGAACCATGGCACAATGGATGTGGAAACGATGGGTGTGGGGCGTGCTGGCCGGTGGAGCCGTCGCCGGGTCTGCTGTCTATGCGCAGGTGCCGACACGTTCGGCGGGGCAGCCGTACCAACCACAGGGTGGGTATGCGACTGCGCCCGTGCGTGATGCCTCGCGTCCCGGTGAGGTTATCACGTTGCGCTCGCCGGGGCAGCCCGATCGCAAGGTATTCGTGGTGAAGCGAACGCTGATGCCGAACGGCACAGTGGAACTGGAAGGGCTCGATTCGCAAACGGGCCAGAAGTTTACGCTTGTCGAACCGGCCAAGCCAGCCAAGCCGCCACAGGCCGTGCCTGCTCCGCAGC